>NZ_CP035493.1:2400000-3129990 GCF_004135385.1 Xylanimonas protaetiae | reverse complement strand
CGCGGCTGCGCGTTCGCTCGACGGTCACCGTCCGAGAGTAGGCGGCGCGGGCGCGCCGCGGGGCGCTACCCGGCCCAGAGCCCGCGCTCGACGAGGACGTCCTTGAGGAGGTCCGCCCGGTCCGTGACGATGCCGTCGACGCCCAGGTCGACGAGGCGCTCCATCTCCGCTCTGGTGTTGGGCGTCCACACGTGCACCTGGCGCCCGGCGGCGTGGGCCGCGGCGACGGTCGCGGCGTCGACGACGGTCACGCGCACCGGCCCGGCCTTCTCGGCGACGGGCACCTGGAGCGCGTCCACGTCGCGCAGCGCGCGGGCGGCCAGCACGGGCACGCGCAGGCGCGCCCCGGTGAGGAAGCCGATCACCTCGGACGTCCCGGCGCTCGTCGCGACCGGGCGGGACAGCTTCGCGAGCGTCGCCTTGCGGCGCCGCGTCGAGAACGAGGTGACGCACACGCGGTCGTGCGCGGCGGTCCGTTCGATGGCGCGGGCGACGGGCCCGACGCCGGACTCCGCCTTGACGTCGATGTTGACGAACAGCCCTGGCCACGTGCCCAGCACGTCCTCGAGCGCGGGCACGGGCTCGACGCCGCCGATGTGCGCCCGCTTCACGACCGACCACGGCAGCTCGGCCACGAGCCCGTGAGCGTCGGTGGTGCGGTCGAGCGACTCGTCGTGCAGCGCGACGGCGACCCCGTCGGCCGTGCCGTGCGCGTCGGTCTCCACGTACCGGAACCCGAGCGCGACGGCGGCGCCGAACGCGGCCAGCGAGTTCTCCAGGCCCGAGTCGACGCCGCCGGGGCGGGCGAACCCGCGGTGGGCCAGCGCGGCGACGCCGCGCCGCCCGTCGGGCAGCGCCGTGTCGAAGTAGGGGTGCGTCACGGGAGCACCGTACCGAGCCACGCCAGCACCGACGCGAGATACGCCTTGCGCGGCCCCTCCGCGGACAGGGACAGGTCGTGCACGCCGCCCTCGAACCGCTCCACCGTCACACGGCGGCCCAGGCGGGGAGCGCGCGCCGTGATCAGGTCGACGTCGAGCACCGTGTCCGTCGAGGAGACCAGCGGGTTGTCCGGCCCGTCGACGCTGGAGGCCGCCGACACCGCCACGAGCACCGGGCACGCGATCGCCAGCCCGCGCGCCACGCGCGCCTGCGCGCGCCGCACCGCCCGCAGCCAGCCCGCCCGCGCGGGCAGCCCGTCCGGCCGCTTCAGCGTGGAGTCGAAGTCCCAGTCCCGGGCCAGCGCCGTCGCGTACCACGACGGGCTGTGCGACAGCCTCGTGAGCGGCCGCAGGGGGCCCACCCGGTCCAGCAGCGGCGTCCCGACCGCCTTCGCGAACGCCGACCCGGGCAGCTCCAGGAACGGGGAGTCCAGCACGAGCGCGTCCGGCCCCGCACCCGCCCCCGTCGCGTGCCGGACGGAGTGCGCCCACAGCGACGCCGTCAGCCCGCCCGTCGAGTGCGCGTGCACCACGAGCGGCAGGCCGGGGTGGGCCGTGCGCAGCGCGTGCGCCGCCCGCCCGACGTCGGACGCCTGCTCGCGCAGGTCCGTCACGTAGTGCGGCACCTGGTCCGGGCGCAGCGACCGCCCCGCCGCCCGCAGGTCGACCGCGTAGAACAGGTACCCCGCGTCCGCGAACGCCTCCGCCAGGTGCGCCTGGAAGAAGTAGTCGTTGTACCCGTGCACGTGCAGCACCACCCCACGCGGCACGGCCGCCGCGTCCCCGGGGCGCCGCCGCACCAGCGTCGCCTCGCCCAGCGGGGCCCGCTCGAACGGGTCGCCCAGCAGGGCGTCAGGAAGCCACGCGAGGCCATCGGTCGGGGGCGCAGTCTCAGGCACGACCGGATCGTAAGCCGCAGGTGTGGGAGCATCACGCCGTGACGCAGCGAAGCGACGTCGGCCGCACGGTCCAGAGCGCCATCTACCGCGCCGGCGTGTACGGGCGCCGGCCCCCCGTCCCCACCGCCCCCGACGCCCTCGAGGCCGCCGCCCGCCGCCGCATGGGCGCCCGCGGGTGGGCCTACATCGGCGGGGGAGCGGGCGCCGAGCGCACCCTCGCCGCCAACCGGGAGGCCTTCGGCCGGTACCGCGTCGTCCCGCGCCTCATGGTCGACGTCGAGCAACGCTCCCTCGCCACCACCGTCCTCGGGCGGACGCTGCCCGCCCCCGTGCTCCTCGCACCCGTCGGCGCGCTCGAGCTCGCCGTCGGCGGCCGCCCCGACCGCGCCGAGCCCGCCGTCGCCCGCGCCGCCCGCGACCTCGGCCTCCCCGTCGTCATCTCCTCCCAGGCATCCACCCCCCTGGAGGACACCGCCGCCACCCTCGGCGACAGCCCCCGCTGGTTCCAGCTCTACTGGTCCCGCGACGACGACGTCGCCGCCTCCTTCGTCGCCCGCGCCGAGGCCGCCGGCGCCGACGCCCTCGTCGTCACCCTCGACACCCACGTGCTCGGCTGGCGCCCCCGCGACCTCGACCTCGGCTACCTGCCCTTCGCCCACGGCGAGGGCATCGCCCAGTACACCTCCGACCCCGCCTTCCAGCGGCTCGCCGCCACCCGCGCCGCCGCCCCCGCCGACCCCGCCGCCGCCCAGCGCCCTACGCTCGCCGCCGTCCGCGCCCTCCTGACCATGCGCCGCCACGGCGCCACCCGCGCCGACGTCGAGACCTTCCTCGACGTCTTCTCCCGCAGCACCCTCACCTGGCCCGACCTCGCCCGCCTGCGCGAGCGCACCCGCCTCCCGATCGTCGTCAAGGGCGTCCAGCACCCCGACGACGCCCGCCGCGCCCTCGACCACGGCGCCGACGGCGTCGTCGTCTCCAACCACGGCGGCCGCCAGGTCGACAACGCCGTCGCCTCCCTCGACGCCCTGCCCGGCGTCGTCGCCGCCGTCGACGGCACGGCACCCGTCCTCTTCGACTCCGGCATCCGCACCGGCGCCGACGTCTTCGTCGCCCTCGCCCTCGGCGCCGACGCCGTCCTGCTCGGCCGCCCCTGGGTCTACGGCCTCGCCCTCGCCGGGCAGACCGGCGTGCGCACCGTCGTCGAGAACGTGCTCGCCGAGCTCGACCTCACCATGGCGCTCGCGGGCGTGCGCGACGTCGTGGAGATCGGCGTGGAGCACCTCGACGCGCCCAGGCCTTCTTCCGTTCATCCGCTTCGGGCATCATGACGCCCATGAGTGAACCCTCGCCCGCGACGGGGTCGTCGTCGGCCACCGAGAACGCCGCCCCGGTCAGGCCGGTCACCGGCCTGGAGCTCCAGAGGGGCGGCCCGGTGGCCCCCAGGAAGGTGTGGTCCTGGGCGGCCTTCGACTGGGCGATGCAGCCGTTCAACACAGTGATCCTCACGTTCGTGTTCACGGCCATGTACCTGGTCTCGGAGACGTTCGTCGACCCTGCCGTCGTGGAGGCGCAGGGCATGGACGCGGCGATCGCGCAGCTCTCCTCGGGCCTGGGCCTCGCGACGACGATCGGCGGCGTCGTGATCGCCCTCGTCGCGCCGATCCTCGGGCAGTGGGCCGACTCGTCGGGCCGCCGCAAGACGTGGCTCTTCTGGTCCACCCTGGCCCTGCTGGGCTCGATGGCGGCGCTCTGGTTCGTCGAGGCCGACCCGTCGTTCTTCTGGCTCGGCGCCGGCCTCATCGCGCTGGGCGCGGTGCTCAACCAGGTCTCCGAGACCAACTACAACGCGATGATCGTCTCGGTGGCCACGCCCACGACGATCGGGCGCGTGTCGGGCCTCGGGTGGGGCCTCGGCTACTCGGGCGGTGTGCTCGCGCTCATCCTCATCGCCGTCGGCGACCTGACCGATCTCGCCCCGCTCGACGCCGCGAACGGCATGACCTACCGCTGGATCGCCGTCGCCGGCGTCGTCTGGGGCGTGGTGTTCGGCTGGCCGCTCTTCAAGAACGTGCCCGAGGTCGTCGTCGAGACGCGGCCGCGTCTCGGCTTCTTCCAGGCCTACGTCGGCCTGTTCCGCACCGTCCAGAACCTGTTCCGCACCTCGCGCACCACGTTCTGGTTCATGGTGTCCTCGGCCGTGTTCCGTGACGGCCTGAGCGGCGTGTTCACGTTCGGCGCCATCATCGCCTCGGCAGCCTTCGGCTTCTCGGGCCTCGAGGTGCTCGTCTTCGGCATCGCCGCCAACCTCGTCGCCGGCATCTCGACGATCGCCGTCGGCCGCCTCGACGACCGTCTCGGTGCCCGCCGCGTGATCATCGGCGCCCTGTCGATCCTCGTCGTCACGGGCCTGCTGATCGTGGCGCTGCACTCGCTGGGCCCGATCGTGTTCTGGATCGGCGGCCTGCTGCTGTGCTGCACGGTCGGACCGGCGCAGTCGGCGTCGCGCTCCTACCTGGCCCGCCAGATCCCGGCCGGCCACGAGTCCGAGATGTTCGCGCTCTACGCGACCACGGGCAAGGCGGCGTCGTTCATGGCCCCGGCCATGTGGACGCTGTTCATCACGATCACGGGCCACACCATCTGGGGCACGCTCGGCATCCTCCTGGTCATCCTGGTGGGCCTGGTGCTGTTCCTGACGCTCCGCGGTGAGCAGGAGCAGGCTCCCGCCGCCTGACGACGACGCGTCGAGGAGGGGTGGGCGCCGCCGCACGCGCTGCGGCGCCCACCCCTCCGGCGCACCATGGCCGCATGGGAGATGTCACGGAGTACGTGGCCACGCTCGACGGACCTGAGCAGGACGCCGTCGCGCGCGTCCTGGACCGGGCCCGCGCCCTGGTGCCCGACGTCGAGGAGGGCCGCAGCTACGGCATGCCGGCGCTCCGCTACCGGGGGAGCCCGCTGCTCTCGGTCATGGTGACGAAGCAGCACCTGGGGCTGTACCCGTTCAGCCCGGCGGTGCTCGAAGGGCTGGCTGACCGGCTGACCGGGTTCCGCACCACCAAGGGCTCGGTGTCCTTCCAGCCGGGCAAGCCTCTGCCCGACGACGTCGTCGACGCCATCGTGACCGCGCGTGCCGGAGAGATCGACGCTCGGCAGAAATAGTGTGCCAAGCGTCGACATCTCGCCCGGGCGGGCGCTGACACGCCGCACCACCTCGGCGCCAGCGCCGAGTGGGCGTCCGGCCCGGGGTCCGGGGGGCTAGCCTGGCGCCCGTGACCCGCGTACTCGTGCTCAACGGACCCAACCTCGGCAGGCTCGGCGTGCGCGAGCCCGAGATCTACGGCGCCGACACGCTCGACGACCTCGTGGCCGCCGCGGGCGGGTGGGGGAGCGAGCTCGGCCTCGACGTCGACGCCCGGCAGACCGACGACGAGTCGCAGATCGTGAGCTGGCTGCACGAGGCCGTGGACACCCGCTCCCACGTCGTGCTCAACCCGGCGGCGTTCACGCACTACAGCTACGCGCTGCGCGACGCCGCCGCTCAGGTCACCACGTCCGGGCTGCTGCTCGTCGAGGTGCACCTGTCCAACCCGCACACCCGCGAGTCGTTCCGGCACTACTCGGTGGTCTCGGGCGTGGCCACCGGCACGATCGCCGGCTTCGGGTTCGGGTCCTACCGCCTGGCCCTCGATGCGATCGCGGCCCGGCTCGCGTAGCGGCGACGGCGGCCGCGCAGCCGGATCCGGCCCGGGACACCCGCGATGACCTACCGCGACTACATCTGGGACCTCGGCGGCACGCTGCTCGACAGCTACGCGAGCTCGACGACGGCGTTCGTCGACACGCTCGCGGAGGAGGGCATCGCCGCGACGCGCGACGAGGTCTACCGCGCGCTGCGCGTGTCGACCGCGCACGCGGTCGAGACGTTCGCCGCGCACGTGCCCGGCTTCCTCGCCGAGTACAAGAGCGCGGAGGCCGGCGAGCTCGCCACCCCCGTGCTGTTCGACGGCGCTCCCGAGGTGCTGGCCGGCGTCGTCGATGCGGGGGGCCGCAACTTCCTGGTGTCGCACCGCGACCGGCAGGTGCTGCACCTGCTCGAGGAGACCGGCATCGACGCGCTCTTCACGGCGGTCGTCACCGCCGACGACGGGTTCCCCCGCAAGCCCGACCCGTCGTCGATGCGGTACCTCGTCGAGAGGTACGACCTGACCGACGTGGTCGCGGTCGGCGACCGGCCGATCGACGTGGCGGCGGCCGTGGCGGCCGGCGTCGACGCGATCTACTTCGACGGCGGCCGGCCGTGCCCGGGCGCCGTCCGCGCCATCGCGTCGCTGCGGGAGCTGCTGCCCCTCCAGGGCTGACGCTGAGGCCCAGACTTTCCAAGCGGCTACCTTGACCCTGTCGATTCGAGGGTGCAGCCTGGCAGCGTGATCGTCCTCACCGCCGACCAGCGCGACAGCACCCACACCACCGATCGGGTGCCCGAGGCGCTCGGGCTCGTGGCGCGCCTGTCCGCCGGACGCGACGGTGTCGTCCTGCCCTTCGACCGGACCGTCGGCGACGAGCTCCAGGGCCTGCTCGACGGCACCCCGGAGGGCGCGGCCCTGGCCGTGGACCTCGCGCTCGCGCTCGCGCGCGGCGGAGGCTGGTCGGTGGGCATCGGGGTCGGGCCGGTCGTCGAGCCGCTGCCGGCGGTGTCGCGGGCGGCGTCCGGCCGAGCCTTCGTGCACGCGCGCCGTGCCGTCGAGCGCGCCAAGCGGCGCGGGGCCGCCGGGCCCGGCGCCGGGGGGATCGCCGTCGGCGCGGACGACGCGGCGGCTGCCGCCGAGGTCGAGGCCCTGCTGCGCATGACCGCCGCCCTGGCCGCCCGGCGCACCGACCCCGGCTGGGAGGCCGTGGACGCCGTCGCGCGCACCGGCTCGCAGAAGGCCGCCGCCGCCGCGCTGGGCGTCACGGTGCAGGCCGTCAGCCAGCGGCTGCGGGCCGCCCTGGCGGGCGAGGAGGCGGCGGTGCGTCCCGTCGCGGCGCGCCTCCTGGCGACGATCGCCCGCTGACCTGGCGCAGGGCGGCCGGGGCCGGGTCAGCAGCGCACGGCCGCGCCGCGCACGGCGGGGCGCCGGCGGGGCGTCGGCGGCCGCCGCTAGCGTCACCAGCATGACCGTGGGGGAGCTGTTCGCGAGCGCCGGCGTCTGGGTCGGTGCGCTCGCGCTGTCGGTGGGCGTGGGTGCCGTCCTGGTCCCGTGGGTGCTGCGGCGCACCGAGGGGGACATCGACGCCGAGGCGGCGGCCGCGCGCACGCTGGCGGGGTCCGTCTGGATCGGCCTGCTGGAGCGGCTGGGCATCACGCTCAGCCTCCTGGCGGGGTACCCGGAGGGGCTCGCCGTCGTCGTCGCGATCAAGGGCCTGGGGCGCGTGTACGAGCTGCGCGAGCGCCCGTCGGCGCGCGAGCGGTTCGTCGTCGGGACGCTCGCGTCGGTGTCGTGGGCGGGCGCGTGCGGCCTGGCCGGACGCGCTGTGATCCATCTGATCGTGGCGGGGATCGGCTGAGCCGCTAGACTTGCTCGGGCTCTTCGCGCCCTTGCTGCTTCACGCGCGCCCCATACTGCCCCCGAACGACGTAGGGAAGACTGAAGAACGTGGCTACCACCAACGACATCAAGAACGGCACCGTCCTGCGGATCGACGGCCAGCTCTGGACGATCATCGAGTTCCAGCACGTCAAGCCGGGCAAGGGTGGCGCGTTCGTCCGCACCAAGATGAAGAACGTCGTGTCGGGCAAGACCGTCGACAAGACCTTCAACGCGGGCATCAAGATCGAGACCGCCAACGTGGACCGTCGCGACTACCAGTTCTCGTACATGGACGGCGAGGACTTCATCTTCATGGACACCGACACGTGGGAGCAGTTCCACATCCCGGCTGCCGTCGTCGGTGACGCGAAGGACTTCATGCTCGAGGGCATGTCGGTCATGATCGCGATGAACGAGGGCACCCCGCTCTACGTCGAGCTCCCCGCCTCCGTCGTCCTGGAGATCACGCACACCGAGCCGGGCCTGCAGGGCGACCGCTCCACGGGTGGCACCAAGCCGGCCACGCTGGAGACGGGCCGCGAGATCCAGGTGCCGCTCTTCATGGAGGCCGGCGTCAAGGTCAAGGTCGACACGCGTGACGGGTCGTACCTCGGCCGCGTGAACGACTGATCCGGATGGGTGCACGCACCAAGGCGCGCAAGCGCGCCGCGGACATCCTCTTCGAGGCCGAGCAGCGCGGGTTCGACCCGGTTCGCCTGCTGCGCGACCGCATCGAGAAGCCGCTGACCGAGTCTCCCGTGCCGCAGTACGCGGCCGACGTCGTCGAGGGCGTCGTGGCGCACCGCGAGCGTATCGACGAGCTGCTCGAGACGTACTCGAACGGCTGGACGATCGAGCGCATGCCGGCCGTCGACCGCGCCTTGCTGCGCATCGGCACCTGGGAGATCCTCTTCAACGCGGACGTCCCCGACGCCGTCGCCATCGACGAGGCGGTGGACCTGGCCTCCCAGCTGTCCACCGACGACTCGCCCGCGTTCGTCAACGGCCTGCTCGGCCGCATCGTGGAGCTCAAGCCGACGCTCCTGATCTGACGGACGCTGTGACACAGATCGCGCCCGCACACCGGAAAGGTGTGCGGGCGCTCGTGTCTGCTCCGATACCCTGGCTGCGCACGATCCCCCCGTACGACACCCTTTAACCCCGTCCTGTGAGGCGGAGAAGGAGGTCCGGTGAGCCTCGGCCTGCCATCAGACACGACCGTCCTCGGTGCCGAGGACGTCTCGCGGGCGCTGACCCGCATCGCCCACGAGGTCGTCGAGCGCTCCAAGGGAGCCGCCGACGTCGTCCTGCTGGGCATCCCCACCCGCGGCGTCCCGCTCGCGCACCGCCTCGCGGAGCGCCTCGCCGCCATCGACCCCGCGTTCGACCCGGCCGCCGCGCTGGGCGAGCTGGACGTGACGATGTACCGCGACGACCTGCACCGCAACCCCACCCGGGCCGTCGGCGTGACGCGCCTGCCCGCGGGCGGCATCGACGGCAAGACCGTCGTCCTGGTCGACGACGTCCTGTTCTCGGGCCGCACCATCCGGGCCGCGCTCGACGCCATCAGCGACCTGGGACGCCCGCGCGCGGTGCGCCTGGCGTGCCTCGTGGACCGTGGGCACCGCGAGCTGCCCATCCGGCCCGACTTCGTGGGCAAGAACCTGCCCACGTCGACGACCGAGCGCGTCCAGGTGCGGCTCGCCGAGATCGACGGCGTGGACGCCGTCGTCATCAGCGGCCGTGAGGCCACCGAGAACGTGGGGGAGGCGAAGTGAAGCACCTGCTCTCCGCCGCGGACCTGAGCGTCGACGAGGCGATCCTGCTGCTCGACACGGCCGCACAGATGGCGGCCACGCAGTCGCGCGAGATCAAGAAGCTCCCGACGCTGCGCGGGCGCACCGTGGTCAACCTGTTCTTCGAGGACTCCACGCGCACGCGCATCTCGTTCGAGACGGCGGCCAAGCGCCTGAGCGCGGACGTCATCAACTTCTCGGCCAAGGGCTCGAGCGTGTCCAAGGGCGAGTCGCTCAAGGACACCGCACTGACGCTGCACGCCATGGGCGCGGACGCCGTCGTCGTGCGGCACTGGGCGTCGGGCGCACCGCACCAGCTAGCCCACTCGGGCTGGCTCGGCAGCGTCGGCAACCCCGTCGCGGTGCTCAACGCGGGCGACGGCACGCACCAGCACCCCACGCAGTCGCTCCTGGACGCGTTCACGATCCGCCGCCACCTGGTGCCGGACGAGGGCGTCGGCCGCGACCTCAAGGGTCTCAAGGTCGCGATCGTCGGCGACGTGCTGCACTCGCGCGTCGCGCGCTCCAACGTCAACCTGCTGCGCACGCTGGGCGCCGAGGTCACGCTCGTGTCCCCGCCGACGCTGCTGCCCGTGGGCGTCGAGAGCTGGCCGTGCGCGACGTCGTACAGCCTCGACGACACGCTGCGGGACTGGCAGCCCGACGCCGTCATGATGCTGCGCGTGCAGCGCGAGCGGATGTCGGGCGGGGCGGGCGGGTTCTTCCCGAGCCCGCTCGAGTACACCCGCCGCTACGGGCTCGACCAGCGTCGTCTCGCGATGCTGCCCGAGCACGCCATCGTCATGCACCCCGGCCCGATGAACCGCGGGCTGGAGATCTCCGCGCAGGCCGCCGACTCGCCCCGCTCCGTGATCGTCGAGCAGGTCGCGAACGGTGTCGCCGTGCGCATGGCCGCCCTGTACCTGCTGCTCGCCGGGGGCTCCTCGGCCGAAGGGACCTCGATCTGATGCCCGCGTACGTGCTCAAGAACGTCCGTCCGCTCGGTGGCGACGCCACCGACGTCGTCCTCGCCGACGGCGTGATCGCCGCGGTCGGTGCCGACGCGCCGGCCCCCGAGGGCGCCGTCGTCCTCGACGCCACCGGCCACGTGCTGCTGCCGGGCCTGGTGGACCTGCACACGCACCTGCGCGAGCCGGGCCGCGAGGACGCCGAGACCGTCGAGTCCGGTACCCGCGCGGCCGCCGCGGGCGGCTTCACGGCCGTCCACGCCATGGCGAACACGTCGCCCGTCGCCGACACCGCCGGCGTCGTCGAGCAGGTCTGGCGCCTGGGCCAGGAGGCCGGCTGGGTCGACGTGCACCCCGTGGGCGCCGTGACCGTGGGCCTCGCGGGGGACCACCTCGCCGAGCTCGGCGCGATGGCCGACTCCAAGGCGCGCGTGCGCGTCTTCTCCGACGACGGCAAGTGCGTCCACGACCCGGTGCTCATGCGCCGCGCGCTGGAGTACGTCAAGGCGTTCGACGGCGTCGTCGCCCAGCACGCGCAGGAGCCGCGCCTGACCGAGGGCGCCCAGATGCACGAGGGCGTCGTCTCCGCCGAGATCGGCCTGGCCGGCTGGCCGGCCGTCGCCGAGGAGGCGATCATCGCCCGCGACGTGCTGCTGGCCGAGCACGTCGGCTCGCGCCTGCACGTGTGCCACCTGTCCACGCGCGGCTCGGTCGAGATCGTGCGCTGGGCCAAGGCGCGCGGCATCGCCGTGACCGCCGAGGTCACGCCGCACCACCTCGCGCTGACCGACGAGCTCGCCCGCGGGTACGACCCGACGTTCAAGGTCAACCCGCCGCTGCGCACGGCCGACGACGTCGAGGCGGTCCGCGAGGGCCTCGCCGACGGCACGATCGACATCGTCGCGACCGACCACGCCCCGCACCCGGTCGAGGACAAGGACTGCGAGTGGGCGTCGGCCGCGTTCGGCATGACCGGCCTGGAGACGGCCTTGTCGGTCGTCCAGGAGGCCATGGTCGACACGGGCCGCCTCACGTGGGCCGACGTCGCCCGCGTCCTGTCCACGAACCCGGCCCGTATCGGCCGCGTCGACGACCAGCACGGCCGGCCCATCGCCGTCGGCGAGCCCGCCAACCTCGTGCTGGTGGACCCCGCCGCGACGCGCGTCGTCGACGGCGCCGCACAGCAGACCGCCTCGGTCAACACGCCGTTCCGCGGGCGGACGCTGCCCGGCCGCGTCGTCGCCACGTTCCTGCGCGGCCGCGCGACCGTGCTCGACGGCACCCCGGTGGTGGCCGCGTGAACCTGCCCACCCCCGTCGCGATCGGCATCTGGGTCGTCATCGGCGTCCTGCTGCTCCTCGTGGTCCTCACGGGCCGCCGCAAGGTCGCGCAGCGCACCGGGCAGCTCGTCCCGACGCCGCCCGCCGCGCCGGCGGACCTCGCCGGGCTCGGGCCCGCCCGCCTCGGCCCGGTCGAGGCCACCTACGTCTCGACGACGCTCGCGGGCGACTGGCTCGCCCGCGTCGGCGCGCACGGCCTGGGCGACCGCGCGGCCGCCCGCGTGACCGTGCACGACGGCGGCGTGCTCGTCGAGCGCACCGGCGCCACCACCGTGTTCCTGCCCACCAGCGCCCTGCGTAGCGCCGGGCTCGCCCCCGGCATGGCGGGCAAGTACGTCGGGGCCGACGGCCTCGTCGTGCTCACCTGGCTCGCCCCGTCCGACGGGCGCGTCCGCGCGCTGCAGCTCGACACCGGGCTGCGCACCCGCTACCCCGAAGACCGTTCCCGCATCGTCGACGCCGTGCGACACCTGATCGCCACGTCGTCCATCGCCGAACCGCCCGCCGCCGAACCGCCCACCGCCGAATCGCCCACCGCCGAATCGCCCAAGGAGAACCTGTGACCGTGACCGACAAGGCAGCGCTCGTGCTGGAGGACGGGACCGTCGTCCGCGGCCGTGCCTACGGCGCCCGCGGCACCACGCTGGGTGAGATCGTCTTCGCCACCGGAATGACCGGCTACCAGGAGACGCTGACCGACCCGTCGTTCCACCGCCAGATCGTCGTCATGACCGCCCCGCACATCGGCAACACCGGCGTGAACGGCGAGGACACCGAGTCCGAGCGCATCTGGGTGGCCGGCTGGGTGGTCCGCGACCCCGCCCGCCGCGTGTCGAACTGGCGCGCGAACCGCTCGCTCGACGCGGACCTCGAGGCGCAGGGCGTCGTCGGCATCTCCGACGTCGACACCCGCTTCTTGACCCGCCACCTGCGTGAGCGCGGCGTCATGCGCGCCGGCATCTTCTCCGGCGCGGACCTGCTCGACGCGGCCGGCCACGCCGTGCCCGTCGACGAGCTCGTGGCCCGCGTCCAGGCCGCCCCGCTCATGGCCGGCGCCGACCTGGCCCGCGAGGTCACCACCGACCAGCCCTACACGGTGGAGCCCGCCGGGGAGTTCGCCGGCAAGGAGCCCGTCGCCACCGTCGTCGGGCTCGACCTGGGCATCAAGTCCATGACGCCCGAGCGGCTCGCCGAGCGCGGCGTGCGCATGCACGTCGTCCCGCAGTCGTACACGTTCGAGCAGATCGCGGCGCTCCTGCCCGCCGACGGCGCCCGCGGCGTGTTCTTCTCCAACGGCCCCGGCGACCCCGGCGCCGCGACCCACGAGGTCGAGGTGCTGCGCCAGGTGCTCGACGCCCGCATCCCGTTCTTCGGCATCTGCTTCGGCAACCAGCTCTTCGGCCGCGCCCTCGGGTACGGCACGTACAAGCTCGGCTACGGCCACCGCGGCATCAACCAGCCCGTGCTCGACCGCACGACCGGCAAGGTCGAGGTCACCGCGCACAACCACGGCTTCGCCGTCGACGCCCCGCTCGACACGATCAGCGACGCGCCGCACAAGAGCGAGTACGGGCGCGTGATCGTGTCCCACGTCGGCCTCAACGACCAGGTCGTCGAGGGCCTCACCGCGCTCGACATCCCCGCCTTCTCGGTGCAGTACCACCCCGAGGCCGCGGCCGGCCCGCACGACTCGGCCTACCTGTTCGACCGCTTCGTCGAGCTCATGCAGACTTCCGCGCCCGTGAACGTCCCGACGTCGGCACTGGCCGACCTCGGTCAGAAGGAGAACGCCTGATGCCCCGCCGTACCGACATCTCGTCCGTCCTCGTCATCGGCTCGGGCCCGATCGTCATCGGGCAGGCCTGCGAGTTCGACTACTCCGGCACCCAGGCGTGCCGCGTGCTCAAGGAGGAGGGCCTGCGGGTCATCCTCGTGAACTCCAACCCGGCCACGATCATGACCGACCCGGAGTTCGCCGACGCCACCTACGTCGAGCCGATCACGACCGAGGTGCTGACGAGCATCATCGCCAAGGAGCGCCCCGACGCCCTCCTGCCGACGCTCGGCGGCCAGACCGCGCTTAACGCGGCCATCGCCCTCGACGAGGCCGGCGTCCTGGCCAAGTACGACGTCGAGCTCATCGGCGCCAACATCCCCGCCATCCAGAAGGGCGAGGACCGCGAGCTCTTCCGCGAGGTCGTCGCCCAGTGCGGCGGCGAGTCGGCCCGCTCGCACATCATCCACACGGTCGAGGCGGCCGTCGAGGCGGCCGACGACCTCGGCTACCCGATGGTCGTGCGCCCGTCGTTCACCATGGGCGGCCTCGGCTCGGGCATCGCGTACGACGAGACCGACCTGCGCCGCATCGTCGGTCAGGGCCTGCACTACTCGCCGACCACCGAGGTGCTCCTGGAGGAGTCGATCCTCGGCTGGAAGGAGTACGAGCTCGAGCTCATGCGCGACAAGCACGACAACGTCGTGGTCGTCTGCTCCATCGAGAACGTCGACCCCGTCGGCGTTCACACGGGCGACTCCGTCACCGTCGCCCCGGCGCTCACCCTGACCGACCGCGAGTACCAGAAGCTGCGCGACATCGGCATCGCCGTCATCCGCGAGGTCGGCGTCGACACGGGCGGCTGCAACATCCAGTTCGCGATCGACCCGACCAACGGCCGCGTCATCGTCATCGAGATGAACCCACGCGTCTCGCGCTCCTCTGCGCTCGCCTCGAAGGCCACCGGCTTCCCGATCGCCAAGATCGCCGCGAAGCTCGCCGTCGGCTACACGCTCGACGAGATCCCGAACGACATCACGAAGGTCACGCCCGCGTCGTTCGAGCCGACGCTCGACTACATCGTCGTCAAGGTGCCGCGCTTCGCGTTCGAGAAGTTCCCGGCCGCCGACGACACGCTGACCACCACCATGAAGTCGGTGGGCGAGGCGATGGCGCTGGGCCGCAACTTCACCGAGGCGCTCGGCAAGGCGCTGCGCTCCATCGACAAGGCGGGCGTGCAGTTCCACTGGGACGGCACCCCGGTCGCCGGCGCGGACCTGGAGCGGCTCCTCGAGGACATCAAGCGCCCCACCGAGTTCCGCATGGTCGGCGTGCAGCAGGCGCTGCGCGCGGGCGCCACGATCGAGCAGGTCTTCGAGGCCACCAAGATCGACCCGTGGTTCCTCGACCAGATCTCGCTCATGAACGAGATCGCCGACGACGTCGCCGCGTCGCCGACGCTCACCGAGGACGTGCTGCGCGAGGCGAAGCGGCACGGCCTGTCGGACCGCCAGATCGCTGCCCTGCGCGGCATGGGCTCGACGGGCGAGCAGTCGGTCCGCGAGATCCGCCACGCCCTGGGCGTGCGCCCCGTCTTCAAGACGGTCGACACGTGCGCCGCCGAGTTCAAGGCCACGACGCCGTACCACTACTCGTCCTACGACCAGGAGACCGAGGTCGCCCCGCGCGAGCGCGAGGCCGTCATCATCCTGGGCTCGGGCCCGAACCGCATCGGCCAGGGCATCGAGTTCGACTACTCGTGCGTCCACGCGACCCTGACGCTCGCCGAGCAGTACGAGACGGTCATGGTCAACTGCAACCCGGAGACGGTCTCGACGGACTACGACACGTCCGACCGCCTCTACTTCGAGCCGCTGACCTTCGAGGACGTCCTGGAGGTCTACCAGGCTGAGCTCGCCGCAGGCCCGGTCAAGGGCATCATCGTGCAGCTCGGCGGCCAGACGCCGCTGTCGCTCGCGCAGCGTCTCGCCGACGCCGGCCTGCCCGTCCTCGGCACCACCCCGGAGGCGATCGACGCCGCCGAGGACCGCGGCCTGTTCGGTCAGGTGCTGGTCGACGCGGGCCTGCCGGCCCCCGCGTTCGGCACCGCCCGCACGCTGGGCCAGGCCGTCGAGGTCGCCGAGGGCATCGGCTACCCGGTGCTCGTGCGCCCCTCGTACGTGCTCGGCGGCCGCGGCATGGAGATCGTGTACTCGCGCGAGCAGCTCACCACGTACGTCGAGCGCGCGATCGCGTCGGCCTCCGAGACGGCCGCCGCCTCCGGCAACGTGCTCTCGGCGCCGCTGCTCATCGACCGCTTCCTCGACAACGGCATCGAGATCGACGTCGACGCCCTGTACGACGGCGAGGAGCTGTTCCTCGGCGGCGTCATGGAGCACATCGAGGAGGCCGGCATCCACTCGGGCGACTCGGCCTGCGTGCTGCCGCCGGTGTCGCTGAGCGAGCACGAGATCGAGCGCATCCGCCGCTCGACCGAGGCCATCGCCAAGGGCGTCGGCGTGCGCGGCCTGCTCAACGTGCAGTACGCGCTGGTCAGCGACGTGCTGTACGTGCTGGAGGCCAACCCGCGCGCCTCGCGCACCGTGCCGTTCGTCTCGAAGGCCACGGGCGTGAGCCTCGCCAAGGCCGCGGCGCGCGTCATGGTCGGCTCGACCATCGCCGACCTCCGCGCCGAGGGCATGCTGCCCCCGGCGGGCGACGGCGGCACCCTCGACCTCGACGCGCCCATCGCCGTCAAGGAGGCCGTGCTGCCGTTCAAGCGGTTCCGCACCGCCGAGGGCCTGGTCGTGGACACCGTCCTCGGCCCGGAGATGCGCTCGACCGGCGAGGTCATGGGCTTCGACGCCGACTTCCCCCGCGCGTTCGCCAAGTCGCAGGCCGCGGCCTACGGCGGCCTGCCGACGTCGGGCAAGGTCTTCGTGTCGGTGGCCGACCGCGACAAGCGCGCGATCGTGTTCCCCATCAAGAGGCTCACCGACCTGGGCTTCGAGGTGCTCGCCACCGCGGGCACCAAGCAGGTGCTGTCCCGCAACGGCATCCCGGCGACCGTGGTGCGCAAGCACTCCGAGGGGACCGGCCCGCACGGCGAGCCGACGATCGTCGAGCTCATCACGGCCGGCGGCGTCGACCTGGTGATCAACTCCCCGTCCGGCCAGGCCGGGGTGCGCGCCGACGGCTACGAGATCCGCGCCGCCACGACCGCCGCGGACAAGCCGATCGTCACCACCATCGACGAGCTCGGCGCCGTCGTGCAGGCGATCGAGGCGATCATCGCCGGGCCGTTCGACGTCGCGTCGCTCCAGGAGCACACCGCCGAGGGCCGAGCGCGCCGCGCGCTCGCCCGTGGCGCCGCGGCCCGCGAGGAGGTCGCCCGTGGCTGAGCCCTTCGGCGCGCGCCTGAGCGCCGCCATGGACGACCTGGGCCCGCTGTGCGTCGGCATCGACCCGCACGCCTCGCTGCTCGCGGCGTGGGGGCTGGCCGACGACGTCGCCGGGCTGCGGGAGTTCTCGCTGCGGGTCGTCGACGCCGTCGGCGGCCGGGTCGCGGCGTTCAAGCCGCAGGCAGCGTTCTACGAGCGGCACGGCTCGGCCGGCGTCGCCGTGCTGGAGGAGACCGTCGCGGCCTCCCGCGCCGCCGGGACGCTGTGCATCGTCGACGCGAAGCGCGGCGACATCGGCTCGACCATGGGCGCCTACGCGGAGGCGTTCCTGCGCGACGGCTCGCCGCTGGCGGGCGACGCGCTGACCGTCTCGCCCTACCTGGGCTTCGGCTCGCTCGCCCCGGCGGCCGAGCTCGCGGCGCAGACCGGTCGCGGCCTGTTCGTGCTGTGCCTGACCTCCAACAAGGAGGGCCACGAGGTCCAGCACGCGCGGACCGCCGACGGCATCACGCTCGCCGCGTCCGTCGCCGCGCAGGCCGCGGTGCTCAACGCGGGCGCGACCCCGATGGGATCGGTCGGCCTCGTGGTCGGCGCGACGATCGGCGACGCCGTGGCGGCCACGGGCACCGACCTCGAGGCCGTCAACGGACCGCTCCTGGCCCCCGGCGTGGGCGCCCAGGGCGCAGGCGCCGCGGAGCTCGCGACCGTGTTCGGCGGTGCGCGCCGCCAGGTGCTGGCGTCGTCGTCGCGCGGCGTGCTCCAGGCGGGCCCGGACGCCGCGGCGCTGCGTGCGGCGGCCGAGACCGCGGCCGCAGAGGCTCGGGCCGCCCTGCGCGGCTGAGGACCGCCCTGCGGGGCCGACAACAGCGTGGGGCGGGACCGGGGTCGGCCCCGCCCCACGTCGCCGGGGCGATGAGTCGCGCGCGCCGGCGTCGTCGGACGGGCATGACCGACACCACCCCGACCCCGCCCGTCGTCGACCGCGTCGCCTGGGACGCCGCCTACGAGGACCTGCTGACCCTGGAGAAGGCCCACACGCACGCCGGCGACGAGCTCGCCGCCCGGCGCCGCCGCATGCCGATGATGGAGCTGCCCGTCGTCGACGTCGTCGGGCCGGACGGCCCCGTGAGCCTGCTCGACCTGTTCGACGGGCGCGACCAGCTCCTGGTCTACAAGCACATGGCCCACGTGGGCCGGCCGATCGAGGACCAGTGCGAGGGCTGCACCCTCAGCGTCTACGCGATGCACGAGCCGTCCTACCTCCACGCGCGCGGCATCTCGTTCGCGGTGCTCTTCGAGGGGCCGTGGGACCTCGCGCGCGAGCTGCGCGACTTCATGGGCTACACCGTGCCCTGGTACTCGGCCGCCGACGTCGAGGACCCGACGCTCGGCACGGAGTTCGGCGAGTGGCTGTGGCTGCTGCGCCGCGACGACCGCGTCTACCTCACGTACCGGGTCACGGGGCGCGGCACCGAGGCGATGATGACGTCGCTGCAGCTCATCGACCGCAGCGTGTACGGCCGCGGCGAGCGCTGGGAGGACTCGCCCGCCGGGTGGCCGCAGCCGTTCGGGCCGAGCGGGTTCTGGCGGGTCGACGGCCGCCCGACGCCGCAGTGGACGCGCCCGGGAGCGACGCCCGTGGACCCGCACGCCGGGCACCACCACCACGGAACGGCGGCTCTCGGCCCCTCGTGAGGGCGACGGCGCGCGCCACCGTGCGCGCCCCGATTGCCGCAGGCGCAGGTCACGGTTAGTTTCGACGGAGCAGTACCGCCCCATCGGCTCGACTGAGTAGGTGACTTGCGTGGCCCTTCCTCCTCTTACCCCGGAGCAGCGTGCGGCGGCCCTTGAGAAGGCCGCCGAGGCGCGTCGCGTGCGCGCGGAGATCAAGAACCGGCTGAAGTACTCCCAGGGCTCCCTCAAGGAGGTCATCGAGCAGGGCCAGACGGACGACGTCGTGGGCAAGCTCAAGGTGGTCGCCCTGCTCGAGTCCCTCCCCGGCGTCGGTAAGGTGAAGGCCAAGGCGATCATGGAAGAGGTCGGGATCGCCGAGACCCGCCGCGTCCGTGGCCTGGGACCCCACCAGGCCGCGGCGCTCATCGAGAGGTTTGGCTGAGATTTCCGCGTCGCCTGCCGGCACTGTGCCCGGACCCGCCCGTCTGACCGTCCTCGCCGGGCCCACGGCCGTCGGCAAGGGCACCGTCTCCGCCGACGTCCGTGACCGGTACCCCGAGGTGTGGCTGTCCGTGTCGGCGACGACGCGTGCGCCGCGCCCCGGCGAGGTCGACGGCGTGCACTACCTGTTCGTGTCCCCCGAGGAGTTCGACCGCATGGTCGCCGAGGGCCAGATGCTCGAATGGGCGCTGGTGCACGGCCGCAACCGGTACGGCACGCCCCGTGGCCCCGTGGAGGAGCACCTGGCCGCGGGCGTGCCGACCCTGCTCGAGATCGACCTGCAGGGTGCCCGGCAGGTGCGCGAGTCCATGCCCGAGGCGCAGTTCGTGTTCCTCGCCCCGCCCAGCTGGGAGGAGCTCGAGCGCCGCCTGGTCGGGCGCGGCACCGAGGACGCGGAGGAGCGCGAACGGCGTCTGGCCACCGCGCGCGTCGAGCTGGCCGCGGAGGCGGAGTTCGACGTGACGATCGTCAACGACGAGGTCCGCCACGCCACCGATCGGCTCGTCTCCTTCATGGGCCTGGCCGTGGGAGGGAACGCGCAGGTCGGCAGGTAGACTGTCCGGCAGTCTCTGTCCTTCCTCCCTCCTGGAGCGTGAAACATGGCCGGAACCGTGGCCCAGCCCATCGGCATCACCGACCCGCCCATCGACGAGCTGCTCGCGAAGACCGACTCGAAGTACGGCCTGGTCCTCTACGCGGCCAAGCGCGCCCGCCAGATCAACGCCTACTACTCGCAGCTCAACGAGGGCCTGCTCGAGAACGTCGGCCCGCTCGTCGACGTCCGCGTGCAGGAGAAGCCGCTGTCCATCGCGATGCGCGAGATCAACCAGGGCCTGCTGACCTCGACCCCGGTCGAGGAGAGCGACGCCGCCGAGGGTGTCCCGGACGGCTTCTGAGCCTGGAGTCTCGGATGAGGATCCTGCTGGGCGTCAGCGGGGGCATCGCCGCGTACAAGGCGGTGCTCCTGCTGCGTCTGCTGCGCGAGGCCGGTCATGCGGTCCGCGTCATCCCGACGGCCGCGGCGTTGCGGTTCGTCGGGCCTCCCACGTGGGAGGCGCTGTCGGGGGAGCCCGTCAGCACCGACGTGTTCGACGACGTCGAGCACGTCCAGCACGTCGCGCTCGGCCAGGGCGCCGACCTGATCGTCGTGGCCCCGGCCACCGCCGACCTGCTCGCGCGGGCGGCCACGGGCCGCGCCGACGACCTGCTCACCTCGACGCTGCTCGCGGCGCGCTGCCCGGTGGTCATGGCGCCGGCCATGCACACCGAGATGTGGGACCACCCGGCGACGCGCGCGAACGTCGCCACCCTGCGCGCCCGCGGCGTGCACGTCGTCGAGCCGGCGTCGGGCCGGCTGACGGGCAAGGACTCCGGGCCGGGCCGCCTGCCCGAGCCCGAGGACATCGCCCGCGAGGCGCTCGCCGTGCTGGCCGCGGCGCAGGCGCCGCAGGACCTGGCGGGGCTGCGCGTCGTCGTCTCCGCCGGCGGGACGCGCGAGCCGCTCGACCCGGTGCGCTGGATCGGCAACCGCTCGACCGGGCGGCAGGGCGTCGCGCTGGCCGAGGCGGCCCGCGCGCGAGGGGCGCACGTGACTCTCGTCGCCGCGAACCTCGAGGCCGCCGGGTCGGAGACCTGCGCCGACGAGGTCGTCCGCGTCGAGTCGACGGTGCAGCTCCGCGACGCGGTGCGCGCTGCGGGCGCCGCGGCCGACGTCGTCGTCATGGCCGCCGCGGTGGCCGACTTCCGCCCGGCGGCGCCCACCGAGGCGAAGATCAAGAAGGTGCCGGGGCAGGGCCCCGCGCCCATCGAGCTCGTGGAGAACCCCGACATCCTCGCGGAGCTCGTGCGCGACCGGCTGCGGCCCGGTCAGGTCGTGGTCGGGTTCGCCGCCGAGACGGGCGACGCGAGCGGCGGCGTGCTGGACCACGGCCGCGCCAAGGCGCTGCGCAAGGGCGCCGACCTGCTCGCGGTCAACGCCGTCGGCGGCGGGCGCGGGTTCGGCACGCCCGACAACGAGGTGTGGGTGCTGGACGCCACAGGGGAGCAGGTCGCCCACGCGAACGGGACGAAACGCCAGGTCGCGGACGTCCTGTGGGACGCCGTCGCGAAGGTCCGCGGGTAGCGTCCCGTAAGTCGGACTTGTCCTGTCCAACTGATGGGATTTCGCTTCCATGGGGTGGGTCCGGGGCGATGTCTGACCCTAGGGTGTCGCCATGACCGATGCTCTGCGCCTGTTCACGTCCGAGTCCGTGACCGAAGGCCACCCGGACAAGGTGTGCGACCAGATCTCGGACGCCGTCCTGGACGCCATCCTCGAGCAGGACCCGCACGCACGCGTCGCCGTCGAGACGCTGGTGACCACGGGCCAGGTGCACCTCGCGGGCGAGGTCACCACGACCGCGTACGTCGAGATCCCGCAGATCGTGCGCGACGTCGTCAAGCGCATCGGCTACACGTCGTCGGCGGTCGGGTTCGACGGCAGCTCGTGCGGCGTGTCCGTGTCGATCGGCCAGCAGTCGCCCGACATCGCGCAGGGCGTCGACAAGTCCGCCGAGCAGCGCGACGACGCCGCCGACCACGACCCGCTCGACGCGCAGGGCGCCGGCGACCAGGGCCTGATGTTCGGCTACGCGTGCGACGACACCCCCGAGCTCATGCCGCTGCCCATCTGGCTGTCCCACCGGCTCGCGGAGCGGCTCGCGCAGGTGCGCCGCACGGGCGAGGTCGCCGGCCTGCGCCCGGACGGCAAGACCCAGGTCACCATCGCCTACGACGGCGACCGGCCAGTGCGCCTGGACGCCGTCGTCGTGTCCACGCAGCACGACGAGGACGTCCTCCAGGAGACCCTGGCCAAGGAGATCGCCGACAAGGTCGTCGCCCCGGTGCTCGAGAAGGTCACGCTCGATGCGAGCGACTACAAGCTCTACGTCAACCCGACGGGCAAGTTCGTCGTCGGCGGCCCGCAGGGCGACGCCGGCCTGACGGGCCGCAAGATCATCGTCGACACCTACGGCGGCATGGCCCGCCACGGGGGCGGTGCGTTCTCCGGCAAGGACCCGTCGAAGGTGGACCGGTCGGCCGCGTACGCCACGCGCTGGGTGGCCAAGAACGTCGTCGCCGCGGGTCTCGCCCGCCGCTGCGAGGTCCAGGTCGCCTACGCGATCGGGCGCGCCCACCCGGTGGGCCTGTACGTCGAGACCTTCGGCACCGAGACCGTGCCGGTCGAGCGCATCACGGCCGCCATCGAGCAGGTGTTCGACCTGCGCCCGGCGGCGATCATCGCCGACCTCGACCTGCTGCGGCCGATCTACGCGCGCACCGCGGCGTACGGGCACTTCGGGCGCGAGCTGCCGCAGTTCTCGTGGGAGCGCACGGACCGGGTCGCCGCGCTGCAGGCTGCCGTCGCGTCCTGAGCCCTCCAGGGCTCCGGCTCGTCTCGGGACGGTCGGGGTCGGACCGTCTCGTACCCCGGGCGCTGGCGCGTCGCGGGGTCGCTCCGCTCGGCCGGCTGCTGCGTGGACGGGGCCCGCCCCGAGACCTTCGTGCGTCGTCGGGGCACGTCGTGTCCGTGGGATGTGGTGAGGTTCCGTCATGAGGTTGTCCGACGACGTCGCCGCGGGTGGTGCGCGCGCGAGCGCGCCCGCCGCCGCTGCCGGCGCCGGGGCCAAGGGTGAGCAGGACGCCCTGCTCGCGCTGGACGACGTCGTGGCGCCCGCCCGGGCGCGGCGGCGCAGGACGCCCCTCGGGGCGCAGGAGATGGCGTCCGAGCTGCCCGTCGCGCGGGTGCTGCTGGACCTCCAGCCGGCGCACCTCGACCGGGAGTACGACTACCTCGTGCCGGCCGCGATGGCCGACGGGTGCGTCCCCGGCGCCCGGGTGCGGGCCCGGTTCGGGCCCCAGGAGGTCGACGGGTTCGTCGTCGCGCGGGTCGCGGCGTCGGACCACGACGGGCGGCTGGTGCCGCTCAAGCGGCTCGTGTCGGCCGAGCCGGTGCTGACGCCGGCCGTGCTGCGGCTGGTGCGCGCCGTCGCGGCCCGGTGGGCCGGGACCACGGCGGACGTGCTGCGGCTCGCCGTGCCGCCGCGGCACGCGCGCACCGAGAAGGAGCCGACCGAGAAGGAGCCGACCGAGAAGGAGCCGACCGAGAAGGAGTCGACCGAGGACGCGTCGACCGGGACGGCGCCCACCGGGGAGGAGGCGCCGAACGCCACCGTGCCCGACGCGGTCGTGCCGGACGACGACGACGCCACCATCGCCGCGGCGCCGTCCCGCGCCGCCGTCGCGGCGCCAGCGGACGTCGCCGTGCTCGGCCCCGCTCCGGACGCCTGGCGGGGCCTGTGGGGCGCGTACCGGGGCGGGGAGGCGTTCCTGGGGCACGTGGGCGCCGGCACCGCGCCCAAGGCCGTGTGGACACCCCTGCCGGGCCTCGCCCCGCCCGCGGAGGCCGGGGGAGTGCCGACCCTGCCGCACTGGGCCGCGGCCGTCGCGACCGCGGCCCGCGCGGCGGTCGGCGCGGGCCGCGGCGCGCTCGTCGTCGTGCCGGACGCCCGGGACGCGGGCCGGGTCGCCGCGGCCCTGGAGTCGGGCGGGGTGCCGGACGTCGTGCGGCTGCTCGCCGAGGACGGCGCGGCGCCGCGCTACCGGGCGTTCCTGACGGCCGCGCGCGGGCGGGCCCGTGTCGTCGTCGGGACGCGCGCCGCGATGTTCGCACCCGTGGCGCACCTCGGGCTGGTCGTGCTGTGGGGCGACGGCGAGGACACCCTGGCTGAGCCGCACGCCCCCTACCCGCACGCGCGGGACGTGCTCGCGCTGCGCAGCGACCTCGAGGGTGCGGCGTTCCTCCTCGGGTCGCCCGGGCGCACGGTCCAGGCGCAGGCGCTGCTCGCGGACGGCTGGGCCCGCGAGATCGCCGCGCCGCGCGACGTGCTGCGGGCGCGCGCCCCGCGCGTGCGGGCGCTGACGTCGGTCGAGCTGGCCTCCGAGGGCCCGGGCGCCGGCGCGCGCATCCCGACGGCGGCCTGGCGCGCCGCGCGCGACGGCCTGGGCGTCGGGCCCGTGCTCGTGCAGGTGCCGCGCACCGGGTACCTCCCCATCGTCGCCTGCGAACGGTGCCGCACGCCCGCCACGTGCGCGCAGTGCCACGGGCCGCTCGCCCTGAGCGGCCAGGCCGCGGCGCCGCAGTGCCGCTGGTGCGGGCGGCTCGCCGCCGGGTGGCGGTGCGGCGAGTGCGGGTCCGGCGCGCTGCGCGCCGTGCGCGTCGGCTCCGAGCGCACGGCCGAGGAGCTCGGCCGGGCGTTCCCCGGGGTGCCCGTGCGCGTGTCCGCCTCGACGGCGCCCGGCGGCATCCTCGACCGGGTGCCCGCCCGCCCCGCGCTCGTCGTCGCGACGCCCGGCGCGGAGCCCGTCGCCGACGGCGGGTACGTCACCGCCCTCCTGCTCGACGCCGCGGCCGCCTCCGCAGGCACCGGTCTCGACGCCGGGACGCGCGCACTGCACCGGTGGCTCGCCGCCGCCCACCTGGTGCGCCCGGCGGGTGCGGGCGGGCAGGTGCTGCTCGTCGGCGACGCCGCGCCCGGCCCCACGGGCGCGCTCGTGCGCTTCGACCCCGCCGGGTTCGCCGACCGCGAGCTGTCCGAACGGGCCCAGCTCGCCCTGCCGCCCGCCGTGCGGGTCGCGGCCGTCACCGGCGACCGCGCGGCCGTCGCCGCGCTCGTCGGCCGCGTCGCGCTCGCCGGGCCGGCCACGACGCTCGGCCCCGTCGAGGTCCCCTCCGAGCGCACCGGCCCGGGGGAGACGCCGGCGGGCGACGGCAGCCTCTTCGACGGCGCCCCCGTGCGCGTGCTGGTCCGCGTCCCCGCCGCCGACGGCGACGAGCTCGCCCGCCAGCTGCGCGCCTCGCTCGGCGTGCGCTCGGCCCACCGCGAACCCGGCGCCCTCCGGGTCCAGCTCGACCCCCAGGAGATGGTGTGACCGCGACCCCCGCCCCGATCGACACCGTCGTCTACGACGTCGGCAACGTGCTCGTCCACTGGGAGCCGCGCGGCGCGTTCGCCGCCCACGACCCGGCCGACGTCGACGCGTTCTTCGCCGACGTCGACTTCGCCGCGTTCAACCACCTGCAGGACGCCGGCCGGTCCCTCGACGACGGGCGCGCCGCGCTCGCGGCCGAGCACCCCCGCTGGGCGGGCATGCTCGACGCGTACCTCGACGGGTATCCGGGCAGCCTCACGCGCACCGTCGAGGGGGCCGCCGACCTCGTCGCCGAGCTCAAGTCCCTCGGGGTGCGCCTGTACGGGCTGACGAACTGGTGGGCCGAGACGTTCCACCACGCGCTCGCCGCCGCACCCGCGATCGGGCTCATGGACGACGTCGTCGTCTCCGGACGCGAGGGCATCGCCAAGCCCGACCCCGAGATCTTCCGCCGGCTCGCCCGGCGGTTCGACGTCGACCCCGCGCGGGCCGTCTTCGTGGACGACTCGCCGGTCAACGTCGCGGCCGCCGCAGGGGTCGGGTTCCACGCGGTGCGCTTCACCACCACCGCCGCGTTCCGTGGCGCGCTGCGCGACCTCGGCGTGCCGGTGCGGCCCGCGGGCGCGGCCTGAGTCGGCCGGAGAAGGCAGCGCCGGGGCTGGGACGACCGGCGGGGTGGCCCGGACCACGCCGACCGCGACCGAGGCGTGGGACGACCCGGCCCAACCCATGCGGGCGGCTCAGTACGTGGGTGCCGCCGGCAGGCCCAGGTACTCCTCGATGCTGCGCGCGCCCGACGCCGCCAGGGCGCTCGCGGCCGCGACGCCGACGTAGCGCAGGTGCCACGGCTCGGCCGTGTACCCGGTGACGGGCTCCTGCCCGTCCTGGTAGCGGACCACGAACCCGTACTCCGCGGCGTGCGCGGCCAGCCACGCGGCCTGCGGCGTCGCGCCGAAGCAGCCGAACGCCTGGCAGGCGCCCCCGCGCGGCAGCACGTCGAGCGCGAGGCCCGTCTGGTGCTCGGAGTGGCCGGGGCGGGCGGACTGCTCGTCGGCGCGGGCGTCGCCGAGCTCGCGCTGCCAGCGGTGGTAGGTGACCTGCTGGTCGACGAACGACCGGTAGCCGCTCTGCGCCCGCACGGGCACCCCGGCCGCCTCGGCGGCCGCCGCCAGGGCCAGGAACGCGTCCGACGCGTCCGCGCGCAGCAGCACCCCGCTCGCGCCGCGCAGGTCGGCGGGCACGAAGTCCTCGGGGTCCAGGGGGCGGCGCTTGTCGACCACCACGAGCGTGCTCGCCGGGTCGTCCGCCGCGGCCCGCCAGGCGGACGCCTGCGGGTCGGCGGGCGCGCCCGTGCCGAGCGTGCGGAGCAGGGGCCCGTCGCCGGGGTCGAGCGGCTGCGGATGCATCGCGGCCGGGGCAACCTGAGCCGCTCCCGTCGTCCGGAGGCCCGTCGTCGCGAGGAGGTCCGTCGCGGCGGTGGGCGCCTGCGCCGTGGCGGCGGCCCCGGCCGGGCCCTCCGGCACGGGCGATGGGGCGGGCGACGGGGCAGCGATCAGCGAGCACAGCGCGAACGCCAGCACCGGCCCGGTCGCCCGGCGCCCGGTCGCCCGGCACACACGAGGCCGGCGCAGACGAGGAAGGTCGACCCGGGACACGACCGTCAAGCGTACCGCCCGCACCACCCGCTCTGCGGCCCCACCAGCGCCGACCCGCAGCCCCGCCGACGCGCGGAACGTAGGATCACCAGGTGCGACTGCTCTTCGCCGGCACCCCCGAGGCCGCCATCCCCTCCCTCCAGGCCCTGATCGCCTCACGGCACGACGTCGTCGCCGTGCTCACCCGGGCGGACGCCCCCGCCGGGCGCGGCCGCCGGCTCGTGCCGTCGCCCGTGCGCGTCGCCGCCGAGGAGGCGGGGATCCCCGTCCTGACCGACGTGCCCCGCGGCGAGGAGTTCCGCGCCGCGCTGCGCGACCTCGACGTCGACGCCGCCCCCGTCGTCGCGTACGGGCACCTGCTGCGCACCGAGGTGCTCGCCGTGCCCCGCCACGGCTGGGTCAACCTGCACTTCTCGCTCCTGCCCGCCTGGCGCGGCGCCGCACCCGTGCAGCGCGCGATCATCGCCGGCGACGAGATCACCGGCGCCACCACGTTCCTGCTCGACGAGGGCATGGACACCGGCCCCGTGCTGGGCACCATGACCGAGGCCGTCCGCCCGCGCGACACGTCCGGCGACCTCCTCGGCCGCCTCGCGCACGCCGGCGCAGGCCTGCTCGTCGCGACGCTCGACTCGCTCGAGGACGGCGCCCTCGACCCGCAGCCCCAGCCCGCCGACGGCGTCTCGCTCGCCGCGAAGCTCACCACCGCCGACGCCCGCGTCGACTTCACCGACCCGGCGCTCGCGGTCGACCGCCTGGTGCGCGGCTGCACGCCAGCCCCGGGCGCGTGGACCACCGTCCCCGGGCCGGACGGCGCCGCCCGCCTGGGCCTCGGCCCCGTCACGCCCCGGCCCGACGTCACCGACCTCAAGCCCGGCGAGCTGCGCCCCGGCAAGCGCGACGTGCTCGTCGGCACGGCCACGCACGCCGTCGAGCTCGGCCTCGTCCAGCCCGTCGGCAAGAAGCCCATGGCCGCCGCCGACTGGGCCCGCGGCGCCCGCCTGAGCGGCGACGTCGTCCTCGGCACGGAGGACGCCCGGTGAGCGGGTACGACGGCGCCGACCGTCGCGGCCCTGACGACCGCCGACGCTCCGGCGGCGACGACCGTCGCGGCGGCACGGACCGCCGCGACGCCCGCGGCCGGCAGCGCGGCGCCGCCCGCTCCCGCGGCGAGCAGTCCCGCACCGCCCAGGCGCCCTCCCAGCGCCGGCGGTGGAGCGACCCCGCCCGCACCGCCGCGTTCGACGTCCTGCGTGAGGTCGACGGCTCCGACGCCTACGCCAACCTCGTCCTGCCGCCCCTGCTGCGCGAGCGCCGCATCGCCGGCCGCGACGCCGCCTTCGCCACCGAGCTCGCCTACGGCACCCTGCGCCTGCGGGGCCGCTACGACGCCGTCCTGGCCCGCTGCGTCGACCGGCCCCTGGACCGCCTCGACGCCGCCGTCCTCGACGTGCTCCGCCTCGGCACCCACCAGCTCCTCGGCATGCGCGTCCCCACGCACGCCGCCGTCTCCGAGACCGTCGGCCTCGCCCGCGACCGCGTCGGCGCCGGCGCCTCCCAGTTCGTCAACGCCGTCCTGCGCCGCGTCGCGGGCACCTCCCTCGACGCCTGGCTCGACGAGCTGCGCACCGACGCCCCCGACCCCGTCACCGCGGCCGCCGTCGTCGGCTCCCACCCCGTGTGGATCGCCCGCGCCCTGCGCGAGGCGCTCGCCGGGGACGGGAGGGACCCTGCCGAGCTCGACGCCCTCCTCGACGCCGACAACGCCGCCCCCCGCGTCACCCTCGTCGCCCGCCCCGGCCTCGTCACCGCGGACGAGATCCGCGACGGCGCCCCCGACGGCCTCCGCCTCGACCCCGGCCGCTGGCTGCCCACCGCCCTCGTCCTGGCCGGGCAGGACCCCCTGAGCGTGCCCGCCGTCGCCGACGGCCGCGCCGGCGTCCAGGACGAGGGCTCCCAGGCCGTCGCGCTGGCGCTCGCGGCCGCCCCGCTCGACGGGCGTGACGCGCGCTGGCTCGACCTGTGCGCGGGCCCGGGCGGCAAGGCGTCCCTGCTCGCGGCGCTGGCCGCGCAGCGCGGCGCCACGGTCGTCGCGAACGAGGTCGCCCCGCACCGCGCGAACCTCGTGCGCAAGGCGCTGCGCGCGGTGCCGGACGGCGTCGTGGAGCGCGTCCGCACGGGCGACGGCCGCGAGGTGGGCGCCCAGGAGCCGGGCGCGTACGACCGCGTCCTCGTCGACGCGCCCTGCACGGGCCTGGGCGCGCTGCGGCGCCGTCCCGAGTCGCGCTGGCGGCGCACGCCCGCGGACCTCACGGTCCTCACGGGCCTGCAGCGCGAGCTGCTGGGCTCGGCCCTCGACGCCGTCCGCGTCGGGGGAGTGGTCGCCTACGTCACGTGCTCCCCGCACCTGGCCGAGACGCGCGTCGTCGTCGACGACGTGCTGCGCCGCCGCACGGTCGACGGCGTCCCTGACGCCGAGCGGCTCGACGCCCGGGAGGCGGTGCGCACCGTCGTCACGCCGGGCGCGGACATCCCGCTCGGGGACCGCGAGGACGTCCAGCTGTGGCCGCACGTGCACGGCACGGACGCGATGCACCTGACGCTGCTGCGTCGCACCCGCTGACGAAGCACCCGCTGACGAAGCACCCGCTGACGAAGCACCCGCTGGCGGGGCCCGCTGGCTGGGCCCCGTGACGAGAGCCCCGCGGGCGGGTCAGACGCCGGAGGGCGGCCACAGGCCGAGGACGAGCGCCATGACGAGCACGGTCACGAGCTCGTGGGCGACGTTGAGCGTGGTCAGCGCGACGGGCCGGCCCTCGAACGCGTCGTGCGTGACGAACCGGGCCGCGGTGAAGCCGAGCCACAGCGCGACCCCGGTGACGAGCGCCGCGACGAGGAACCCGGTGTCGTAGAACCACCACGCGATGTACGTGGCACCGGCCAGCACCCGCGCGGTGACGAAGCTGACCACGACGGTGGCGACGATCGGCCCGACGGCGCTGACGCCCGCCTGGCCCGGGTCGACGCCGGTCAGGCGCATCCACCGGGCGCCGAACACCCGCGGCGTGTACCAGAGCGTGCCAACCACCATCGTGGACGCGGTGGCGACGAGCACAGCCCAGTAGTTGATCTCGGGAACCATCACCAACGCCTCCCCGGGCGCTGTCCAGCATGGTCAGGGCCCTACGCTGGGCATCATGGCAGCGCTGATCAACCCGAGCATCCTGTCCGCCGACTTCGCGAACCTCGAGCGGGACCTGCATGCCATCAAGTCCGCCGACTACGCCCACGTCGACGTCATGGACAACCACTTCGTGCCCAACCTGACCCTGGGGCTGCCGGTGTTCGACCGGCTCGCGGCGATCTCGCCGCTGCCGCTGGACGCGCACCTGATGATCGACGACCCCGACCGGTGGGCGCCGCAGTTCGCCGAGGCCGGCGCCGCGTCCGTGACGTTCCACGCCGAGGCCGCGCAGGCACCCGTGCGCCTGGCGCGCGAGCTGCGCCGCCTCGGCGCCCGGGCCGGCGTCGCGCTGCGCCCCGCCACCCCGGTCGAGCCGTTCCTCGACCTGCTCGCCGAGGTCGACATGATCCTCGTCATGACCGTGGAGCCCGGGTTCGGCGGCCAGACGTTCATCGACGGCACCCTCGCGAAGATCCGCCGCGCCCGGAAGGCGATCAGCGAGTCGGGCCTCGACGTGTGGGTGCAGGTCGACGGCGGCGTGTCCCGCACGACGATCGAGCGCGCGGCCGACGCCGGAGCCAACGTGTTCGTCGCCGGGTCCGCCGTGTACGGGGCCGACGACATCCCCGCCGAGATCGACGCCCTGCGCGCCCTCGCGAGCGCCCACACCCACTGACCGGCCGCCCTCCGACCCGTATAGCGGACGTCACACGTCACCCCGCGCCCTCGTACCGCCACCCGTGGCAGGATCGACCCAGCATGCTCCGGGGGCGGTGAAACTCCGCGCCGGCGGTGATGGCACGCAACCCGTGCACGAGCCCGCGAACCGCACGACCCCGCCAGGGGTCGCGCGGCCGACCTGGTGAGACCCCAGGGCCGACGGTGAAAGTCCGGATGAGAGGCGCATGTGCGGCGCACGCCATCGTGCGCCGTGACGGACCGGTGCGCCTCACGGCGACCCGGGCCCGTCGTGCACCCCCGGAGCGAGGACGCCCCGGAGGACCGATGGTTCACACGCCCCGCGAGGACACCGGCACGCCCCCCGGCGCCCCCGACTGGCTCCCTGACGTCGCCGCCGCCATGGACCGCGCCCTCACCCTCGCGCTGCGCGGGCCCGCGCACGGCCCCAACCCGCGCGTCGGCTGCGTCCTCCTCGGCCCGCCCGCACCCACCGGGGACCGGCCCGTGCTCGGCGAAGGCTGGCACCGCGGCGCCGGCACCCCCCACGCCGAGGTCGACGCCCTCGCCGCCGCCCGCGCCCGCGGCCACGACACCCGCGGCGCCACCGCCGTCGTCACCCTCGAACCCTGCAACCACACCGGACGCACCGGCCCCTGCGCCCAGGCCCTCCTCGCCGCCGGCATCACCCACGTCGAGCACGCCATCCCCGACCCCGGCACCACCTCCGGCGGGGGAGCCCAGACCCTGCGCGAGCACGGCGTCACCGTCACCACCGGCACCCGCGCCGCCCAAGCCCTCGAGCTCGTGAGGCACTGGCACCACGCCCTCACCCACCACCGCCCCTGGGTCACCCTCAAGACCGCCACCACCCTCGACGGCCGCGTCGCCGCCCCCGACGGCACCTCCCGGTGGATCACCGGCACCGCCGCCCGCACCCACGCCCACACCGTCCGCGCCACCGTCGACGCCATCGCCGTCACCACCGGCACCGCCCTCACCGACGACCCCGCCCTCACCGCCCGCACCCCCGACGGCCACCTCGCCGCCCACCAGCCCCTGCGCGTCGTCGTCGGCCACCGCGACCTGCCCCCCGACGCCCGCCTCCACGGCGCCGGCGGACCGCTCCTCCACCTGCGCACCCACGACGTCCACCACGTCCTCGCCACCCTCCACGAGCACGAGACCCGCCACCTCCTCGTCGAAGGCGGCCCCGCCCTCGCCGGCGCCCTCCTCACCCATGGCCTCGTCGACGAGCTCCACGCCTACCTCGCCCCCGTCCTCCTCGGCGCCGGCCCCACCGCCGTCACACCCTTCGGCATCACCACCCTCGCCGACGCCCCCCGCTGGCACACCACCACCACCCACCGCCTCGGCGACGACCTCCTGCTCGTCGCCCGCGCCACCCCCACCACGGAGGCCTGATGTTCACCGGAATCGTCGAAGAACGCGGCACCATCCGCACCATCGAGCACCACGACGACGGCCGCGACGCCACCCTCACCATCGACGCCCCCACCATCACCTCCGACACCCACCACGGCGCCTCCATCGCCGTCGACGGCGTCTGCCTCACCGTCGTCACCCACCACGACGGCACCTTCACCGCCGACGTCATGCCCCAGACCCTCCGCCTCACCACCCTCGGCACCCTCACCCCCGGCAGCCCCGTCAACCTCGAGAGAGCAGTGGCCGCCACCGGACGACTCGACGGCCACGTCGTCCAAGGCCACGTCGACGGCGCCGCCACCCTCGTGGACCGCAACCCCGGACCCCGCTGGGACGAGCTCACCTTCGACCTCCCCCCGCACCTGCGCCGCTACGTCGCCCCCAAGGCTCCATCGCGCTGGCCGGCGTCTCCCTCACCGTCACCCACGTCACCGACACCGGCTTCGGCGTCGCCCTCATCCCCACCACCCTCGACCTCACCACCCTCGGCACCCTCACCCCCGGCGACCACGTCAACGTCGAGGTCGACGTCCTCGCCAAGTACGTCGAACGCATGCTCGGGCAGACCGGAGCACGCGCATGAACGTCCCCGGCACCGTCGCCCGCGCCCTCACGGCGCTCGCGGACGGCCGGCCCGTGCTCGTGGCCGACGACGTCGACCGGGAGAGCGAGGTGGACGTCGTCCTGGCCGCGGCGCACGTCACGGCGGAGTGGGTCGCGTGGACCGTGCGGCACACGTCGGGCTACCTGTGCGCGCCGATGCCCGCCGAGCGGGCCGACGCCCTCGACCTGCCGCTCATGGTGGCCGACAACCGCGACCCGCGCCGCACCGCCTACTGCGTGTCCGTCGACGCCGCCGCGGGCGTGACCACCGGCATCTCCGCCGCCGACCGCGCCCGCACGCTGCACGTCCTCGCCGACCCGGCCGCGACGCCCGGCGACCTCATCCGCCCCGGCCACGTGCTGCCCCTGCGCGCCGTCCCCGGCGGCGTCCTGGAACGCCCCGGGCACACGGAGGCCGCCGTCGACCTCGTCCGGCTCGCGGGTGCGGGCGAGGTGGGCGTCATCGCCGAGCTGGTGCACGACGACGGCCGCATGGTGCGCCTGCACGAGGCGTACGCGCTCGCCGCCGAGCACGGGCTCGAGCTCCTCACGATCGCCGACCTGGCCCGGTGGCTGGGCACGGGTGAACCCGTCGGCCCGCCGCGCACCGCGCCCGCGGCGGCCGACGACGACGTGCCGCGCGTCGTGCACGTCGCCGCGTCGCGGCTGCCCACCGAGCACGGCGAGTTCCGCATGCACGCCTACCGCGACCTCGTCACGGACGCCGAGCACGTCGCCCTGGTCGCCGACGGCGCCGGCACGGCGGGGGAGCACACGCCGTGGGTCCGCGTGCACTCGGAGTGCCTCACGGGCGACTCGTTCGGCTCCCTGCGCTGCGACTGCGGCCCCCAGCTGCGCGCGTCGCTGCGCGCGGTGGCGGAGCACGGCGGTGCCGTCGTGCACCTGCACGGGCACGAGGGGCGCGGCATCGGCCTGTCCGCGAAGGTGGCCGCGTACGCGCTCCAGGACCAGGGCCGGGACACCGTGGAGGCGAACGTCGAGCTGGGCCTGCCCGTCGACGCGCGCGAGTTCGGTGCCGCCGCGGCCATCCTGCGCGACCTCGGCCTGCGCCGCGTGCGCCTGCTGACCAACAACCCGCTCAAGGTGGACGGCCTGCGGGCCGCCGGCGTCGACGTCGTGGGGCGCGAGCCCCTCGAGGTGGGCGTCGGACCGGAGAACGAGCACTACCTGACCACCAAGAAGCTGTCGATGGGCCACCTGCTCGAGCTGAGCAAGGCAGCCACGAAGGAGAACGCATGAGCGGCCACGGAGCACCCACCCTCACCGTCGACGGGCGCGGCCTGCGCGTCGTCGTCGTCGCGGCGAGCTGGCACACGCAGGTCATGGACGGCCTGCTCGACGGCACGCGCCGCGCGCTCGCCGACGCGGGCGTCACCGACGTCACGGAGGTCCGCGTACCGGGCTCGTTCGAGCTGCCCGTCGCGGCCGCCCGGGCCGCCGGGGGAGGGGCGGACGCCGTCGTCGCCCTCGGCGTCGTCATCCGCGGCGGGACGCCGCACTTCGACTACGTGTGCCAGGCGGCCACGATGGGCCTGACGGACGTGAGCGTCCGCACGGGCGTCCCGGTCGGCTTCGGCGTCCTCACGTGCGACGACGACGCCCAGGCGCTCGACCGCGCGGGCCTCGCGGGCAGCCACGAGGACAAGGGCTACGAGGCGGCGCAGGCGGCGGTCGCCACCGTCGTCGCCTTGCGTGCTCTCGCCTGACAGAAATAGTGTGCCAAGCGCCTCAGTGTGTCGAACCGGTCACCGTCCGCTGGGCGAACCAGCCCCGAGGGGAGTGGCCGGTTCGCCTAGGCTGAGCGGCGTGAAGACCTTCGACGCGCTGTTCGCCGAGCTGACCGAGAAGTCCGTGACCCGCCCGGAGGGCTCGGGCACCGTCAAGGAGCTCGACGCCGGCGTCCATGCGATCGGCAAGAAGATCGTCGAGGAGGCGGCCGAGGTCTGGATGGCCGCCGAGTACGAGACCGACGAGCGCACGGCCGAGGAGATCTCCCAGCTGCTCTACCACCTGCAGGTGCTCATGGTGGCGAAGGGCCTGAGGCTCGAGGACGTGTACACGCACCTCTGAGCCGCCCCGCCGCCCGTCACGACCAGCTGAACGAGGAAACCGTGCTCCGCATCGCCGTGCCCAACAAGGGCTCCCTGTCCGAACCCGCCGTCGCGATGCTCCGCGAGGCCGGCTACAAGCAGCGCCGTGACTCGCGCGAGCTCGTGCTCGCCGACCCCGAGAACGACGCCGAGTTCTTCTTCCTGCGCCCGCGCGACGTCGCCGTGTACGTCGGCACGGGCACCGTCGACGCCGGCATCACCGGCCGCGACCTGCTGCTCGACTCGGGTGCCGCGGCCGTCGAGCACCTGCCGCTCGGGTTCGCCCGCTCGACGTTCCGGTTCGCCGCCCCGGCGGGCACCATGACGTCGACGGCCGACATCGCCGGCAAGCGCGTCGCGTCGTCGTACACGACGCTCGTGGGCAACCACCTGGCCGACCAGGGCGTGGAGCCGTCCGCGATCGTCCACCTGGACGGCGCCGTGGAGTCGTCCGTGCAGCTCGGCGTCGCGGACGTGATCGCCGACGTCGTCGAGACCGGCACGACGCTGCGGGCCGCCGGGCTCGAGGTGTTCGCCGAGCCGATCCTGCGGTCGGAGGCCGTGCTGATCCGCCGCGCGGACGCCGACCCGACGAACGGCATCTCGGTGCTCACGCGTCGCCTCCAGGGTGTGCTCACGGCCCGCCAGTGGGTGCTCATGGACTACGTCGTGCCCAACGACCTGCTCGAGGCGGCCGTGGGCATCACCCCGGGCTTCGAGTCGCCCACGGTGTCGCCGCTGCACGAGTCCGGCTGGTCCGCGGTGCGCGTCATGGTGGAGCGCGCCACGATGAACAGGACGATGGACGCGTTGTACGACGTCGGGGCGCGCGGCGTGCTCGTGACGTCGATCCTGGCGTCGCGCCTCTGACGACCTCGTAGGACGGGAGCCCCCATGGGCGACGACCGCGTGTTCCGCCCGCTGTGGGCGACCGTCGCGGCGTGGCTCGTGGGGGCTCTTGCCGTCGGCGGGTCGCTCCTCGTGGGGCTCGGCTCGGACGCGCCGGGCTCGTCCTCGTCGGCGAACCGCTGGTCGTTCGTCGTGTTCGCCGCCCTGGCGGCGCTGCTGCTGTGGCGCATGGGCGGCGTGCATGCCCGGCCGTCGGCGGACGGGCTGGTGGTGCGCAACATCCTGCGGACCCGGCGGCTGGCGTGGCCCGAGATCGTCGCGGTCCGCCTCACGGTCGACGACCCGTGGGTCGTCCTCGACCTCGCGGACGGCACGACGTGGCCCGTCATGGCGGTCCAGCGCGCCGACGGGGAGCGCGGCATGCGCGAGGCGACCCGCCTCGCGCGCCTCGTCCGCAGCCGGGGCGAGGCGGCCGAGCAGCTCTAGACGCACGACGGGTGCGGGTCCCCGCAGGGACCCGCACCCGTCGTGCGTCAGCGGCTGGTCACCAGCGCGGCTTGCGCGCCGGACGCTCGTCGCGGCCCGCGCGGTCGAACCCGCCGCTGCGGGCGGGACGGTCGTAGCCGCCCGAGGTGCGCGCCGGGCGCTCCGAGCGGTCGTAGCCACCCGTGCGCGCCGGGCGCTCCGAGCGGTCGTAGCCACCCGTGCGCGCCGGGCGGTCCGACCGCTCGTAGCGGTCGCCACGGGCCGGGCGGTCGCTGCGCTCGAAGCGCTCCGGGCGGTCGCCGCGCTCGTAGCGGTCGCTGCGCACCGGGCGGTCCGACCGGTCGAAGCGCTCGGCACGGGCCGGGCGGTCGAAGGAGCGGGCGCCACCCTCCGGGGCACCCCGGTCGACCGTCAGGCGCAGGGCGCGGCCGGCGACGCGGGCGCGCGACAGGCGGTCCACCTGGTCGTCGCTCAGCGGCGCCGTGATGTCGACGAGCGAGAACGAGCCGAAGATGTCGATCTTGCCGATGTCGCCACCGGTCAGACCGCCCTCGCCCGTGATCGCCCCGACGAGGCCGCCCGGGTTGACGCCGTCCTTGTGCCCGACGGCGACGCGGTAGCGCGTGCCCGCTGCGGGGCGGCGGATGCCGGTGCCCCGCGTGAGCTGGCGGTCCTCGCCGTCGCGCTGCGGGCGACGCTCGCGGTCGGCGAAGCGGTCGCCGCGAGCGCCGAGCTCGGCCTTGCGGGTCTCGCGGGCCTGGCGGGCGGCGCGGCCCTCGGCCTGCTCCTTCTCGTACTCCTCCTGCTCGGCGCGGGCGCGGGGGCCGTCGTCGCCGACGGCGAGGGCGAGGAGGGTGGCGGCGAGGTCGACGGCGTGCTGGGGGTCGACGGTGCCGGGGGTCTCGCCGTCGCCGGTGGTGACGAGGTTGCGGACGAGCTGCTTGTAGAGGTCGAGGCGGCCGGCGGCGGTGCGGGCGGCGACGGCGTCGAGCATGCGCTGGGCGCGGTGGGCGGAGACGTCGCGCGGCGAGGGGATCTCGACCTCCTCGAGGGTGGTCTTGATGGTCGACTCGATGTGCTTGAGCTTGCCGCGCTCGTGGGGGGTGACGAAGGAGACGGCGCGGCCGGTCCGTCCGGCTCGGCCGGTGCGGCCGATGCGGTGGACGTAGGCCTCGGGCTCGCGGGGGATGTCGAAGTTGACGACGAGGCCGATGCGGTCGACGTCGAGGCCGCGGGCGGCGACGTCGGTGGCGACGAGGACGTCGAGGGCGCCGCTGCGGAGGCGCTCGACGATCTTCTCGCGCTCCTTCTGGGCGACGTCGCCGGAGATGGTGGCGGCGGAGATGCCCTTCTCGATGAGGGCGGCGCCGACCTCCTCGGCGGCGGAGCGGGTGCGGGTGAAGACGATGGACGCGTCGGCGTCGGAGGTGGCGAGGATGCGGGTGAGCGCGCCGACCTTGTGGCGGAAGGGGACGATCGCGTAGCCCTGGTGCACCGAGGAGACGGTGGAGGACTGGCGGGCGACGGCGATCTCGACGGGGTCGGTGAGGTGGTCGTCGGCGATGGCGCGGATGGCGGGCGGCATGGTCGCGGAGAAGAGGGCGACCTGGCGCTTGGCGGGGGCCTTGGCGAAGATCTGGTCGACGTCCTCGGCGAAGCCCATGCGGAGCATCTCGTCGGCCTCGTCGAGGACGAGGAACGTGGCGCGGTCGAGCACGAGGGCGCCGCGCTCGATGTGGTCGATGACGCGGCCGGGGGTGCCGACGACGACGTGGACGCCGTCGCGCAGGGCGCGCTGCTGGGGCACGTAGGGAGAGCCGCCGTAGACGGCGAGGACGCGCACGTCGGGCAGGTGGCTGGCGAAGGACTCGATGGCTTCGGACACCTGGATGGCGAGCTCGCGCGTGGGGGTCAGGACGAGCGCCTGGACGGCGCGGTGGTCGGCGTCGATCGCGGCGAGGAGCGGCAGGCCGAACGCGGCGGTCTTGCCGGTGCCGGTCTGGGCGACGCCGGTGATGTCGCGGCCGGCGAGGAGGGCCGGGATGGCCTGCTCCTGGATGGCCGAGGGGGTGGTGAAGCCGAGGTCGGCGACGGCGGCCTCGAGGGTCGCGGGGAGGCCGAGGGTGTCGAAGCCGGGCTCGACGGGGGTCTCGGGGGCCTCGGTGGGCGCGACGACGTCAGGGGTGGTGGGCATGAAGAAGCACCGATCCGTTCAGGAGAGCGGGAGTCCTGCCCGTCACGAGGTGAGGGACGGGCGGTCGCGGCTCCCGGGACACGGATTACACACACCTGTCCGCTCCCTGGCCTGGCCGGGGCGGACGCACGACGATGCGGGAAGAGCGACGAACTCCGAAGATGAGTCGGTCCATCTTACGGTCAAGGCACGCCACCCGGCGTGCGGACGGCGGTGAGGTCGGTCACCGTGGCGGGTGTGGCAGCCCTCGGGGGCGGGGCTGCGGTGAATATGATGTGCCGAGCCACGAGCGGTGACGACGACGGGACGGTGGGCGTGCAGCAGGATCAGGAGATCGGCTCCTCGGTCTGGACCGTGCCCAACCTCATCAGCGTGCTGCGGCTGGCCCTGGTGCCGGTGTTCGCGGTGCTGATCGTGTCGCACCACGACGGGTGGGCGCTGGCGGTGCTCGCGTTCTCCGGGTTCACGGACTGGCTGGACGGCATGCTGGCCCGCCGGCTGAACCAGACGAGCCGGCTGGGGCAGATGCTCGACCCGGCCGCGGACCGCCTGTTCATCTTCGTGACCTTGGTCGGCCTGGCGTGGCGCGACGTGGTGCCGCTGTGGCTGGTGCTGGTGATCGCGGCCCGCGACCTCATGCTCACGTGCCTCGTGCCGGTCCTGGCGCGGCACGGGTACGGCCCGCTGGAGGTCTCGCTCGTCGGCAAGGCGGGCACGTTCGCGCTGCTGTACGCGTTCCCGCTCCTGCTGCTCGCGCAGCACCCGGGCGCCCTGGGCACGGTCGCGCACATCGTCGGGTGGGCGTTCACGTGGTGGGGCGTCGCGCTCTACTGGCTCGCGGGCGCCCAGTACGTGACGACGGCGCGGCGCCTGTTCGCCGCGGACGCCGCGGGGCAGGCCGCGAGCGCCGGGGAGGCCGGGTGACTGCGTCGTCGGGCGGCGCCCCGACGACGGTCGCGACGGGTGCAACCCCGCGGCGGCTCGACGCGTCGATGACGCTGCTGACGGAGGTCATGGAGCGGCCGCTGGACCCGGGGTACGCGGAGGCGACGGCCCGCCGGAAGGCGGCGGAGGCCGACGGGACGCTGCGCCCGCGCAGCACGGCGACGTGGGTGGGCGTGACGGTGCTGGCGGTGGCGCTGGGCGTGGCGACGGCGGTCGCGTCGCACCAGCTGCGGGTGCCGCAGGCGTCGGTGACGGAGGCGCGCAGCGTTCTGGAGCGGCAGATCACGGAGCGCAGCGACCAGGTGGCGGCGGCGGCGTCGCGGGCGGACGAGCTGTCGCGGGAGATCGACGACCTGCAGCGGTCGGCGCTGGCGACGCAGGAGCCGGGGCTGCTGGACGCCATCCAGCGCGACAGCCTGCACAACGGCACGCTCGCGGTGACGGGCCCGGGGCTGGTGGTGTCGTTGACGGACGCGGGCGGTGGCCTGGTCGACGAGCCGGACGAGCAGTCGCTGGTGCGGGACCAGGACCTGCAGATCGTGGTCAACGCCCTGTGGGCGGCGGGCGCGGAAGCGGTCAGCGTCGACGACCAGCGCCTGACGGCGAAGACGGCGATCCGTAACGCGGGCGCGGCGGTGCTGGTGAACCTGGTGCCGCTGGCGGGGCCGACGTACGTGGTGCGGGCGGTCGGGGACGTCGACGCCATGCAGACGGCGGTGGCCCGCTCGACGCTGCCGGCGTACCTGCAGCTCCTGGGCAACACGTACGGCATCCGGTCGAGCGTGGTCGCGCAGACGACGCTCGACCTGCCTGGTGCGGGCGCCCAGCCGTTGCAGCACGCCCAGCCGGTAGGCTCGCAGCCATGATCGCCGTCGTCGGGCTCGTCGTGGGTGTGGTTGCCGGGCTGCTGCTGCAGCCGACCGTCCCCGTCGTGCTGCAGCCGTACCTCCCGATCGCCGTCGTCGCGGCGCTGGACGCCCTGTTCGGCGGCTTCCGCGCGATGCTGGACGGGATGTTCGACGACCGCGTGTTCCTGGTGTCGTTCCTGTCGAACGTGCTGGTCGCGGCGTTCATCGTGTTCCTGGGCGACCAGCTGGGCGTGGGCGCGCAGCTGTCGACGGCGGTCGTCGTCGTCCTCGGCATCCGCATCTTCTCCAACGCGGCGGCGATCCGCCGGCACGTGTTCAAGGCGTGAGCGTGACGGACGACGCCGCGACGCCGACCGCGCCCGAGCCGGAGGACCGGCCGGAGCTCGCCGAGGTGCCCGAGAAGGCGTCTGCGACGGCGTCGGAGAAGGCATCCGGGCAGGCGTCCGAGCCGGCGGCCGCCGCGGCCGTGGTCCCGGCCGCTCCCGGCGCCGTGCCCGAGCCGGACGTCGCGCCGGCGGCTGCACCCGCGCCGAGGCCCGAGGCGCAGCCCGAGCCCGCCTCCCCGGCGTCCGAGCCCCCGCCCCCGGACGAGCCGCTCGCGACGCCGACGGACCACGAGGGCGAGGACGACGCCGCCGAGGGCCTCGCACCGCACACGCCCCTGCAGCGGCTCAAGCGCTCCGCCCGGCCGGGCTTCACCCGCTCCCAGCTCATGGTCGGCCTGCTGTGCGCGCTCCTCGGGTTCGCCCTCGTGGTGCAGGTGCGCCAGTCCGGCCGGGCGGAGCTGTCGACGCTGCGGCAGGACGACCTGGTCCGCCTGCTCGACGAGGTCACGGGCCGCGCCGAGCAGCTCGACGCCGAGGTCGCGCGCCTCCAGTCCAGCCGCGACGAGCTCGCGTCGGGCACGGGCCAGGCGCAGGCGGCGCTCGAGCTCGCCCAGCAGCGCGCGACGTCGGAGGGCATCCTCTCGGGCCGCCTGCCCGCACAGGGCCCCGGCGTCGTCGTCACGGTGCGCGACCCCGACCGCAGCCTCGAGGCGAAGCAGATGTTCAACCTGCTCGAGGAGCTGCGCAACGCCGGCGCCGAGGTCGTCCAGGTCAACGACGTGCGCCTCGTCGCGTCGTCGTCGTTCGTCGACGGCCCGGGCGGCATCCAGGCCGACGGCCGGACGCTGACGGCCCCGTTCCGGTGGGTCGTCATCGGCGACCCCGCGACGCTCGACCGCGCCCTGGAGATCCCCGGCGGCGCCCTGCCGACGATCCGCGCCGCCGGCGGCACCGCCACGACGCAGCAGGAGGACGAGGTGACCGTCGACCAGGTGGTCGCCCTGACCGACCCGAGGTTCGCCCGGCCCGCCGACAACGGCTGACCTCGGCCAGGTCCGGGCGTGCGGGACGCGACACGACCTGGCACGACGCACGAACCTCACCTGGTGCCCGGGTTCCCGGCGGGCGGCGTCCCGGGGTAGGTTGGACGGACGACGGCGCCGCCCGCACGGCGATCACCCAGGAGGACTGATGACGGACCCCCGCCCCTGCCGCAGCCCCACCCTGCCGACGTCACGGCGACGCTCGGACGGGTCGGCGCACCGGTCGAGGAGCAGTTCCCGCGGCTGCCCCTGACCGCCGAGGACGCCGCCGCCGTCGGCGCGCTGCCCCGCCACTCCGCGCTCCTGGTCGTCCAGCGCGGCGCCGGCGTGGGGGAGCGGTTCCTGCTCGACTCCGACCGCGCCGTCGCCGGTCGCTCCGAGACCGCCGACATCTTCCTCGACGACGTCACCGTCTCGCGCAAGCACGCCGAGTTCGTCCGCGAGGTCGACCACTTCGTGGTGCGTGACATCGGCTCCCTCAACGGCACCTACGTCAACCGCCAGCGCATCGACTCCGCCGTGCTCACCACGGGCGACGAGGTGCAGATCGGCAAGTTCCGCATGTCGTTCCAGGCGAGCCCCCAGGCCCCGTCCGTGCCGCGCGAGACGACGGCGCCCGGCTCGTGACGTCGTCCGCGCGCGCCGACGTCGTGCGGCGCCTCGGCGACGTCGCGCACGACGCCGGTCGCGACGGCACGGCGTCGCACGACGGCCCCGAGCCGTGGCCCCGGGGCATCTCCCGGCAGGCGACGATGCGCATCTCCGAGGTGCTCGCCGCCCTCGGCCCCGACTTCGGCACCATCAGCCACTCCAAGCTCCGCTTCCTCGAGGAGCAGGGCCTCATCCACCCCGTGCGCACCCCCGCCGGGTACCGGCAGTACAGCCCCGCCGACGTCGAGCGGCTGCGGTTCGTCCTCACCGAGCAGCGCGACTCCTACCTGCCGCTCAAGGTCATCAAGGAGCGCCTCGCCGGCATGGACGCCGGCGAGCCCGCCCCCGGGCCCTCGCCCCGCCTCGCCGGCGGCACCGCCGTGCCCACCGACCCGACGCGCCGCACCTGGACCACCACGACGGTCGCCGAGGCCACGGGCGTCACCACCGAGTTCGTCGACGTGCTCGTCCACGCCGGGCTGCTGCACCCCGGCCCCGGGGACCGGCTCGACGCCGCAGCCCCCGACGTCGTCCGGCTCGCCGCCCAGCTCGCCGAGCACGGCCTCGAGCCCCGCCACCTGCGCCCGCTGCGCGCCTCCGCGGACCGGCACGTCACGCTCGTCGACCAGCTCGTCGCCCCCCGACGCCGCCAGCAGACGCCCTCCGCGCAGGCCCAGGCCGCGACCCTCGCCGGCGAGGTCGCCGAGCTCCTGACCCGCCTGCACACCACGTGGGTGCGCCGCGGCGTCGACGACCTCGGCTGACCGCGCCGGCGCCCCGGCCCCGTGACACGCCGCACGCCCCGCGGTGCGGCAGCGTAGCGTGACCCCCATGGGCGAAGGACCGTTCGACGAGCCGGCCGTCCCGGGTGACGTGCCGATGGTGCCGGTCGAGGTCCTCGGCGTGCGCCAGCAGCAGCAGGGCGACAACGAGACCGAGGGCGAGATCGTCGTCCTCCTGCTCGACGCCGCGGCCGAGCTCGCCGTCCCCATCGTCATCGGGCCGCGCGAGGCGTCCGCGATCGCCATGGCCCAGGCCGGGCTCATCACCCCGCGCCCCATGACGCACGACCTGCTGCGCGACGTGCTCGGCGCCGTCGGCGTCGAGCTGGAGCGCGCCGAGATCGTCGCCCTCGACGGCGGGATCTTCTTCGCCGAGCTCGTGCTGTCCAACGGCGCCCGCGTCGACTCGCGCGCCTCCGACGCCATCGCGCTCGCCGTCCGCACCGGCTCCCCGGTGCTCTGCTCGGCCGAGGTCGTCGCCTCCGCCGGCATCGAGATCGTCGACCTCACCCAGCAGCGCGAGGTCGAGAAGTTCCGCGACTTCCTCGAGCACGTCGAGCCCGAGGACTTCTTCGGCCCCGGCAGCGGACGACGCGAACCCTGACCCTGAGGTCGAAGGTACGAATCGCCCGGTTTCACCCTCGACCGCACAGTGAGAGTCACGACATGCGCGGCGCGTCCAGCGCGCCTTCGTTGTCGAACGATGGTTCCCGGCCTAGCGTGGTCACAGACAACGACCCAGGAGGCACCCAGTGAACGGTCAAGGCGAGGCCAACGCACCGGTCGGCGTCCCCGCCGGTGCCGTTGCGCACGGCGCCCAGGGGCTCCTCTTCGGCGAGGACCTGACCGAGCAGGACTCCGCCACCGGCTACCGCGGCCCCACCGCGTGCCGCGTCGCGGGCATCACCTACCGGCAGCTCGACTACTGGGCACGCACCGGCCTGGTCGAGCCCTCGATCCGCCCCGCGACCGGGTCCGGCACGCACCGCCTCTACAGCTTCCGCGACATCCTCGTGCTCAAGGTCGTCAAGCGGCTCCTCGACACCGGCGTCTCGCTCCAGCAGATCCGCACCGCCGTCACCCACCTGCGCGAGCGCGGCGTGGAGGACCTGGCCCAGATCACGCTCATGAGCGACGGCGCGTCCGTGTACGAGTGCACGTCCGCCGACGAGGTCGTCGACCTCGTCCAGGGCGGTCAGGGCGTGTTCGGCATCGCCGTCGGGCGCGTGTGGCGCGAGATCGAGGGGACGCTCGCCTCGATGCCCACGGAGTCCCTCACCGACGACGAGGTGCTCGCCCCGCAGGCGGGCGACGAGCTCGCCGCCCGCCGCGCGAAGCGCCACGCCGTCTGACAGGACCGGGTCTAGTCTTCGAGGCGTGAAGATCACTTTCCTCGGGCACGCATGCGTCCGGCTCGACGTCGACGGTGCCGCCCTCGTCCTCGACCCCGGCACCTACTCCCAGGCCGCGAGCGCCCTCGACGGCGCCACGGCCGTGCTCGTGACGCACGACCACCCCGACCACGTCGACGTGCCCGCCGTCGTGGCGGCGCTGGGCGAGACCCCGGCGCTGGCGGTGTACGCGAGCGAGGCGGCGGCCGCCGCGCTGGTCGCGGGCGGGGCGCCCGCGGACCGGGTGCACGGTGTGACGCCGGGGCAGGAGCTGAGCGTGGGCGGGGCACGGGTCGTCGTCGGCGGGGGCCGGCACGCGCTGATCCACCGGGCGATCCCGCAGGCGACGAACGTGACGTACCTCGTGACGGCGGGCGGGGCGTCCGTGTACCACCCGGGCGACTCGTTCGACCAGCCGGGGGAGGCGGTCGACGTGCTGCTGACGCCGGTGTCGGGGCCGTGGATGAAGCTCGGGGAGGCGGTCGACTATGCGGCGGCCGCGCAGGCGACGTACCTGGTGCCGATCCACGACGCGCTGAGCTCGGAGCTGGGCCACGCGATGGCGGCGCGCCAGCTGTCGACGCCGGCCCTCGCGGGGGAGCACACGTTCCGGCGGCTGGCGCCGGGCGAGTCGCTCACCCTGTAGCGGTCACAGGAACGGTGCGAGCGGGGAGACGAGCCGTTCGCCGACCTTGTTCAGGGTGCGGCGGGCGGCCCACTCCTCGCGCGTGAGCTCACGGGCGTTGGTCAGGTCCATCGTGAAGATCCGCTCGAGCGTGGCCGCGACGTCGGTGTCGACGATCTCGAGGTTGATCTCGTAGTTGCCCGTCAGGGAGAGCCGGTCGATGTTGGCGGTGCCGATCGTGGACCAGCGGCCGTCGACCGTGGCCGTCTTGGCGTGGATCATCGCGTCGGTGTAGAGGAAGATCCGCACCCCGCCGCGCAGCAGGGTGGCGTAGTGCCCGCGGGCGAGCCAGTCGGCGACGACGTGGTTGGAGCGTTCGGGCACGAGGACGCGCACGTCGACGCCGCGGCCGGCGGCGGCGAGCAGCGCGGCGAGGATCTCCCGGTCGGGGATGAAGTACGCCTGCGTGATCTGGACGTGGCTCGTGGCGCGGTCGATCGCGTCGAGGTACACGTTCCGGATGGGGAAGACGAGGTCGCTCGGGGAGTTGCGGGCCGCGCGCAGCTGCGGCAGCCAGGTGGTGGAGCCGACGTCCTTGAGGACGGGCAGGTCGGGGGTGCGCCACCGGTTCCAGAAGTCGACGAACGCGTTGCGCAGCTCCCACACGGCGGGGCCGGCGAGCCGCAGGTGGGTGTCGCGCCAGTGCCGCGCGTACAGGGCGCCGATGTTGTACCCGCCGACGAACCCGATCTCGTCGTCGACGACGAGGAGCTTGCGGTGGTCGCGCCCCGACGCCCGCAGCGGGGAGACGAGCACGCCGGCGCGCACCCAGGGGAAGCGGAGCACGTGGATGCGCGCGGACAGGTCGAAGAAGGAGCGCCGCACGACGAGATTCGCGAACGCGTCGTAGACGACGTACACCTCCACCCCGCGGGCGGCGGCGGCCTCGAGCGCGTCGCGGAAGCGCTGGCCGACGTCGTCGCCCTTCCAGATGAAGGTCTCGAAGAAGATGCGCTGCTGCGCGGCGTCGATCGCGTCGAGCATCGCCGCGTAGAGGTCGTCGCCGAAGGTGTAGACGGTCGTGGTGGTCGCGCCGACCGTGCTGATCGCGGGCGGGGCGGTCGGGAAGGGGGCGTCGAGCGGGTGGGCGTGGCGGCGCACCCGCTCGGCGGCGACGAGCGCGAGCCCGGTCGCCACGGGCACCGCGGCCGCGACCAGGCCCACACGGGCGGCCGCGCGGCGCACGCCGGCCCACCCGATCCCGGCCGGCGGCGTGACGGACAGGCGCGGCAGCCGGGAGGTCAGGGCGGTCAGGCGTGGCACGGGACTCACGCTATCGGTCGGCCGGTGTGGGTGCAGACCGCGCGGCGACGTCCGCGCAGGTCGCGCAGCGTGCTGTGCGTCATCCCGCCGTCCCCGTGGGCGCTCGGACGTCCTCCCCGTCGACGGCGGCGGCGTCGTCGTACGGCTCGGCGCCGACGCCGGTGATCGCGGCGTCGAGCGTCGCCGTGAGGGGGTGGGCGCGGATGGCGGCGGCGAGCTCGCCCTCGATGCGGTCCAGGTAGACGCCCGTGGTGGCGATCGACGCGTGGCCCAGGAGCTCGGCGACCACCTTGACGTCCCAGCCCTGCGCCACCAGGAGGGTCGCGGTGGTGTGCCGCAGCGCGTGCGGCGTGGCCGGGCGGCGGTACGCGGCCGGCATGCGCCCTACCGCCCGGGCGAGGAGCCCGCGGATGGCCTGCGTGTCGACGCGTCGGCCGCGCCACGTGAGCAGCAGGGCGCGCTGGGCGTCGTCGTCGTCGGGGCGCAGCGCGGCGAGGCGCGGGCGCAGGCCCGTGACGTAGTCGTCGAGGGTCGCCGCGAGCGGCTCGGACAGCGCGACGGTGCGCACGGCGCCGCCTTTGCCGAGGATGCGCCAGCGGGTCTGGCCGGGCTCGCGCGCGAAGTCCTCGACGTCGGCGCCCGCGAGCTCGGAGACCCGTGGGCCCAGGACCAGCAGGAGCGCGACGACGAGGCGGTCGCGCAGGGCGAGGTCCTGGTCGCGGCGGGACGGCTCCGCCGGCGCAGGAGCGGCGGACGTCTCCAGGAGCGACTGCGCCGCCGCCGACGTCAGCGCCGTGCGGGCGACCCGCAGGCCGCCGCGCACCCGGGCCGGCGGGGCGGCCCACAGCATGGGGTCGGCCTGCACCCAGCACTCGCGCGCCGCGTGCGAGAAGAACCGCGTCGCGGACTGCCGGAAACGGTTGACCGTCGCCGTCGAGCGGCCGGGGCCGCGCTTGCGGTCCGGGTCGGCGAACCGGCCGTCGGGGGAGGACTGGTAGCGCACCAGGGCGTCGTCGACGTCGTCGCCCGTGACGTCGTCGAGCACGCGCTGCGGGCCGAGCAGCGCGGCGAGCTCGGTGACGTCGCGCGTGTACGAGCGGGCCGTGGCGGGGGAGAGGACGCCGCGGACGGCGTCCTTGCGGACGGCGGCGAGGTAGCGGTCGGCGGCCTCGGCGACCGTGAGGAGGGTGAGCCGGGGTGGGGCGACCAAGGGAGGACCTCCTGCGGGGCTGCGGCAGGGCTGCGACCTGCGACGACAGAGGCGATGCTAGGAGAAGGGTCCGACAGGCGTTCACGTTATGTCAGACGGCGGTGTTGTGCCATACACAGTGGTTTGGGTGATATGTCCGGCTCGTGACGTCTCAGGGTCGCGCGGGGAGACGTCCGGGGTCGATCTCGGGGGTTCGCCCGATGTGGCGCCGCCGTCCCGGTTCGTACGGTCGGTGCATGCAGCAGACCGAGCGCCCCGGGGCGAACCCGCCGAGCCCGCCGAGCCCCGGGGTCGCCGTCTGGCGCGAGGTCGCGTGGCGCACCGCGATGACGCTGGGCCTGGTCGCGCTGGTGAAGCCCGTGGCGGAGGCCGTCGCGCGGGCCGCGCACGCCGACCTGGGGGCGAAGGTCCCGCCGGCCGTCGTCCTGGGGATCTCGCTCGTGTGGATCGTCGTCGTCGCGGCCCGGCGGCACACGCCGGCGGTGGCGACGCTCGTGGCCGCCGGCATGGTGCAGGCGTTCGCGGGTGCCGTGCTGGCGCTCGCGACCACCTGGGTGTTCGACGGCGTGCCCGGCGGGCCGCTGGTGCACCCGACGCAGCTCGTCGTCGCGCTCGGCGCGGGCGCGCTGTGGGGGCTCGTGTGCGGCGTCGTGGCGCAGGCGCTGCAGAACGCCCGTCAGGGGCTCCGGCCCTCGTGAGGGGACCGTCGTCTCCCTCAAAATGACATAATGTGCATTATCGGTGTCTGGCTAGAGCCCCTCCCGACGCTGCTCGATCCCCAGGAAGCGGCGTAGCCCGTCGGCTCCCTCGACCACGACGTCGTCGCCAGGACGGACGAACGTCGCGGGCGTCACGACGACGCGCTGCTCGTCGACCCCGACCGTGCCCTGCTGCGTGTGCTGCACGATCCGGTGCCGGCCGTTGTCCGTGTACCCGACCTTGCGGCTGACGGCCGCCGAGGCGTGGTTCCCCACGATGTACCCCGACTCGCACCTGCTCGCTCCCAGCTCGTCGAACGCGAGCCCGACGGCCATCTGCCGCATGAGCGTGCCGGTGCCCGACCCGTGGTGCGCTCGGCCCAGCCACGAGCCGGTGGCGACGACGCCCGTGTGGGCGAAGTCCCTGGCGTGCAGGTCCTGCATGCCGACGAGCACCCCGTCACGACGGACAGCGAGCGCCAGCCGCCATTCGTGCGGCGCGAAGGTCGCCCGCTGCGTCCACCACCACGCCAGCGACGTCGTCGGGAACCCTGCCGGGGCGCCGAGCGCGAACGGCTCGGCGTGCCAGTCTCGGAGGAACGGCATGGGCAGGCCGGGGTCCTCGATGCCGCCGTGGACCAGCTCGACGAGCTCGGGCAGATCGTCGTCACGCAGGACGCGAAGCTCCACGGGCCCGCAGGCGATCCGCAAGGCGAACGGAGGAAAGATCTCTTCCAGGGTGAGCATGCTGGATTGTCTCCGACAACCCCCGCCCGCCGACAGCGAGCTCGGTGTTCGGTCCGCTCCCCCGCGGCACGGCGCTCAGCGCCTGGTCTCGTACCTGGTCAGGAGCACACCGTCGGGGAACGTCCGGGTCTCCACCAGGTTCAGGTCCACCCAGCTGTCCAGCGCCGTGAAGAACGGCGTCCCGCCCCCTACCAGGACCGGTGCGGTGGCCAGCAGGTACTCGTCGATCAGCCCGGCCCGCATGGCCGCCGCGGCGAGCGTGGCGCCGCCGATGTCCATGTGTCCGCCGTCCTCGGCCTTGAGCCGGGCGATCTCGGCGACCGCGTCGCCGGAGACGAGGCGGGCGTTCCCGTCGACCGCGCCGATCGTCGAGGAGAACACGACCTTGGGCATGTCCCGCCAGCGGTGGGCGTACTCGACCTCCGCCGGCGTGACGCCCGGCTGCTGGTCGGCGGTCGGCCAGTGGGAGCTCATCGTCTCCCAGAGCCTGCGCCCGTACAGCGCCAGGCCCGTCGCCCCCACCCGGTCCGACCAGAACTGGAACAGCTCGTCGCTCGGCACGCTCCAGCCGATGTCGCCGCCCGGCGCGGCGACGTAGCCGTCCAGGCTGACGTTCATGCCGAAGGTCAGTCGTCGCACAGTCCTCAGCCTCCCCCGCGATCCGTCCTCGGCACGTTCAGACCGGCGTGGCGCCGGGGAGTCATCGGTGGGCCGATTCCTCTCAGGTTCCGTGTCGCGCGTCGTCGCGGGTAGCCTTCGCCCCATGACCGGCGCCCGGCGAATGACGGCCCCCCTCGTGGGGTCCCTCGCCGTGCGCTGATTCGCAGCCAGTCGAGCCCACACCGGTGGGCTCGACCGACACGCGGGCCCGCTGCCGACCAGACAGCCCAGGAGGTCCCGCCATGACCCCGTACTACGTCACCACGGCGATCCCGTACGTGAACGCCGCGCCCCATCTGGGGCACGCGCTCGAGTTCGTCCAGGCCGACGTGCTCGCCCGCCACCGAAGGCTGCGCGGGCACCCTGTCCGGTTCCTGTCCGGGACCGACGACCATGCCTTGAAGAACGTCATCGCCGCGCGGTCCGCCGGGATCCCGGTCGCCGACTACGTCGGGAGCGCCGCAGACCGGTTCGAGGCGCTGCAGCGGCGCCTCGAACTGAGCTGCGACGACTACATCCGGACGTCGTCCGACCCGCGGCACCGGCCCGGCGTCGAGTACCTCTGGCGGCGGTGTGCCGATGCCGGCGACTTCTACCAGCACACGTACGAGGGCCTCTACTGCGTCGGGTGCGAGCAGTTCTACGAGGCCGACGCCCTGGCGGACGGGCTGTGCCCCGAGCACGGTACGGCGCCGGAGCCCGTCACCGAGACCAACTGGTTCTTTCGCCTCTCGCGCTACGGCGACCAGATCCGGGCTGCCATCACGTCCGGCGCGCTGACCGTCAACCCTCCCCAGAAGCGCAACGAGGTCCTCGCGCTCGTCGACGCCGGCCTGAAGGACTTCAGCGTCTCGCGCCCGGCAGCGCGCGCGGACGGCTGGGGCATCCCCGTCCCTGGGGACCCGAGCCAGGTGGTCTACGTGTGGTGGGACGCGCTGGCCAACTACGTCACCGCGCTCGGCGTCGACCAGCACACCGATGCCTACCGGACGTGGTGGTGCGGCGACGGAGAGCGTGTGCACGTGATCGGCAAGGGCATCACCCGGTTCCACGCCGTCTACTGGGCGGCGCTCCTGCTGTCGGCGGGCGAGCCGCTCCCCACGACGATCCACGTGCACGACTACGTCAACCTGGGCGGGGCGAAGCTCTCCAAGAGCACCGGCAACACCGTCGACCCGATCGACCTCGTGGACGCCTACGGCATCGACGCCTTGCGGTGGTGGGTCACGCGGGAGGTCACCCTCCTGGGCGACACAGAGTTCACGACCGCCCGCCTGGTCCAGGCGCACGACGCCGACCTGGCCAACGGGCTCGGCAACCTCGCCCATCGCACGTTGACCTTGCTGCACAAGCACTACGGGGGCCGCCTGCACCCCGACGACGGGCCGGTCGCCGGGCCCGGCTGGAGCAGCGTCGGGCTTGACAGCGCCTGCGCCGTCCTGCCGGCGAAGATCGACGCCGCCCTCGCAGCGGCAGACTTCCGCTCCGCGACGGGACAGGTCACCGCCGTCGTCGACATCGCCAACCAGCTGCTGAACGCAGCGCAACCCTGGAAGGACGCCAAGGATCCCGACGGCGACCCGCGACGCACGCGGCGCCTGCTCAGCACGGTCGTGCGAGCCTGCAGGACGATCGCCACCGAGCTGACGCCCTTCTGCCCCACCGGCGCGACGGCCCTGGGCGAGCAGCTGGGCGAGGGCGAACGCAGCGGACCTCCCGCACCGGTGTTCGGCCGCCTCGGCTGACCGGCGGGTGGGGTTGCCCCGCTCCCCCGCCGCGTCGAGCAGCGCCCGCGGAGCGGCCCTGTGAGCGAGCCGACGCCGCTGCCGGACGCCGTGCTGCTCGTGGCCGCGCGTCCGTCGTGACAGAGTGCACACGGACGGCGTGCACACGGACGGCGTGAGCGAGAGGACGGGCACATGACCCAGGTCGAGCTTCACCGCGACGCCCTGCGTGCCCTCCCGGCCGAGGAGGTGCCGGCGTACCTGACCGCCCGGTCAGGTCTTCCGGGGCCACGCTCGAACCTCGAGCTCCTCACGGCGTTCGGGGATGTCGCGCCGGCCGGCCTGATCCTGGACCTCGCCGCCAGCCCCGACGAGTACCTGCGCGCCTGCGGCACCGCCGCGGTCGGCAGGCTCCTCGTCGAGAGCCCTGCGGACACGGCCCTCACCGCGCTGCTGCACGCCCGCGCCGCGGACCCGTCGTGGCGCGTGCGCGAGGCGGCCGCGATGGCGCTCCAGCGGGTGGGCGACGTCGACGGCGCCGCGCTCCGCCTCCTGGTGCAGGCGTGGGCGCACGACCCGCACCCGCTCGTGCGCCGCGCCGCGATCGCCGGCGTCTGCGAGCCGCGGCTGCTGCGCGACCCCGCCACCGCAGCGGCAGCCCTCGCCGCGTGCCGGGCCGCGACCGACTCCGTCGAGGCGCTGCCCGCCGACGCACGCCGCGACCCGGACGTCCGCACGCTGCGCCAGGCGCTGGGCTACTGCTGGAGCGTCGCCGTCGCGGGCGACCCCACGGCCGGACTCCGGGCCTTCGCCGCCCTGGAGCGCTCCCCCGACCCCGACACCGCGTGGGTCGTGCGGGAGAACCGGAAGAAGGCGCGGCTCGTGCGTCTCCTGCCCGCCTGACGGAGACCCCGCCGAGCGTCAGCGCAGCCGGCGCACCGGGACGTCGAGCTCCGCCGACCGGCCCGGTGCCACGCGCTCGACGCGGAACACCGGCCGGTCGTCCTGTTCGGCGACGGCCTCCACGAACACGCCGTCGCGGAACAGGATGGCGGCGTGGTCGTCGACGGCGTAGCCGGCCTCGAGCGACCCGTCGGCCACCCAGCGCTGGTACCGCTCGCGGCGACCCGGCTCGCCCAGGTAGTGCGGGCACGCGCTGCCCGCGACGAACCCGAGCCCGTCGGCCAGCGGTGCGAGCGGACCGAACGAGTCGGTCGAGGACCCGTCGAACCAGCAGTTCATGCCCGCGCTGATCCCCGCCAGGACGGTGCCGTGCGCCGCCGCCTCGGCCAGGATCGACGGCAGCCCGTGCAGGCGCCAGAGCGCCAGCAGGTTCGCCGTCGAGCCGCCGCCGACGTAGACGACGTCCTGCTCCAGGAGGACCTTGGGGTCCGCGTAACCCCAGGGGGCGTGGCAGAACAGCGAGAGCACCGACGTCTCCGCCCGGCCCGCGAACGCGGCCTCGAAGCGCTGGCTGTAGCCGTCGGCGTCCCCGCTGGCCGTCGGCACGAAGCAGACGCGCGGGTGGTCCTTGCCCGTGAGGTCGAGCAGGAAGTCGTCGATCGCCGATGTCCCGTCGTCGGACATCGAGAAGCCACCGCCGCCGAGCGCAAGCACTGTTCCGAGCATGGTCGGAGGCTAGGGCATGCCGCGCGCTCCGCGCAGGTCTCCGTCCGCCGCCACGGGCAGGCCCGCCGGCCTCCGGGCCGCCTAGCCTTCGTCGTGTGAGGCGCCTGGCTCGGACCCTGTCGTGGTGGGCGAAGGACTACGCCTTCGCCGTCCGCCGGCAGGTTCGTGGAACGCTCCGCCGTCGCGGCGCGCGGGAGCTCGGATCGGGCAGCCTCCGCCCCGTCGTGCTGCTGCCCGGCGTCTGGGAGCCGTGGGGGTTCCTCGGGTCGCTCGGCGACACCCTGCACGCGGCCGGGCACCCGGTCCACGTCGTCCCCGGCCTCGGGCGCAACGGCCGCCCTGTCGCCGACGTGGCCCGCGACGTCGCCCGTCTTCTCCAGGCCCGCGACCTGCGCGACGTCGTCCTCGTCGCGCACAGCAAGGGCGGGCTCGTCGGCAAGTGCGTCATGGCCGACCTCGACCCGCAGCGCCGGGTCACGCACCTGGTCGCGGTGTGCACGCCCTTCGCCGGCTCGGCCTACGCGCGGCACCTGCCCTCCCGCACGCTGCGCGCGTTCTCCCCGGACAACCCGACGCTGCGGCGCCTGCACGAGCGGACCGACGTCAACGCGCGCATCACGACCATCACCGGCGTCTTCGACCCGCACATCCCGGCCCGCGTCGCGCTGCCGGGCGCGACGAACGTCGTGCTCGACGACGGCGGGCACTTCCGGCTGCTCGACCACCCTGAGGTCCGCGCGATCGTCCTCGACGTCGCGAGCCGGGCGGCAACGACGGGGCCCTGAGCCCGCGAGTGTCAGGCGGCGGGCTGGGGCATGGCTCGGGGCCAGGTCTGGGTGATCTCGTGGTGGTCGCCGTCGACGGTGACGTGTGCGGTGGCGCCGTTGAGCAGCGGGAGGTGCGGGGGGACGTGGCCGATCTCGACGTCGAGGACGATCGGGATGTCGAGGCCGCCGAGGGCGTCGAGGGCGGCTTCGTGCTGGGTCATGCCGCCGTCGCCGGTGCCGGCGGGGGCGTTGGTGCGTCCGAGGAGGATGGTCGTGGCGTGGTCGAACCAGCCGGTGTAGCGCAGGTGGTGCAGGTTGCGGCAGATGGTGTAGGCGTCGTCGTCGGCGGCCTCCAGGTAGACGACGAGGTCGCCGTGCTGGGTGCCGAACTGGCGGACGTCGGCGTAGGGGGTTCCGGCGATGCCGGCGAGCACCTCGATGCATCCGCCGATGAGGGTGCCGGTGGCGTCGAGGCGGTCGGTGCCGTGGAGCTGCCAGGTGCCGGGGCGGGGGTCTTTCCAGGTGGTGGCCGTGGGGGTGGCGAGCGGGTGCCACCCGGCGACGACGTGGCTGTCGTGCTGGGTGACGGGTCCGGTGGACTCGGCGAGGTCGAGCCAGTGGGTGAGGCCGGCGGGCGCGGTGTAGGGGGTGTCGGCGAGGTTGTCGCCGTGGAGCGTGGGCAGGCCGGCGCGCAGGGTGAGGGGGACCATCCAGGCGGTGGAGTCGGAGTAGCCGACGACCCAGGTGGGTTCGGCGGCCGCGAGGGCGTCGTAGTCGAGCTGGTCGAGGAGGTCGAGGGCGGTGCCGGCACCGCCCCAGGGCGGGACGACGGCCCGGACGGTGGGGTCGGTGAGCATGGCGGTGAGCTCGGCGGCGCGTGCCTCCTTGGGGGCGGAGACCCACCGGTCGGCGCTCATGCAGTCACCGACGACGACGTCGTACCCGCGGCGGCGGAGCCACTCGATGCTGAACGCGATGCGTGCCTGGGCGCGCTCCCCGACCCCGGCGGAGGGTGAGGTGACGCCGATGCGGTCGCCGGGGCGCAGCGGGGGCGGGAAGCGGAGCGTCATGGCGTGCATCCAACCACGTCAGGGCGCTGCGCCCGGTCGCGGTCAGGCGTTGTACATCTCGTGCATGTTGGGGGCGGGGCGTTCTCCGTAGGCGAGGCGCTGGGCGAGGCGGGCGAGGCGTTCGCCGACGGTGCGCTTGTCCTGGGGGTGGAGGTCGTTGAACTCGCCGACGTCGTACCCGGCGGCGAGGCCGGTGCGCGGCAGGGTCAGGACGTGGCGTTGCGCGTCGCGGAGGGTCTCCCAGCGGGCGAGCAGGTCGGGGTCGGTGGCGGTGCCGGCGCTGGGGTCCCAGTGGGCGAGCTGCTGGACGAGCACGGGCAGGTCGTCGCCGAGGAGGGCGCGCCAGGAGGTGACGAGCGCGGTGAGGTGGTCGGCGTAGGTGTCGGGCTGGGCGGTGTTCGACTCGCCCTGGTACCAGCAGATGCCGGCGAGCCCGGTGCCGGCGAGCGGGGCGATCATGCCGTTGTAGAGGCCGCCGGGCAGGTTGCGGGCGAACGTGGTGGCGGGGGCGTCGGCGGCGACGGTGCCGGTGCGGCGTCGCCAGGGGCCGGTGAGGTCCCAGGTGCGGGTGTCGGTGGCGACGAACCGGTTCTTGAACGGGGTCCACCGGCCGGCGCCCTGGAACGCGAGGAGGCGCACGGCGAGGGTGACGTGCTCGGCGTCGGGCAGGGTGATGTCGTAGTTGCGGGGCGGGTAGGCGTAGTGGGTGACGCCGACGCGCACGCCGTCGACGTAGACCTCGTCCTTGTCGGTGGCGGTGCCGAGGAAGATCGCGGCGGCCTTGCCGCGTTCGGCGGCGGGGACGTCGAGGGTGGTGCGGAACCAGGTGGCGCCGCTCCCCTCGACCGGGTCCGTCAGGGGTGCGTGCTCCCAGGCGGTGTCGTCGTGGGACGGGGCGGCCCAGCCCTCGGCGAGGCCGGCGTCGGCGGCGTCGAGCGCGTCGAGGTAGGCCTGGGTGACGGCCTGCTCGGCGGCCTCCTGCGCGGCGACGACGGCGGGGTCGGCGCACCGGTCGGCGGCCGTGAGGTCGACGCCGAGGCGTTCGAGCTCGGTGCGCGGGAGCCAGGCGTCGATGGGGGTGCCGCCGACGCCGGTGGCGATGATGCCGACGGGCACGTTGTACCGCTCGCGCAGAGCGCGGGCGAAGAAGTACCCGACGGCGGAGAAGTCGGGCGCGGTGGCGGGGCTGAGCGACGTCCACGCCACCCCGGTCGCGTCGAGCGGGTCCAGCGGTCCGGCGACGCGCGCGACCTGCGGGACGGCGACCTGTCGCAGCAGCGGGTCGGTGACGGTCAGCGCGTCGGGGAACGCGTGCCGGGTGCGGGAGAGCCAGAGCTCCATGTTGGACTGCCCGGCCATGAGCCAGACGTCGCCGACGACGACGTCGCGGCGGTGCAGGGTGTCGGCGCCGCACGTGACGGTCAGGGTGCGGGGCTCGGCGGAGGCGGCCAGCGGCCCGAGGGTGACGGTCCAGGTGCCGTCCGCGGCGGCGGTGCCGGTCCAGGCCTCGCCGCCGAGGCCGAGGGTGACGGGCGCGCCGGGGGTGCCGCGGCCGGTGACGGTCAGGGGCCGGTCGCGTTGCAGGACCGTCGAGTCGGCGAGCAGGGCGGGGATCTGGAGGTGCACGGGGCCAAGGGTGCCCCGAATGGGTGGCGCGGCGCCAGCAGGCGGCGCGCCGGCGTCCGCGCGCGACGCCGGGCCCGCGTCGGGTGACGCCCGATCCCAGCGTCGCCCGGCGGCGCGGCGGTCAGGACGCGACGTACTCCGCGAGGTGCTGCCCGGTGAGCGTCGACCGCTGGGCGACGAGCTCCGCCGGCGTCCCCTCGAAGACGACCCGGCCGCCGTCGTGCCCGGCGCCCGGGCCGAGGTCGATGATCCAGTCGGCGTGCGCCATGACGGCCTGGTGGTGCTCGATGACGACGACGGAGCGGCCGGCGTCCACGAGCCGGTCGAGCAGCGCGAGGAGGTGGGCGACGTCGGCCAGGTGCAGGCCCGTGGTGGGCTCGTCGAGGACGTAGGTGCCGCCCTTCTCCCCCATCTGCGAGGCGAGCTTGATGCGCTGCCGCTCTCCCCCGGACAGCGTCGTCAGCGGCTGGCCCAGGTTGACGTAGCCGAGCCCGACGTCCACGAGCCGGTCGAGGATCGTGTGCGCGGCCGGGAGCGGGGCGGGGCCGCCCTGGGCGAAGAACGCCTCGGCGTCGGCGACGGGCATGGACAGGACCTCGGAGATGTCCTTGCCGCCGAGCCGGTACTCGAGCACGGACGCCATGAACCGCTTGCCGCCGCAGTCCTCGCACGGCGTCGTCACCGTGTCCATGAAGCCGAGCTCGGTGTAGATGACGCCGTTGCCCTTGCACGTGGGGCAGGCGCCCTCGGAGTTCGCGCTGAACAGGGCCGGCTTGACGCCGTTCGCCTTCGCGAACGCCTTGCGGATCGGCTCCAGCAGGCCCGTGTACGTGGCGGGGTTAGAGCGGCGCGACCCGCGGATCGCGCCCTGGTCGATGACGACGACGTCGTCGCGCTTCGCGAGCGACCCGTGGATGAGCGAGCTCTTGCCCGACCCGGCCACGCCCGTGACGACCGTGAGCACGCCGAGGGGGACGTCGACGTCGACGTCCCGGAGGTTGTGCGTTGACGCGCCGCGGATCTCGACCGCACCCGTCGGGGTCCGCACCGTCTCCTTGAGGTGGGCGCGGTCGTCCAGGTGCTTGCCCGTGAGCGTTCCCGAGCCGCGCAGCCCGTCGACCGTACCCTCGAAGACGATCTCTCCCCCGCCCGTGCCCGCGCCCGGACCCATGTCGACGACGTGGTCGCCGATCGCGATGGTCTCCGGCTTGTGCTCGACGACCAGCACCGTGTTGCCCTTGTCGCGCAGCTGCAGCAGGAGGGTGTTCATCCGCTGGATGTCGTGCGGGTGCAGGCCGATGGTCGGCTCGTCGAACACGTACGTGACGTCCGTCAGGGCCGACCCGAGGTGGCGCAGCAGCTTGATGCGCTGCGCCTCGCCGCCGCTGAGCGACCCCGACGCGCGGTCCAGCGACAGATAGCCCAGGCCCAGCTCGACGAACGACCCCAGCGTCGCCCGCAGCACGTCGAGCAGCGGGCCCGCCGCGGGCAGGTCGAGGCCGGCCAGCCACTCGGTCAGGTCGCTGACCTGCATCGTCGCGACGTCGGCGATCGACTTCCCGGCGATCTTGCACTCCCGCGGGCCTGCCGTCAGGCGCGTGCCCTCGCACTCGGGGCACGTGCCGAACGTGGCCGCACGCTCCGCGAACGCGCGGATGTGCGGCTGCATCGCGTCCGGGTCCTTCGAGAAGACCGACTTCTGCAGCTTCGGGATCAGGCCCTCGTAGGACATGTTGATCCCGGAGATCTTGACCTTCGTCGGCGCCTTGTACAGCAGGTCGTCGCGCTCGCGGGCGGTGAAGTCCTTGACCGGCTTGTCCGGGTCGAAGAACCCCGACTCGGCGAAGCCCTTGACCATCCACCCGTCGGCCGTGTACCCGGGCACGAGGATCGCGCCGCCGTACAGCGACCTCGACTCGTCGACGATCTCCGCCAGGTCGAGGTCGGACACCTCGCCGCGGCCCTCGCACTTCGGGCACATGCCGCCCAGGTAGACGCGCCCCTTGACGGCCGTCTTCTCCGTGTGGCCGTCCTTCTCGACCGCCATCATCCCCGAGACCGTCGACGTCGGGACGTTGAAGGAGAACGCGGTGGGCGGGCCGACGTACGGCTCGCCCACCTTGGAGTAGAGCACGCGCAGCATGGCGTGCGCGTCCGTGACCGTGCCTACCGTCGAACGCGGGTTCGCGCCCAGGCGCTCCTGGTCGACGACGATCGCCGTCGTCAGGCCCTCCAGGACGTCGACGTCGGGGCGCCCCGACGACGGCATGTACGTCTGCAGGAACGTCGAGTACGTCTCGTTGATCAGGCGCCGCGACTCCGACGCGATCGTGTCGAAGACCAGCGAGCTCTTGCCGGAGCCCGAGACCCCGGTGAAGACCGTCAGCCGCCGCTTGGGCAGGTCGACGGAGACGTCCTTGAGGTTGTTCTCCCGGGCCCCCTGGACGCGGATGGTGTCGTGGCGGTCGGCGGCGATCGTCATGGGCGCCACGCTAGCCACCGCCGCCCACACGCGCCCTGTCAGCCGACCTGTCAGCCGGCCCGTCAGCCGGCCCGTCAGCCGGCCTGGTTGAGGCGGACCTGGTTGCCCGCCGGGTCGCGGAACGCGGCGTCGCGCAGCCCGTACGGCTGGTCGGTGGGCTCCTGGACCACCTCGGCACCCGCGCCGGCGATGCGGTCGAAGTCCTCGTCGAGGGTCGGCGTGGACAGGACGATGGTGGCGTACGTGCCCTTGGCCATCATCTCGGCGATGGTGCGGCGCTCGTCCTCGGTGATGCCCGGGTCGACCGCCGGCGGGTGCAGCACGATGCCCGTCGCGGAGCCCTTCGGTGCGACGGTGATCCAGCGCATGGTGCCCTGGCCCACGTCGAGACGGACCTCGAAGCCGAGCACGTCGCGGTAGAACGCGAGCGAGGCGTCGGGGTCGGTGTGCGGGAGGAAGGTGTTGTAGATGTCCATGCCGTTCAACCTACGGCCGGGTCCGCAGGCGTGGCTTCTTCGATCCTGACCGGTTGCCCGCCCGCCCGGCGCAACGGCCGGGTCGCCACCTTGACCACGCACGTCGGCAGCCCCTTCGCGTCCGCCGCGGCCCGCTCCCGGTACACCGACGGGGCCATGCCCACCAGCTCCGTGAACCGCGTCGAGAACGTCCCCAGCGAGTGGAACCCCACGGCGAAGCACACCTCGGTGACGCTCAGGTCGCCGCGCCGCAGCAGCGACATCGCCCGCTCCACGCGCCGCGTCATCAGGTACTCGTACGGCGACTCCCCGTACGCCGCCTTGAACTGCCGGCTCAGGTGCCCCGCCGAGACGTGCACGCCGCGGGCCAGGGCCTCCACGTCCAGCGGGAGCGCGTACTCCCGGTCCATCCGGTCCCGCACCCGGCGCAGCAGGGCGAGCTCCCGCAGCCGCTGGGCCTGGGCGTCGTCCATGCCCCCGATCGTGGCACCGCCCGCCTCCCGAGGACAGTGCGGCCCGCCCCGCCTAGGTTGGGCCCATGCTGCTCGCGCACGACGACACGCCCGCCGGCTCCACCGCCCCCGCCGTCGTGCTGCTGCACGCCGGCGTCGCCGACCGGCGCATGTGGGACTCCGTCACACCCGCCCTGCGCCACGCCTACCGGGTGGTGCGCCCCGACCTGCGCGGCTACGGCGACACCCCCCTGCCGCCCGAGGAGTACGCCGACGCCGACGACGTCGCCGCCCTGCTCGACCACCTCGGCGTCGACGACGCCGCCGTCGTCGGCGCGTCCCTGGGCGGACGGGTCGCGCTCGAGCTCGCCGCCCGCCACCCCGCCCGCGTGCGCGAGCTCGTCCTGCTGTGCCCCGGCCTGCGCGTCCCCGAGCAGACTCCCGCCGCGCAGGCCTTCGACGACGCCGAGGAGGCCCTCCTGGCCGCCGGCGACATCGAGGGCGTGGTGCGGCTCAACGTCACCACCTGGCTCGGCCCCGACGCCGCCCTGTCCGCCCGCGAGGCGCTCGCGGCGATGCAGCGCCACGCCCTGGAGGTGCAGCTGGCCGCCGGCGAGGCGGAGCGGGCCGACGGCGTCGGCCCGCGGCCGCTGCGGGTGGACGTCGACCCGGCGCGCGTCGCGGTGCCCGCGCTCGTGGTGTCCGGGGCGCACGACCTCGACCACTTCCGCGCCGTCGCCGCGCACCTGGCCGCCACGATCCCCGGGGCGGAGCACGTCGAGCTGTCATGGGCGGCGCACCTGCCGGCGCTCGAACGGCCCGCCGCCGTCGTCTCGCTGCTCCTGGACGCGCTGCGCGCCGACCCCGACGTGCACCGGCCCTGACGGCGGAGGCGCCGCGGGCCCCTCAGCGCCAGCCGAGCGCCGGGGCGACGTGCGTCAGGATCGACTCGATGACGTGCGCGTTGTAGTCGACGCCGAGCTGGTTGGGCACCGTGAGCAGCAGCGTGTCGGCCGCGGCGACCGCCTCGTCGCCCGCGAGCTCCGCGATCAGCTCGTCCGGCTCAGCCGCGTACGAGCGGCCGAAGATGGCCCGCGTCGTCTCGTCGATCATGCCGACCTGGTCGGAGTCCTGGTTGCGGGCGCCGAAGTAGGCGCGGTCCTCGTCGCTGACGAGGGCGAAGATCGACCGGCTCACCGAGACGCGCGGCGTGCGCTCGTGCCCGGCGTCCTGCCACGCCTGCCGGAACGCCTCGATCTGCTTGCGCTGCTGGACGTGGAACGGCTCGCCCGTCTCGTCGTCCTTGAGGGTCGAGCTCATGAGGTTCATGCCGAGCTCGCCCGCCCAGCGCGCGGTCGCGTCGGAGCCGGCGCCCCACCAGACGCGCTCGCGCAGCCCTTCGGAGTACGGCTCGATGCGCAGCAGCCCGGGCGGGTTGGGGAACATGGGGCGAGGGCTCGGCTGCGCGAACGCGCGGCCCTCGACCACCTGGAGAAAGGTCTCGGCGCGCTTGCGGGCCATGTCGGCGGGGGTGTCGCCCTCGCCGGGCTCGTACCCGAAGTAGCGCCAGCCGTCGACCACCTGCTCGGGTGACCCGCGCGAGATGCCGAGCTGGAGCCGGCCGCCCGCGATGAGGTCCGCGGCGCCGGCGTCCTCGGCCATGTACAGCGGGTTCTCGTAGCGCATGTCGATGACGCCGGTGCCGATCTCGATGCGGCTCGTGCGCGCGCCGACGGCGGCGAGCAGCGGGAAGGGCGAGCCGAGCTGCCGGGCGAAGTGGTGCACGCGGAAGTAGGCGCCGTCCGCGCCGAGCTCCTCCGCCGCGACCGCGAGCTCGATCGACTGGAGCAGGGTGTCAGACGCGGACTGCGTGCGCGACGTCGGGTGGGGCGTCCAGTGGCCGAAGGACAGGAAGCCGATCTTCTTCACGCACGCGGCAACGCCGGGGTCCGCGGGCCGATTCCCGCGGACCCCGGCGTGCACCGGCAGGCCGGTCAGCCGACGGTGATGCGGTCCAGCGCCGGCGGGGTGATCGGCGAGGTCGCCGTGAGGTGCTGGGCGAACGCGTCGAGGTCGACGGGGCCGCTCCAGATGAGCGAGCGGTCCGGCTGGAGGAAGACGGAGAACCCGTCGCCGCCGCCGACCAACCGGAGACCGCGCCGGTCCGCCAGAGGCGACCGAGAGCTCACGCGCTCGCTATGGTGACGCCATGCCTGACCGCCTCGCGTCGGTCGGCGAGGACTCCCCCGTGCGGCCCGACGTCGTCGTGCTGCTCGCCGAGCACCTGGCCGACATGTACGCCACCTCGCCGGCCGAGTCCGTCCACGCCCTCGACCCGGCCGCGCTGGCCGGGCCCGGGATCACGTTCGTCACCGCCCGCGACGCCACCGGCACGCTCCTGGGCTGCGGGGCGCTCACCACGCTCGGCCCCGGGCACGGCGAGCTCAAGTCGATGCGCACGGCCGCCGGCGCCCGCGGGCGCGGCGTCGCCACCGCCGTCCTGGAGCACCTGCTCGCGCTCGCGGCGCAGCGCGGCTGCGCGCGCGTCAGCCTCGAGACCGGGACGGAGGACTACTTCGCCGCCGCCCGCCGCCTGTACGCGCGGCACGGGTTCGTCGAGTGCCCGCCGTTCGGCGCGTACGTGCTCGACCCGCACAGCGTGTTCCTCACCCGCGAGGTCCGCCCGCCCGGGTGACGCCGGCACGTCCGTGACATGCCGGAGGCCGGGTCCCCGTCAGGGACCCGGCCTCCGGCGTAGGGGCGATCAGTCGGTGCCGAGCTCCATGGCGGCGGCGTCGAGGAGCTGCTCGCCCTCGGGTGCCTGGCCGCGCGAGGCGATCGCCTGCGCGCCGCCCTCCTCGAGCTCCAGCTCGCCGATCAGCGGCGTCGACTCGCCGGCGCCGATGAGCGCGGCGTGGGCGCCGCCGACGAGTCCGAGCGTGGCGTACTGCTCGAGCTTGGCGCGCGAGTCGGCGATGTCGAGGTTGCGCATCGTGAGCTGGCCGATGCGGTCCGTGGGGCCGAACGCCGAGTCCGCGACGCGCTCCATCGACAGCTTGTCGGGGTGGTAGCTGAACGCCGGGCCGGCGGTGTCGAGGATCGAGTAGTCCTCGCCGCGCCGCAGGCGCAGCGTCACCTCGCCCGTGACGGCGGACCCGACCCAGCGCTGGAGCGCCTCACGGATCATGAGCGACTGCGGGTCGAGCCAGCGCCCTTCGTACAGCAGGCGCCCGAGGCGGCGGCCGTCGTTGTGGTACTGCGCGACGGTGTCCTCGTTGTGGATGGCGTTGACGAGCCGCTCGTAGGCGATGAACAGCAGGGCCATGCCGGGGGCCTCGTAGATGCCGCGCGACTTCGCCTCGATGATCCGGTTCTCGATCTGGTCGCTCATGCCCAGGCCGTGGCGGCCACCGACGGCGTTGGCCTCCAGCACCAGGTCGACCGCCGACGCGAACGTCGCGCCGTTGATGGAGACAGGGCGGCCCTGCTCGAACCCGACCGTGACGGTCTCGGGGGCGATCTCGACGGACTCGTCCCAGAACTTCACGCCCATGATGGGCTCGACGGTCTCGAGGCCCGTGTCGAGGTTCTCGAGCGTCTTGGCCTCGTGCGTGGCGCCCCAGATGTTGGCGTCCGTCGAGTAGGCCTTCTCGGTCGAGTCGCGGTACGGCAGGTCGTGGGCGGCGAGCCACTCCGACATCTCCTTGCGCCCGCCGAGCTCGGTGACGAACTGGGCGTCGAGCCACGGCTTGTAGATGCGCAGGTTCGGGTTGGCGAGCAGGCCGTAGCGGTAGAACCGCTCGATGTCGTTGCCCTTGTAGGTGGAGCCGTCGCCCCAGATCTGCACGTCGTCCTCGAGCATCGCGCGCACCAGCAGCGTGCCGGTGACGGCGCGGCCCAGCGGCGTCGTGTTGAAGTACGAACGGCCGGCCGAGCGGATGTGGAACGCGCCGCAGGTCAGGGCCGCGAGGCCCTCCTCCACGAGCGCCTCGCGGCAGTCGACCAGGCGCGCGCCCTCGGCGCCGTAGGCCGCCGCGCGGCCCGGGACGGACGCGATGTCGGGCTCGTCGTACTGGCCGATGTCGGCGGTGTACGTGAACGGGATCGCCCCGTTCTCGCGCATCCACGCGACGGCGACGGAGGTGTCGAGACCACCGGAGAACGCGATGCCGACGCGCTCGCCGGCCGGGAGGGAGGTGAGAACCTTGGACACGGAAAGAGTATGCACCGGGTTGCATACTCATGCAAAACCCGGGCGCGCGGCGTGCGAGCGCTGTTGCCGCACCTCGCCCACCTGGGCCGAGCACCGCACCTGTCACGGACCAGCGCCGCGCGCGGTCGGAGAAGCGACCACGAAGTGTCGACCGACCACGGCCGCAAGGAGCGCGCGATGCCCGTCCCCGCCACCGCAGGCCCGCCACCGGACGGCCCCGAGCCCACCGAGACGCTCGGGGCGCTGGTCCGCCGGCTGCGCCGCACCGCCGACCTCACCCTCGAAGGGCTCGCCGCCGCGTCCGGCGTCAGCGACCGCGCCCTCAGCGACATCGAACGCGGCGCCGCACGCGGCCCCCAGCACCGAACGATGCTCGCCGTCGTCGACGCGCTCGGCCTCGTCGACGCCGACCGGGCGCGCGTCCTGCGCGCCGCCCGCGAAGGCCGCCGCCGGCCGCCCGCCGAGCCGGGCGGCCTCGCCCTGCCCCGCGGCGTCCCCGACTTCACCGGCCGCGACGCCGAGCTCCGTACCCTGGAGACCGCCCTGCGCCCGCCCCACCCCGACGGGCCCGTCCTCGCCGTCGTCACAGGCCCACCCGGCTACGGCAAGACCAGCCTCGCCGTCCGGGCCGCGCAACGCCTCCACGCCTCCTTCGAGTCCGTGCTCTACCTCGCCCTCGGGGAACCCGACCGGCACTCCCCCGCCACGATCGCCGCCCGCGTGGTGCGAGCCCTCACCGGCACCGAGGCCCGCCGCGGCGAGGAGCCGGACCAGCTCCGCACGGCCCTCGCGGCCCGCCGTGCGCTGCTGGTGCTCGACGACGTCCGGGCCGAGGCGCAGGTCCGGGCCCTGCTGCCCGCCACGGGGAGCTCGGCCGTGCTCGCCACGGGCCGCCGCTCGCTCGCGGGCCTCGAGGGCGCCGTGCGCGTCGACCTCGGCCGCCTGCCGCTCGACGACGCGCACGCGCTGCTGCGGCGCATCGTGCCGGCCGAGCAGGGCACGGCGGCGGGCGTCGAACGCCTGGTGCGGCTGTGCGACGGCGTGCCGCTCGCACTGCGCATCGCGGGCAACCGGGTCGCGAGCCGCCGCTGCTGGACGGCGGACGCGTTCGCCGACCGGCTCGCGCGCGCGGAGCGGCCGCTCGACGCCCTCGTGGCGGGCGACCTGGGCGTGCGCGCGACGATCGCGGTGTCGCACGACCTGCTCGGGCCCGGCGCCCGGCGCCTGTTCCGCCGGCTCGCGCTCGTCGACGCCGCCACGTTCGGGGCGGACCTCGCCGCCCGGCTGGCGCAGGAGCCGCGCGACGACGTCGAGGAGCACCTCGACGAGCTGGTGTCCCTGGGCCTGGTGGAGACGGCAGCGCACGACCGGTACGCGCTGCACGACCTGCTGCGCCTCTTCGCCTGCGAGCAGCTCGCCGCCGCGGACGACCTGGCCTGGGCGGCGCACGCCCGGGCCGCGGCGGCGGTCGCGGCGGCCGCACGCGGCCCGCGGCTGGTGCCGCACGGCGCGCGTGCCTGACCCGTTCCGCGCGGGCCAGGCACGCGCGCCGTACGTCAGCGGCCGGTGACGCCCGCGACGGCGGCGAGGATCGTGGTCGTCACCTCGTCCGGGTGCGAGACAGCGAGCGCGTGGCTCGCCCCGGGGATCTCCTGCGCCGCGCGGGCGCCGGCACGCTCGGCCTGGTAGCGCTGGAGCTCGGCCGGGATGTTGAGGTCGAGCTCGCCCCAGACGAACCAGGACGGCAGCGTGCGCCAGGGTTCGCCGGGCACGTCGAGCCCGCCGCGCAGCGCCGCCTCGGTGACGGGCCGCTGGGTGGCGGCGAGCAGCGCGGTGCGCTCGGGTGCGACGTCGGCGGCGAACTGTGCGGCGAACCTGGCGGGCGCGATGCGCAGCTCGACGCCGCCGTCGGCGAGCGGGTAGCCCTCGAGGGCGTCGGCGAGGGTGCTGCCGGGGAACTTGCCGGACAGCTCGAAGGCGGACTCGCCGACGGCGGGCGCGAACGCGCCGACGTAGACGAGCCCCTGGACGGCGGGGGCGCCGGCGGCGGCCTGCGTGACGACGAGCCCGCCGTAGGAGTGCCCGACGAGGACGACGGGCCCGCCGACGGAGGCGGCGACGTCGCGCACGTACGCGGCGTCGCCGTCGAGGCTGCGCAGCGGGTTGGCGGCGGCGATCGCGGTGACGCCGCGGGCCTGGAGCCCGGCGACGACGCCCTCCCAGCTGTCGGATCCGGCGAACGCGCCGTGCACGAGCACGACGGTGGGGGTGGTGGTCATGACGGTTCCTTCCGGTCGGTGCACGAGGGGTCTCAGAGGGTGCCGAGCGCGACGCGCAGCACGTGGACGGCCTGCTCGACGGCGGCGGTGGTGGCCCGGGACGGGCGCAGCGGGTTGAGCATCATGAAGTCGTGGATGATGCCGTTGTAGCGCAGGCTCGTGGTGGGCACGCCGGCCAGGGTCAGGCGGCGGGCGTACGCCTCGCCCTCGTCGCGCAGGACGTCGTTCTCGTCGACGACGACGAACGCCGGGGGCAGCCCGCCGAGCTCGTCGAGGGTGGCGCGCAGCGGGGACGCGGTGATCTCGGCGCGGGCGGCGTCGTCGGGGGCGTAGCAGTCCCAGAACCAGGCCATGCCCTTCGCGGTGAGGAACGGGCCGTCGGCGAACTCGATGTAGCTGGCGGTGTCCTGCGCGGCGTCCGTGACGGGGTAGTAGAGCGACTGGTGGCAGAAGGCGACGTCGCCGCGCCGCTTGGCGAGCAGCGTGAGCGCGGCCGTCATGTTGCCGCCGACGGAGTCGCCCGCGACGGCGAGGCGGCTCGCGTCCAGGCCGTGGTCCGCACCGTCGGTGGTGATCCAGCGCGCGACGGCGTAGCCCTGCTCGATCGCGACGGGGTAGCGCGCCTCGGGCGAGCGGTCGTACTCGACGAACACGACGGCCGCCTGCGCACCGACGGCGAGCTCGCGCACCAGGCGGTCGTGCGTGCCGGCGTTGCCGAGCACCCAGCCGCCGCCGTGCATGTACAGCACGACGGGCAGGGGGCCGTGCGTGGCGGGCGGGCGCACGACGCGGACGCGGACGTCGCCCACGGCGGCGGGGACGGTGAGCCACTCCTCGTCGACGCCGGGCTGGTCGACGGGTGCCGCCTGGATGTCGTCCAGCACCTTGCGCGCCCCCTCGGGGCCCAGCTCGTAGAGGAACGGCGGTTCGGACGTGGCGTCGGCGATGGCCTGCGCCTCCGGCTCGAGAACGGGTGAACTCATGGCTGCTCTCCTTGGGACGGTGTCCGGCGCGGTGCCGGACACCGCCAGGGTCACCGGCTCGGGGGCCTGCGGACCACGAAGGAACCACGCAGGAGTCCGGACGCTGCGTGCCCGTTCCGACGGCCTGCCGATGTCACAGACGGACGCGCTGTCCGGTCAAGAGGGTGAGTCCACACAGGAGGGCACACCATGCACGACATCCTCATCGTCGGCGGCGGGTACGCCGGGTTCTACGCGGCCTGGACGCTGGAGAAGCGGCTGCGCCGCGGCGAGGCACGGGTCACCGTCGTCGACCCGCGCGGGTACATGACCTACCAGCCGTTCCTGCCCGAGGTCGCGGCCGGGTCGGTCGAGGCGCGGCACACGCTCGTGCCGCTGCGCTCGCACCTGCGCCGCACCCGCGTCATGACGGGCCACGTCATCCGCATCGACCACGCGCGCCGTACCGCCCACGTCCGCACCCCCGACAGTCGGGACCATGCGCTCGCCTACGACACCCTCGTGGTCACCGCGGGCGCCGTCACGCGCACCTTCCCCGTGCCCGGCCTGGCGACCGAGGCGATCGGCCTGAAGACCGTCGAGGAGGCCGTCGCCGTGCGCGACCGCGTCCTGACGGCGTTCGCCCGAGCCGCCGAGCTGCCCCCCGGCCGCGAGCGCGCGAAGGAGCTCACGGTGACGGTCGTCGGGGGCGGGTTCACGGGTGTCGAGCTGGTCGGCGAGCTGCTCGCCCTCGGCAAGGACCTGCTGCGGCGCTACCCCGAGATCGGCGCCGACGAGCCCGCGTTCCACCTCGTCGAGGCGCGCGACCGCATCCTGCCCGAGGTCACCGACGCCCCCGGACGGTGGGTGGTGCGACACCTCGAGTCGCGCGGCGGGCACGTCCACCTCGACACCCAGCTCCGCTCCGCGGCCGGCGGGCACGTCGTGCTGTCGACCGGCGAGGAGTTCGACACCGGGCTGCTCGTGTGGGCGGCCGGCAACGGCTCGCACCCCGTGGTCGCGAACCGCACCGACCTGCCCGTCGACGAGCGCGGCCTGCTGCGCGTGCGCGCCGACCTTCGGGTCGGCACCGACGACGCCCCGGTGCCCGGCGCCTGGGCCGCGGGCGACAACGCCGCCGTGCCGGACCTCGCGGCGGGCGACCCGCCCGCCCGCACCGTCCCCAACGCGCAGCACGCGGTCCGCCAGGGCCGGCTGCTCGCCCGCAACATCGTCGCGGACCTGCGCGGGCGGGCCCCGCGCCCGTACCTGCACCACAGCCTCGGCGTCGTCGCGACCCTCGGCCACGGGCACGGCATCTTCCAGTACCGCCGCATCGTGGTCCGCGGCCGGCTGGCCTGGCTCATGCACCGCGGCTACCACGTGCTGGCCGTGCCGACGTGGGAGCGCAAGGTGCGCGTCGCGCTGGGGTGGCTCGCGGCTGGCGTCTTCGGCCGCGACCTCACGCCCCTGCCCGACATCGGCCGGCCGCGCCAGGCGATCCTCGCCGGCGGCGACCCCGACCTGGTCCTGCCGCCCGTGCCCGCCGACGCCGGTCCGCGGTCCTCCGCCGACGCCGGTCTGCGCTCCCCCGCCGGGGCGCTCGCGGCCCGCTGACCCGCGGGCGGTCCGGGCGGTTCCGCCCGGACCGCCCGCGCCCTAGGGTGGGCCGCATGCCGACAGCCGTGGCGCTCGACCAGGCAGTTCCCGACGACGACGTCGCCGCGTTCCTCGCGATCCGCCCGCGCCTGTTCGGCGTCGCGTACCGGATGCTCGGCTCGGCCGCCGAGGCCGACGACGTCGTGCAGGACGCCTGGCTGCGGTGGCAGCGCACGGACCGCTCCCTCGTGGTCAACCCGGCCGCGTTCCTCACGACGGCGACGACGCGGCTCGCGATCAACGCGCTCACGAGCGCGCGGGCCCGCCGCGAGACGTACGTGGGCCCCTGGTTCCCCGAGCCCGTCGACACGAGCGCCGACCCGTTCCTGGGCGCGGAGCGGGCCGAGGCGCTCGACCTCGCCGTGCTCACCCTCATGGAGAAGCTGAGCCCCGCGGAGCGGGCCGCGTACGTGCTGCGCGAGGCGTTCGGCTACTCCCACCGCGAGGTCGCCGACGCGCTCGAGACGTCCGAGGCGAACGCCCGGCAGCTCGCCCGCCGGGCGCGGCTCGCGCTCGCCGCCGACCGCCCCGCCGACCGTGCCGCCGCCCCGCCGGAGCGCCGCCGCGAGCTGCTCGAGGCGTTCGTCGCCGCCGCCCACGAGGGCCGCGTGGCCGACCTCGAGCGGCTCCTGGCCCGCGACGTCGTCATGCGCAACGACGGCGGCGGCAAGGTGCACGCCGCCCGCAAGCCCGTCGTCGGCATCGAAGCCGTGCTCGCGGTCCTGGAGCACGCGTTCGCCCGCTGGTGGCCCGCCGACGCCGTCGCCATGGAGGTGGCCGACCTCAACGGCGCCCCCGCGGTGCGGATCACCGACCGGGCGGGCGCCGTGGTCGGCGTCCTGTGGTGCGACGCCGACGACGCCCTCCGGACGATCTGCACCCAGGTCAACCCCGACAAGCTCGCGCACCTGACGCGCTGACTGTCACATCGGGGCGCGCTGCCCGGTCGAGAGGGGTGAGGGGCAGGCGAAGGGCCCGCCCCCGCAGACCGGAGGTAGTCATGAAGGTCGTAGTCATCGGCGGCACGGGCCTGGTCGGGTCGCAGGTCGTCGCGCTGCTCACGGCGCAGGGTCACGAGGCCGTCCCGGCCTCGCCGGACTCGGGCGTCGACACCGTCACGGGCGCGGGCCTGGCGGAGGCGTTCGCGGGCGCCGACGTCGTCGTCGACCTGACGAACTCGCGCTCGTTCGCCGACGACGACGTGATGGCGTTCTTCACCACGTCGACGGCGAACCAGCTCGCCGCGGAGGCGGCCGCGGGCGTCGGGCACCACGTCGCCCTGTCGATCGTGGGCGCCGACCGCGCCCCGGAGAGCGGGTACCTGCGCGCCAAGGTGGCGCAGGAGCGGCTCATCCACGACGGTCCCGTGCCGTGGACGGTCGTGCGGGCCACGCAGTTCTACGAGTTCCTGCCGGCGATCGCGGACTCCGCCACGAGCGACGGCGTCGTCACGCTGCCCACGGGCGCGTTCCAGCCGCTCGCGTCGAGCGACGTCGCCGCGGCGGTCGCGCAGGCCGCGGTGGCCCCGGCGTCGAGCACGACGATCGAGGTCGCGGGCCCGGAGCGCTCCGCGATGGACGCGGTGGTCCGCTGGGCGCTGGCCGCGAAGGGCGACCCGCGCACGGTGGTGGGCGACCCCGAGGCCCGGTACTTCGGGACGCACCTGGACGAGACGACGATCGTGCCGGTCGGCGACGACGCGCACCTCGCGTCGACCACGCTGGCGCAGTGGACGGAGCAGCGCGCGGCGGCCGTGGCGGGCTGAGCCGCGCCGTCGGCGCGGGCGTCCCGGCGACCGGCCGGGGCGCCCGCGCCCTCGCGCTACAGGGCGCGCAGCCGCGCCCGCTCGGCCGGGTCCAGGTGCTCGGTCGCGTAGCTCAGCGCCGTGCGCGGCATGCGTGCGGCGTGCTGCTCCAGGAAGTCGAGCAGCGTTGCGCGCGACACGCGCTTGCCGACCTCGCGCAGCATCCAGCCGACCGCCTTGTGCACGAGGTCCGCGCGGTCCCCCAGCAGCCGGGCGGCGTACGTCAGCGCGGGGCCCGGGTCGCCGGCCTTGGTGAACGCGAACGTCGCGAGCATCGCCACCCGCCGCTGCCACAGGGACGACGACGACGCGAGCGGGTCGAGCACGGCCGCGACGTCGTGCGCAGGCGGCCCGAGCAGCCAGTCGCCGACGAGCCACTCGGCCGAGGAGTCGACCAGGTCCCAGTTGTCGACCCGCCCGGCGCGGACCGCGTCGAGGTAGCGGGCGTGCAGCGCGGCGCGCTCGGCGTCGTCGCGCGTGCGGACCCGCGAGGCGCGCTGGTAGCGCGCGACAAGCACGAGCAGCGCGGCGGCGCGGTGCTCGTGGACGGGGCTGTCGAGGAGCACCGACGCCTCCGCCGGCGGCATGCCGGCGGCGCGGCGCACGAGCGCGCGCACCTGCGGCACGGTGACCCCGGCGATGACGTCGCCCTCGCCGTACTGGCCGGGACCCGTCTGGAGGTAGGTCGCCACCGTCGCCGCCCGGACGGGGTCGGCGAGCGCGTCGATGGCGGCGGCCAGGGCGGACGCGGTCAGGAGCTCGTCGCTCACGGTCGGCCCCGGGCCGGCTCAAGCGGCCAGCGCGTGCCCGACGGCGCGGACCAGGCCGGTGGTGCTGAGCGCGCCGCGGCGGTACCGCTCGACGGCGTCGGAGAGCTCGGCCGCGTTGCGCGCCCGGAGCGAGGCGGGGCGGCCGTGGCCCGTCCACACGGGGCGGTCGAACACGGCCTCGCGCACGGCCGGCCCGCGGAACAGGCGGCCCGGCAGGGAGGCGCGCTGCGGGCCGGCCTCGAGCGGGTCGCCGTGCGGCGGCGCGCCGGGGATGCGGGCCAGGAGCGAGGGGCGGTACCGGGCGCCGGGATCCCACCGTCCGGCGGGGGGCTCGGACGCGCGGACGCCGCTCGTCGCGCGGGGCACGCCCACGGGCTCGGGGCGTCGCACGGTCGCGGTCGCCGTGGGGTCGACCCCGGGATCCTCGGCCATCGTCGCTCCTCCCGCGCGGCGCCGGAGCCGCGTCCACCCGTCGTCCCGCCCCATTGTCCCGCACGTGCGACCTGCGGCAACAGCCCCGCGGGGGTCAGGCCTCGGCGAGCGCGGCCAGCCGGTCGACGGACGCCTGGAGCTTCGCCGGCGTCGTCGCCCGGGCCCGCTCGAACCGCTTCTGGTCCGTCAGCCCGGTCCAGTCGTAGGTGTGCGTGACGCGGGTGGTGGCGTCGTCGAGCGGCTCCAGCTCCCAGCGCCACAGGTGGCCGGGCTGCGGGGCGGCCACGGGCGCGGGCCTCCACGCGATCCGGCGGCCCTCGGCGAACTCCACGACGTGGTTCTGCCGCACGGTGCCGCCCGTGTTGGTCATGAGGAACGAGTCCCCGACGGCGTGCACCCGCTGCCCGGGCGCGGCCTGCGACAGGTTGCCGTTGCCGTCCCACTCGGGCTGCCGGGCCGGGTCGGCGATGAGCTCGAAGATCGCCTCGGCCGGGGCGGACACCACCCGGCTCGCGGACACCACACGCGTCTCGTCGGTCATGCGCCCATCCAACCACCGCCCCGCGGGGGGCGGCGTGTCGGCATGCGCCAACCCGGGGGCGGGCCGGGTCGGTTCGGCCGAGAATCGTCAGGACTGACCACGGCCGCCGCGGCGGCCCCGTCCGGGAGGCCCCCGCATGCGCATCGCCGTGCCCAAGGAAGTCAAGAACAACGAGTACCGCGTCGCGGTCACGCCCGCCGGCGTGCACGAGCTCGTCCGGCACGGCCACAGCGTCCACGTCGAGGCGGGCGCCGGCGCGGGGTCCTCGATCACCGACGACGAGTACCGCCACGCGGGCGCCACCATCGAGCCCGACGCCGCCACCACCTGGGCCGCGGGCGAGCTCGTCCTCAAGGTCAAGGAGCCCGTCCCGGCCGAGCACGGCTTCCTGCGCGAGGGGCAGGTGCTGTTCACCTACCTCCACCTGGCCGCCGACCGGGACCTCACCGACGAGTTGCTCGCCCGCGGCGTCACGGGCATCGCGTACGAGACCGTGCAGACCGACGCCGGGGCGCTGCCGCTGCTCGCGCCCATGTCCGAGGTCGCCGGGCGGCTCGCCCCCAGGTCGGCGCCGCAGCCCTCCTCAAGGCCGCCGGCGGGCGGGGCCTCCTGCTCGGCGGCGTGCCGGGCGTCGCGCCCGGGCACGTCGTCGTCCTGGGCGCGGGGGTGTCCGGCATGAACGCGGTGCGCGTCGCCGTCGGCATGGGTGCCCGTGTCACCGTCGTCGACCGGTCGGCGCGGGCGCTCGCCGCCGCGGACGACCGCTACACCGGGCGCGTGCAGACCCTGGCGTCGAACGCGTGGGAGATCGAGCGGGCCGTCCTCGACGCCGACCTGGTGGTCGGCGCGGTGCTCGTCGCGGGCGCGAAGGCGCCCGTGCTCGTGTCCTCCGACCTCGTCGCGCGCATGCGGCCCGGGTCGGTGCTCGTGGACATCTCGATCGACCAGGGCGGCTGCTTCGAGGACTCGCGCCCGACGACGCACGCCGACCCGACCTACCGCGTGCACGGCTCGACGTTCTACGCGGTGGCGAACATGCCGGGCGCGGTGCCCAACACGTCCACGCGCGCGCTGACGAACGTCACGCTCCCCTACGCCGTCGAGCTCGCCAACCTCGGCTGGAGGGCGGCCATGGGCGCCGACCCGACCCTCGCGCGCGGGCTGAACACGCACGCCGGCGTCGTGACGCACGAGGGCGTCGCGGAGGCGCACGGGCTGGACCTGACCCCGGTCGGCACGCTGCTCTGACGCGGCGACCGGGCCGCCGCGCCGCCGGCCGGTGCCACGGACGGCGACGCGCCGCGACGTTCGGCGACGCGCCGCGACGTTCGGCGGCGGGTCACGGGGCTCCGCGGCTGCCGCGCAGTGCCCCACGCGCGGACGTAGCGTCGAGCCGTGACGGCGGCCGGGTGGGTCCGGGGGTTCGTGCGCGCGACGGTGCTGGTCGCCGTCGTGCTCGTCGTGCCCGTGGCCGCGGGCGCCGTCGTCGGGGGCACGGGCGGTGTCGGCGTGAGCGTGTGCGCCGCCCTGTACGTCGTCCTCGTCGCCGTGCGCGCCGGCTGGGGACGGGCGCTCGCGGCCCTGCCGGTCATCGCGGCGGCCGTGCTCGCCGGCGGGGTCCTGGCCTACTCGGGCGCCTGGGTGGCGCTGCTGGCGGCGCTCGCGGCGGCCGCCGGGGCGGCGACGGTGCGCGGGCTGGGCGTGCCCGCGCTGCTCGTCGGCGCCGCCGCGGCCAGCGCTCCCCCGCTGCCCGCGGACGCCGACGCCCTCGCCCGCGTCGCCTGGGTGCTCGCCGTCGGCGCGTACGTCGTGCTCGCCGCGCGGGCGCTGCGTCTGCCGCGCGTCGTACCCGTGCCCCTGCTACCGCGGCGGGTCGCGGCCGTCGTCGCCGTCGTCCTGGCCGCCGTGGTCGGTGCCTGCGCGCTGCTCGCGCAGGCGAGCGGCAACCGCTACGGGTACTGGGCGCCTGCCGCGGCGTTCCTCATGGCGCTGCCGGTCCCCGGCCTGCGCGTGTCACGCGCGGCCCTCCAGCGCGTGCTCGGGACGGCCGCCGGCGTGGCCGCCGGGGTCGGCGTCGCCACGCTCGGGGTGCCGCTCGGCGTCCGGCTGGCGCTCGCGGCGGTCGGCATCGTCGTCACGGTCGCGGTGCCGCGACCGCTGTGGCTGTCGGTCGGGACGACGTCGCTGGCGCTCGTGCTGCTGCTCGACCCGGGAGGGTCGGGCCTCGTGGTCGGCGAGCTGCGCCTGCTCGCGACGGCGGTGGCCGCCGTGCTCGTCCTCGCGGGCGTCGCGGTGCTGGTATGGCTCGTGCCCCGCCTGGCGCCTGCGAGGGGGACGCCCGCGACATGACGGTGGCCCCCGCCTCCTCGAGGGAGACGAGGGCCACCGGGCTCAGGCCGTCACAGGCCGCCGTCGGGCGTCACAGTCCGCCGCGGGCCAGCAGGTCGGCGAACGACGGCGTCGCGTCGAACTCCGACGCCGGCGGGGCGGGGGTGCGCGCCGCGACCCGCTCCGCGAGGTCCGCACCGGCGCGCGCGATGCGCTCCGGCAGCGGGTTGACCCGGTCGGCCTCGCCGGCCCAGTCGTCCGTGGCGGCGAAGACCGCCGTCGGCAGGACGTCCGCGTGCAGGTAGGTGAACAGCGGCCGCATCGAGTAGTCCAGCGCGAGCGAGTGCCGCGGTGTGCCGCCCGTGGCGGCGAGCAGCGTCGGCAGGTCGCGCAGGGCGTCCTTGTCGAGGATGTCGACGAACGACTTGAACAGCCCCGAGTACGTGGTGGTGAACAGCGGCGTGACGGCGATGAGCCCGTCGGCCGCGTAGAGCCGGTTGAGGGCCGTGGCCAGGTTCCCGGTGGGGAACCCGGTCAGCATGGCGTCGACGACGGCGTGGGCGTGCTCGCGCAGCTCGACCGACTCGACGTGCACGGTGTGCCCGGCCGCCTCCAGGCGGCTCACGGTCGCCTCGGTGAGGCGGTCGGCGAGCAGCCGGGTCGACGACGGGTTGGAGAGCCCGGCGGAGACGACGACGAGGGTGCGGTCGGTGGTCATGGCGCGGTCCTCACAGCCCGAACGCGCGGCCGGCGGTGGGCTCGAGGTGGGCGGGGTCGCCCTCCTCGGCGCGCAGGCCGGTCCAGCGGTCCTCGGTGCCACCGACGTGCGTGTCGCCCGCCTCGCCGGCCGCGTGGGCGGCGGCGACGCGCTCGGCGTGCGTGGGCGGGTCGAGCGGGACGTCGGCGGCGGGGCGCTTGGCCTCGACGATCCGGCGCAGCTCGGGCACGATCTCTCCGGCCAGCAGGTCGATCTGCTCCAGCACCGTCTTCAGGGGCAGGCCCGCGTGGTCGATGAGGAACATCTGCCGCTGGTAGTAGCCGACCTCCTCGACGAACGACGCGTACCGGTCGATGACCTGCTGCGGGGAGCCGACCGTCAGCGGCGTCTCGCGCGTGAAGTCCTCCATCGACGGGCCGTGCCCGTACACGGGCGCGTCGTCGAAGTAGGGGCGGAACTCCTTGACGGCGTCCTGGCTGTTGGGGCGCACGAACACCTGGCCGCCGAGGCCGACGATCGCCTGGTCGGCGCGGCCGTGGCCGTAGTGCTCGAACCGCTGCCGGTAGAACGCGATCATCTGCTTGGTGTGCGTCATCGGCCAGAAGATGTTGTTGTGCAGGAACCCGTCGCCGTAGAAGGCGGCCTGCTCGGCGATCTCGGGGCTGCGGATCGAGCCGTGCCACACGAACGGCGGCACGCCGTCGAGCGGGCGCGGGGTGGACGTGAAGCCCTGCAGCGGGCTGCGGAACTTGCCCTCCCAGTCCACGACGTCCTCGGTCCACAGGCGGCGCAGCAGCGCGTAGTTCTCGATGGCGAGCGGGATGCCCTGGCGGATGTCCTTGCCGAACCACGGGTAGACCGGGCCCGTGTTGCCGCGGCCCATCATCAGGTCCATGCGGCCGTCGCTGATGACCTGGAGCATCGCGTACTCCTCGGCCAGGCGCACCGGGTCGTTGGTGGTGATGAGGGTCGTCGCCGTCGACAGCGTGATGTTCTTGGTGACGCCCGCCAGGTAGCCGAGCATCGTCGTCGGGCTGGAGGCCACGAACGGCGGGTTGTGGTGCTCGCCCGTCGCGAAGACGTCGAGGCCCGCCTCGTCCGCGTGCTTGGCGATCGTCAGCATGTTGCGCACGCGCTCGGTGTCGTCCGGGGTGTGGCCGGTGGTCGGGTCCGTGGTGACGTCGCTGACCGAGAAGATTCCGAACTGCACGGTGCTCAGCTCCCTGATCGAAGAAGGTTCATGCATCCGCATGGACTGGCCGGGTCAACCAGGCCGTCGTCGCGTTCATTCCCGCCGCACAGTCTGTCCTCTCCGGGGCGCTCGCGGCACCCGGCACGGCGCCGGACGGGGGCGATCTGCGTGGCATGTGTCACGACGGCGTCCGTGAGACGCCGTTCGGTTTGCGCACGAGCGGGAAACCCGCGACGCTCGTCTGCGGTAGCCGACGCGGGCTGTGGCGCGCGTCTCACTTGATGGCGGAACAGGACGTCACGTCACGACGTTGGACCTCTAGACCCCCGCCTGTCCCGGCCCCCACGGGCCGCACCACGAACCCCCGACATCCCAGGAGGACGACATGCCTGACCGGTCCCTGCGCGGTATGAGCATCGGCGCCAAGAGCATGGAGTCCGACGAGGGCGTCGACTTCGCCCCGCGTTTCCAGGCGTACTACGACTGCCCCAACGGGCACACCATCATCCTGCCGTTCGCCACCGACGCCGAAGTCCCCCGGTGTGGGAGTGCCGCTGCGGCGAGGAGGCGCTGCTGCGCGACGCCGAGAAGCCGGAGCCGAAGGCCACGAAGCCGCAGCGCACGCACTGGGACATGCTCCTGGAGCGTCGCACGGTCGCCGAGCTGCAGGAGCTGCTCGACGAGCGCCTGGAGCTGCTGCGCGCGGGCAAGCTGCGCCGCGGCGCCTGAGGCGACACGCCCCGTCCGACCACGCGAAGGCCGGCACCCCGACCGGGTGCCGGCCTTCGTCGTGCCTGGGTCGCAGTCGCGGCCGACGCGACGGGCCGGGCCTCGCTCCCCCGGCGCGGGACGCCGTCGGGCGCCGGGGAAGGTCTCGACGCCCCGCGACGACGACCTCAGGCGGTGGGCTGCTCCCTCGCCACGTCCGCGGCCGGCGCGGGGGCCGCGGGGCGGCGGCGTCGGCGGGCGACGCCGTAGCCGAGACCGCCCAGGGCGAGCAGGCCGCCGGAGGCGGAGACGACCCAGCCGGGCCAGTACCCGGCCGCGGTCGCGGGCGTCCAGGTGGTGCGCAGCGGCAGCAGGGCGGCCAGGCGGTCGGAGGTGAACAGGCCAGTGCGGGCCACGAGCGTGCCGTCGGGGGCGACGACGCCGCTGACGCCCACGGTGGAGATCTGGACCGTCGCGCGCCCGTTGGCGATGGCCTGCAGGCGCGTCATCTGGAGCTGCTGCGTGGACTGGGCGGTGACGCCGAAGGACGCGTTGTTGGTGGGCAGGACGAGCACCTCGGCGCCCCGGCGGGTCGCGTCGCGCAGGATCTCGTCGTAGGCGACCTCGAAGCAGATCGCGACGCCCACGCGCACGTCGCGCCCGAGCCGTGGCACGGGCAGGTCGACGACGGGTGGGTTGGTCGCGGCGAACATGTCGGTGGTGACGCGGTCCACCTGGTCGCTGAAGAGGCGGAACAGGGGCCGCCACGGGATGAACTCGCCGAACGGGGCCGGGTGCTGCTTCGCGTACCGCTGGGTGACGCCCTCTCCGGACTGCCACAGCAGCAGCACGTTGTAGCGGCCGCCGCCCTCGGGGTACTCCTGGGAGCCGACGAGGATCGGCGCGTCGACGCGGTCCGCGGCCTGGTCGAGGCTGCGCGCGACGCTGGGGTTCTGCTGCGGGTCCCACGCGGCGGAGTCCTCCGGCCACAGGACGACGTCGAGGCCCGGGTGGTCGGCGCCGGCGGCCGCGCGCGCGGCGACGTCGTCGGCGAGGTCCCGCGTGCCGGCCAGATGGTTGTCGAGGACGCCGGCGGCGTTGTCGGACGCGTGCCCGCCGATGACGGGCACGCTGCCCTGCACGGCGCCGACCTGCAGCACGCCGCCCTGGGCGACGGAGGTGCCGGCGTCGACGAGCTGCGAGCGGTCGGGGACGTCGACGTCCGCGGTCACGGGCGGGCTGTCGACACCGGTCAGGCCCGCGGCGTGCGGCAGGGGCAGCGCGACCGGTCCCAGCACGGCGGCGACGCCGACGACGGCGCACACGACCGCGGGCGCGACCCGGCGGCGGGCGACGGCGGTGACCGCCAGGACGAGCAGGGCCCCGGTGGCCGCGAGCAGGAAGGACACGAGCGGCACCCCGCCCAGCCACGCGGCGCGCGCCGTCGGGGCGCCGGCCACGGACCAGGCCAGGCGGCCCCACGGGAACCCGCCCCACGGCACCTCGGAGCGCCACTGCTCGACCGCGGTCCACAGCGCCGCGAACGCGAGCACGTGCGCCCACGGGCGGCGGGTGACGAACGGCAGGCGGCGCGCCCACGTCCACGCCGCGCCGAACGTCGCGAAGCCCAGGGCGCCCAGCAGGCCGAGCGCGAGCCACGGCACGAGCGCCGTGGCGTAGTACGCCCACCACACGTGCGGCAGGAAGAACGTCAGCCCGGCGACGAGCCCGACGAGGAACCCCCACCCGGCGTGGTCGCGGCGCAGCGCCAGGTGCAGCACGGCGACGGCGACGATCGTCAGCGGCCAGAGGCCGACGTCGGGGAACGCCGCCCACATCGCCACGCCCGCCACGGGCGCGAGCAGCAGGCTGACAGCCCGGGACTCCAGGAACGAGGGACGCACGCCCGCAGCGTACGTGAGGAACCCGACCGCTCCGGGGCCGCACGGCCAGCCCCGCGCACGCCCTGTCGCGGGGCGGGCCCCACGCCGATCGGAACGATGTTTCGGGATCGGAACGTGCGATGCGCCGCACGTTCCGATCCCGAAACATCGTTCCGATCGGCCCGGCCAACGGCCGACGGCCGCGTCAGGCGAACGTGTCGTAGATCGGGACGCCCGCGCGCACCGTCTGCAGGCACTCCGGGGTGCGGGCGTCCGGGTGCAGGTCCGGCAGCACCGGCTGTCCCGCGCGGGCCTCCGCGCTCCACGACGTCAGGCCGCGGCCCGACGACAGCACCCCGTACGAGTCCGCCCGCCACACCGCCAGGTGCGCCGGAGCGCCCACCGTGAGCTCGCCCGCGCCCGTGCCGTCCAGCCCCGCGAGCCGCCAGCCCGCCCGCGTGTGCGCCCGGAACGCCGCCCGGCCCGAGAGCCGCTGCTCGGCGTCCTCGTGCGACACCGCCGCCCGCACCGCCTGCCACGGGTCCAGCGGCGTCACCGGCGCGTCCGACCCGAACGCCACCGGGATGCCCGCCCCCGCCAGGTCCGCGAACGGCGACATGTTCCCCGCCCGCGCCACCCCGAGCCGCTGCTCCCACAGCCCGTCGCGCCCGCCCCACGTCGGCTGCCACGCCGGCTGGATCGACAGCGACACCCCGTACAGCAGCAGCGCCGCCAGCGCGGACGCGTCGACGAACAGCGCGTGCTCCACCCGGTGCCGCGCCGCACGCAACGGCCCCGGACCCAGCGCCTCCGCCGCGACCTCCAGGCCCAGCACCAGCAGGTCCATCGCCCGGTCCCCCACGACGTGGAAGCCGCCCTGCACGCCCACCGCCGAGCACGCCGCCAGGTGCGCCCCGATCTCCGCCGCGCTCAGGTACGCCAGCCCGTCCCCGTGGTCGCCCGTCAGCGCGCTGCCCGGCACCGGCCGGTGGTCCGTGTACGGCAGGCGCAGCGCCGCCGTGCGCGCAGCGATCGACCCGTCGACGTTCACGTCCCCGCCGATGCCCGTCAGGAACGGCAGCTGCGCCATGAGCTCGCGCGCGTCGTCCGCCGACTCCACCAGCTCCCCGCGGTACGCCACCACCTGCGGCACCAGCTCGTGCTCCGCCAGCCACACCAGCTCGCGCAGCCCGTCGCGCGTGTCCGTGTGCGGGGCGCTCATCTCGTGCACCGCCACGATCCCCAGCTCCGCGGCCCGCGCCAGCGCCACCCGGTACGCGCGCGTCCGTCGCGCCGGCGGCAGCGCCTGCGCGACGTCCCGCGCCACGCGCAGCGCCTCCCCGATCACGACGCCCGACCCGTCCCAGCCGGGCAGCCGGTCGAGTCCGGCGCTCGCGGCCAGCGAGGTGGACACGACGGCGTGGTGCACGTCGGCGTGGGTGGCGTAGACGGGCCGGCCTCCGGCGGCGGTGTCGAGCTCTTCGCGCGTGAGCGGCGTGCGCTCGGGCCATGCGGCCTCGTCCCACCCGAACGCGAGGAGCACCTCGTCGCCGTCGGGGTCGGCGGCGTCGAGGCGGCGGGCGCCCGCCGCGATGGCGTCCAGCGCGGCGGCGCGCTTGGGCGCGCCGGCCGGGGACAGGTCGACGGACTCGAGCGCGAGGCCCGTCTCGAGGGTGTGGACGTGCGCGTCGACGAACCCGGGCGCGACGAGGGCGCCGTCGAGGTCGATGACGCGGTCGGCGCGCGCGGCGAGTCCGGCGGCGGTGTCCTCGGCGCCGATCCAGGCCACGACGCCGTCGTCGACCAGCAGGGCCTCGGCGAACGGGTCCGCGGAGGAGTGGATGAGACCGTTGCGGTACAGCGTCGACGTCACGGTGCTGAGACTAGGGCAGAGTCCCCCGCTCGGTGGTGCCGGCTGGCTCGCGTCCGGCGAGGTCGGACGGGTGAGGCTCGGCGGTCAGAGGCTGGAGTAGGCGACGACGCCGCGCAGCACGGCGTCCTGCGCCTTGCGGGCGGTGGCGCGCAGCGCGGGCTTGGGGGCGGCCTGCCCGAGCTGGTCGAGGACGTCGACGACCTGCTTGCACCAGCGCACGAAGTCGCCGGCGGCCAGGTCGGTGCCGCGCAGCACGGCGTCGAGGCCCTTGCCTGCGGCCCAGCGGTGCACGGGGGCGACGATGCCGAGGTCGAGCGGGCCGGTGGCGTCGAGCCCGTTGGCCTCCTCGAGATCGGTCACCTCGGACCACACGCGCACGGTCGCGTCGAGTGCCTGGGCGAGGCGGCCGTGCGGCCCGCCGGGCACGTACGGCTCGCCGGCCTCCTCGCGGCGCCCGGCGTAGACGACGGTGGAGACGGCGGCCGCGAGGCCGGCGGCGTCGAGGCCGTCCCACGCGCCGCGGCGCAGGCACTCGGCCAGGAGGAGGTCGTTCTCGGCGTAGACGCGGCGCAGCCAGGCGCCGTCGGCGGTCGTGGTGAGCTCGCCGTCGGCGGACCGGTCGAGGTAGCGCAGCGTCTCCAGGACGGTGCACGTCTTGTCGAAGGTGCGCGCGACGGTGCCGGTGCGGCCCTCGATGCGCTGGACCAGGCGGGCGTGCTCGGCGGCGAGCTGGTCGTGCCGTTCGGCCCAGCGGGCGTGCTCGTCGCGGTCGGGGCACGTGTGGCAGGGGTGGGCGCGCAGCCGGGACCGCAGGGAGGCGAGCTCCTTGTCGGTGGCGGCGTCGGACCTGCGTCCGGGGCCCTGCGCGGGGCGCGACCCGCCGGGACGCCGGGAGCCGGCATCTCGCGGGGACCCCGGGGCGTCACGGAACGCGCCGAGCGCGTTGCGCATGGTGGAGGCGAGGTCGCGGCGAGCGTCGGGGCGGCGGGGGTTGAACGCCTTGGGGATCTTGACGCGGGCGACGACGGTGACGCCGCCGGGCGCGTCGGCCAGGGTGAGCTTCTTGACCTGCTTCTCCTGGGTGAGGACGGTGGGGCGGGGCCCGTCGAAGCCGCGGTCGTCGTGGCCGGGGTCGAGGACGAGCACGTAGCCGCGGCGGCGGCCGCTGGGCACCTCGACGACGTCGCCGCGCTTGAGGTTCTCGAAGGAGGCGACGGCGTCGGCGCGCCGGGCGCCGGTGGCGGCGCGGGACAGCTCCTTCTCGCGTGCGGAGATCGCGCGGCGCAGGCCCATGTACTGGGCGAAGTCGCCGCGGTCGCAGGTCATGGCCTGCGCGTACCCGGCGAGGGCCTCGGCGTGCGCCTGCGCCTGCTTGGCGAGGCCGACGACGCCCCGGTCGGCCTGGAACTGCGCGAACGACGTCTCGAGGACCTCGCGGGCGCGGTCGTGACCCACCTGGGAGACGAGGTTGACGGCCATGTTGTACGTGGGCCGGAACGAGGACCGCAGCGGGTAGGTGCGCCGGGAGGCGAGGCCCGCGAGGGCGACGGGGTCGAGCCCGACGTGGTCGACGACGACGGCGTGCCCCTCGACGTCGATGCCGCGGCGCCCGGCGCGGCCGGTGAGCTGGGTGTACTCGCCGGGGGTGACGGGCTGGTGCGCGGTGCCGTCCCACTTGACGAGCTTCTCGAGGACGACGGACCGGGCGGGCATGTTGATGCCGAGCGCGAGGGTCTCGGTGGCGAACACGATCTTGATCAGGCCGCGCGCGAAGAGGTCCTCGACGGTCTCCTTGAACACGGGCAGCAGCCCGGCGTGGTGGGCGGCGATGCCGCGTGACAGAGCCTGGAGCCACGTCCAGTAGCCGAGCACGTCGAGGTCCTCGGGCGGGATGGTGGCGGTGCGCTGCTCGACGAGCTGGCGGATCTCCGTCTCCTCGGCCGGGGAGGTCAGCCGCAGCCCGGCGGCGAGGCACTGCTGGACGGCGCCCTCGCACCCGGCGCGGGAGAAGATGAAGTAGATCGCGGGCAGCAGGGCGTCGGCGTCGAGGGCGTCGACGACGGCGAACCGGGGCGGGGTGCGCCGCTGCGGGGCGAGCCCGGCGCCGGCGGGCCGCTGCCCGGCAGGGCCGCCGCGCCCGCGGTACCCGCGGTCCCCGCCGCGGCGCCCGTCGCCGGCCGTGGGGCGCCGCCCGGAGACGCGGAACACCTCGTGCAGCTCGGGGTTGATGGGCGGGTTGACGCCGGGGTCGGTGGGGTCGACGTGCCCGGCGTACAGGTCGTACATGCGCGGGACGCCGCGCGGCTCGCGAGAGGAGACGACGACGTGCTGCCACAGCGGCACGGGCCGCCGCTCGGAGACGACGACGGCGGTGTCGCCGCGCACCATCTCGAGCCAGTCGCCGAACTCCTCGGCGTTGGACACGGTCGCGGACAGGGAGACGAGCTGGACGTGGTCGGCGAGGTGGATGATGACCTCTTCCCACACGGGCCCGCGGAACCGGTCGGCGAGGTAGTGCACCTCGTCCATGACGACGAACTGCAACCCCTCGAGGGTGCGCGACCCGGCGTAGAGCATGTTGCGCAGCACCTCCGTCGTCATGACGACGACCGGTGCCTCCCCGTTGATGGTGGTGTCCCCCGTGAGCAGGCCGACCTTGTCGGGGCCGTGCCGGCGGGCGAGGTCGGCGTACTTCTGGTTGGACAGCGCCTTGATGGGCGTGGTGTAGAACGCCTTGCCGCCCTGGGCGAGGGCGAGGTGGACGGCGAACTCGCCGACGACGGTCTTGCCCGCACCGGTGGGGGCGGCGACGAGGACGCCCCGCCCGTCCTCGAGGGCCTGGCAGGCGGCCACCTGGAAGTCGTCCAGCTCGAAGCCGAGCACGCTGCGGAACTCGGCGAGCCGGGTGCCGGAGCCGACCTGGGAGCGAGTGGTGCGGGCGCGGGAGGCGGCGTACCGCTCGGCCGGGCTCAGGTCCTCGGGAAGCGCAGCGTCGTCGGCGGCAGGCATGCCGTCAGCCTACGGGCGGGACGAGCACCCTCAGCGCACCCGCGCGCAGCTCGGCGCGCACGGGCAGGGTGCCCAGGTGCTCGCCGTCGCCGAACGCGGACGGGAGGTGGTCGGCGCCGTCGGCGGGCTCGACGATGACGGCACGGGCGCGCACGACCCGCACCTGCGGGTGGCGCAGGTGCCTGCCGGCGAGCAGGAGCGGGAAGAGGCGGGACGCCCCGGCGCGGCCGACGTCGCCGGCGAGGACGACGTCGAGGAGGCCGTCGTCGAGGGCGGCGTGCGGGGCGACGGGGATGCCGCCGCCGATGGTGGACCCGTTGGCGGCGGTGACGAGCGCCCCGGCGGAGTCCCACAGCAGGCGGCGGCCGTCGCCGTCGGCCTCGGGGCCGAGGTCGGTGAACCCGGGCAGGGTGAGCAGCGCGGCGAGCGCGGCGGCGTCGGCGGCGACGTGCTCGAACGTGAGCCGGTAGCGCCACGCCCGGTAGGCGAGGATCTCGCGCAGGGCGGCGACGACGTACCGGGCGGACCCCTTGGGGCGCAGCATCGCGTTGGCGCGCTCGTTGACGGCGGCGTCGAGGCCGGCGGACACCGCGCCGGCGACCCAGCGCACAGGCTCCTCGGCGCTCTCCTCGGGCTGCTTGCGGTGCGAGAGCCCGGACCCGGTGACCTGGACGACGTCGACGGCCCGCGTCCCGGCGGCCCCCGCGGCGAGCGCGGCGAGGAGCGCGTCGGTGCCGGCGACCGGCTCGGCGACGGGCAGGCCGAGCGTGCTGGCGAAGTCGTTGCCCGTGCCGACGGCGACGACGCCGAGCGGGGTGCTCGTGCCGGCGACGGCCTGCACGCCCAGGTGCACCATGCCGTCCCCGCCGACGACGACGAGGGCGTCGAGCCCGTCGGTCACGGCGCGGCGGGCGTGCTCGAGGGCGAGGTCGGCGCTGTGCCCGGACAGGTCCCACACGTCGTGCCCGGTCGCGACGAGCCGGTCGACGACGTCGCGGCCCACGCGCGCGCCACGCCCCTTGCCCGCGGTGGGGTTGACGACGACGCCGAGGCGGGCCGCTGCGGCGGCGGCGTGGCGGTGAGGGGTGCCTGGCACGGCGAGAACCGTACCCGACCGGCGCGCGGTGCTCCCGGTCGGGCGGGCCCCGGTCAGGCCGGTGCGGCGACGCGCCGGTTGTCGGCGCGCCGGTCGTGCAGCACGGCCACGCCGAGCGCGGCGAAGTAGAGCAGGCAGATCGGCAGCGCGACGAGCAGCATCGTCCACGCGTCGGGGGTGGGCGTCATGACCGCCGCGAACAGGAACGCGACGAGCACGGCCCACCGCCACCCCTTCGCGAGGGTCTCGTGCCGCAGCACGCCGGCGACGTTGAGCCCGACGAGCAGCACGGGCAGCACGAACGAGAGGCCGAACGCGATGAGGAGCCGCATGACGAACGTCAGGTACTCCTGCGCGGTGAAGAACCCGTTGATGCCGTCGGGGATGAACTCGGTGAGCATGGCCACCGCGTGGGGCAGCACCCACCACGCCAGGGTCAGCCCGCCGAGGAACAACGGCACGGACGCGCCGACGAACGCGTACGCGTACCCGCGCTCCCGCCGGGTCAGGCCGGGGGTGACGAACGCCCACAGCTGGTAGAGCCACCAGGGCGCGGTGACGATCGCGGCGAGGAACAGGGACGCCTTGACCTGCATGTCCAGCGGGGAGCCGAGCGCGGTGAAGTTCAGGGCGATCTGCTTGCCCTGCTCGCTGCCCGCGAGCTCGAGGGGGCGCTGCAGCAGGGCGAGCAGCGGGTCGTAGAGGAACCACCCGCCGACGGCGCCGACGACCAGCCCGAGGGACGCCAGGAAGAGCCGCTTGCGCAGCTCCAGGAGGTGCTCGCGCAGCGGCATCCGCCCCTCGGGGTCGCGGCGGGCACCGGCCACCGGCTAGGCCTTCGGGTGGTTCGGGTCGACCGTGCCCGGCAGCGGGCCCTGGTCGGTCGACGCGGGCGGTGCCGGCGCAGCGGGCGGGGTGGCCGGCGGCGCCGCCGGGGCGGGCGTGCCGTCGTCGGTGAGGTCCTTGATCTCCTTCTTGAAGATCTTCAGCGACTCGCCCACGCTCTTGGCCAGGCCGGGGAGCCTGTTCGCCCCGAAGAGCAGGAAGATGACGACCAGCACGAGGATGATGTGCCAGGGCTGCAGTCCGCCTCGAAGCATGGGTGGTTCCTTCCGTCAAGCGTGCACCGTCGCCGTGGGGACGCGGTGCGACCGCCGCGATGCGATCAGGCCGGTCGGTGCGATCCTACGCGGTCAGGGACGCCCCGCGGTCGGCCCCGTGGCACCCTCGCGGCCACCCTTGCGGTCCGCGAGCCAGGCGTCCAGCGACCAGCCGCGGGCCGTCGCCCACCACCGCTCCCGGCGGGCGTCCGCCCGCGCGGCGCGCGCCGCGCGGAGCAGCGTGACCCGCTCGCGCAGCACGACCGGGTCGTCGAACAGGGTGGGACCCGTGTCCGGCGGGTTCGCCGCGGCCGCGGCGGCGGCGTCCCCGATGCGCGCCGCCGCCGCACCCAGCACCTCCGCGGCGTCACCGGCCGCCCGCGCCAGCCGCACCCCCGTGCGGAACAGGTCGCGCGCCAGGAAGAACGCGCCCACGAGCGTGCCCACCACCAGCACGCCCCAGATCAGCCACCACATGCGCGTCAGCCTACGAGCCGGGCTCGCCGTACGCGGCCAGCGCCGCCCGCGCCGACGCCGCGACCTCCGCCGCGACGTCCGCCGGCTCGACCGCCAGCACGTCCGGCGCCGCCGCCAGCAGCACGCTGCGCAGCCACGCCGGGTTCGAGATCCGCAGCCGCAGCGCGAACGCCCCGTCCGCCAGCTCCGTGACCGCCTCCGTCGCGAGCTGCTCGGCCAGCCACCGCGCCGGCGACGCGAACGTCACCGTCACCGTCGTCGCACCGCCGGCGCTCGCGGCGGACGCGGCGACGTCCTCGTCGCGGTCGACGGCCGCGATGCGGTCGGCGTCTGCGGGCTCGTCGAGCACCGTCGCGGCGAGCACGCGGTCCAGGCGGAAGGTGCGGCGGTCCTGCGCGCGGCGGCACCACGCGAGCAGGTAGGCGGCACCGTCCTGGGTGAGCAGGCGGGCGGGGTCGACGTCCCGCTCGCTGACGACGTCGGACGCCGTGACGTACCGGATGCGCAGGGCGCGCCGGTCGGCCAGCGCCGCGGTGACGGCCTGCAGGACGGCGGGGTCGCCGTCGTGCGCGATCCGCACGTCGACGGCGGACGCCGCCTCGCCCGTGGCGGCGGACAGCTTGTCGAGCGCGGACCGCACCAGGGCCGTGCGCTCCGGGTCGGCCTGCACGGGCGGGGAGTCCACCAGCGCGCGCAGCGCCGCGACGAGCGCGATCGCCTCCCGGGTGCCGAGGCGCAGGGGGCGGGTCAGGCCGCGCGACTCGGTCAGGTGCACGACGCCGCGCTCGACGGCGTCGGCGTCGAAGTCGATGAGGTCGTCCGGCCAGTACCCGGGCGTGCCCGTGACCCACAGCTGGTCGACGTCGTCGCGGATCTGCTTCTCCGTGACGCCGAACCGGTCGGCGAGCTCCGCGACCGGCACGGGCCCGTGCTCGTCCAGGAACGCGACCAGGCCCAGGAGCCGCACCAGGCGGTCGTCGGCACGCTCAGCCACGGGACGCCTCCTCGTCGTGCTCCAGCGCGTCCAGGGCCGCGGCAGCCCGCAGGCGCCGCACCACCTCCGCACGCAGCTCCGGCGGGGCGAGCGCCACGACCGCGTCCGCGTACCCCGCGAGCTCCTCGGCCAGCGTCGTCGCCGACGTGAACGGCACCGCCACCAGGTCCCAGCCCGCGGGCGCCTCGTGCGGCGCGTCCGCAGGCAGCGCGACCGCGCGCGCCCGCACCGCCGACGCCCGTTCCGGCACGACCGCCAGCACCGCCGTGCGCGGGCGCCCCCTCGTCCCCAGCACCGCGTCCACGTCCACGTGGTCCGGGATCGCGAACGCCGCCGGCGTCGCACCCACCCGCACCCGCCCCTCGATGCGCGACAGGCGGAACACCCGCGGCGCACCCCGGTCCACGTCCCGCCCCACCAGGTACCAGCCACCGCCCCGGGCGGCGATCCGCCACGGCTCCACCGTCCGGTCCGCCAGCACCCCCGTCGACGCCGTCCGGTACCGGAACCGCACCACCCGCCGCTCCGTCACCGCGTCCAGCAGCGGCCCGTACGCATCTCCTACGGCCCGGACCCGCGGCGCCAGGCCCGCCAGCGCGTCCACCTCCGCCGGGCCCGCCGCGCCGAGCCCGTGGGCGCCTGCGGCGCCGAGCCCGTGGGCGCCTGCGGCGCCGGGCCTGTGCGCGCCTGCGGCGCGGAGCTTCGTCATCGCCCGCGACGTGTCCGTCCGCAACGTCTTGTCCCCCCACAGCTGCGCCGCCAGCGCCAGCACCCCCAGCTCCGCCGGCGTCAGGTCGATCGGCGGCAACGCGTACGCCTCGTTGTCGATCCGGTACCCCACGTCGTCGCTGTGCCCGCCCGCGTCCACCGTCACCACCGGCACGCCCAGCGACCGCAACGTGTCCTTGTCCCGCTCGAACATCCGCTCGAACGCCTCGAGGCTCGGCGCGTCCCCATACCCCGACACGCCCCGGCGGATCTGCTGCTTGGTCATCGACACGCTCGTGTTGACCAGCGCGATCACAAGGTTCAAGAGCCGCTCCGCGGGCGGCACACCGGCCGGGGACACCCCGGCGCCAGGAAGGTCAGCAGACATCAGGTCGAGGCTAGCCGCCCGGTAGCCTCGAGGCGTGATCACCTGGCGAACCGGCACCGTGGTGTCGCGCGGAAAGACCTGGGGCGCCGCCAACGGCAGCGCCCGCGAGCTCGACGTCGACCTCGACCGGCCCCTCCCCGGCCACGAGGCCCACCGCGTCCGCGCCCTCGCGTACACCGCCCTCGTCGGCGACCCCGCCGAAGGCGACACCCTCCTGCTCAACTGCTCCGCCCTCGCCCGCCAGCTCGGCACCGGCGGCTACGCCCTCGTCGTCGGACCCGTCGGCACCCTCCCCGCCGACCCCCGGCCCGGACCCGGCCACCTCGTCAAGGCCCGCTACACCCCCCTCCAGGCCATGGTCCTCGGCGTCGACGAACAAGAGTCGCCCCACCACCACACCCTCCAGGACGCCGACACCCTCGACGGCCTCCCCGTCGTCGTCGCCGACCTCCACTCCGCCCTCCCCGCCGTCGTCGCCGGCGCCCGCCACGCCGCCGCCCTCGCCGGCCGCCCCGCACCGCGCATCGCCTACGTCATGACCGACGGCGGCGCCCTGCCCGCCGCCTTCTCCCGCACCGTCGCCACCCTCCGCGACCACGACTGGCTCCGCACCACCATCACCGTCGGCCAGGCCTTCGGCGGCGACCTCGAAGCCGTCACCACCCACACCGGCCTCCTCGCCGCCCACCTCGTCACCCACGCCGACCTCGCCGTCGTCACCCAAGGACCCGGCAACCTCGGCACCGGCACCCGCTGGGGCTACTCCGGCGTCGCCGCCGGCGAGGCCGTCAACGCCACCACCACCCTCCACGGGCAAGCGGTCGCGTCCCTCCGCGTCTCCGGCGCCGACCCCCGCGACCGCCACCGCGGCATCTCCCACCACTCCCTGACCGCCTACGGCCGCGTCGCCCTCACCCCCGCCGACATCCCCCTGCCCGTCCCCACCCACGACCTCGAGAACCTCCCCGCCTGGGGACCCGCCCTCACCGCCCGCCTCCGCGACCAGATCGCCACCCTCGCCAGCCACCGCATCGTCCCCGTCCCCGCCGACCAGCACCTCCTCGCGGCGCTCGCGGCCTCCCCCGTACGGCTCTCCACCATGGGGCGCGGGCTGGACGCCGACCCGGCGGCGTTCGTCGCCGCCGCCGTCGCGGGCGTCCACGCGGAGGGACTTGCCGCCGCACGTCGCTAGGCTGCGGGCGTGCGCAGGCGACTCCTCCCCGTGATCGGCGTCGTCGCGCTCCTCGCGGCCGTCGTCGTCGCGGCCGCCACCGGTTCGGGGTGGACGATGATCCCGCCCGGCGCACAGCTCGCCGTCGAGCCGGCCGTCGCCCCACCGCCCCCGACGCCGCTGCCCACCCTGAGCCCCGGACCGGCCGACCCCCACGACACCGGGATCGACTGGCTCCTGGGCGTGCTCGTCGCCCTCGCGATCGTCCTGCTCCTGCTCGTGCTCGCGGCCACCGCCCGCCGCGTCGGCGCCTGGCGGCGCGCCGAGAAGATCGAGCCCGTCGACGTCGACCACCTCGAGAGCGGCCTGGGCATGCCCGGCAGCGCGATCGACCTGCCCGTGCTGGCCGACGCCGTCGATGCCGCGCTCGCCCGGCTGGACGCGGCCGCGACGCCCACCGACGCCGTGGTCGCCGCGTGGGTGTCGCTCGAGGACGCCGCCGCGACGCACGGCTGGGAGCGGCACCCCTCGGAGACGAGCACCGAGTTCACGTCCCGCCTGCTCGGCGTCTCGCCCGCCCCCGCGCCGCACACGGCGACGCTGCGCGGGCTGTACCAGCAGGCGCGCTTCACGACCCACCCCGTCGCGCCGGGCGACGTCGCCCGGGCCCGGACGGCGCTCGAGGCCATCGCCCGCGCCCTCGAGGGGAGGCCCGCGTGATCCGCCGCAGCATCCTCGTCGTGGTCCTCGCCGCGACCGTGGGCGTCCTGCTCGTCGCCGTGGGCGGCGCCGACGTCCCCCACGCCGTCCTGCTGGTCGTGCTGGCGCTCGCCGGGTTCCTCGCCCTGGGCGGGCTGCCCTCCCTCGACGCGCCGTGGCCCAAGCCGCCCACCGAGAACAGGCCGGGCGGCCGCAAGGACGTCAGCGAGCTCTCGTGGGCGGCGTTCACGCGCGACGGGCTCGTCACCGAGCGCGTCCTGCGCCGCGTGCGCCTCATCGCCGCGCGCCGGCTCGCGGACCACGGCGTGCTCTGGGACGGCCGGCTCGGCACCGACCTGGACGGCTGGGGTCGCGACGACCGCGACGCCGCCGAGCACCGCGAGCAGGCCGCCGCGCTGCTCGGCCCAGACCTGCTCGCGTCCCTCAGCACGGCGCGCGCGGTCACGCCGCGCGCCCTGGAGGCCTGGTTCCGCGAGCTCGACCGGCTGGTCGAGGCGCCCGCCGCGGCACGCACCCCCGACGACCCCACCCCCGAAGACCCCGCGTCCGACCCTCCGAGGAGCCCTCGATGACCACCCCAGACACCGCCCCGCTGGCCGTCACCCAGGTCGCCGAGCTCGGCAGGCGGGTGCTCGACGAGGTCGGCACCGCCGTCGTCGGCATGCGCGACACGCTCGAGATCGCCCTCGCCACCCTGCTCGCGGGTGGGCACGTGCTGTTCGAGGACGTGCCCGGCCTCGGCAAGACCCTCGCCGCGCGCTCGCTCGCCACGGCCCTCGGCCTCGACTTCGCGCGCCTCCAGTGCACGCCCGACCTGCTGCCCTCCGACATCACCGGCTCGTCCGTGTTCGACCCGGCGTCGCGCGCGTTCGAGTTCCGGCCCGGGCCCGTGTTCACGGGCCTGTTCCTCGCCGACGAGATCAACCGCACGGCCCCCAAGACGCAGTCCGCGCTGCTCGAGGCCATGGCCGAGCGGCAGGTCTCCGTCGACGGCGTCACCCGCCCGCTGCCGCGGCCGTTCCACGTCGTCGCGACGTCGAACCCCGTCGAGTACGAGGGCACCTACCCGCTGCCTGAGGCGCAGCTCGACCGGTTCATGGTGCGCCTCGCCGTCGGGTACCCCGACCGCGAGCAGGAGTCCGAGGTGCTCCTGCGCCGCGTCGCCCGCCGCCAGGAGGCCGCACCCGTGAGCTCCGTCGTCGACGCCGCCATGGTGCTCGCCATGCAGGCCGGCGTCGAGGCCGTCGAGGTGGACCGCGACGTCGTGCGCTACTGCGTCGACCTCGCCGCCGCGACGCGCGAGCACTCCTCGCTCGAGGTCGGCGCGTCGCCCCGCGGCTCGCAAAACCTGCTGCTGCTCGCCCGCGCCGTCGCCGTCCTCGACGGGCGCGACTACGCCCTCCCCGAGGACGTCAAGCGCGTCGCCGTGCCCGTCCTCGCCCACCGCCTCACGCTCACGCCCACCGCGTGGGCGTCCGCCGTCCGGGCCGAGGACGTCGTCCGGGACCTGCTGCGCACCGTCGCCGGGCCCGCCACCGTGGCCCGGGCGTGACCCGGACCTGGCGTCCCACACAGGCGGCGGCCGTCACGGTCGCCGTCGGCCTCGCCGTGCTCGTGGGCGGCGTCGTCACCGGGCAGGCCGACGTCGCGCTCGTCGGCGTCCCGCTCGTCCTCGCCGTCGTCCTCGGCCGCGCCCTACGACCCGCCGGGACCACCACCGCCACCTTCGAGACCGGCGGACCCACCGAGGTGCCCGGCCTCATCGAGGAGACCCTCCACCTCGAGCCCGCCGCCGGCGCCGACGTCGTCCACGTGCGCGTCTTCGCCCCCGGGCACCGGCCCGTCGAGGCCGTCGTGCCCGCCGGACCCGCCCGCGACCTCACCGTCCGGCTCGCCTCCGAGCGCACCGGCCCTCAGCGCACGTTCCACGTCGACGCCCGCGCCCGCGGACCCCTCGACGGGGCCACCGAGGACGCGGCCACTGCCCGCGCCGCCGACCGGCTCGTGCTCCCCGAGGCCTCCCGCCTCGGCCGCGTCCCCCTGCCGTCGCGCCTGCGGGGCCTCACCGGCCCCCGCACGTCCCGCCGCCTCGGCGACGGCGCCGAGCTGCGCGACGTCCACCCCATGGCCCCCGGCGACCGGCTCCGCCGCGTCGACTGGCGCGCCACCGCCCGCATCTCCCCCTCGCTCGAGTCGCTCCACGTGCGCCGCACCTTCGCCACCGCCGAGGCGTCCGCCGTCCTCGTCATCGACTCCCGCGACGACGTCGGCCCCGACCTCCACACCTGGCGCGGCACCGAGCCCCAGCGCGTCGACGAGCCCACCTCGCTCGACCTCGCCCGGCACGCCGCCGCGTCGGTCGCCGCCGCCCTCGTCGACGCCGGCGACCGCGTCGGCCTCGAGGATCTCGCCCGCCGACGCCGCCCCCTCACGCCCGCAACCGGCAAGCGCCACCTGCGCCGCATCCTCCACGCGCTCGCGCTCGCCGCGCCCGTCGGCGACCCCACCCAGCGCGTCCGGCCGCCCCAGGTGCCCACGGACGCGATCGTCTACCTCTTCACCACCCTGCTCGACGCCACCCCGCTCGCCCTCGTCGAGCAGTGGGCCGAGCGCGGCATCCCCGTCGTCGTCGTCGACACGCTGCCCGCCGTCCGACCCGTCACCGAGAAGCACCTGCGGCTCGCCTGGCGGATCACCACCATGGAGCGGGCCGACCGCACCCGGGCGCTCGAAGCGCGCGGCGTGCCCGTGCTGCGCTGGGCCGGGCGCGAGCGCGACCAGGCGGCCGCGCGCTTCGAGGTGCTGGTCCGGTCCGCGGAGCGGCACCGGCCCGTCGCGGGAGCCCGGCGATGAGCCGCCCGCTGCCGCGCGTCGAGGTGGAGCTGCGGCGCTGGGTGCCGGGCTGGGCGCTGCGCGTCGTCGCCGTCGTGGTCACGGCGGGGACGGTGGTCCTCGCCACGGCCGGCGCGTCAGCCGCCGGCGGCCTCGCGGTCTTCCTGCTCTTTGTGGCCGCCGCGATCGGTGGCTGGGTCGCGTGGCGACCCGGCGCCGCGCCCGCGCTGCTCGGTGCCGTCGTCACCGCGTTCCTGCTCGCGTTCACGCCGTCCGACGGCCGGGCCTCCGCCGCGCTCTGGCTGGCACCGCTCGCCTACCTGGGCGTGCGGCTGTGCGTCTGGGCGGCCGCGACGCGCCCCACCGCCCGCGTCGAGCTCGGGGCGCTCGCCCGCTCCGCCCGCGTCGACGGGATCGTCATCGGGGTGACGGTGCTGCTCGGGGCGGTCGCGTCGCTCCTCGACGGAGGGTCGTTCGCGGGGCTCGTCGTCGGCGCCGTCGCCGTCCTGGGGCTGGTGATCCTCGTGCTGAGCACCGAGGATGGACGACCGTGACCGACGTCCTGCGCCGCTACACGCCCACCGACCGCGACGCGGTCCGCGAGGTCTGCATCCGCACGGGGGCCGCCGGGGGCGACGCCCGCGGCCGCTACAGCGACGACTCGCTCATGCCCGACGTCTACGCCCTCCCGTACGTAGACCTGGAGCCGACGACGGCGTTCGTCGTCGTGCGGACCGACGACGTCCCCGTCCCGCCTGACGACGCCGTGCTGCGCGTCCCCGACGGCGTGCTGGTCGGCTACGTGATCGCCGCCCCCGACACCGTCGCGTTCGTCGACCGCTGGCCGCGCGAGTGGACGCCCGGGTTCCTCGAGCGGCATCCCGCGCCCGCCCCGGCGCCGGAGTCCGGCGGACCCGGGTACACCGAGGCCGCCCTCTGGCGCGACGGCGTCCACCCCGAGCGGATGCTGAGCCCGGGCGCCGAGGTGCTGACCGCCTATCCCGCGCACCTGCACATCGACCTGCTCCCCCGGGCGCAGGGACAGGGCTGGGGCCGGCGGCTCGTCGCCAGGCTCTGCGCGGAGCTCGCCGACCGCGGCGTCCCCGGCGTCCACCTCAGCTACGACGCCGCGAACACCGACGCTCGCGCGTTCTACGACCGGCTCGGGTTCGTCGAGCTGCCCGGCTCGCCCGCCACGGTGCCGCTGCTCGGGCTGCCGACCCGCGGCTGACCGGGCCCGCCCGTAGGGGGCTCTTTGGTGGTGCTGGGAGCTACCGCTGGTCGTCTGGTGCGCTTGGCACACTATTTTCCGAGGTGATCTCACGCCCCGGGTCCGGTACGCCGGCCTCGGTCCAGGCGCGCCGGACCTGCTCGAAGCGCGTCGGCAGCGGTGGCCGCAAGGCCCCGTAGCGCGCATTCGTGCGCTGCACGAAGCGCCGCCACGAGAGCACCAACCCCTGCTTGGTGATGGGCAGGCCGCTGGACACCGTCGTGCCGTTGTCGTGCGTGTGGTGCACCGTGAGCAGCAGCGCGCGCGGCACGGAACCCTCCAGCTCCGCCGCCAGCTCGAGCCGCACGTCCATCCAGTGCCGCAGCACCAGCACCACCTCGGCGGGCACGCGGTGCACGCGCACGGCGCGGTGCTTGCCGTGCCGCACGACGACGCTCCCCTCCCCCGCGTGCGCGCCGACCGCGCCCAGGTCGAGGTCCTCGGCGCGGACGCGCAGCAGGTCGCCGTAGCGCGCGCCCGTGGCCCGCGTGAGGCCGGCGATCACCGCGAGGCGCACGATCTCGGGCTTGCTCCCCGGGCGCAGCGCCTCGACGCCGAGCTGGCGCCACACCCACTCGGCCTCGTCCAGCCCGACGACCGGGCGCGGGTACCGGCCCGGTCCCGTGGCGTGGGGCGCGGCGCCGGCCGTCCTCCCCGTCGTCGTGGCGCGCGCGTCCGCCTCCGCGTGCGGGCTGGCCGCCAGGCCCCCCGACGTCGTTGCGCGCGGTCCGCCGTCGTCGGGCGGGCTGGGCGCCGGGGCCTCTGGGCTGGTGTCGTGGCTGCTCACGGGCCCATTCTGCTCGCTTGGCACACTTTTTCATCGGCATCGTCGCGGCGCGTCGCGGTTACGCTCGGCACGTGGACCGCACCCTGCCCTCGACGATCGCCGCCCCCGTGGACCACGAGCTCGTCATCAAGAAGTCGCGGTTCCTCGCTCATCTCCACCCCGTCGCGTCCGTCGAGGAGGCAGACGCCGTCGTCGCCGCGATCCGCAAGGAGTACTGGGACGCGCGGCACCACTGCGTCGCCCTGGTCGTCGGCACGCACGCCGACCAGCAGCGCTCCTCCGACGACGGCGAGCCGTCGGGCACCGCCGGCGTGCCCATGCTCGAGGTGCTGCGCCACCGCGGCGTGACCGACGTCGTCGCCGTCGTGACGCGGTACTTCGGCGGGGTGCTGCTGGGCGCGGGCGGGCTCGTGCGGGCCTACGGCTCCGCCGTCTCCGAGGCCCTCGACCGGGCGCTGACGGTGCACCGGCGCGTGCTGACGGAGGTCCGCCTGGACGTGCCGCACGCCGACGCGGGGCGCATCGACAACCTGCTGCGCGACTGGGCCGCGACGCACGGAGCCGTCCTCGGCGAGACGCAGTACGCGGAGGTCGCACACCTGACGGTGCTGGTCCCGCCGGCGGAGCTGGCCGCCCTCGCGGACGACGTCGCCGCCGCGACGGCCGGGACGCTCGTGCCCGTCCCGGGCGCCGAGCGCATCGTCGACGTCCTTTCGCCGTAGTACCTGGTTGCGTTCTGGCCGCCAGAACGCAACCAGGTACTACGGCGAAAGGGTGGGTCAGCGGGTCCGGACGCCGTCCGCCGTGACCGTCGCGCCGTCCGGGACCTCTGCCGTCGCGTCCGCCGGGTCGACCTCGAGCGAGATGAGCTCCTCGTCCGGGTCGGGCAGGTAGGCGTCGCCGACGACACGCACGCCCGCGCCGAAGGTCCAGTCGCCGTCGACGGTCAGCGACGTCGCCTCGCGCAGCGAGGGCGGGCCGGCCGGGAAGCGCTCGTCGAAGTCCGCGATGGTCTTGTACATCTTCGACAGCGCGACGAGCGGGGCCGGGACCTGCGCAACGACGCGGAAGTCGTCCGTCAGCGCGTACACGTCGGAGCGCAGCACGAGCAGGTCGTTCGTCGTCTTGACCGGGAGGAACCGCTCGCGGCCCACCTCGATGGCCGTGGCGCCTTCGAACACCGCGACCGCGGCGCCCATGGCCGACTCGATCTGCACCACGGGAGTCGACGACGCGTCCGACGGGTCGACCGTCTTGTCGTTGCGGATGAGCGGCAGCTCGAGCACGCCACCGGTGCGGTCGAGCTCGGCGGCCAGCGCCTCCAGGTCGAACCAGAGGTTGTTCGTGTGGAAGTACCGGTGCCGCGTCGGGTCCAGGCTCACCGCCAGGTCGTCCGGGTGGGTCTGGGCGGTCTCGCGCTGCACGATGCGCCCGTCGGCCTTGCGGACCACGAGCTGGCCGCCCTTGACGTCCGCGGGCGTCTTGAGGCACATCTCCGCGGCATAGGGGGCGCCCGATGCCGCGAACCAGCCCGCGATGCGCGCGTCCGGCGCGCCGCCGAGGTTGTCGCTGTTGGACACCGACGCGTAGCGGAACCCCGCGTCCAGGAGCGCCCGCACGACGCCCGCGGCGTGCAGGGCCGGGTACAGGTCGCCGTGCCCCGGCGGGCACCACTCCAGGTCCGGGTCCGCCGGCCAGGTCACGGGCTCCAGCGTGGCGGCGTCGAGCTTGGGCTCGCGGTTCTGCAGGAAGTCCAGCGGCAGCCCGTCGACGGCGACGTCGTCGTACCGGCCCAGCAGCGCGAGCGTGTCGTCCTGCGTGCGGAACGAGTTCATGAGGATGAGCGGCAGGCGGGCACCGGTCGCGGCGCGGGTGGCGCGCACCTGCCCGACGATGACGTCCAGGAACGTCAGCTCCCCGCGCACCGGCAGGAGCGACTTGGCCTTGTCCATGCCCATCGACGTGCCCAGGCCGCCGTTGAGCTTGATGATCGCGGTGCGGGCGAGCGCGGCCGCGGCGTCGTCGTCGGTGAGCTCGAGCGCGTCGGCGCGCGCGAGCTGCGGCAGCGGGTCGACGTCCTCCTCGCGGATCAGGCCGGAGACGCCGGACTCCAGGAGCCCGTAGAACCGGGTGAACGTCTCGACCGCGGCCGGGGCCACGCCCGCCGCGGTCATCTTGTCGCGTGCCTGCTGGAGGCCGGTGTCACTCATGCTGGGCACCCTAGCGGGGGTGGGTGGCCGGCGCCGGAACACCGGGCGACGATCACTCGAACCGTGACGCGTCCCCGGCGCCGACGCGCATCACCTCGGGATATCCCTCGGACCAGTCGACCACCGTGGTGGGCCGCTCGGGCACCTCTCCCCCGTCGACGACGGCGTCGAGCACGTGGTCGAGCTCCTCCTTGATGGTCCACCCGTCGGTGAGGGGCTCGGTCTGCCCGGGCAGGATCAGGGTCGACGACAGCAGCGGCTCGCCCAGCTCGTGCAGCAGCGCCTGCGCGACGCGGTTGTCGGTGATGCGCACGCCGACGGTCTTCTTCTTCGGGTGCGCGAGCCGTCGCGGCACCTCGGGCAGGGCCCGCAGGATGAACGTGTACGGACCGGGCGTGGCGGCCTTGATGGCCCGGAAGGCGCTGTTGTCGAGGTGCACCAGGTGGCCGAGCTGGGCGAAGTCCGCGCACACGAGGGTGAAGTGGTGCTTGTCGCCCAGCCGTCGGATCTGCCGGATGCGGTCGGTCCCGTCGTGGTAGTCCATGCGGCAGCCCAGCGCGTACCCCGAGTCGGTGGGGTAGGCGATCAGCGCGCCCTCGCGGAGCATCGCGGTGGCCTGTCCGATCGACCGCGCCTGCGGGTCGACGGGGTGGACGTCGAAGTAGCGCGCCATGCGGTCGAGGCTACTTCACCTGGTGGGCGCCGCCCCCGGTAACCTGGCGGCATGCCCGCCGACCTCGACCTCGCCCGGCTGCGGGTGCTCGCCGCCGTCGCCCGCACCGGATCCCTCACCGCCGCCGCCCGCGACCTCGGTATCGCACAGCCGTCGGTCAGCCACCACCTCGCGCGTCTCGAGTCCGAGGCGGGCCTGCCGCTGCTGGAACGCGCGGGCCGCGGCGTGCGGCTCACAGAGGCGGGCGGCCTGCTCGCCGACCGCGCCGAGGAGATCCTGGCCCGCGTCGAGGGCGTGCGCCGGGAGCTGGACGCCCTCGCGGGGCTCCAGGCCGGCCGGGCCCGGCTCGCGGCGTTCCCGTCCGCGCTCGCCACGATCGTCCCGACGGCGGTGGGCGCGCTCCACCGCGACTTCCCCGGCATCGGCGTCGGGCTCCTCGAGGCGGAGCCGCCCGAGGCCGTGGCGTCGCTCGCCGCGGGCGACGTCGACGTCGCGCTCGTGTTCGAGCACACCGACGTCGCGCACACGCGCTCGGTGGCCGACCTGTCGCGCTTCCAGGTGACGGAGGTGCTCGACGAGCCGGTCCACCTGGTGCTGCCCGCCGACGCCGCCGACGCCGACGGCGCCACCCCCACGCTGCGCGACCTGGCCGACTCCGACTGGATCGCGGGCTGCGTCCGCTGCCGGGCCGACCTCGTCGCCCGGTGCGCGGCGGCCGGCTTCGCGCCGCGCATCGCGTTCGAGACGGACGACACGCTCGCGGTCCAGGCGCTCGTCGCACAGGGCGTCGGCGTGAGCCTGCTGCCCGACATGGCCCTGCGGGCGCACCACGCGCGCGACGTCATCACGGTCCGGCTGCCGGGCGCGCGCCGCAAGGTGCTCGCGCTGACCGTGGGCGCCCCCACTCCCCCGACACGCGAGCTGCTGACGCGGCTCGTCGCCGCGGGCGCGGAGGCTCAGGGCCCGCGCTGAGGCTCGGGCCGCCCGGCCGGCTGCTGCGCGGGCCACGACGAGGGCTGCGACGACGGCTGCGACGTGGGCCGCGACGACGGCTGTGACGAGGACGCCGGCGTGGCCCGCGGCAGCGCCGTCGGCTGCACGCCCGGCACCAGCCGGTCCATCATCCGCAGCAGCGCCGACGCCTGGTACACCTCGGCGCGCCGGAACCGGCCGCCGGACGGCTCGAGGATCCCGGCCTCCACGAGGTTGTCGACGACGGTCCGTGCGGTCGGCTTGGACGCGTCGAGGGCCGTCTGGAGGTAGCGGGCCGTGACGACGGGCTGCTCGGCGAGGACGCGCAGCGCCGCGTGGACGCGCGAGTCGGCCCGGAACCGGGCGGTGCGCTCGGCCCAGTCGGCCTCGACCTCCCCCGCCGCCGCCATGACCCGCTCCGCCTCTTCGCACGAGCGGCCCAGCGTCTCGGCGAACCACGCCACGAACCCGCTCACGGCGGCCTGCCGGTCCTCGGGCGCCCCGTGGCGGTACGCGGTGAGCTGGCGGACGTACTCGTCGGTGTCCTTGCGGAGCACGACGGACAGCGGCAGCACGCCCTGGTCCAGCAGGCCCGCCCGGGCGAGGTAGCCGTGCACGAGGACGCGGCCGGTGCGACCGTTGCCGTCCTCGTACGGGTGGATCGTCTCGAACTGGGCGTGCAGGATCGCGGCCTTGACGAGCGGGGTGTCGCCGGACCGGTTGGCGTGGTCGAGCAGGTTCGTCATGAGTCCCGGCACGTGCGCGGCCGGCGGCGCGACGTACGACGCCGTGACCTTCGAGGTGCCGCCGATCTGCACGTCGACCGACCGGTAGGCGCCGTCGTGCGCGTGCGGGGCGATGGCGCGGTGGATCTCGTGGACGGACGCGTCGGTCCACGGCTCGCGGAGCGACTCGACGCCGCGGCGCACGGAGTCGAGGTTGCCCAGGATCGTGCGGGCCGTGCCCAGGCGCGCGAACTGGTAGCCCTCGAGGCCCGGGTCCTGCTCGCGGAGCTGGGCCACCATGACGTTGCGCGGGGTCTCGCGCAGCCCCTCGACCCAGGACGACGAGATGGACTCGCTGCGCACGAGCGTGGCGTAGAGGATCGGCATGGGCCGCTCGCGCAGCCGCTGCCCGATGCGTGCGACGGCGATGGCGACGTCGGAGACCGTCGCCATCGCCTCGGCCGTCACGTACGGGGCCATGGACTCGTCGAGCGGCGCCGGGAAGTAGCGCAGGTAGGTGCCGCCGCGGCGGTCGGCCGAGCGCATGGCGCTGAGGTCGCCGGCCTGGTGCTCGCGCTGCCAGAGCGCACCGTCGCGCATCGTGTCCCCTTCCCGAGACCATCCTTGGGTTAAGGATAGTGCCATATCCTTGACTGTAGCCAGGGAGGGGCCGGGGTTCGGGAGGTGCGCCCGCCGCTCGCCCGCGGGATCGTGGAGCCATGCCGACGGCGGTGACCGACGGGCTCGCCTGGTGGGGCGCCGGCGACTACGACGTGGCCCGCCAGGTGCTCCAGCGCGGCGTGGCCGCCCTCCTGGTGCTGGCGTTCGCCCAGGTGGTGACCCAGTTCCGGCCCCTGCTGGGGTCGCACGGGCTGCTGCCCGTGCCGGACTTCGTCGCCCGGGTGCCGTTCCGCGTCGCGCCGTCGCTGTTCCACCGGCGGTACTCCGACCGGCTCGTCGTCGGCGTCGGCGTGGCCGGCGCCGTGCTCGCGGCGTCCGTCGTCGCCGGGCTGCCGCAGCGGGGGCCGTGGTGGGTGCCCGCCCTGGTGCTGCTGGCGTGCTGGGCCCTGTACCTGTCGGTCGTGAACGTCGGCCAGCGGTTCTACGGGTTCGGCTGGGAGTCGCTGCTGTGCGAGGCCACGTTCCTCGTGGCCTGGCTGGGCTCCGACGCCGAGCCCGTGCCCTGGGTGGGGGTCGTCGCGGCCCGCTGGCTGCTGTTCCGGCTCGAGCTCGGCGCCGGGCTCATCAAGTGGCGTGGCGGGCACGAGTGGCGCGACCTCACCGCGCTCGACTACCACCACGAGACGCAGCCGATGCCCGGCCCGTTCTCGTGGCACGCCCACCACCTGCCGCGCTGGTGGCACCGCGTCGAGGTGGTGGGCAACCACGTCACGCAGCTCGGGTTCCCGTGGCTGCTGCTGCTCCCCCAGCCGTTCCCGTCGGTCGCGGGCGCCGTCGTCGTGCTCACGCAGGCGTGGCTGGTGCTGACCGGCAACTTCGCCTGGCTCAACTGGGCGGCCATGGTCCTCGGGGCCGCGATGGTCTCGGACGGCGTGTGGCGCACGGTCGGGTCGTGGACCGGCGTCGCACCCTCCGCGAGCGCCGCGACCTCGGTGGCGTCGTCGTCGTTCGTGGTGGCGACGGCGCTGGTGGGTGCGTTGCTGCTGGGGCTGTCGTGGCGGCCGGCGCGGAACCTGGTGGGGCCGCGGCAGCTGATGAACGCGTCGTTCGAGCCGTTGCGGCTGGTGAACGCGTACGGGGCGTTCGGGCGGGTGACGCGGCGGCGGGAGGAGGTGGTGGTGGAGGGGACGGACGCGGAGCGGCCGGGGGTGGAGGCGGTGTGGCGGGAGTACCTGTTCCGGGGGAAGCCGTGCGAGCCGGGGCGGCGTCCGCCACAGGTGGCGCCGTGGCACCTGCGGTTGGACTGGGCGTTGTGGTTCGTGCCGTTGGGGTCGCCGTCGGGGTGGGTGGTGGTGCTGGTGGAGCGGTTGCTGGAGGCGGACGCGACGACGTTGCGGCTGCTGCGGGTGGACCCGTTCGGGGGTGGGCGGCCGCGGTGGGTGCGGGTGCGGCTGTTCCGGTACCGGTACACGACGCGGGCGGAGCGGCGGGCGTCGGGTGACTGGTGGGTGCGGGAGCCGGTGATGGTGCTGGTGGACCCGCGGGGGCGGTGAGGGTCGTCAGACGAGGGAGTCCTGCCAGGCGTTGTGGAGGCGGGCGTAGTGCCCGTCGGCGGCGATGAGCTGGGCGGGGGTGCCGTCCTCGATGATGCGGCCGTGCTCCATGACGAGGACGCGGTCGGCGCCGGCGACGGTGGAGAGGCGGTGGGCGATGATGATGGCCGTCCGCCCGGCCAGCAGGCTCTTGAGGCCTTGCTGGACGAGCCGCTCCCCGGGGATGTCGAGCGACGACGTGGCCTCGTCGAGCACGAGGACGGCGGGGTTGGCGAGGAAGGCGCGGGCGAAGGAGAGCAGCTGGCGCTGGCCGGCGGAGACGCGGCCGCCGCGCTTGTTGACGTCGGTGTCGTACCCGTCGGGCATGGCGGTGATGAAGCCGTGGGCGCCGACGGCGCGGGCGGCGGCCTCGATCTCGGCCTGGGTGGCGTCGGGGCGGCCGAGGGCGATGTTCTCGCGCACGGAGCCGGAGAACAGGTAGGCCTCCTGGGTGACCATGACGACGGCGCGGCGCAGGTCGGGGGTGGCGAGGTCGCGCACGTCGACGTCGTCGAGCCGGACGTGGCCGCTGGAGGCGTCGTAGAAGCGGGTGACGAGCTTGGCGAGGGTGGACTTGCCGGCGCCGGTGGTGCCGACGAGGGCGAGGGTCTGCCCGGCGGGGATGTGCAGGTCGAGGTCGGGCAGGACGACGGGGCCGCGCGGGTAGCGGAAGGTGACGTGGTCGAGCCGGACGTCGCCGCGGGCGGTGCGCAGCGGGACGGGGGTGGCGGGCTCGACGACGGTGGGCTCTTCGGCGAGGAGGGCGGAGAGCTTCTCGAGGGCGGCGGCGGCCGACTGGAACGAGTTGTAGAACATGCCGACCTGCTGGATCGGCTGGAAGAACCGCTTGACGTAGAGGAGGGCGGCGACGAGGACGCCGACGGTGAGGTCGCCCTGGAAGACGCGCCAGCCGCCGTAGGCGAGGGCGGCGACGACGGTGAGGTTGCCGATGAGGACGAGCCCGGGCTGGTAGCGCCCGTTGAGGGAGAAGGTGTCGAGGTTGGCCTGCCGGTACTCCTCGGCGAAGCGGTCGTAGTCGTGCTCGGTGGTGGCCTCGCGGCGGAACGCCTGGACGGCGCGCATGCCTGTCATGGTCTCGACGAACTTGACGATGAGGCGGGCGGACGCGGTGCGCTGCTGGCGGTAGAAGAGCTGTGAGCGCCGCTGGAACCAGCGGGTGAGCAGCCAGGCGGGGACCATCGCGACGGCGAGCACGAGCGCGGAGCGCCAGTCGATGAGGGCGAGGCCGACGGCGGTGAACACCATCGAGAGGACGGAGGACACGACGCCGGTGAGGCCGCCGTCGAGGAGCTCGCGGAGGGCTTCGAGGTCGGACGTCTGGCGGCTGATGATGCGCCCGGACGTGTAGGACTCGTGGAACTCGAGGGAGAGGCGCTGGGTCTGGCGGAAGACGCGGCGGCGCAGCTCGAGGAGGACGGCCTGGGAGATCTGGGCGGCGGCGCGCACGTAGGCGCCGTTGGCGAGGCCGGCGACGACGGCCGCGACGACGAGCAGCGCCCCGTAGGTGACGAGGGGGCCGTGGCGGCCGGCGTCGAGGGCGGGCAGGGCGCTGTCGACGGTGGCGGCGACGAGGGCGGGCCCGGCGACTTGTCCGGCGGTGGACGCGATCACGAGGACGCCGGACCACGTCAGGAGGCGCTGGTGGGGCCGCAGGAGGGTGCCGAGCAGGGACAGGGAGCGGGTGCGCGCCTCCCGGGACTCGTCGCGCGTGAGGTCGTCGGTGGTGCTCACAGCCGGGCTCCCGTCGCCTCGTCGTCGTGCAGGGTCTCGTCCTCGCCGTCGCGTGCGGCGTCGGGGGGTGCGGGCGCCTCGGCGAGGGTGCCGATGCCGTGCTCGGCGGCGTCGCCCTCGAGGCTGGAGATGACGTACCGGTAGTGGGCGTCGGTGGCGAGCAGCTCGGAGTGGGTGCCCACGGCCGTGATGCGCCCGTCCTGGAGGACGGCGACGCGGTCGGCGAGCGCGACGGTGGAGGGGCGGTGCGCGATGACGAGCGTGGTGGTGCCGTGCAGCACCTCGCGCAGCCGGCCGGTGACGGCCTCCTCGGTGGCGACGTCGAGCGCGGAGAGCGGGTCGTCGAGCACGAGGACGCGGGGGCGGGCGGCGATGGCGCGGGCCAGGGCGAGGCGCTGGCGCTGCCCGCCGGACAGGGACAGGCCCTCCTCGCCGATGCGGGTCTCGACGCCCTGTGGCAGGCGGGCGGCGAAGTGCGCCTGGGCGACGTCGAGGGCCTCGGCGAGCAGCTCCTCCTTGACGGCGCCGGGCAGGGCGTCGTCGACGCCGAGGAGGACGTTGTCGCGCACGGACGCGGAGAACAGCGTCGGGTCCTCGAACGCGACGGCGACGGCCTGGCGCACGTCGGCGCGGCGCAGGTGGCGCACGTCGACGCCGTCGAGCTCGACGGAGCCCGACGTGACGTCGTAGAGGCGCGGCAGCAGCATCGCGAGCGTCGACTTGCCGGACCCGGTGAGCCCGACGAGCGCGGTCGTGGTGCCGGCGGGCAGGTCGAGGTCGACGTGCTCCAGCACGGGCACGGCCGCGTCGTCGTACCGGAACGTCACGTCGCGCAGCCGCACGTGCCCGTGCGGCTCCCCCGGCGCGGCCGGCTCCGCGGGGTCGGTCAGCGGGTTGGCGGTGGTGAGCACGTCGAAGTACCGGTCGACGGCGGTGCGCGCGTTGAGCGTCATCGACAGCGTCATGCCCAGGTCGACGACGGGACCGTTGATGACGGCGACCGTGGCGAAGAACGCCGTCAGCGACCCGACCGTCAGCTGCCCGTCGTGGGCCAGCAGCGCCCCGAGCACGAGGCAGACCGCGAGCGTCAGCTCCGGGATGAGGGTCAGGGCGACGTTGACGGACGCCTGCGAGCGCGCCTTGGCCAGCTCGGTGGTGCGCAGCCGCTCGGCCTGCCCCGTGAAGGAGTCGAGCGCGTCCCGGCCGCGGCCGAACGCCTTGAGGACGCGGATGCCGTGCACCGACTCCTCGACCGTGGTGGCCAGGTCGCCCGCCTGGTCCTGGGAGCGCCGCGCGATGACCCGGTACCGGCGCGCGAACCGGAACGCGATCACGGTCACGGGCACCGCCCCGGCCAGGTAGACGAGCCCGAGCCAGCCCGTGGTCGCCACGAGCAGCCCGACGCCGACGACGACCGTGGCCACGGACACGACGAGCTGCACGAGGCCGAACACGAGCCAGCGGCGCAGCAGGCCCAGGTCGGACATCGACCGGGACAGCAGCTGCCCGCCGGCCCACCGGTCGTGGAACGCGACGGGCAGGTCCTGCAGGTGGCGGAACAGCGCCATGCGCATGACCGCCTCGACCTTGGTGCCGGGCAGCATGACGAGGTTGCGGCGGGCCAGGATGAGGCCGGCCTCGGCGAGGCCGAGGGCCAGGACGAGGCCGATCGCGCCCCACAGGGCGGACGCGTCCTGGTCGCGGGCGCCCTCGGCGAGCGGGCCGTCGACGAGGTGCTGCAGGACGCGCGGGATCGCGAGAGCGGCCAGCGAGGCGCCGAGGGCGGAGGCCATGCCGCCGACGATGCGCGGCAGCGCCGGGCGGATGAACGGCATGAGCCGCAGCAGCGCGGCGACCGTGGAGCGCTCGGCGGCAGGGAGGGAGGCGGGCGTGGGCGTCGGGGCTACGGCGGAGGGCATCGGTGCCATTCTGCACCCGAAACGATCCGATCGTTGCCCCGATCACCCACTGGACGGACCCTGCCGGCGGACCCTGCCGGGCTAGGCCGCCCCGACCCAGCCCGCGTCCGGCACGTGCGGGGTGAGCAGCAGCTCCATGCCCGCCTCCGCGGGCGTGCGGTCCGCCTTGAACCCGTTGCACGCCGAGCAGGCCGCCACGAGGTTCAGCCACGACGACGCTCCCCCGCGCGAGCGCGGCAGCACGTGGTCCACGGTGTCCGCCGGGCCGCCGCAGTACGCGCAGCGCCCGTCGCGGGCCCGCACGCCGGCCTTGGTGCACGACGGCGCCTGGTCGCGCCGGTAGCGCCACCGCATCGCCACGTACCGCACCAGGCGCAGCACGCGCGGCAGCGGGTAGGGCCCGAACGTCCGCTCCCCCACCGACTCCTCGACCACGGCGACCCCGCGCACGAGCATGTGGATGGCGTGCCGCACCGACACACGGTGCAGCGGCTCGTAGCCGGCGTTGAGGACCAGCACGTCAGCCATGGTCGCCTCCTTCGTCGTCGTCGGTCGTACAAGGTCCCAGGACGACGAAAGCCGCCCAGGGACAGGTCCCTGCGACGGCTCCGGGGCTGACCGGGCGATGCCCGTCAGGCGTGGTGAGGGCCGCAGGAATGGTCGATGAGATCGGTGCGGTGCAGGTCGAAGCGCCGCTGCGCGCCCAGCTCCGGGCGCGCGACGACGACGCCGCGCGTCGGTGCGATCGACCAAGGGGTCACGGTGCCTCCTTCGTGTGCTCGTGCGTGTGCGTGCAGCGCCAGGTGCCCTGCCTGCAGCCGAATGTACGCCCCGCGACGACGTCGAACCAGAGTTTTCGGCGGGATGTCGCCCAAACGCCACCTGGCGTTCACGCGCGACGCGTTCACGCGCGACGCGTTCACGCGCGACGCGGGCCTCACTCGACGTGCGCGGCGAGCAGGTCCTCGGTGCGCTCCCACGCCGCGCCGGCCAGGGCCTCGTCCGCGAGCACCGGCGGCTGGCGGCGGGCCGGGCGGCCGCGCTCGTAGTACAGGCCGGGCTCCCAGTCCCGGGCGGACGCCATCGCGACGAGCTGCTCGGCGCCCTTCGCCGGGGAGGACAAGAGGACGTCCTTGAGGCGGGACCGGTAGAACCAGCCGACGACGCCGTCGCCGTCGGCGGAGAAGTGGGAGCCGACGACGCCGGGGTGGAACGCCGCGGTGGTCACGCCGCGGCCCGCGACGCGGCGGTGCAGCTCGGCCATGGCGAGCAGCCCGGCGGCCTTGGCCTCGGCGTAGGCGCGCAGCGGCCGGTACCGGGCGCCGGGGTCGGGGGTGCCGAGCGTGGCCGGGTCGAGGGTGCGCACGGTGCGGGCGGCGGCGCTGGAGGTCCACAGGACGCTGCCGCGCGCGGCGAGGACGTTGCCGAGCAGCAGGCGCGTGAGCAGGTAGGGGGCCAGGTGGTCCACCTGGAAGGTGCGCTCGAACCCGTCGGCGGTGGTGGCGAAGGACTCGTGCAGGGCGCCGGCGTTGTTGGCGAGCACGTCGATGCGCGGGTGCGCCGCGACGAGGTCCGCGGCGAGGCGCGAGACGTCGTCGAGGCGGGCGAAGTCGGCGACGTGGCCGGTGGTGCCGAGCTCGCCGGCCAGCCGGGCCGTCTTGTCCGGGTCGCGGCCCACGACGACGACGGTGTGCCCGGCCGCGTGCAGCGCGCGGGCGGCGGCGGCCCCGATGCCGTCGGACGCGCCGGTCATCACGATGGTGCGGGCGTCGGGCTGGTGGCTCGTCATGCCCGCATCCTGCCGTACCGCGGCGCCGCAACACCCATACGATGCCTTGCATGGAGTTCGTCGGGCTCGTGGTGATCGGTGCCCTGGTCGTGGGAGGTGCTGTGGTTCTCGGTGTGTTCGGACGACGTCGGGACCGGGAGAGGCAGGCGGCGCAGCTGTCGGCGTCCCTGGCGGGCCTCGAGAAGGAGGCCGGCACCGCGCTGGTGCGCACCGACGAGCGGCTGCGCCTCGCCGACGACGAGGCCGGGTTCGCGACCGCGCAGCTCGGCGAGCAGGACGCGCGCGAGCTGACGACGGCGCTGCGCGCGGCCCGCACGAACCTGCAGGAGGCGTTCCATCTCCAGCAGCTGCTGCACGACGAGGTCCCGGACACCGACGAGCAGCGTCACGCGTGGCTGACCCGCATCGTCGAGCTGTGCCGCGGCGCGGACGAGGCCGTCGCCCGGCAGACCGCCGGCCTGGCCGCGCGCCGGGAGGCGCAGGGCCGCACGCCGTCGACGATCGCGGCGGTGCGCGCCGACGCCGAGCGGCTGCGCGCCACGGTCCCCGTCGCGCAGGGCACGATCGACGGGCTCGCCGCCCGGTACACGCCCGCCGCGCTGCAGGCCGTGGCGTCCAACCCGGAGCAGGCCGAGCGGCTGCTGGAGTTCGCCGGGCGCAGCGCCGAGGTGGCCGCCAAGAAGCTCACCGAGAACCGCGGCCGGGACGCCGAGGCCGCCGCGACGGCCGGCACGGAGGCCGTGCACCGCGCGCAGGGGCTGCTGGAGGCCGTCGACCGGTTCGAGATGGACGCGCTGTCGGCGGAGGCGACCCTCGGCGCGATGATCGCCGAGTCGCGCCAGGAGCTGGCCGCCGCCGGCGCCCTGCCCGCCGCGCAGCGCGCCGGCGCCGTGGACGCCGGCATCGCCGGGCTCGAGCAGGCGCTCGCGTCGCTGCCCGCGCCCGGGGCGCCGGCCGACCCCGTGGGCGGGCTGACCCGGGTGCGGCAGGCCAACACGGCCCTCGACGACGCCGTGGCGGCGGTCGCCGCGGCCGGGCAGCGCGCGCAGGCCGTGCGCGCCCAGCTCGGCACCGCGTTCGACGACGCCGAGCGGCAGGTCCTGGCGGCGCGACGCGCCGTCGACGACTACCGGGCGCCCGTCGGGCCAGAGGCCCGCACGCGCCTGGCCGAGGCGGAGCGCGAGCTGTCCGAGGCGCGCGCCGAGGCCGACCCCGAGCGGCAGCTCACGCGCGCCCGCCGGGCCGCGTCGCTGGCGGCCGAGGCCTCCGCGCTGGCGAACCGCGACCTGGCCAACGTCGGGTACGGGCAGCCGGGCTACGGGCAGGGCGGGTACGGGTACGGCGGCTGGCAGGGCGGCGGACAGCGCTCGGGCGGCAACATGCTCGGCGGCATCCTGGGCGGCATGGTGCTCGGCGGCATCCTCGACGACATCGGGGACATCTTCGACTGACGACGCCCCCGGGTCCTGCGACGGTCCTGCGACGTCGTCCCGCGCGCCCGTCGTCCCGCGCGCCATCGCAGGACCAGGCGTCAGGACGCCAGCGCGGCGCCGAACCGGTCGGCCACGATGGCGACGAGCTCCGGTGGTATCGGCCCGTCCGCGGTCAGCAGCGGGGCCGTCGTCACGTCGCCGCCTGCGGCGGCGACGAGGTCGGCGAAGTAGCCCGGCGCGAGCAGGAAGGTCGCGACGACGACACGCGGCGCGCCGCCCCCCGACGCCGCGGCCGGACCGCGGGCCGCCGCGACCGCGGCCGGCACGCGCGGCTGCGCCGCCGAGACGTACGCGAGGGTGACCGGCTGCGTGCGTAGCCGGGCGGCGAGCTCCCGGGCGACGGCCTCGCAGTCGTCGAGGGCGCGGGCGTCGGAGGACCCGGCGGCGGCGAGCACGACGTGGTCGCCGTCGCGCAGCCCCGCCTCCGCGAGGCGGCGCTGGAGCACGTCGACGAGGCGGTCGTCCGGGCCGAGCGCGCCCGCGAGCCGCACGTCGGCCCCGGCCGCGCGCGCGGCGGCGACGTCGTCGCGCAGGTCGACGTGCACGTGGTACCCGGCCGCGAGCAGCAGCGGGACGACCACGACGGGCGCGCCGCCGGGCCCGTCCGCGCCGAGCGCGGCGAGGCTCGCGGGCACGTCGGGCTGCTGGACGTCGACGAACCCGCCCGCGACGCGGCCGCCCCGGTGGTCGACCTCCTGGTCGAGACGGTGGTCGCGGAGGTGGTCGCGCACGGCGTCGACGAGCGCGGCGACGGCCGCGGCGCCCGTGGGCGAGGACGTGCCGTGCGAGACGGCGAGCAGGTCAGCCATGGGCCCTCTCGATCCGGTAGCCGCGCTTGACGACGGTGCGGATCAGGTCGCGGCGCCCGACGGCCTCGCGCAGCCGCCCGACGGCCACCTCGACGGCGTGCGGGTCGCGCGACTCCCCGGGCAGCACGTCGAGCACCCGCTCGCGCGAGACGACGGCGCCGCCTGCCGCGGCGAGCAGGCGCAGCACCTCGACGCCCGTCGGCGACAGGGGCAGCACGTGCCCGTCGAGCACGGCCACGCGCGCGCGCACCACGAGGGGCCCGGCCACCGTGGCCAGCGCGACCGACTCGACACGCTCGTAGTGGGCCACGAGCGCCCGCACGAGGGCGCCCAGGCGGCCCCGTTCCGGCTGGACCGGCGTGATGCCCCGCTGGACCAGCGGTCGGGCGGTGACGGGCCCCACGGCGGCGGCGACGAGGTCGCCGGCGAGGAACCGCTCGATCACCTGCGGGCCGTACCCGGCCTCCTCGGCGGCCGTGAGCCACGCCTCGGCGCCCGGCGCGGACGTGAACACGACGGCGTCGACGTCGCCGGCGGCCGCGGCGCGCGCGGACTCGGCGACGACGGCCGGGTCCGGCGCGGGCCCCCACCGGTAGACGACGAGGTTGGTGACGCGGGCGCCCGCCTTCTCCAGGACGACGTCGAGGCCGTCGGCCCCGGCCCCGTGCTGCTGGACGGCCACGTGCAGGCCCGCCACGCCCTCCGACAGGAGCCACTCGGCCACCTCGGCGGACGTCTCGGACTCGGCCACCCAGTCGGCCTGGAGCCCGGCGGCCTGGATCGCCCCGCGCGCTTTGGGCCCGCGCGCGACGAGGCGCGTGCCCGCTAGCGCCGTGGCGAGCTGGTCGGCGAGCCCGTGGGCGTCGGCGGCCTCGATCCAGGCGCGGAACCCGACGCCGGTGGTGGCGACGAGCACGTCGGGCGGGTGGGCGAGCAGGGTCCGGGTGGCGGCGACGAGGGTCTCGTCGTCGACGTGCGGGACCATGCTGAGGGCGGGCGCGTGCCGGACGCGCGCGCCGCGGCGCTCGAGTGCGGCGGCGAGCTCGCCGGAGCGGCGGTCGGCCGTGATGAGGACGGTGGCTCCGGCCATGACGGGTGCCAGCGGGCGCAGCTCAGCCACGAACGGCGCCGTGGCGGGCGACGGGTCGTGCGTCATCCGAGTCCTCCTGAGGCAGGTGGCTCAGAGTATCCGGCGTGCCGCGTGAGCAGGAAGGTCGTCCGCGGCCGGGGGCGGCGCTCACGCGGTCTCGCCCGCAGCGTCGTGACCCGTGCCGTGACCCGGGGCGTGCGGGGCGCCGACGTGCACGACGCCGTCGCGGACGGCGACCTCGTAGGTGGTCAGGTCGGGGCCGTGGCCGGCGACGGGCTGGTAGCCCATCGTCTCGAGGCAGCGGCCGGTGCGCAGCGAGAAGACCTGCTTGTAGACCGGGGAGGCGACGGTGGGCTCGCCGGAGCGGGTGCCGACGAGGCCGCGCGCGAGGACGTTGGCGCCGGAGAACGGGTCGGCCTGCTGGACGGCGAGCACGGCGTCGTCGTGCAGGCGGAAGAGCGCGACCTGCACCGGGGTGCCGTCGACGGCGACGAGGGCGGCGGCGCCGCGCTCGACGGCGAGGGAGGTCAGGGGGCAGACCGGGGCGAGCTCGGCGGTGGGCACTGCGGTGGACACGGCGGCGGACATCAGGCCTCCTCGGGGCGGCGGACGGGCAGGGTGGCGCCGGCGACCAGGACGGGGGCGCCGAGCAGGTCGGCGCCGGCCGCGCGCTCGGACGCCGTGGCGGGGCGGCGCTGGCCGCGCTCGGCCACGTAGGCGAGGTCGGGGTCGGGGGTGGTGGGCGCGTTGACGAAGCTGGAGAACCGGGCGAGCTTGTCGGGGTCGTCCAGGACGGCCTTCCACTCGTCCTCGTAGGCGTCGACGTGGGAGGCCATCTGGGCGTCGAGGTCGGCGCAGATGCCGAGCGCGTCGTCGAGGACGACGGCGCGGACGTGGTCGAGGCCGCCCTCGACGTCGTCGAGCCAGGCGGCGGTGCGCTGGAGGCGGTCGGCGGTGCGCACGTAGTAGAGCAGGAACCGGTCGATGGTGCGGACGAGCTCGTCGTCGGTGAGGTCCTCCGCGAGGAGGCGGGCGTGCTTCGGGGAGAAGCCGCCGTTGCCGCCGACGTACACGTTCCAGCCCTTCTCGGTGGCGATGACGCCGACGTCCTTGGCGCGCGCCTCGGCGCACTCGCGGGCGCAGCCGGACACGCCGAGCTTGAGCTTGTGCGGGGAGCGCAGGCCGCGGTAGCGCAGCTCGAGCTGGACGGCCATGCCGACGGAGTCCTGGACGCCGTAGCGGCACCACGTGGACCCGACGCAGGACTTCACGGTGCGCAGCGACTTGCCGTAGGCGTGGCCGGACTCGAAGCCGGCGTCGACGAGCCGCTGCCAGATGGCGGGGAGCTGCTCGATGCGGGCGCCGAACATGTCGACGCGCTGCCCGCCGGTGATCTTCGTGTAGAGGCCGAAGTCGCGCGCGACCTCGCCGACGGCGATGAGGCCCTCGGGGGTGACCTCGCCGCCGGGCATGCGCGGCACCACCGAGTACGTGCCGTCCTTCTGCATGTTGGCGAGCACGTGGTCGTTGGTGTCCTGCAGGGTGGCCTGCTCGCCCGCGAGCACGTGGCCGTTGCCGAGGCTCGCGAGGATGGAGCCGATGACGGGGCGGCAGATGTCGCAGCCGCGCCCGCCCTGCCCGAGCCGGTCGAGGATCTCGGAGAAGGTGTGCAGCCCGGCGACGCGGACGGCCTCGAACAGGCCGGCCCGGGACAGCGCGAAGTGCTCGCACAGCGCCGTGGAGACGGTCACGCCCGCCTTCTCCAGCTCCGTGGTGGCGATCTTCTTGACGAGCGGCAGGCAGGACCCGCACGTGGTGCCCGCCCGCGTGCACGCCTTGACGCCGGCCAGGTCGGTGCAGCCGTGCTCGGTGACCGCCGCGCGGATCGCGCCCGCGGAGACGTTGTTGCACGAGCAGACGTTGGCGTCGTCGGGCAGGTCGAGGTTCGGTGCGCCGCCCGTGCCCTCCGGCAGCAGGTACGCGGACGGGTCGCCCGGGAGGGTCGCGCCGAGCATCGGGCGCAGCGACGCGTACGGGGCGGCGTCGCCGACGAACACGCCGCCGAGCAGCGTCGTCGCGTCGTCGGACAGGACGAGCTTCTTGTACACCCCGGCGACGGGGTCCGCCCAGACCACCTCGACCGCGCCGGGCGTGCGGGCGTGCGCGTCGCCGAAGCTGGCGACGTCGACGCCGTTCAGCTTGAGCTTGGTCGCGGTGTCCGCGCCCGGGAAGGTGGCCTCGCCGCCGAGCAGGCGGTCGACGACCACCTCCGCCATCGCGTAGCCGGGGGCCACCAGGCCGTAGCAGACGCCCTCGACGGCGGCGACCTCGCCGATCGCGTGGACATGCTCGTCGGACGTGCGGCACGCCAGGTCGACGACGACGCCGCCGCGCGCGCCCACCTCCAGGCCGGCCGCGCGGGCGAGCTCGTCGCGCGGGCGCACGCCCGTGGCGAGCACGACGACGTCGACGTCCAGGCGGCCCCCGTCGGCGAACTCGAGGCGACCCACGTGGCCCGTGCGGCGGTGCGGCCTCATGGCCTGCGTGGCGGTGCTGCATCGCACGCCGATGCCCTTGGCGTTGATGAGCCGGGCCAGCGCCTGCCCGCCGCCCAGGTCGGTCTGCACGTCCATGAGGTGCGTGCCGAACTGGATCACGGTGGCGTGCGCGTCGAGCGCCGTCAGCGCCCCCGCCGCCTCCAGGCCCAGCAGGCCGCCGCCGATGACGGCGCCGCGCACGGGCCTGCCCGCCGGGTAGTCGCGCCGCTTCTGCTCGACCCAGCCGCGCAGCGCCGCGACGTCGTCCACCGTGCGGTACACGAACACGCCGGGCAGGTCGTTGCCCGGGATGGGCGGGACGGCGGCGTACGAGCCCGTGGCGAGCACGAGCTCGTCGTACGCGTGCACGCGGCCCAGGCGGTCCGTGACCGTGCGCGCCTCGCGGTCGATCGACTCGACCTTCACGTCGCGGTGCAGGGTCACGAGCGGGTCGGCCCACAGGGCGGGGTCGCCGAGGGCGAGCTCGTCGGCGTCGCGCGCCTCGAAGTACTTGGTGAGCTGGACGCGGTCGTACGGGAGGCGCGGCTCCTCCGCGAAGACGTCCACGTGCCACGCGCCGGCCTCGTCCCGGGCGCGCAGCGCCTCGACGAGCCGCTGGGCGACCATGCCGCCGCCGACGACGACCACCCTGCCCGGTGCCTGCGATCGTGCCTGTGATCCGCTCATGCCACGACGGTAGGAACGCGCCGTTACCCGCGGACGCGCGGCCGGTTACCCTCCGGGAACGTTGTCCTCACACCCGCGGGGGCGGGGGCGTGAGCGGCCCGCGGCCGGACGCCGTCAGGCGCCGGTGCGAGCAGCGAGCGCCGCGTAGGTGGTGGCGCGCACGTCTCGCCAGCCGTCGTCGCGCAGCACCGTCGCGGCGCCGCGCGAGCGCAGCCCCTGCTCGCACACGACGACGAGCGGGGCGTCGACGGGGTGGTCGAGGACAGCGTCGGGCAGCCGCCCGGCGACGAGGTCGTCGAGGCGCACCCAGACGCCGCCGTCGACGACGGCCTCCACGCCGACGTCGACGACGAGCGTGCCGGGGGCGGCCGCGCCCACGGGCGGGGCGGCCGCGGCTCGCTCACCCGCCCGGCCCTCGTCGTCCGCCACCAGCGGGACCGTGTCCCACGTGCTCGTGCGCGCGTCGTAGGTCAGCAGGCGGCCCAGGGCCGGGTCGCCCGTGCCCGTCACGAGCTTGACGAGCTCCACGGCCATGGTCGTGCCGACGACGCCGCACGCGGGGCCGAGCACGCCCGCCGTCTCGCAGGAGTCGCCCTCGGCGGGCTGCTCGCCGAACACGTCGCGGTACGTCAGCGCGCGCCCGTCCGGCGCCGCCGACCACCACACCGACACCTGCCCGTCCCAGCCGAGCACCGTGCCCCACACGACCGGCAGCCCCAGCCGGGCGGCCGCGTCACCGACGACGTAGCGGGTGGCGAACGTGTCGCACGCGTCGACGACGACGTCGTAGCCGGTCAGCAGCGCCGCGGCGTTGCCGGAGGTGAGCCGCAGCGGGTGCTCGACGACGTCGACGTCGGGGCGCAGCGCCCGCAGGGCCGCGGCGGCCGAGGCCGTCTTGCGCTCCCCCAGGTCGGCGTCCGTGTGGAGCACCTGGCGTTGCAGGTTCGACGGCGAGACGACGTCGTCGTCGACGATGCCGAGCGTGCCGACACCGGCCGCGGCGAGGTACTGGAGCACCGGCGACCCCAGGCCGCCCGCGCCGACGACGAGCACGCGCGCGGACGCGAGGCGCGCCTGCGCGTCGGGGCCGAAGCCGTCGAGGAGCAGGTGCCGCGACGCCCGGCGCCGCTCGACCTCGTCGAGGCGCACGCGCACGGGCACGGGCACGACGGGTGCCAGCGCCCCGGTCATCCCAACGCCCCGGTCATCCCAACGCCCCGACCCACTCGGAGGTCCCGTCCGTGAAGCCCTGCTCCTTCCAGATGGGCACCTCGGCCTTGAGGTCGTCGACGAGGTCGGCGACGGCCGCGAAGGCCGCCCGGCGGTGCCCGGACGCCACCGCCGCGACGACGGCGGCGTCACCGACCGCGAGGGGCCCCACCCGGTGCACCACCGCCACGCGCAGCGCGTCGCCCGTCTGCGCGGCGACCCGCGCGGCGACCCGCTGCGCGACCTCCGCGAGGACGGCGGCGGCATCGGGGTGCGCCTCGTAGGCGAGCGCGGTCACGCCGCGGCCCTCGTCGTGGTCGCGCACGTACCCGGTGAAGGTGGCGACGGCCCCGCACGTGTCGTCGCGCACCAGGGCGACGAGCGCGTCGAGGTCGAGCCGGGCGGCGACGACGTCGGCGAGCAGGACGGCGGCGGCGCCCCCGGCCGGGTGCGTCACCGCGTGGTGGGCGACGTCGTGGTGGTGGGCGGCGTCGTGAGCAGGGCCGTCGTCGGCTTGCGCGTGGTCGCGGCCGCGGAGCTGGGCGGCCGCGTGCGGGAGGACGTCGGCGAGCGCGTCGAGCCCGTCGACGACGCCGCCCGGCGACCCGGGCAGGTTGACGACGAGCGTGCGGCCGGCGACGCCCGCGACGCCGCGCGAGAGGGCGGCCGTCGGGACGGGGTCCCGCCCGCCGCGCGGGGCCAGCGACGCGGCGCGCACGAGCTCGGCGATGCCGGGCACCTCCGTGTCGAGGAGGTCGCGCGTCACGTCGGGGGTGCGGTCGGTGGGCGAGATGCCCGTGCCGCCGCTCGTGACGACGACGTCGGGCGCGTCGGCGGACCGCAGCAGCGCGCGGAGCGCGGACCGGACTGGCTCGCCGTCGGGGACCACTCGGACGCTGACGGACCAGCCACGCTCCTCGAACCAGGCGCGCGCGGCGGGACCGGACCGGTCCTCGTACACGCCCGCGGCCGCCCGGTCGGAGGCGACGACGACGGCCGCGCGCAGCCCGTGCGTCCCGCTCATGCGTCCTCCCGCGTCCAGTCGCCGGACCTGCCGCCCGACTTGGCGACCACGCGCACGTCGGTGAGGACGGCCTCGCGGTCGACGGCCTTGATCATGTCGTACACCGTCAGGCCCGCGACCGTCACGGCCGTGAGGGCCTCCATCTCGACGCCGGTGCGGCCGCGGGTGCGCACGGTCGCGGTGATGTCGACGACGTCGTCGTGCGGGACGACGTCGACGTCGACGCCCGTGATCGGCAGGGGGTGGCACAGCGGCACGAGGTCGGGGGTGCGCTTGGCGCCGAGGATGCCCGCGACGCGGGCGGTCGCGACCGCCTCGCCCTTGGGCAGGTCGCCCGACGCGATGCGCGCGACGACGTCGGGGCGGGTGCGCAGCACGCCCACGGCGGTGGCCTCGCGGGCGGTGACGTCCTTGGCGGACACGTCGACCATGTGCGCGGCGCCGTCGGCCCGGTAGTGGGACAGGTCGGTCATGAGATCTCCCAGATGTCGACGACGTCGCCGGCCTCGAGGCGGGCGACGCCGGCCGGCACGTGCACGAGCACGGTCGCGGCGGCGAGGTGAGCGAGCAGGTGCGAGCCGGGACCGCCGACGAGGCGGACGCGGCCGTCGGCGTCGAGGCGGCCGCGGCGCACCTGCAGCAGGGCGGGCGGCGAGTCGAGGGGCTCGGCGAGCGGAGCCCGGCGGGCCGGGCGGGCGGCCGGGGCGACGCCCGTGGCGCGGGCCAGGACGGGGCGCAGGAAGAGCTCGAAGCTGACGAGGGCGCTGACGGGGTTGCCGGGGAACGCGACGAGCGGGACGACGCGGCGGGCGTCGCCCACGGTGACCAGCCCGAGGCCCTGCGGGCCGCCGGGCTGCATCGCGACGCCGCCGAACCAGGCGTCGTCGAGCGTGCCGCGGACCACCTCGTAGGCGCCCGCCGAGACGCCGCCCGTCGTCAGGACGACGTCGGCGTCGCCGGCCTCGGCGAGCACCCCGAGGAGCGCGGCCGGGTCGTCGGGGACGACGCGGGCGGTGACCCGGCACCCGACCTGGCCCAGCCCGACGGTCAGCGCCGCCCCGTTGGCGTCGCGCACCTGGGCGGGCCCGAGCGGCCGACCGGCGGGCACGAGCTCCGTGCCGGTCGAGAGCACCAGGACGTGCGGCGGCCGCTCGACCAGCACCTCCGCGACGCCCGACGCCGCGAGCGCCCCCGCCTGCGCCGCGCCGAGCGGGGTGCCGGCGGCGACGACGACGTCCCCGGCGGCGACGTCGGAGCCGGCGACGCGCACGAAGGTGCCGGGGGCGACGGGGGCGGCGAACGCGACCGCGGTGACGGTGACGCCCCCGCCGGGGCCGGCGCCGAACGTGGGCGGGTCGGCGTCCTCGATGCGGACGACGGCGTCGGCGCCCGGCGGGACGGGTGCGCCGGTCATGACAGGGGCCGCGGTGCCCGGCACGAGGGGGCCGGGTGCGACGCCGGCGGGGACGGCGGGCCCGACGGCCTGCCGGACGGGAGCGGCGGGCGACGCGGCGGCGAGGTCGGCCGCGCGGACGGCGTACCCGTCCATCTGGGAGTTGTCGAAGCCGGGCAGCGCGACGACGGCGCGGGCGTCGGCGGCGAGACGCCGCGGGAGCGTGGCGCCGGTCGCGGCGGCGGCGAGCAGGGCGGCGACGGTGACCCGCTCGGCGGGTCGGGCCGCGAGCGCCGGGGCCACGAGGGCCTCGACCCGTGCGGCGTGCTCGGCCGGGCTGCGGCGGTCGGTCCCAGTCACGCGTGCACCTTACTCACCCGGCGTCGGGCACGGCCCGGCCGCGGGGTTCGCCGGGTTGTGCCGGAGGGCGGGTGAGCGGGCCGGGCAGGCGGGGCAGCCGGGCGCCTGAGCGGGTCGTGCGGTGCACCTAGACACCGCCGGACCGGATGCCCTCCGCCGTGCCCGACCGGACCTCGTCCGTCGTCCCGCCGTCTGCGGCGGGGCCCGGCCGGTCGTCCCCGCCCGCCCCGCCCGCCCCGCCCCGCGTCCCGGCGAGCCAGCCGCACAGCCCGCGGACGGCGTCCGTGCAGCCGCCGCAGCCGGTCGTGGCGCGGGTGGCGCGGGCGATGTCGGCGACGTCGCGGGCTCCGCCGTCGACGGCGGCGACGACGTCGGCCTTGGAGACGCCGTTGCAGCGGCACACGACGGCGTCGTCGGGCATGTGCTCGGGGCTCGCGGCGGGAGCCGCGGCCGGGGCGACGGGCGTGAGGAGCAGGAACGCGGGGTCGGCGGGGACGGGGGTGCGGCGCGTGTAGGCGGCGGTGAGGTCGGCGGCGACGCGCGGGTCTCCGACGCACGTGGCGCCGACGAGGAGGCCGTCGGCGACGACGGCCTCGACCCAGCGCCCGCCGGCGGGGTCGTCGAGGCGCACGGACCGCTCGCCGGGGCGCGGCGTGCGCCCGGCGCCGCAGGCGCCCATCGCGACGACCGACAGGGGCCCGGCCTTGACCTTGACGACGTCGGTGCCGCGGGTCTCCACCCCGCGGTCGGTCGCGGCGCGCGTGGCGAGCAGGGTGCCGAGGCGCAGCGCGAGCGAGGGCCGCTCGGCCTCCCAGGGACCGCGCAGGTGGACGCGGGGCCCTGCGGGGACCGCGGGTGGCGGGGGCTGCCGGGAGGCGTCGGCGAACGCCTGGGCGAGGCGGCGTGCCTGGTCCCAGCCCTCGGCGACCAGGCCGCGGGACCCGTCGGGCGGCTGCGCGCAGTCGCCGATCGCGTACACGGCGGAGTCGTCGACGGAGGCGAGGTCGGCGCCGACGACGACGCCGCGGGCGACGCTGAGCCCGGCGTCGGCGGCGAGCCCGGTCTCGGCGGTCGTGCCGCAGGCGAGCACGACGAGCCCGGCGGCGAGCACCTCGTCCCCGGCGGGCCCGTCGACGCGCACCCCGACGGCCCGTCCGCCGACGACGAGCACCTCGGACCGCCGCGTCCCGGTCACGACGCGCACGCCGTGCAGCGCGAGCGACCCGGCGAGCACCGCACCGGCGCCGGCGTCGAGCTGGCGGTCCATGACCGTGGCGCCCGGGTGGACCAGCGCGACCTGGAGGCCGCGGGCGGCGAGCCCGAGCGCCGCCTCGACGCCGAGCACTCCCCCGCCGACGACGACGGCGCGCGGCGCGTTGAGGGTGGCGGCGACGATCTCGCGGGCGTCGTCGAGCGTGCGCAGGGGGTGGACGCCGGCCGGCAGGGCGGCGCCGTCGAGGCCCGGGATCGCCGGGACGCGCGCGGCGGAGCCGGTGGCGAGCACGAGCCGGTCGTACGGGTGCCGCGACCCGTCGGACGCGAGGACGACGCGCGCCTCGCGGTCGATGCCGGCGGCGGCGACGCCGCGCAGCACCTGGGCCCGCCCGCCCGGCAGGGGCAGGTGGATCGCGGCGAGGTCGGTGCGGCCGGCGACGACGTCGGACAGGAGGACGCGGTTGTACGGCTCGTACTCCTCGGCGCCCAGCACGGTGACGTCGAGGCCCCACGGGTCGCGGCGCTCGAGCTCGTCGACCAGCCGGGCGCCGACCATGCCGAACCCGACGACGACGACGCGCACGGGCACGCGCGGCCCCGCAGAGGTCGCAGGAGACGCGGTCACGGGGGTCATGCGGCCTCCTCGACGACGGGCGCCACCTGCACGGCGCACACCTTGAACTCGGGCATCGCCGAGACCGGGTCCACGGCGTCGGTGGTGAGCAGGTTGGCGCTGCCCTCCCCCGACCAGTGGAAGGGCAGGAACACGGTGTCCGGGCGGATCGTGTCGGTCCAGCGGGCCGCCGCGGTCGTGGTGCCGCGGGCGGTGGTCAGGCGCACGCGGGCGCCGTCGGGCACCCCGAGGCGCGTGCCGAGCAGGGGGTGCAGCTCGACGTACGGGCGCGGGACCAGCCGTTCGAGCTCGGGCACGCGGTGGGTCTGCGCGCCGGACTGGTAGTGCTGGAGCACCCGCCCGGTGATGAGCCACAGGGGGGCGTCGGGGCGCAGGTCGTCGCTCGGGCCGACGTGGTCCACGGGGATCATGCGGGCGCGGCCGTCCGGCGTCTCGAACCGGTCGAGGAAGTGCCGGGGCGTGCCCGGGTGGTCGGCCGCCGGGACCGGCCAGTGGAAGCCCGGGCCGCCCGCGGCCTCGTCGGCGTCGAGCCGGGCGTGCGAGAGGCCCGCGTAGTCGGCCGGGCCGCCCGCGGACGCGCGCGCGAGCTCGTCGAACACGTCGGCCGGGTCGGTCGCCAGGTGCACGGGCGAGCCGAGGCGGCGGGCCACCTCGGCCCACACCCACAGCTCGGAGCGGGCCTCGCCGGGGGCGTCCACCGCCTTGCGCCGGCGGATGACACGCCCCTCGAGCGACGTCATGGTGCCCTCCTCCTCGGCCCACTGCGTCACCGGCAGCACGACGTCGGCGACCAGCGCCGTCTCGGACGGCACGACGTCGCACACCACGAGCAGGTCGAGCGCCGCGAGACGTTCCCGGACCTTGTCCGCCGACGGCGCAGAGACCAGCAGGTTGGACCCGTGGACCAGCAGGGCTCGCGGCCCGCCGGGTGTGCCGAGGGAGGCCAGCAGCGCGACGGCGGGCACCCCCGGGCCCGGGATCGTCGCGGGGTCCACGCCCCACACGGCGGCGACGTGCTCGCGGGAGGCAGGGTCGTCGATCTTGCGGTAGCCGGGCAGCTGGTCTGACTTCTGCCCGTGCTCGCGCCCGCCCTGCCCGTTGCCCTGGCCCGTCAGGGCCCCGTACCCGGAGCCGACCGTGCCCACCAGCCCCAGGGCGAGCGCGAGGTTGACGGCCGCGGTCACGGTCGCGGTGCCCTGCGTCGACTGCTCGACGCCACGGCCCGTGAGGACGTACGCGCCGCGCCCGCCGCGCGCCGGAGACGCCGCGGCCAGCAGCCGGGCCACCCGTCGCAGCTCGCCCTCGGGCACGCCCGTGACGATCTCGACCCGCTCGGGCCACCAGGCCGCCACCGACCGGGCGACGGCGTCGAGCCCCGTGGTGCGCGCGGCCAGGTAGGCGGCGTCGGCGAGGCCCTCGGCGAGCACCACGTGCAGCAGGCCGAGCAGCACGGCCAGGTCCGTGCCCGGGACGGGCTGCAGGTGCACGCCCTGCCCGTCCTCCGTGAGCCGGGCCGTCGCGGACCGCCGCGGGTCGACGACGACGAGGCCGCCCGCCGCCCGCGCCCCGGCGAGGTGCTGCACCGACGGCGGCATCGTCTCGGCCACGTTGGAGCCGAGCAGCAGCACGGCGGCGGCACCGCCCAGGTCGGCCAGCGGGAAGGGCAGGCCGCGGTCCGCGCCGAGCGCCCGGTTCGCGGCGGCCGCCGCCGACGCCATGCAGAACCGCCCGTTGTAGTCGATGAACGGGGTGCGCAGCACCGCCCGGGCGAACTTGCCGAGCGTGTACGCCTTCTCGTTCGTCAGGCCGCCGCCGCCGAACACGGCGACCGCCTCGGGGCCGGACTCCGCCTGGACCGCGGCGAGCCGGATGGCGACGACGTCGAGGGCCGTGTCCCAGTCCGTGGGCTCCAGCGCACCCGACGCCCCGCGCACCAGCGGGACCGTCAACCGGTCGGCGGCGCGCAGCACGGCAGCCGAGGTCCACCCTTTCTGGCACAGCCCGCCCCGATTGGTGGGGAACTCCCGCGGGCTGACGTCGACCGGCTGCGGTCGCGCGACCCTGGATGTCCGGTTCTCAGGCCCAGAAGCGGACATCGAGGGTCGCCCGCCGGCGGTGACGGTGGTGGCGGTGGTGGCGGGGGCCGTGGCGTCGGTGGCGGCGGCCGGGGTGATCGTCAGGGTCATGGCGCACTGCAGGGCGCAGTACGGGCAGTGGGTCGCCGTCCCGTCCAGCTCTGGTCCGGCGGGCCCGGTCCCCGCGTGCTCCGCCGCCGGCGTCGTCGTGCCTCCTGCGACGCTCACACCCGCACCGCGCCCATCCGGCCGCGCGTGTACACCGCCGCGGTGAGCGCGGCGAGCGCCACGTACACGCCGACGAACACGAGCAGCGCGGGCACGAGCGAGCCGGTCGCCGTCGTCGAGACGGCGAAGCCGCGCGGCACGAGGAACCCGCCCAGGGCACCGACGGCGCCCGCGATGCCGATGCACCCGGCCGCGGCCCCGGCCCCGGCGCCCGTCTCGCGGAACACCGCGGGGATCATGCGGTACACCGACCCGTTGCCGATGCCGGTGGCGACGAACAGGACGAGGAACGCTCCGAGGAACAGGCCGAAGTCGTGCCGCTGGAGGGCGACGACGGCGCCCAGCGTGCCGGCCGCCATGACGCCGAAGGCGGCGATGGTGACGCGGGCGCCGCCGACGCGGTCGGCGAGGATGCCGCCCAGCGGGCGGGCCAGCGAGCCCACGAGCGCGCCGAGGAACGCGACCTTGAGACCCACGTGCGGGAACACGCCCGCGAGCAGCGTCGGGAACGCGCCCGAGTAGCCGATGAACGACCCGAAGGTGCCGATGTAGATCGCCGAGATGATCCACGTGTGGGGCAGCCGGGCCGCGGCGGCGTACGTGCGCGGGTCCGACCTCGCCGTGGCGAGGTTGTCCATGAACCGCCAGGCGAGCACCGCCGCCACGAGCACGAGCGGGACGAACATGAGCCCCGCACGCTCCAGCGCGAGCCCGCCGCCCGCGACGATCACGAACGGCACCGCGAGCTGCACCGCGGCCGTGCCGAGGTTGCCGCCCGCCGCGTTCAGCCCGAGCGCCTTGCCCTTCTCAGCCGCCGGGTAGAAGAACGAGATGTTCGCCATCGACGACGCGAAGTTGCCGCCGCCGAACCCGGCGAGAGCAGCGACCCCCAGGAGCACCCCGAAGGAGGTGTCAGGCCGCTGGACGACGACGGCCAGCGCCGTCGTCGGCAGAAGCAGCAGCAGCGCCGAGACCACCGTCCAGTTGCGGCCGCCGAACAGCGGGACCGCGAACGTGTACGGCAGGCGCAGGAACGCGCCGACCAGGGACGGGACGGCGATCAGCCAGAACATCTGGTCGGCGGTCAGGGTGAACCCGGCTGCGGGGAGCTGCGGCACGACGATCGACCAGAGCGCCCACACGGAGAAGCCGAGCAGCTCGGCCACGACCGACATGGCCAGGTTGCGGCGGGCGACCCGGCGGCCCCGTGCGGCCCAGAAGGCGGCGTCCTCAGGGTCCCAGCGGTCGATCCAGCGTCCTGGGCGCCGGGCGGCGCTCCCGGTCGCCGGGACGGTCGTCGGCGTGGTCTGCGTGGTCTGCACCGCCATGCGGCCTCCTTCGCCACGCGCCCGACGACGTCGGGCGCCCTGGACCGCCGGCAGGCACCGGCGGCGGGTGCGGTCCGAGGTCTCCACAGCGGCTCCGGACCAGCGGGCACGACGCTAGGGACGGGGTGTTTCGGGGCCGCCGTGGGTGCGTGAACTTCCCGTGAGGTCTAGCGCACAGGGTGCGGCGCGGGCCTGAGAGGTGCGGAACGGTTCTCATCATGAACATCGATGACGCCAAACTCGATGGCATTCCCCAAGGGCGTTAACTGCCCTTCCTTGACCGAAGGCATACCCCTTGATGGGCCCTTAAGTCACGAGCACACATCGCCGCCAGGCCACCGTGCGTCCGGCGACCGCTCGCTCCTCGGCCCCCTCTAGTTGTCACTACCTTGGGGCCACCTTCGAGCGACCGTGGTGGCCGCTCGAGCATCAGTGGAAGTACGGAGGTGCTGTCGATGCGACTGCGTAGATCTATCGCGGCAATCGCGGTCGTGGCGGCGGGGATCGGCGTGGGGCTGGGGACGGCGTCGCCTTCGACGGCGGGTGTGATCAACGAGCCGTCACCAGGTACGCCACAGCAACTGCTGAAGGAAACCTTCACGGGCTCGACGTTTACCAACAGTGCGTTCACTCTGCTCGGCCACGCCGGCCTCACTAACGCGCCGGACCCAACGCCGACAGAAGACCCATCGACCTTGGATCCCTGCAAACCGATGCCCAGCGCGAGTTTCGCACCGAAACTCGGGTGCGACCTGAAGGACGACGACGGGAAGGCGCTCTCTCCGCCACTTCTCCAAGCCGACGCACGTAGAGACGCCCCAAAGCCGAGTGAAGCAGACGAAGGGTTCCTTCAGCTCACGGACAGCAACCACGACAAGGTCGGCGGGGTGCTTTACAACTCTCCCCTTCCCACCAGGGGAGGCCTCGATATCACCTTCGAGATGTACCAATTCAACTCGACGACGCGGGGCCAGTACGCCAGAGGGCACAGGGACGCTCCCGCAGCCGACGGCATCGGGTTCTTCATCACCGACGGCACGGAAGACAAGCAGTTGACGGAGCCTGGCGCCTATGGCGGCTCCCTCGGCTACGCGCAGAAGTACGACCAGTGGAACGGCACGTGGACGCCCGGAGTCTCCAACGGATATCTCGGCATCGGCTTTGACGTGCTTGGGAACTACATCCAGGACGATACCGAGTGCCGCGGGTCCACCGGCATGAAATGGCGGTGCACTTTCGCGCCCGGCGCGAGCCGCTCACCAGCCGGGACGGAATGGGGGCAGAACGTCCCCAACACCATCACTTTGCGAGGCCCCGGCAACGGGTTCAACGGATACGAGTATCTGACGTCGACCGTTGTACTGGACGGCGACGGCGTCGCTCGGACCAGCTCGCTCGGCAGCAGTCTCCTGAGGGGACCCAGCGTACTGGACGAGCCCTGGCGCACCCTCCCCGAGCGCCTCGCGTCATCAAAGCGCCTGGTGCGAATCATAGTCTCACCGGAGGCCAATCCATTGGTGCGCGTGTTCATAGCCTTCGACGGCGCCGAGAGCACTCTCGCGGCGAGCACACCGCTGCTGTCACACCGGATGACTCAGGCCATGCCGGAGTACTTCAAGTTCGGATTCACCGGATCGACGGGCGACTTCACGGACGTCCACCTGATCCGCATGCTTGAGGTCACCACACTCGTGAATCCTCCGTCGCCTGCCCTTACCATCGAGAAGAGCGTCGACGGTAAGGTCGACGGTTACCAGAAAGACGAACAGATCGCCTACAAGTTCGATGTGGTCAACACCGGGGACACCGTATTGACGGGAATCACCATCGAGGACGACCTGATCGACCACGGCACGCTCAGCCCATCAGCGGGGGTCACCCTCGCTCCCGGTGAGACGGCCCAGTTCACTGGGCACCACAAGCTCACCGCGGCGGAGATCGATGACGCCCAGACGGCACCGCAGAAGTGCGAGTTCGTAAACACCGCGCACGCCACCGCTCGGTTCGGAGCGCAAGAGGTCACCTCGGTGAGTTCCGCAGCGAGCGTCACAGTCGCGGGTTGCTCGGAGCCTGCGTCGCCGCCGCCTAACCCTGGCGACGCCGCTGGCACAGTCCCTCTGCCGGCCGTTGGTGGGCCCCCCAGTACGTCTGGTGGCGGGGCCATTGCGGTCATCGTCGCCCTTACCGCCTATCTCTTTGCCGCCCGTCGTCGCCGCGGAACGCGCAAACCGTAACTCCAGACGTTTCGCTGTCCCCCGATGCCCGGGGCCCACCCAGAGAGAAGGAACCTGCAGTGGTCAAGAACACCAGGGGCCGCATAGCGGTTCCCCTCGCTGCAGCGCTTGCGTTGCTCACGACACCGCTCATCGCATCAGGCGCCGCCGCGGCAGATCCGCCAGCCCCGCCCGCGACCATCGACTCAACCCACGCGCGCAGCCTCACCATCACAAAGCTGGCCGCGACCGAAGTCCCTGGGGCGCCCGCGGACGGCTCCGTTCTGGATCACCAGGGGTTCCCCATCAAGGGGGTTGCGTTCACAATCGAACTCGTACCTGGCATCGATCTGACACAGAGTGCTGGGTGGGAGGCTGCAGCAGAGATGGATGTCGATGCAGCCCGAGACGCCATTGATGCGGCTGATGACGCCAGTCGCCTCAAGAGATCTGGGACGACCGACGAGAAGGGGGAACTGAGGTTCGTTGGCAGTGCGCCATTCGAGGATCTCCCCCTTGGCGTGTACCTAGTCACTGAGACGGGCAACAGCTCGTCCTCTTCGAGTGTCACGCTCGACGGCAACCTCATGAAGTTCCTGGTGACACTCCCGCTACCGGACCTAGACAATGGCGGATGGGTCTACGACGTGAACGTCTATCCGAAGAACACGGCAAACTTCATGGTTAAGGAGGTCAGGGACTCAGATCCGTATTTTGAAGATCGTCTTGTCCACTACGACGTGCGCATCGAGGTCCCCAAGAGTGCGACAAAAGTCGAGCTCAGCGACACGTTTGATCCTCTGCTCTCGGTTGACTGGTCGACTCTGGAGACCGGTGCAGGGTGGGGTCATTTGTCACATCCTAGTTGGAGCGCCGAGTCGTCACCGAAGCCGAACGACACGCGGCCGCAGGAAGCTACTTTTGGCACCGCTAAGCTTACCGACAGGACACTCACCGTTGTCTTCTCGGAAGACGAGATCGCCGACCGCTTCAGCGATCAGACCGGCGAGACGATGGTTTTTCGGTTCTCAGTGAACGCTCGGGCCATCGGAACCGGCATGATTGAGAACGATGCTTCGTACATCGTTACCTCACCTGCCGGAACCTACACTGGCGACTCGTCTCCGGTGTACACGAAGTGGGGCAAACTTGTAGTCACGAAGACGAGCGAGAGCGGATCTCTTCTCCCGGGTGCCGTCTTTGAGGTTTACAAGGATAGCGATGTCGAAGACGGCGCACTGAAGAATGGTGCCACGCCATTGGCAACGGAGCGTACCGATGACTCTGGCATCGCTACGTTTCTCCTGCGGTACTCGGACTGGGCCGACGGCGGAGGAACGGAGGGAAATCCCGGAAAGGGAGACGTAACCTATTGGGCTGTCGAGAAGACGCCGCCTGCAGGCTACAAGGTCGGCCCGGATAACAAGCCGCGCCAGTTCCGCATCACCAACCGTGACAACGCCGTCGTCACTATGGAGTATGTGAACTCGCAGCGAGAGGGCTTCGAACTTCCTTCCATCGGTGGCAACCGCGCCATCCTCCCGATCCTCGCGACTCTCGTCGTCGCTGGCGGCGTCGTCTGGCTCGTTCGGTCCCGTCGCGTGAACGACTGACCTCACGCAACGCACGGTGCGGCCCCGGGGCGTCACTTCCGGGGCCGCACCACCGATCGCACCTTCCCAGCAACTCCGCACCTTCCCAGCAACTCCCACTAGGGAGGAGGTTCCATGTCCCGTCACAAGCTCGAGAAGCCCGGCCAGCGCCGCGACCTCACGCGTCGGGTCGTCGTCGCCACCGTCGTTCTCGGCGCGCTGGTCGTCTGGCAGTGGAACCCCGCTCTCACATGGTTCAACGACCGGGCCGCATCGCAACGCACGACGGAGTTCGCCCGGATGACGGCGTCGACGCCCTCGGACGAGCAGGACGCCCAGTTCGCCGCGGCGCAGGAGTACAACGCGTGGCTGGCAGCGGGCGGCGCGAGTGAGATCGGGCACGCCATCCACGAGTTCGGTGCGGCCGACGAGACGGCCCTCCTGTACAGGGACTACGAGAAGCTGCTCTCGCTCGACGGCACCTCCTTGATGGCCGACCTGACCGTCGACTCCATCGACGCGCGCCTGCCCGTCGTCCACGGCACCTCCCCCACGTCGCTCGACGTGAGCGCCGGCCACCTCTACGGCACCTCGCTCCCCGTGGGCGGCCCGTCGACGCACGCGGTGATCGGCGCGCACTCCGGCTGGAGCAAGGCGACGCTCTTCAACCGGCTCGCGAAGGTCGAGGTCGGCGACGTCTTCACGATCTCCGTGATGGGCCGTCAGCTCGCGTACAAGGTCACCGACATCACCCCGGTCAAGGCGACCGACTCGACGGACCTCATCCGGATCGAGGAGGGCAAGGACCTGGTGACCCTCACGACGTGCTACCCCACGTACGTCAACACCCACCGCCTGCTGGTCCGGGGCGAGCGGACCACCGATCCCGCCCCCGACACGGACGACACGGTGACGTACCAGACCGCCGACCCCGGCTTCCCCTGGTGGGCCGCCACCACCGGCGGCGGCGCCACCGGAGTGATGGCGCTCGCCTTCTGGCCGACGCGCCGCAAGCCCACCCCGAGTACCACGGAAGGCACCTGTGATGAAGCGCCCCGCAACCTGGCTCGTCGCGCTCGCCGCGGCCTTCGCGCTCTCGCTCGCGGCACCCGTCGCCGCCTCGGCCGCGTCGATCGACCCGTCGAGGCCGTGCAGCCTCACGGTCCGCAAGTACCTGGTCGGCGACGATGACGCGACCCTCGGGACGCCCGACGCCGGAGCCGTCTTCGCCCTGGGGCGCGTGCCCGGGGTCGACCTCACCACGACCGAGGGCTGGCTCGCCGCGGAGGCTCTCGCCGGCCAGGACCCCGCCACCGTCACCACCGAGCCGGTGAGGCAGGGCGTCACCGACGCGGACGGCGAGGTCGCCTTCCGGAACCTCGCCCTGGGCCTGTACAAGGTCACGGAGGTCGCGCCCGACGGCGCCGACGTCGTCGCACCGTTCCTCGTCACGCTCCCCATGACCGACCCCGTGGCTCGCGACAAGTGGCTGTACGACGTCGTCGCGTCCCCCAAGGTGACGCCGTCGCCGGCCGACGACGCACCGGTCTACGACCTCGCCCTGCGGACCTGGGTCTCGGAGGTCTGGCGCGACGGCGCGCGCGTGTTCGAGCGGCAGTCGCCGACCACGGACACCGGGCCGGAGTTCGTGGTCCCGCACGTCACGTTCGACGACCCGACGGTCGACATCCGCGTCGGCGACCTCGTGGTCCACGACATCCACCTGTTCAACCAGGGCAACCGGACCGCGCGCGTCGACGAGCTCGTCAACCACTCCGCCGCGGGCCTGGACTACGCGGGCGGCCTGCTCATGAACACCGTGCCCGGCCACGACAACGATGGCTGGGAGCTCGCGGCGGACGGCCTGTGGCACATGTCGATGGAGGAGGCCGGCATCGTCCTCGCACCGGGCGAGGACTTCGAGGTCCACCTGACGCTGCAGGTGCTGCCGGAGGCGCTCGGCTCGGGCGTCGACGTGGCGGACCACTACAGCTTCGTCGAGATCTCGAAGTTCAGCGGGTGGGTCCCGACCTCGGCCGAGCCCGCGCAGAACCGCACCGCCTCGGCCGGCGCCGTCACGGCCTCGAACGTTGCCTTCGGCGTCGACGTGCAGCCCCGGGTGACCGCGCGACCCCTCGCGGCGACGACGTACGACGGCGTGCCCGGCACCTGGCAGCAGGTCGCGGACGTCGACTCCACCCCCGCGCGGACGAACCTCGCCGTCGAGCGAGACCGGCTCGTCTACCACTCGTGGGAGGACAACGAGATCGACGAGTCCAACACCTCGATGAGCTCGGACGACGAGCGCAACGACTACGACAACGACGAGGACGACCACGACGGCACCATCATCCAGGTCGTCCGCGACCTGGGGCAGGCCACGACCCCGCCCGTCGTGCGGCTGCCGCGCACGGGTGCCGAGATCGGCGCCGCGGCCGCTGCCGCGGTGGTCCTCGTCGTCGCCGGCGCGTGCATCGTCGGGGCCGTCCGCCGTCGTCGTGACCGAGAGGTCCCGCCCTCCCGCGCCTGACGGCGGCCGCTGCGGCCGTACGTCGTGCTCGCTCACGCGATGCCGGCCAGGTCGTGCGTCCCCGCCGCGCCGCGGCGGGGACGCACGCAATGACCCAGGTCCTCACCGCTCGACGACGCCGGCCGTGAGCATTCCGCCACGAACGCGAGATCTCGGCCCGGTACGGTTCCACGCCGTGAGCAGCACGCCCTCCGTCCGCACGATCGACGAGCACGTCGCGACGCTGCTCGCGCGCATCGCGGCCGTGCGGGGCGCGGCCGTGCGGGGCGCGGCCGTGCGGGGCGCGGCTGGGCGCGGCACCGGCAACCACGTCCACAGCAGCGGCGCCTTCGTGGACGGCGGACCGTCCGCTCCGGCATGGCTGCCGCTCGACGACGCGGCCCTCGCCGAGCCCGGGATCGCGCTCGCCGACGACGTCGTCGCCGTCGCGCCCGTGCCCGGCTTCGACCACGCAGCGGTCGACGGGTACGCGGTGCGGCTCGCCGGCCTGCCCGACGACCAAGCGGTGACGCTGACCGTCGCCGGTGCCGTCCGCGCGGGCGATCCCGGACCTGCCGTCCTCGGACCCGGCGAGGCCGTCCGGATCATGACGGGCGCGCCCCTGCCGCCCGGGGCCGACGCCGTCGTGCCCGTCGAGGCGACCTCGACAGGGCGGTTCGCCCCCGGCCGCGACGGCACCGAGGCCACCGTGACCCTGACCCGGCCGCACAAGGCCAACGTCCGGCGGCGCGGGGAGGACGTCGCCGTCGGCGTGGTGCTCGCGCGGCGTGGCGACGCCGTGACCCCCGCGCTGATCGCCGCGGCGGCGGCCTCCCGCGTGGGCGGGCTGCGGGTGGCCCGCCGGCCCGCCGCCGGCGGACCCGGCGCCGCCCGGCCGGGCGCCGGGTCCTCACCCGCGTCCTGCCGTCCCGGCACCACCGAGTCGGGCGCCGCACACCCGCTCGCCTCGGACACGCACGCCCCGGACGGGCCGCCCGCCGTCCCGACTCGCGGCACGGGCACCCCGCGCCCCTACATCGCCGTCGTCTCGACGGGCTCCGAGCTGCGGCCCTGGGGCGGGAGCGTCGGCCCGGGCGGCGTCGTGGACTCGAACTCGCTCATGGTCGGCGCGATCGTCCGGGCGGCAGGCGGCGAGCCCGTCCGTCGCGGCGGCGTGCCCGACGACGCCGCGGCGCTGCGCGCGGTCCTCGACAAGCTCGCTGGGGACGTCGACCTGATCGTCACGACGGGTGGGGTGTCCGCGGGAGCGTGGGACGTCGTCCGCGAGGTGCTCACCGCACCGGGCGGTCCGGCGGCCGACGTCGACCTGACGGGCGTCGCCATGCGCCCGGGGCGGCCGCAGGGGCTCGCGACGTGGCGCGGCGTCCCGTGGGTCGCCCTGCCCGGCACGCCCGTGGCGGCGTTCGCGGCGACGTACCTGTTCGTGCGGCCCGCGCTCGCCGCGCTCCGGGGCGAGACGGGTCCCTGCTCGGCGCTGCTGGCCGTGGCGCCGGATGCGGTGGGCTGGGGGACGGCGCACGGCCGCGGCTGCGGCAGTCCCGGGATGTTCACCCGGGTCGTCCCGGTGCGGACGACGGTGGACGGCGTCGTCCCGGCGTCCGGTGCCGCGACGGGCGGGCACGCGCTGTCCGCGCTGCTCGGCGCCGACGGCCTCGCCCTCGTCCCGGCCGACGGTGCCGGCCCCGGCGACCTGCTGGAGGTGGTGCCGCTGTGACGGCCTTCGACGCGATCGTGCTCGCGGGGGGCCGGGCCGCCCGCCTCGGCGGCACTCCGAAGCCGGGCCTGCTGCTCGGCGGGACGCGCCTGCTGGACCTGGCCCTGGCCGCTGTCGCCGAGGCCACGGCGGTCGCCGTCGTGGGGCCGGCGGACCTCGCCGACGCCGTCGGGCGGGCGGTGCTCACGCGCGAGGACCCGCCCTTCGGTGGACCGGTGGCCGGGATCGACGCGGGCCTGCGGGCGCTCGCACGGCCCGGGTCGCCGGGCGTCGTCGTGCTCCTCGCCGTCGACGTCCCCGGCGCGGGCCGCGCGGTGCCGCGGCTGCTGGCGGCGGTCACCGACGACGTCGACGGCGCCTGCCTCGAGCGCGGCGGGCACGCGCAGTGGCTCGTCGCGGCCGTGCGCCGCGACCGGCTGGTGGCCGCGGTGGAGACGCTGCGCGCGCAGGCGGGTAGCGTGCACGACCAACCGGTCCGTCGTCTGGTCGCCGCGCTGCGGCTGGCCGCGGTGCCGGACACCGACGGCGCGAGCGACGACGTCGACACGTGGGACGACCTCGCACGAATGAACCAGGCGCGGCGCGACGCCGCGGCACGGAAGGGGATGCCGTGAACGACCCGGAGACGCTGCTGTCCGGCTGGGTGGCCGCCCTCGAGCGCGAGCTCGACCTGCCCGCAGGCACCGTCGACATCCAGTCCGTGCTCGACCTGACCCGCGAGGTCGCGCACCACGTCGCCCGCCCCGCCGGACCGGTCGCCGCGTACGCCGCGGGGTACGCCCGCGCGCTGGCGGACGTGGCCGCGCGCGCCGCCGCGGCCGTGTCCGAGGCGCCCGTGCCCGAGGCCGCACCCCTGACCGCGGGCGCGTCGGACGCCGTCGAGCGGGCCGCGGCGCTCGCCCGGGCGTGGGAGCCCGACGCCGCGGGGACGCCATGACGGCCGTCGCCCTCGGCATGCCCGTGCTGCCGTCCGCGGTGCGCGCGGGGGACGTCTCCCTGCCGGACGACCGGCCGCGGGTGCCGGGGCTGGTCGACCGGTTCGGCCGCACGGCCACGGACCTGCGCGTCTCGCTGACGGACCGCTGCAACCTGCGCTGCACCTACTGCATGCCCGCGGAGGGCCTGCCGACGCTCCCCCGGGACGCCGTGATGACGCGCGAGGAGATCGCCCGCCTGGTCGGCGTCGCCACGCGCGACCTCGGCGTCCGGCAGGTGCGGTTCACGGGCGGCGAGCCGCTGCTCCGGGCCGACCTGGTCGACGTCGTCGCGGACGTCGCCGCGCTCCCGGCCCGCCCCGAGATCTCCCTGACCACCAACGCCGTGGGGCTGGACCACCGCGCGCGGGCGCTCAAGGACGCGGGCCTGGACCGGGTCAACATCTCGCTCGACACGCTCGACCCCGACACCTTCGCCCGGCTCGCGCGGCGACCGTTCCTGGAGCGGACGCTCGCGGGGATCGAGGCGGCCGCCGCGGTGTTCGACGTCGTCAAGGTCAACGCCGTGCTCGTCCGCGGTCTCAACCTGGACCATGCGGCCGACCTGCTCACGTGGTGCCTGGACCGCGGCTTCGAGCTGCGGTTCATCGAGCAGATGCCGCTCGACGCCGACCACGCCTGGGACCGGGCGGCGATGGTGACGGCCGCGGAGGTGCGCGAGCAGCTCGGCGGGCGGTTCGCGCTCGCCCCCGACGAGGAACCGCGCGACGGCGCGCCCGCCGAACGGTTCGTGGTGCGCCCGCGCGCGGGCGGCGACCCGCTGGGCCGCGTCGGCATCATCGCCTCGGTCACCGAGCCGTTCTGCGACGACTGCCGCCGCACACGGCTCACGGCCGAGGGCGGGGTGCGCAGCTGCCTGTTCGCGCACACCGAGACCGACCTGCTCGGGCCGCTGCGCGCCGGCGCGGACGACGAGGCCTTGGCGACCCTGTGGCGGACGGCCATGTGGGGCAAGGCCGCGGGGCACGGCATGACGGCGGCGGGGTTCGTGCAGCCGGCCCGCACGATGAGCGCGATCGGAGGCTGACGATGACGACGAAGACGACGACGACGGCGGCGGCGGCGGCGGCGGCGACGGTCGAGGTGAGCGCCTTCGCGGCGGCCCGCGCCGCGCTCGGGTGGTCGCAGCACCGCGTGGTCCTGGACGCCGGGGCGTCGGTGGCGGACGTCGTCGCCCGCCTCGCCCAGGAGGCCCCGGGCGCGGCACCCGTGCTGGCCCGCTGCGCGCTGCTGCTCGACGGGCGGCGGGTCGCGGACGCCGCCTCCGCCGTCGTGCCGGACGGCGCCCGGCTCGACCTGCTGCCGCCCTTCGCCGGCGGCTGAGCGACCCGCCCGCACAGATCCGTCTGCACAGATCCGTCTGCGCAGACCCGTCCGCGCAGACCCGTCGACGCAGGCCCGGGCCCTTCCCTGCACCGACGGACGGGCGCACGCCGATCCGTGAGCCGCGACCGGGCGAAACGCGCCAGGCGCGGGGCGCCCCCGGTTTCGGCCTGCCAGGATCGCCTCCCCTCGTGCTTCCGGGGGTCCGCGTACGTGCTAGCACGGTCCGTGCCGGGGCCCGGCCTGTGCCGCGGCGTGGAATTGCCTCCAGATGGCAAGGCAGCCAGCCCCGCCGCTAGGAGGCACCAGCACGATGACCCCGAGCCCGCACCGGACGCTCCACCGTCACCGCGGAGTGACCCCCCGTCACGCTCACACGACGGCCCCGACCTCGCGCGTCCCCGCACGCGGCCAGGCACGGTCGCGCACCGCCCGCTTCGGCGAGCTCACCGTCACGTACCTCGAGCACGGCGCCGTGCGCCTGGACACCCCCGAGGTCGCCTGGGGGTCCGACCCCGAGACGCTGCGCCTCATGGTCGTCGTCGAGGGCGAGGTCGGGCTGCGCCACAGCGAGGCCGCCGCGACGCTCACCGCGCGCGACTCGGCGCTGATCCTCGGCACCAGCCCGGTCTCTTACACCTCCGAGGCGCCCGCGCGCGTCGTCATCTGCGACATGCCGGCCGACCACGCGGGCCTCGCCGCCCTGCCCCGCTCGGCCCCGTTCGTCGTCGGGCGTGCCGACGCCGCGGTGCCCTGCGCGCTCGGCGCGTTCCTGCTGGACCTCCTGCGGCAGGACGCCGACCGGCTCGCGCCGCTGGCCCGCGCCCAGGTCGGCGACGTGCTCCGCACGCTCGCGACCAGCACGATCATGGCCCTCGCCGTGGCCGGCTGCTCCGGCTGGGAGCTGCGCCGCCAGCGCCTGGCCGCGCTGCGCCACATCGCCGCCCGGTACACCGACCCCGAGCTGTCGTCGGCGTCTGTGGCCGAGCACCTGGGCCTCTCGCGCCGCTCGCTCCAGCGCCTGTTCGAGGGCGAGGAGCGCACGGTGGCGCAGCGGATCCAGGAAGTCCGCACGCAGCACGCCATCACGCGCCTGCGCGACTCGCGCCTGGCCGCGGCGTCGCTCGCCGAGATCGCGACCCTCTCGGGCTTCGGCTCGACGGTGGCCATGCGCCGCGCCGTCCAGGACGCGACCGGCGTGACGCCGTCGGAGCTGCGCCGCGAGGCGGCCGTGGCGACGACGGAGGGCGCCGACGAGCCGGCCGACGACCACACCGGCGAGAGCCTGCACGTCACCGCCGTCGACGGCTGAGCACGGCTCAACCGTCGACGGCTGAGCACGGCTCAACCGTCGACGGCTGAGCGTGGGCCGGGCGCCCGGCGGAGCGGCCGCCTGCCCGGCGGGGCGGCCGTCCGTGGCACGATCAGGGCCGTGCCCCGCTCTCGACTCGCCCCGTGGTTCGTCTGGGCGGCCGGGATGGCCGTCTACGTCCTGGCGGTCGCGCACCGCTCGTCGTTCGGCGTCGCCGGTCTCGACGCCGCCGCGCGGTTCGACGTCCCGGCGACCGTCCTGTCCCTCTTCGCGGTGCTCCAGCTGGGCACGTACGCGCTCATGCAGCTCCCCATGGGCATGGCGCTGGACGCGTGGGGCCCGCGCCGGCTGCTGACGTCCGGCGCGGTGCTCATGGCCGCGGGGCAGGTCGGGATGGCGTTCGCCCCGAACGTCGGCGTGGCGATCGCCGTGCGCGTGCTGCTCGGGACCGGCGACGCCGCGGTGTTCATCTCGGTGCTGCGGCTCGTGTGGTCGTGGTTCGAGCCGCGGCGCGTGCCGCTGCTGACACAGCTCACGGGGCTCGTCGGACAGCTCGGGCAGGTCGTGTCGGCCGTCCCGTTCGCCCTCGCGCTGCACCGGTTCGGCTGGGCGCCCGCGTTCACCGCGATGGCCCTCGTGGGCGGGCTCACCGCGGTCGCCGCGGCCGTCGGCGTCCGGCCCGGTCCGCAGGACGAGCCGCCGCTGCGCCGCGGCCTGGAGGGGCTGGGCGCGGCCCTGACCAGCCCAGGCACCTGGCTCGGGTTCTTCGCGCACCTGCTCGGCGGCGTCAGCATCAACACGTTCCTGCTCATGTGGGGCGTCCCGTTCCTCGTCGAGGGGCAGGGCCTGAGCACCGGCCAGGCGGGCGCGCTGCTGTCGCTCAGCACGGGCGTCGCGATCGTCGCCGGCCCGGTCGTGGGCGAGTTCACCGCCCGCCACCCGCTGCACCGCACCTGGGGCACGCTGTCCGTCACGGCGCTCACGTGCGCCGCCTGGGCGCTCGTCCTCCTCCCGACGACGCCGCGGCCGTTCGGGGTGCTCGTCCTGTTCACGGTGCTCGTCTCGGTGGGCGGCCCCTCCGCGCTCATCGGCATGGACCTGGCTGCCTCGTTCAACCCGCCCGAGCGCCGCGGCACCGCCCAGGGCGTGGCGAACATGGGCGGGTTCCTCTCGGCCGTGCTCGTCATGCTCGCCGTCGGCGTCGTGCTCGACCACCGCTCCCCCGGCGGCACGCCCTCGCTCGCCGACTACCGCGCGGCCCTGTCCGTGGTGCTCGCGCCGATCGCTGTCGGTGTCGTCGGCGTGCTCGTCACGCGGCGCCGTGTCCGCGCGGCGGCGGGCATCGTGGTGCCGACCATGGCCGAGCTGTGGGAGCGCCGGCGGAGCTGACCCGCGTCGAGGCCGCCTGAGCAGCGGCTTTGCCGGGCGCTGCGGGGCGTGCGACTCTCGTCCGAGGACCTGACAAGGTCTCCGGACGAGGGGTGCCGTACCCGGTCAGCGACAAGACGGCTCCAGGGAGCACGTCATGTCCTGGCTCGTCGCCGCACCGTCCGCCTCGCTCGTCGCCTGGGGCGCCCTGGCCGTCTCCGGCCTCCTCGAGGCCGTCTGGGCCACCGCCCTGTCCCGCTCGCACGGCCTGACCCGCCTGGGGCCCACCGTCGTCTTCGCCGTGGCCGTCGTGCTGAGCATGGCCGGGCTCGCCCACGCGATGCGCACCATCCCCGTCGGCACCGCGTACGCGGTGTGGGTCGGCATCGGCGCCGCCACCACGGTGGCGTACGCGATGGCCACGGGCGCCGAGCCCGTGTCGCTGGTCCGCATCGCGCTCATCGCGGGCCTGATCGCCTGCGTCGTCGGCCTCAAGCTGACGTCCTGACGGTGGCGGGCGTCCCGGTCCGTCACGCCACCGATCCCGATGGCGTGACGGACCGGGACGCCCGGCGCCCGCTGCGGCGCCCGGTGCGGCGCGCTACAGCGTCGCGCGCACCGCGCGGGCCGCCGCGACCAGGTGGCGCAGCGACGCCGTCGTCTCCTCGTAGCCGCGCGTCTTGAGGCCGCAGTCGGGGTTGGCCCACACGAGCGCCGGGTCGACGGCGCCGGCAGCGAGCGTCAGCAGCTCGGTGAGCGCCTCCGTCGTCGGGACGCGCGGCGAGTGGATGTCCCACACGCCCGGGCCGATGCCGCGCGCGTACCCCGCCTGCTGGAGCTGCGGCACGATCTCCATGCGGGAGCGGGCCGCCTCCAGCGACGTCACGTCCGCGTCGAGGCCGTCGATCGCGTCGATGACATCGCCGAAGTCGGAGTAGCACAGGTGCGTGTGCACCTGGACGTCCGGCGCGGCGCCGCCCGTCGCGACGCGGAAGGACCGCACCGACCACGCCAGGTAGGCGGGCTGGTCGGCCGTGCGCAGCGGCAGCAGCTCGCGCAGCGCGGGCTCGTCCACCTGCACGACGGCGGTGCCGGCGGCCTCGAGGTCGGCGACCTCGTCGCGCAGGGCGAGCGCCACCTGGCTCGCGACGTCGGCGACGGGCAGGTCGTCGCGCACGAACGACCAGGCGAGGATCGTGACCGGCCCCGTGAGCATCCCCTTGACCGGACGCGACGTCAGCGACTGCGCGTAGCGCGTCCACGCGACGGTCATGGGCGCAGGCCGGGAGACGTCGCCCCACAGGATCGGCGGGCGCACGCACCGCGACCCGTACGACTGCACCCAGCCGCCGGCCGTCACGGCGAACCCGTCGAGCTGCTCGGCGAAGTACTGGACCATGTCGTTGCGCTCGGGCTCGCCGTGCACCAGCACGTCGAGGCCCAGCTCCTCCTGGAGCGCGATGACGTGGGCCACCTCCGCGCGCATGGCGTCCGCGTACGCGGCGTCGGTCGTGGTGCCCTGCGCCCAGGACGCGCGGGCCGCGCGGATCTGCGGGGTCTGCGGGAACGAGCCGATGGTCGTGGTCGGCAGCGGCGGCAGGCCCAGGCGCGCGGCCTGCGCCGCGGCCCGCTCCGCGTACGGGGCGCGGGTCGCGTCGGCGTCGTCGAGCGCCGCGGCACGCGCCCGCACCTGCGGGACGACGACGCCGGCCGCCGTCGCCCGGTCCGCGAGCGCCGCCGACGCCGCGGCGAGCCGGTCGGCGACGGCGTCGGCCCCGTCGCGCAGGCCGCGGGCGAGGGTGACGACCTCGGCGACCTTCTGGTCGGCGAAGGCGAGCCAGCCGGCGAGGCGGGGGTCGCGGCCGTCGGTGCCGTCCCAGGTCTCGTCGGCGACGTCGTGCGGCACGTGCAGGAGCGACGTGGAGGTGGCGACGGTGACGGCGCCGGCGCCGGTGCGGGCGCCGAGGGCGGCGGCCTGGTCGAGGCGGGCGGCGAGGTCGGCGCGCCAGACGTTGTGGCCGTCGACGAGGCCGGCGACGAGGGTCTTCGTCTCCAGGCCGGCGACGGGGGCGTCGGCGGGGGCGCCGCGCACGAGGTCGACGGCGAGGGCCTCGACGTCGGTGGCGGCGAGCACGGCGAGGAGGTCGTCGCGGCCGGTGCGCAGGTCGCCATAGGGCGCGGCGACGAGGATGGAGGGCCGCCCGGGGACGCCGGTCAGGGCCGTGTAGGTGCGGCGCACGGCGGCGGCGAGCTCTCCGGGCGCGAGCCCGGCGGTGACGGTGTCGGCGACGAGCGCCGGCTCGTCGAGCTGCACCCACGGCGCCCCGGCGGCGCCGAGGGCGGCGAGCAGCTGCCCGTAGGCGGCGACGGCGTCGTCGAGGCGGTCGAGGGGCCGGAACCCGTCGGGCGCCCCGGCGGCCGCGGTGGCGAGCAGCAGGAAGGTGACGGGCCCGACGACGACGGGCCGCGTGACGACGGGTGTGCCGCCGTCGGCGGGGCGCGCGGCCTCGGCGAACCAGCGCACGGGGGCGTCGTCGGCGTACGTGATCGGGGTGTCCGGGCCGATCTCGGGGACGAGGTAGTGGTAGTTGGTGTCGAACCACTTGGTCATCTCGAGCGGCGGGCGGGTGGCGTCGCCGCGCGCGGCGGCGAAGTAGCCGTCGGCGGGCTCGACGCCGAGCAGCACGGCGGCGTCGAGCACGTGGTCGTAGGGCGAGAACGACGACGGGACGGAGCCGTCGGCGGGGTCGAGGCCGAGCGCGACGAGCCGGCGCACGGTGGCCAGGCGCAGCGCGGTGAGCGTCTCGTCGAGCTCGGCGGCGGTGGTGCGCCCGGCCCAGTGGGCCTCGACGGCGCGCTTGAGCTCGCGGCGGCGCCCGATGCGGGGGTAGCCGAGGATGGTGCCGCCGGGGAACGCCGGGGTGATGGATGGCATGAGAAGTCCTGACGATGGTGGGACTGCTCGGGCCCTCGGCCGTCAGGCCAGGTTGCGGGGTCGCAGCCGCCGAGGTGTTCACCCTCGAGCGGGCGCCGGAGCGCGGTACGCGTGATGCCGTTGGCTCCCCACGACGGCTACGTCGAGCCGGGGCCAGCTGCCCTGTGGGGAATCGCGTCCGCACCGTACGCACGGGCGGATCCGGAGGTCAAGGCTCGGGATGGTCCGTCCCGGCCACCGGATGCAGCGCCTCCCTGACGAGGGTTTTCCACCGTGTGAAGGGGTCGGCCTCGGCGGCCGGGACGCCTTCGCGGATCGCGCGGGCCTCGTCCCAGTCCAGCGTCTTGTGCTGCCGGTAGTGGCTCAGGATCAGCACCAGGCACACGGCCTGCACGGCCACGCCGATGACGACGGACGTGATCATGAGGGCCTGCGGCAGCGGGTCGGCGGCCTGCGCGACGGACTCGGCCGCCATGGGGGCGGTGTGGCCGGGGCTGGAGAACATGGTCACGAACGCGAGGATGATCGCGGTGTTCATGATCGACGTCGCGATGACGGTGATCATCATGTTCTTGCGCAGGGCCATGCCGGCCAGGCCGACGAAGAAGAGCACGACGGCGGTGTTGGGCCCGTTGAGCCAGTCGAGCACGTCAGGCCTCCGAGGCGAAGTAGAGGAACATGATCGACAGCCCGCAGAACACCTTGAGGCCCAGCAGGCCGTTCATCGCGATCATGTAGGGCGCGTACACGTCCGGGGTGACCTCGCGCAGGCCCATGAGGACGTACGTGACGACCGACAGCACGAAGACGACGAAGATGACCTTCTCGAGCGTCTCGAGCCCCTGGGTGGTGCGCGGCCCGCGCGCCCCCACGAGGTAGCGCCCCACCACGACGGCGGCGAGCAGGCCGGCGCCCTGGAACCCGCCGCCCGGGGTCTGCGGGTCGCCCACGACGAGCGCAGCGCCGGCGACGACGAGCACGGGCGTGAGGATCTGCATCGCCTTGACGAGCGTGGGGTGGCTGCGGCCGAGGGCCTCGTTCTCGGGGGCCGACATCTGCCCGTCGGAGCGGGTCAGGTGCATGACGCCCAGCACGGCGACGAGCAGCATGAGCGCCTCGAGCACGGTGTCGAGCACGCGGTAGTGCAGCAGGATGCTCGTGACGGGGTTGACCGTGCCGGACCCCTCGAGGAAGCGGCGCATGACCTCCTCGTGGACGGGCGCGACCGCCACCTGCGGGGACCGCGCGGTGAGCCACAGCACGAGGGCGGCGCCGCCGAGCATGAGCAGGTCGACGCCCTTGCGGTGCCAGATCATCCGGGGGATGCCGGGCACGGAGACGTCGTCGTAGTTGCGGATCGTCAGGATGAGCAGCACGGTGCCGAGCGAGGACGCGACCACCGCCTCGGAGACCGCGACGTCGGGCGCGTGGTAGAGCAGGTACGCGAGCGAGGCGAACAGCCCGAACACGCCCGCCGTGATGATCGCGTGCTTGAGGCACGACGCGAACACGGCCCGCACCGCGAACACGATGAGGAACAGGAAGACGACCTGGTCGATCCCCATGTCAGTCCTCCCCTTGGGCGCGCGCCTGCTGCCTGGCGTACCCGGCCGCGATCGCGGAGGTCACCACGGGGTTGGCGACGATGACGACGGCCAGGATGAGCAGCGCCTTGGCGCTGAACCACGTGACCCCGGACCGCAGCACGAGCCCGACGACGATGGCGACGAACCCGACCGTGTCGATCTTGGCGCCCGCGAGCAGCCGCAGGGTGAAGTCCTTGAACCGGAACACCCCGACGAGCCCGAGCAGCACGACGAGGGCCCCGACGGCCATGACGACGTCGCCGACGACCTCAAGCATCGGACGGCTCCTTCCCGGCCATGTACTGGGACAGGACGAGCACGCCCACGTAGCTGAGCAGCGTGTAGACCAGCGCGATGTCGAGGTAGAACGTGCGGCCCGACTGCAGCCCGAGCACCACGACGAGCATGTTGACCTTGCCCGCGACGAGGCAGTAGCCGAGCAGCCGCGACCACGCGTTGCTGCCGCGCAGCACGACGATCCCGCTGAGCACGCACGCGGTGGCCAGCACGTAGCTGATGACGGTGAGGATCACGAGCGCCCCTTCCCGATGCGGGCGATCGCGCGCTCCACCCGGCGGCACGCGGCGACCGCGCGCTCGACGTCGTCGTCGCACGTGAGCACGACGATCCGCCGCCCGTCGCGGTCGAGCGCGACGGACCCGGGCGTGAGGATGATCGAGTTGGCGAGCAGGAAGAGCAGCACCTCGTCCTCGAGCTCGCTGACGAGCTCGAACCGTGTGACGGTGGCGCGCCCGCGCACGATGGTCACGGCCATGTGCCACGCCGCGACGGTGATCTCCTTGGCCAGCAGCAGCCCGTAGCGGACCGTCGCGACGGGGCTCAGGAACACCGTGGTGGCGTAGTCGATCCGCAGGAGCCGGTTCGTCAGCCAGAGGGCGGCGACGCCGACGACGAGTCCCGAACCCACGGCGAGCGGGCTGAGCCGCTCGTTCATGACCACCCAGACGAGCGCGAGCAGCAGGACGACGACGACGTTGCGGCGCAGCACGGCCATCACCTCACCGCCACGGTGCCGGCCAGGGCCGTGACCCCGAAGAACACGGTCAGCGCGACCACGCTCTGCGGCAGCGACAGCGACGTTAGGAGCAGGCCGCGCGCCTGGCGGGCGTACGGCAGCGTCGCGCGCCGCAGCAGGTACGCCCCGACGGCCAGCAGCGCGAAGACGCCCACCTTGGTGGCGCTCACCCCCACGGCGGCGACGACGTCGGGGCCGAGCATGAGCGTGGAGAGCTGCGGCGCGAGCACGCCCGCCGCGAGCGCGACGGCGGTCAGGGCCAGCACGACGACACGCTGGGTCGGGTCGACGCCGCGGCGCGGCGCCGCAGCGGGCGTGGCCGGCGTGCCGAAGAACATCGCCCCGTACTTGAGGAACACGAGCATGGTGCCCGCGTTGACGACCCACGCGGCGACCTCGGCCCAGCCCGTGGCGCCGAGCAGGATGAGGTCCTTGGACGCGGCAGCGCCGGTCAGGGGCGCGCCGACCATGCCCAGCACCGCGACCATGCTGGCGCCCGCCACCCACGGCAGGCGCCGCGCGACGCCGCGGAGCTCGGCGAGCTTCGCCGTCCCGTAGGTGCGCACGACGACGCCGGCCGCGAGGAACAGCACGGACTTGAGCAGCGCATGGTTGACCAGGTGCAGCAGCCCGCCGCCGGTCGCCGTCGCGGTGCCCGCGGCGAGCCCGATCGTGACGAGGCCCGCCTGGGACACGGTCGAGTACGCGAGGATCAGCCGGACGTCCTGCTGCGCGAGCGCCTTGACCGCGCCCGCGACGCCGGTCAGGAGCCCGAGGGCGACGAGGAACCCGCGCAGGTCGAGCGCCGGGACGAACACGGCGACGAGGCGCGCGACCCAGAACATCGCGCCCGTGGCCAGCACCCCGGACATGAGCATGAGCACCACGGTGGGCGCGCCGGGGTTGCCGTACGCGCGCGGCACGTAGCTGAACAGCGGAAAGAAGCCTGCCTTGAGCGCCAGCCCCGTGAGCAGGAACGCGAACGGCAGCACGAGCGCGTGCGGGTCGGCGCCCGTCGCGACGAGCCGGCCGATCTCGGTGACGTCGAGGACGCCGAAGGCGCGGTACAGGTACGCGACGCCGAACAGGAAGAAGAGCATCGCGACGATCTGGATCGTCAGGTAGAAGAGCCCGTCGTACACCGACCGCCGCTCGACGCGGAACATCACGAGCAGGATCCCGACGAGGGTCGCGACCTCGAACAGGACGAACAGCGTGAAGATGTCGTCGGCCAGGAAGAGGCCCGCGGTCAGGCCCTGCAGGGCGAGCAGGAGGAGCAGGAGCGTGGTGCTCGCGTACCGCTCCCCCAGCACGTAGACGATCGCGGCGGAGAAGAGCACGACGCTGAGCAGCACGAACGTCAGCGCGGCCGCGTCGGCGCGCAGGGTGACGTGGAGCAGGCGCTGCGTCCCGCCGAGCACGTCGACGAGCTCGCCGTCGCGGGCGGTGCGTGCGAGCAGCGCCACGGTCGCGGCGCCCAGGCCCGCCTGGCCGAGCAGCGCGAGGACGCGCGCCGCGGCGAGCGGCAGCTTGTAGAGCGCGACCCCGAGCAGGACGGGGGCCAGCACCAGGGCGACCATCGTCCGTCCTCCCGTCTCGGTGGCGTCGTGGAGGAAGGTGGGCGCCGGGCGCGCGGCGGGCCCCCGCCCCCCGCGTGCCGGCCGCGTCGTCCCCCGCGTGTGCCATCTGAGACTAGGTCGAGGATGCCTCGCGAACGCGGGGGAGGCTCGAAACGCCCCGGGTTTCGGCACCCGCGGCCACGGTGGGAGGACGCCGCCGGGCGGGCTCGACCTGCCCCGCACCGGGACGACGCCCGTCGGACAGGTGACCGGCCCCACAGCCGACGAGCTGGCGAATTAAACCCCCGGGGGTATATGGTCTCGACCATGGCACCCCGGGAGAACACCTTCGAGACGACCCCCGACGACAGCGCACGCCCGACCAGGATCGTGGTCGTGGGCGGCGTCGCCGCCGGGATGAGCGCAGCGGCACGCGCCCGCCGCCTCGACGAGTCCGCCGAGATCGTCGTCCTCGACCGGGGCGAGCACGTGTCGTTCGCCGGGTGCGGGCTGCCGTACCACGTAGGCGGCGAGATCGCCTCGGCCGACGCCCTGCTCGTGCAGACGCCGGACTCGCTGCGCGCCGCGCTGAACCTCGACGTGCGCACGCGGCACGACGTCGTCGCGCTCGACGCCGCCGCCCGCACCGTCACCGCCCGCACGCCCGACGGCGACCGCACGATCGCGTACGACGCGCTCGTGCTGGCCCCCGGCGCGCAGGCCGTCCGCCCGCCCCTGCCCGGCATCGACTCGCCGCGCGTGCGCACCCTGCGGACCGTGCCCGACGCCGTCACGCTGCGCGGCTGGGTGGGCGCCGGCGCCCGCCGGGCCGTCGTCCTGGGGGCCGGGTTCATCGGCCTCGAGGCAGCCGAGCAGCTCGCCGCCGCCGGGCTGGACGTCGCGCTCGTCGAGCTCGCCGACCACGTGCTGCCCCCGCTGGAGGCCGAGCTCGCCAGCCTCGTGCGCGACGAGCTCACGCGCCTGGGCATCGCGGTCCACGAGGCCACCGCCGCCACGGCCGTCGAGCCGGGGCCGGAGCACGACGTCGTCGTCCTGGGCGACGGCGCGCGCCTGCCCGCCGACCTGGTCGTGCTGTCCGTCGGCGTGCGCCCCGACACGGCCGTGTTCGAGGCGGCCGGGATCGCCACGGAGCGCGGCGCGATCGTCGTCGACGCGCACGGCCGCACGAGCCTTCCGGGCGTGTGGGCCGCCGGCGACGCCGTCGTGTCCACGCACGCGGTCACGGGCGCCCGCCGCCCGGTCCCGCTCGCCGGACCCGCCAACCGCGCCGGGCGGCAGGTCGCCGACGCGATCCTGCGCCCTGCGACAGCCCGCCCGATCCCCCCGGCCGTCGGCACCGCGATCGTGCGCGTCGGCACGCTGGCCGCCGGGCTCACGGGCGCCAACCGCGCCGAGCTCGACGCCGCGGGCATCGCGCACCACACGATCCACCTGCACCCCAGCCAGCACGCGGGCTGGTTCCCGGGCGCCACGCAGGTCCACCTGGTGCTGCACGTCGGCGAGGACGGCCGGATCCTCGGCGCGCAGGCCGCGGGCGCCGACGGCGTCGACAAGCGGCTCGACGTGCTCGCCACGTCGATCCGCGGCGGCCTGACCGCCGAGGACCTCGTCGACCTCGACCTCGCGTACGCCCCGCCCTTCGGCGCGGCGAAGGACCCGGTCAACCTCGCGGGCATGCTCGCCGCCAACGTGCTCGACGGCACGCTGCGCCTCTGGCACGCCGCAGACCTCGACGACGTCGAGGCGACCGCGCTCGTGCTCGACGTCCGCAGCGCCGCCGAGTTCGCGAGCGCGCACCTGCCCGGCGCGCTCAACGTCCCGCACACCGAGCTGCGCGCGCGGCTCGCCGAGGTGCGCGACGCCGCCGCCGGCCGCCCCGTGCGGGTCACGTGCCAGTCCGGCGTGCGCGCGCACATCGCGCACCGCGTCCTCGTGGCGAACGGGTTCGACTCCGCCTCCCTCTCGGGTGGCATGCTCACGCTGCGCGCGGCGCTCGGCCGCGCCGCAGACGCCCGACTGGTCACCGAGGAGGTGCTCGCCCGATGAACGCCACCGGCTCCCCCGCCGCCGACGCCACGCCCGACGTCGTGCCCGACGTGATGCCCGACGCCACGCCGTCGCCCGAGGCGCGCGCGCAGGCGCAGCGCAAGATCGTCAACCGCCTGCGCCGCGCCCGCGGCCAGCTCGACGCCGTCATCACCGCCGTCGAGGCGGGCGGCTCGTGCCGCGACGTCGTCACGCAGCTCGCCGCCGTCTCCAGCGCGCTGGACCGGGCGGGCTTCGCCATCGTCGCGACGGCGATGCGCGAGTGCGCCGCCGACCCCGAGGGCGCCGCCGAGACGCAGGGCGGGCTCACCACCGAGGAGCTCGAGAAGCTCTTCCTCATGCTCGCCTGAGCCCCGGCAACCACCGCACCACACGCACCACCCGTCACGACGCACCACCCCCGAGGAGAACCCCGTGTGCTACCCCGTCACCTGTGCCACCTGCGGCAAGACCACCTGGGCCGGCTGCGGCCAGCACGTCGCCGACGTCGAGCGCACCGTGCCCGCCGCCCAGTGGTGCCCTGGGCATGAGGACGCCGCCCCGCAGACCGGGTTCCTGGGACGGCTCTTCGGCCGCTGAGCCCCGGACGACCTCCGGACACGCCCCGTCAGGCGCGCGCGTTCCCGACCGCCGACCGCAGCCCGAGGCGCCACCCCGTCGGCGCCGCCGAACCCGCGCCGAGGTCGGTGATCGCGTCCCGCATCGCCCCGGCCAGCAGCGAGACGTCGGTGCCGAGCACCACGTAGTCGACGAGGTCGCGGTCGATGAGCCGGGCGGCGTACCCGGGCGAGTCGGCGAAGACGCCGAACGTCACGTCGCGCCGGCGCGCGAGCGCCGCGAGCCGCTCGATCGCCTCGAACACCGGGCCGTCCTCCCAGGTGCCGTGCCCGGGCAGCCCGAGCGAGAGCGCCAGCTGCGACGGCACCAGGCGCAGGGCGTCGAGCCCCGGCGTCGCGGCGACGGCCTCGGCGGCCGCGACGCCGGCGGCCGTCTCGACCTGCGCGACGGCCAGCGCCGCACCCGGGGCCGGCGTCGCGGCGGGGCCGAGCGGCTTGACCGCCGCGACCAGCGCGGCAGCCTGCGCGGTCGTCTCCACGCCCGCCAGGGTGATCCCACGCGCCCCCGCCGCCAGGAGCCGCGCGACGCCGCCCGGGTCGACGTCGGCGACCTGCACGAACACCCGCAGCCTGCTGTGGGGCACGCCCCGCATGAGCGCGCAGGCGGACTCGGTGGTCAGCTCGCCGTGCTGGAGGTCGAGGACGACGCCGTCGTACCCCGCCGCGAGCGCCCACGACGTCACCGACGGCGTCGGCAGGAACTGGCGCAGCAGGACGGGAGGCGTCTTCCGGAACGCCGAGTACCGCATGCGTACCCTCCCGAGGTGTCGTGCGACGACCTCGGGAGGGTACGCAGGTGGGTCCGCGCGGCGGCGGGCTCCCGTCGCTCTGGGATCGCCCGGCCGCGCGGCCGGGTCAGCTCCGGGCCGCCTTCACGATCACCTTGGTGACGAGGTCGGGGTGGCTCATCATCACGACGTGCGAGCTGCGCACGTGCACGGTGTCGGCGCCGGCGCGGGCGGCCATGACGCGTTGCGCCTCGGGCGGGATGATGCGGTCGTCGTCGGCGACGACGTACCAGCTCGGGATCGTCTGCCACGCCGGGACCCCGGACGGGGAGAGCAGTGCGCCGAACGCCCCGGGCCGCTGGCTGGCGGCGAGGAACCGGGCTTCCTTGCGCGGCAGGTCCTGCGCGAAGAGCTGCGGGAACCACGCCGGGTCGATGGAGGCGTCGGCGTCGTTCGCCGGGGCTCCGGGGTAGGGGCGCACGACGAGGTGGTCGGTGACGGTGGGGTGGCCGCCGCCGAGCGTGTTCGCGGCCGCGACGCTCTCGCCCTCCGCCGGGGCGTACGCGGCGACGTAGACGAGCGCCTCGACGTCCGGGTCTCCGGTCGCCGCGTTCGTGATGACGACGCCGCCGTACGAGTGCCCGACGAGGACGACGGGGCCCTCGATCGTGGCCAGGAACTGGCGCAGGTACTCGGCGTCGGACGCCGGGCCGCGCAGCGGGTTGGAGAAGGCGAGGACGTCGTAGCCGCGGTCGGTGAGGTCCTCGGCGACCTCGCTCCACCCGCTGGAGTCGGCGAACGCGCCGTGCACCAGCACGATGGTCGGCCGGTCGGGGCCCTGGTGGCGGCCGCCGGCGGACGCGGCGGACGACAGCGCGAGGGCTGCGGCGGCGGTGAGTGCTGCGACGGCCGTCAGGCGGCGCCGCGGGCGTGGGGTGCGCATCGTTCTCCTCCGGGTAGGTGGTGCGGGGCTGGTGCGACGATCGTCGGGCCGCGGCGTGCGGGGACGGACCACGTGCGGCACGTAGTCCCCCGCGCGGGCGGGCGCTCCCGGCCCTACGTTGTGGGGCGTGACGGCTGCTGGCGCGGGGCTGGTGGGTCGCGACGACGAGAAGGCGCGCCTCGGCGCGCTCCTCGGTCACGCGCGCAACGGGAGCGGCGGGGCGCTCCTCGTGCTGGGCGACCCGGGCATCGGCAAGACGGCTTTGCTCGACGACGCCGCGGCCGCCGCGGTCACCGCCGGGTCGCAGGTGGTCCGCCTGGACGGGTACGAGTCGGAGTCGACGCTGCCGTTCGCGGCGGTGCACCGGCTGGTCTCGTCGCTGCGGGAGCACCTGGGGCACCTGCCGCCACGGCAGCGGCAGGCGATCGAGGTCGCCACGGGGCAGGGCGAGGGCCCGCCGCCGGACCGGTTCCTCGTCGGCCTCGGCCTGCTGGGCCTGCTGGGCCGCGCCGGGGACGCCTCCCCCGTCGTCGGGGTCGTCGACGACGCCCACTGGCTCGACACGGACAGCGTCGACGCCCTGGCCTTCGTGGGCCGGCGGCTCGCGCAGGAGCGCGTCGCGCTCGTCGTCGCGGCGCGGCACGAGACCGTCGCGGAGCGGATGGGCGGGATCGAGCGGCTGCCGCTCGACGGGCTCGACACGCGCGCGTCGCTCCACCTGCTCGGCCGCGCCCTGGACACGCAGGTCGACCCGTCCGCCGCCGCGGCGGTCGCCCGCGCCACGGGCGGCAACCCGCTCGCCCTCATCGACCTCGCCGCGGACCTCACCGGCCCGCAGCTCGGCGAGCTCGCCGTCGGCGACGGGAACGTCCCGGTGGGGAGCCACCTCCAGCGGCACTACGCCCAGCGGCTCGCGCAGCACGACGCCGTCGTGCGCACGTGGGTGCTGCTCGCCGCCGCCGACACGTCCGGGAACCTCCAGCTCATCACCGCGGCGGCCAAGGAGCTCGGGCTGGGCGCCGACGGCGTCGACCGCGTCGAGATCCCCGGCCTCGTCACGCTCTCGCCCGTGGTCCGGTTCCGGCACTCGCTCGCGCGGGCCGCGTGCTACGACGCGGCGAGCGGCGTGGACCGGCGGCGCGCCCACCGAGCGCTGGCGGCGGCCGCCGACCACCTGGGCGACGTCGAGCTCGAGGCGTGGCACGCGTCGCGGGCCGCGGCCGGCCCCGACCCGGCGGTCGCGGCGCGCCTCGCGCACGCCGCCGAGCTCGCCGCCCGCCGCGGGGCGTCGGCCTCGCGGGCGCGCATCCTCGCCCGCGCCGCCGACCTCACCCCGCCCGGCCCGGAGCGCGACGCCCGGCGCATCAGCGCCGCCGAGGCGGCGCTCACCGTCGGTGCGGTGCACGTCGCGCGCCGGCTCGTCGAGAGCGTCCCGGCGGAGACGGCCGACCCCGTGACGCGCGGCCGCGGCACCGTGGTGCGCTACCAGCTGACGCTGTTCCTCGCCGACGGCGAGAACCTGCGCGGCACCGTCGCCACCCTCGTCGCGGCCGCCGACGACTTCCACGGCCGCGAGCCCGACCTCGAGCGCCGGACCCTCATGCAGGCCTTCGAGGCCGCCGTGACGGTCGCCCGCTCGATGACGGGGACGACGCTCGGCGCGCTGGGGCGCCGCCTCGACGCCGCCGCGGACGCCGGCGGGCGCGACGCCACCGTGCTGCGCGGCCTCGCCGCCGTCGTCCTGCTGCCGTACGCCGACGCCGTCGCGCCCGCCCGGGCGGCCTTCGACGCCCTGTGCGACCGCCCCGACGGCGAGCTCATGCACCTCGGCACGGCCGTCGCGGCGCTCGGCGCGTTCCTGTGGGAGGACACGACGCGGGCCCGGGCGCTCGACCGCGCCTACGCTGCCGCCCGCGACGCGGGCGCCCTGCGCGTCATCGACACCCTGGCCTGGGTCGCGTCCGCGGCCGAGCTGCTCGGCGGCTCCGTGGACCGTGCCGTCGGGTTCACCGAGAAGGTGCTCGCCGTGCGCCGGGCGATGGGCTACGACAGCGAGAACGTCGTCAACGCCCCCGTCATGGCGTGGCAGGGCGCGCCGCGCGCCCTCGTCGGCGCCGTCACCGACGGGGCGGCCGCGACCGGCTTCGGCGGCGTCGAGGACCTGGGCGCGTGGGCGCTCGGGGTCCGCGACCTGGCCGACGGCGCCTACCAGGACGCGTTCGACCGCCTCGCCCCGCTCGTCGACGACCCGTTCCTCCAGCTCACGCCGCTGCAGTACCCGGACTACGTCGAGGCGGCCGCCCGCAGCGGCCACCTCGACGCGGCCCGCCGCGTCACGGCCCTGCTCCAGGAGCGGGCCGCCGCGAACGGGGCGCCCTGGTGCCGCGGGGTCACCGAGCGCTGCCTCGCGCTGCTCGCGCCCGACGACGCCGCGGGGGCGCACTTCGAGGCCGCGATCGAGGCGCTGTCGCGCACCGTGGCCGCGACCGACCTGGCGCGCACCCACCTGCTCCACGGCGAGTGGCTCCGGCGCACCCGCCGGCGGCGGGACGCGGCCGACGAGCTGCGCCTCGCCGTCCGGCTGCTCCAGGGGTGCGGCGCGGGCATCTTCGTGCCGCGCGGGCAGGCCGAGCTCGCCGCGACCGGGGCGGGGGCGGCCGGGGCGGCCGGCCCGGTGGGCGCGGAGGCGCCCATCGCCCCGCTGACGCCCCAGGAGCGGACCGTCGCCCGGCTCGCCGCGGCGGGCAGCACCAACGCCGAGATCGCCGCCCAGCTGTTCCTCAGCCCCAGCACCGTCGACTACCACCTGCGCAAGGTGTTCCAGCGGCTCGGGATCTCCTCGCGCCGGCAGCTCGCCGAGCACCTCGAGCCGCGCGAACCCTGACCCGTCCCGCGGACTACGTGGTTTACGTGGTGCGGGCGCCCGGCCACCGGCGCAGGCTCGAAGCACCACGTCACCCTCACCGTCACCTCACCGAGGAGTCCCGATGCCCACCGTGACCGCCGACGACGGCGCCCAGATCTTCTACAAGAACTACGGAACGGACGGCACGCCCGTGCTGCTCAGCCACGGCTGGCCGCTCAACGCCGACGCCTGGGAGGCCGCCGCCCGGTTCCTTGCCGAGCACGGCCACCGCGCCATCGCGCACGACCGCCGCGGGCACGGCCGCTCCAGCCAGACCTGGCACGGCAACGAGATGGACACCTACGCCGACGACCTCGCCTGCCTGATCGAGACCCTCGACCTGCGCGACCTGACCCTCGTCGGGCACTCCACCGGCGGCGGCGAGATCGTCCACTACGTCGGCCGCCACGGCACCGCCCGCGTCGCCAAGATCGTCCTCGTCTCCGCGGTCCCCCCGCTCATGCTGCGCACCGACGACAACCCCGAGGGCATGGACGTCAGCGTGTTCGACGGGATCCGGGCGGGCGAGGCCGCCAACCGGGCCCAGCTCTACCGCGACCTGGCCGACGGCCCCTTCTTCGGCCACAACCGCCGCGGCGACGTCGCCCAGGGCTTCCGCGACGCGTTCTGGCTCCAGTCCATGGCCTGCGGCCACCGCGCCGCCTACGAGTGCATCGCCGCGTTCTCCGCCACCGACTTCCGCCCCGACCTGGCCAAGATCGACGTCCCCACCCTCGTCATCCACGGCGACGACGACCAGATCGTCCCGTTCGAGGTCGGCGGCAAGCGCTCCGCCGCCCTCGTCGACGGCGCCACGCTCACGGTCTACGAGGGCAGCGGCCACGCCCTGCCCGACACCGACCGCGACCGCCTCCACGCCGACCTCCTCGCCTTCGTCGACGGCTGACTCCCGTGCGCCTCACCCACCTGGGCGGGCCGACCGTGCTCGTCGAGCTCGACGGCTGGCGGATCCTCACCGACCCCACGTTCGACCCGCCCGGGCGCACCTACGGCTTCGGGCTCGGCACGTCGTCCACCAAGGTGGCAGGCCCGGCGCTCGAGCCCGAGCAGCTCGGGCCGGTCGACGTCGTCCTGCTCAGCCACGACCACCACGCCGACAACCTCGACGACCGCGGCCGCGCCCTGCTGCCCTCCGCGACCACGGTGCTCACCACCGCGTCCGGGCGCGACCGCCTCGGCGCACCGAACGTGCGCGGGCTCCGCCCCGGCGAGACCGTCACGCTCGCCGGCGACGGCCGCCCGCCCCTGCACGTCCGCGCGACGCCGTGCCGCCACGGGCCGCCGCTCAGCCGGCCCGTGGCGGGCGACGTCGTCGGTTTCGCCCTCACGCCCGGCGACGGCGACCGCGTGGCGCTCTGGATGACCGGCGACACCGTGCTCCACGCCCCGGTACGCCGGCTCGCGAGACGCCGCGACGTCGACGTGCTGCTCATGCACCTGGGGCGCGTCCGGTTCCCGGTCACGGGACCGCTGCGCTACTCGATGGACGGCCGCGACGCCGTCCGGCTGGTGCGCCTCGCCGCGCCGCGCGTCGCGGTGCCCGTCCACTACGAGGGGTGGTCCCACTTCTCCGAGCCCGCGGAGCGGCTGCGCGCCGCCCTGACGGGCGCGCCGGTCCGCTGGCTCGAACCCGGCACGCCCAGCGAGGTGTAGCCCCGGCCGACGCACGACACCCTCATGAACCTGCCGCAGTAGGACGCCTCAGCGGCGGCGGCCGAAGAGCCCGCGCCTTGGCGCGGGTGGCGGGTTGCGCAGCATCGTGATCGCCTCCGCGATCGTGTCCCGGTCGGCCTGGTCCCCGTCCGTCTGCGCGACGCGTGCCTCGACGTCGTCGAGCACGTCCGCGGGCACCGTCGCCCGCGCCTGTACGGCCGCGACCACGAGCAGGCGGACGGCGCCGAGCTTGTCGCCCTCGCGGGACGCGGCCCGGGCCGTCTTGCGCACGTCGGCGCCCACCTGGCTGCCGGACGGCGCCTCCCACAGCGGCACGTCGAACGACGTGCCGGAGTTCCCGAGGGCCGAGTCCAGCTTGGCGAGTGCGAGGTCGATGCCGTCCACGCCCCGACGCTACCCGCGTGGGGCGCCGCCGGGCGGCGCGCTTCGCGTCACGCCACACCGCGCGACGCGGCCGGACCGGTTCGCGGAGACGCCCGGCCGGTCTCGCGGGCCGACCGGCCACGCCCCGGGCGGGCGGCGAGGGCAACGGGGTCGTTCAGCGGTCGCGGGGCGCGGCGAGGTCCGTCACGTCGGCGACGTCCGCGCGGAGCACGCGGACCAGGGCGTCGGCGTCGAGCGTCGCGGCGACGCCCGGAGCGCCCGCGCCGACGGACACGGGCCCCGCCCCCGCCACGTGCGCGTCCGCGACGACGGGCCAGGCGCGCCACGAGCCGAACGGCGTGATGGTGCCGCGCTCGTAGCCCGTCACCTCGCGCGCGACGTCCTTGTCGGGCAGCGAGAGCCGCGAGACGCCGAGCAGGTGCCGCAGCTTGGGCCAGGAGATCTGCCGCCCGCCGGGCACGAGCACGAAGAGGAAGTCGTCCTCGCCCCGGCGCACGACGATCGTCTTGAGCACCTGCTCGGGCCGCAGCCCGCGGGCCGCCGCCGCCTGCTCGAGCGAGTCGACGGGGCCGTGCTCGGTGATCGCGTAGGGGGCGCCCGCGGCGTCGAGCGCCTGGCGGGCGCGCTCGCGCGGGGCGACGTCGGGGGCGGGCGTCTCGGGAGGCACGCCCGACCGTACCGCGCGGCTTGACGACCCCACTAGAACTCAATGATCATTGAGTCAATGAACGTTGAGCGAGAATCCCTCGACGGGCGCGTGGAGCGGTTCGCCGCGCTCGCCGATCCCGTGCGCCTGCGTATCGTCGACCTGCTCACGCTCGGCGACGCGTCCCCGGTCGAGCTGCAGCGCGAGCTCGGCATCGCCTCCAACCTCGTCGCGCACCACCTCGGCATCCTCGAGCGGGCGCGCCTGCTGACGCGCACGCGCTCGGAGTCCGACCGGCGCCGCACCTACGTGCACCTGAGCCCGGGCGCCCTGGCCGGGCTGCTGCCCGCCCCGGCGCTCGCGGCCCGCCGCGTCGTCTTCGTGTGCACCGGGAACTCGGCACGGTCCCAGCTCGCGGCCGCCCTCTGGGCGCGCCGCTCGGCCGTGCCGGCCACCTCCGCGGGCACCCACCCCGCCCTGCGCGTCGCCCCCGGGGCGGTCGCCGCCGCACGACGGCACGGCCTGCCCCTGCCCGACGCGGTGCCGCGCTCGCTCGACGGGCTCCTCGCCGCCGACGACGTCGTCGTCACCGTCTGCGACTCCGCCCACGAGGAGCTCGGCGACTCCGCCCACGAGGAGCTCGGCGCCGCCGGGAGCCTCCACTGGTCGGTCCCCGACCCGGTGCCGGTCGGCACCGACGCGGCCTTCGACGACGCGTTCGCCGACCTCGCCGCCCGCGTCGACGCCCTGTCCGGCGTCGTCACACCCCGCTGAACCCTCACCAACGAAAGCAGCCACCATGCCGTCCGCCCTGTTCGTCTGTGTCCACAACGCCGGCCGCTCCCAGATGGCCGCCGGGTTCCTCACGGCGCTGTCCGACGGCGCCGTCGAGGTCCGCTCGGCGGGATCGGCGCCCGGCGTCGCCGTCAACCCCGTCGCCGTCGAGGCGATGGCGGAGCGCGGCATCGACATCAGCGCCGCGACGCCCAAGGTCCTGACGACCGAGGCGGTCCAGGCCTCCGACGTCGTCATCACGATGGGCTGCGGCGACGCGTGCCCGATCTTCCCCGGCAAGCGCTACGAGGACTGGCAGCTCGACGACCCGGCCGGGCAGGGCATCGAGGCCGTCCGCCCCATCCGTGACGAGATCGAGCGGCGCGTGCGCGTGCTGCTCGCGGAGCTCGGCGTCGACGCCGTCGCCTGAGAGACGCGGGAGGCCGCACCCGCAGGGGTGCGGCCTCCCGGGCGTCGTCCGTTCAGCAGCAGACCGGCGCGCAGCAGGCGGACGCCGTCGCGACCCGCGGCCGGCGGACGTCCCGCAGCCAGGCGCGCAGCGTCCCGGCCGGGTCCCGGTGGGGGCGCCTCGGGGTCCGCTCCGCTGCCAGGCGGCGCAGCTCCAGGCGGCGCTCCCGCTCCGCCAGCTCGGCCAGGTAGACGCGGTACTCGATCTCGGGCGAGACCCGCACGGTCATGCCTCCCTCGGCCTGGTCGCCTGGACGATCGCACCGTGCATCTCGGGCGCGGCCTCGTGCGTGAACCGCACGCTCGCGTCCACGAACCCGGCGGCCGCGAGCCCGTCGAGGTACTCCCGCCGCGACAGCGCCCCGGCGACGCACCCGACGTACGAGCCCCGCTCGGCGCGCTGCGCGGGCGTCACGTGGTCCTCCGCGACGACGTCGGAGACGCCGATGCGCCCGCCCGGCGCCAGGACGCGGAACATCTCCGCCAGCACGGCGGGCTTGTCCGTGGACAGGTTGACGACGCAGTTGGAGATGACGACGTCGACCGACGCGTCGTCGAACGGGAGGTCCTCGATGGTGCCCTTGCGGAACTCGACGTTGCCGGCCCCGGCCTCGGCCGCGTTCGCGCGGGCCAGCTCCAGCATCTCGTCGGTCATGTCGACGCCGTAGACGAAGCCGGTGGGGCCGACGCGCCTGGCCGAGAGGAGCACGTCGATGCCGCCGCCCGAGCCCAGGTCGAGCACGCGCTCGCCAGCGCGCAGGTCGGCCACCGCGGTCGGGTTGCCGCAGCCGAGCGACGCGAGCACCGCCGTCTCGGGCAGGCCGGCCACCTGCGCCTCGTCGTAGAGGCCGCGACCGAACCGGACCTGCACGGCGCCCGACGGGCCGCAGCAGGACGACCCGCCGCAGCACTCCTCCAGGGCGGCCGTCGCCTGTTCGTCGGCCTCGGCGAGCCGGCCCGCGCGGGCCGTCCTCGCCGCCTCCGCGTACCGCTCGCGAACGTGCTCGCGCACCGCCTCGCCCTCACGCACCGCCTCGTCCACGCGCACTGCTTCGTCCGCCATCGTGGCCTCCCGTCGACCGCCGAAACTTCATCGAAGAACTTCGATATGAGAACCGTGAACCACGCATCGACGTTTGTCAATGCGTGTGCGAGGATGTCTCTCGTGACCACCCTCCTCCCCTCCTCGAGGCTCCCGCGGCCGGGTGCTGCGCCCCGGCGCCCGCCGGTCTCGGCCCCGAGCAGGCAGCCGCCCTGGCCAGGACGTTCAAGGCGCTGGCGGACCCGGCGCGGGTGCGCCTGCTGTCGATCATCGCCGCGGCCCCCGACGGCGACGCCTGCGTCTGCGACCTGACCGAGCCGGTCGGTCTCTCCCAGCCCACGGTGTCCCACCACATGAAGCTGCTGGTCGAGGCCGGGCTGGTCACGCGCGAGCAGCGCGGCCGGTGGGCGCACTACGCGGTCGCCCCGGCGGCGCGCGACGCCCTGCAGGGCGCGGTCGCCGCGGTGCTGCCCACGGCCTGACGCCGGCGCCGCCACCGTCGGTCGGGTGCGACGCCGCCACGGTCGGGCACTGGCGTCGGCGGGTCGCCCGCAGCAGAATCCGGGGTCATGCCCCTCCCCCTCGGCGACGCCGACGTCGCCCTCGTCGAGACCTCCAGCGGCGCCGTCGGGCCCGCCGACGCGATCGTCGTCTTCGGCACCTCGCACTGGACGCCCGCGGAGGTCGCGGCCGACCTGTACCGGCAAGGCCTCTCCCCCGTGGTCGTCACCACGGGAGGCTCGGCCCGCAGCCGGGACGGTGCCTGCGAGGCGCTGCTGCACCGGGACCTCCTCGTGGCCGGCGGCGTTCCCGCCACCGCGATCCGGTGCGAGACGGCGTCGACGTCGACCTACGAGAATGCGCTGCTCGTCCGGCCGCTGCTCGACGAGCTGGGCGGCGTGCGGACGGTCATCGCCGTCGTCAAGTGGTTCCACCGGCGCGCGCTGGTGCACCTGGCCGAGCAGGTACCCGGGCTGGAACGGATCTACACGGCCGCCTACGAGCCCTTCAACCGGCAGACCCGGCGCGGCATGACACGCGCGACCTGGGAGGAGACGACGCCCCGGAGCGTACGGCGCGAGACCGCCGAGCTGCGCGCCATGCGGCGCGCGGGCCGCGACCTGCTCACCCGGACCGACGCGGGCTGGGTCCGCAGCCCTACGCTCGGAGGATGACCCGGCGCTACGCCCGGCGTGAGGCGATCCGTGCGATGGATCCCGTGACGCAGGCGGAGGAGATCGTGCGGCTGGTCGCCACGTACGAGTTCCCGTGGGACGTCCAGCAGGCGCTGAGCTTCGCCCTGTTCCGCACCTACGCGGTGCCGTCGATCGGCGGGCTGCTGGCCCGCACGGCCGAGCTCACCGAGCGGACGCAGAAGCGGCACGACGACACCGTGCTCATCCTCGACGCCGTCCTGACGCACGGCATGGCCAGCGCCGAGGGGCGCACCGCGGTGCGGCGCATGAACCACATGCACCGCGCCTACGGCATCCCCGACGACGACATGCGCTACGTGCTCGCCACTTTCGTGGTCATGCCCGTGCGGTGGATCAGTGCCTACGGCTGGCGGCGCCTCACCGGCACGGAGGTCGAGGCGACCGTCGTCTACTACGCGGCGCTCGGGCGCCGCATGGGCATCACCGGCATCCCGACGACGTACGCCGCGTTCGCCGACCTGCTCGACGCCTACGAGGCCGAGCGGTTCGCGTACGACGCCGGAGGCCGGTCGGTCGCGGACGCGACCCTGCGCCTGCTGCGGACCTTCCCGCCCTACCGCCTGCTGCCCGCGCCCGTCGTGCGGCTGTTCGCCTTCTCGATCCTGGACGAGCACCTGTGCCGGGCCTTCCGGTACCCCCGCCCGCCCGCGCCCGTGGTGGCGGCGTGCCGCACCCTGCTCCGCCTGCGCGGCCGCGTGGTGCGGCTGCTCCCGCCGCGACGACGGCCGGTCACGGCCGCCGACCTGTCGTCCCTGCGGACCTACCCGCACGGGTACCGCGTCGAGGACCTGGGGACGTTCCCGGAGGCGTGACGTCTCAGGGCATCGACCGCAGCCGGTCCACGCTGACCAGGCCACGGTGCAGCCCGCCCCCGCCGATCAGCGTCGGGATCGTGACCGTGCGGATCTCGTCCTCGACGATCACGCGGCTCGCGGCAAGGAGGTCGGCCACCCGGTCCGAGGCGGCGAGCGCCGCGATCTCGGCGACCGTGGCGGCGTCGTGCCCGGCCTCGGCGAGCCACGCCTGGAGCTGCGCCTCCGCCTCGGCGGGGGACGCGAGGTCGTTGAACCAGACCTGCCAGCCGAGGCCGTCGGGCCGCTCCCCCGTGAACAGGTGGCGCAGGACCGCCCAGTCGGTGGGGTCGGCGGCGGGCCCGCCCTCGCCCTCGACGACGCGGATCGCGGTGAGGTACCGCGCGATGAGCATCGAGCTCGCGAACTGCGGCTCGCCCTCGCGCAGGATCGGGTAGGCGATGAAGGTGACGTTCGCGCGCTCCGACAGGCCAGACTCGGCGATGTTGCGGTACAGGCGCCCGCAGAAGACGCAGCCCGGGTCGAGCACCTCGAGCACCGTGGGCAGGCCCTCGCGGTAGCCGCCGGAGAAGCTCGCGTACGCGGGCGTGTGGTCGGCGGCGTCCCAGGTGCGGAAGCGGCCAGGGATGGTCGAGACGGTCGAGGCGAGCGACGTCGCCTCGTTGCGGACGGCGCCGACCACGTCACCACGGGTCAGCGACTCCCAGAAGCCCGGCTCGTCGGCCGCGACGGTGCACGCCTCGGCGGTGAGCAGGCACGCCTGCGGGTTCTGCCTGTCGCACGTGCCGTACGCCAGCAGGTTGAGCCCGCCGCGTGCCACGACGAGCGCGCTGACGAGCAGCGAGAGCACGGTCACCCAGGTGGCGACCGTCAGCGCCGCGCTCGCCGGCCGCACCAGGCGCGGCACGCGCAGGGCCAGCGGTGCGAGCAGGGACGTCTTGACGTCGTCGGCGAACGACGAGTCGCAGGCCCGCAGGGTCACGCGGCGCGTGACGCAGCCCCACGACTTCTTCAGCAGCTTGCGGTGCCGGGCCGAGAACGCCGACAGCACCAGCAGCACGACGAACGAGACGATGCAGGGCATCACAGACCCCGCAGGAGCTTCCCGACGACGTCGAGCGTCCGGTCGACGTCGTCCTGCGTGGTGTGCGCACCCAGGCTGAAGCGGACGAGCGGGTCGTACCCCTCCCGCTCCTGGAGCCAGTGGTGGGTGCAGAAGTAGCCCGAACGGACCATGATCTCGGCCTTGGAGAGGAACCCGGCCAGGCGGTGCCCGTCGACGCGCTCGGGGATGATGCTCAGCAGCGACGACCCGCGCTCGCCCAGGAGCCGCATGCGGGGCAGCTCGGCCAGGCCGTCGTGGAGCCACGCGGCGAGGCGGCGCTCGCGCGCCTCGTGGGCCTCGCCCGTGGCCGCCTCGACGCCGCCCAGCCACGCGAGCGCGGCGCCGAGCGCGATGATCTCGGCCCACGGCTGGAGGCCCGCCTCGAGGCGCGTGTGCAGCTCGGGCAGCAGCGTGAAGCCCGACTCGGTCACGTTCGCGACCATGCCGCCGCCCAGGAACGACACCTCGAGGCTGCCCAGCAGCTCGTGCGACGCCGCGACGACGCCGAGCGACGCCCCGTAGACCTTGTGCGCGGAGAAGCAGACCGCGTCGGCCCGCAGCCCGCGCACCAGCGGCAGGGCGTGCGCCATGGCCTGCGCGGCGTCGACGACGGTCGTGCCGCCGCGGCGCCGGACGGCCGCGACGAGCTCCGGCAGGCCGAGGGTCGGGGCCCCGTCGACGTTGTTCATCGCCGAGACGACGACGAGCGCGTCCGTGAGGTCCTCGTCGCGGTAGACGAGGGCGCCCGCGTCGTCGCGCTCGAGCAGGAGTCGCTCGACGCCCTCGCGGCGCGCGAACGCCATCGTGGCCAGGAACACCGAGTTGTGCTCCGTGTGCGTGGTGATCACGCGGCGGTACCGTCCGGCGGGCAGCTGCTGGAGCAGCAGGTTGAGCCCGTACGTGGTGTTGAGCGTGAACGACGTCGCGTAGGACCGCTTCGGCAGGCCGAGCGTCGCGAGGACGGCGTCGCGCGTCGCCTCGACCTTCTCGTCGACCTGACGGCCCCACGCGTACTTCACGCGGCCGCCGCACGCGTTGTAGTCCAGGTAGTACGCGTCGAGGGCGTCGACCACCGGCTCGGGGCGCAGCGTCTGGCACGCCGAGTCGAGGTAGACGGACTCCGCCGCCAGGTAGCCGAAGCCGTACCGCTCCGTGGCCGCCACCGGTGCCGCCGCGGCGCGCGGGGCGCGCCAGGGCCACCGGCCGCGGCGCGGCGCGGCGCTCGCGGGGGTGGTCGTGTGCGGCTGGTCCATACGTCGACGGTAGGGGCCGCACCCGCCGTGGACCGAAGCCGGAAGCCGCAGGTGGCCGAATCAGCCGCAGGACGTGACGCGCCGCTGCCGCAGCCGCCGCAGGGTCGAAACCGCGCCAGACGGGGACCGCGTCGCCGCCGGTACGGCACCCTCGAACGACCGTCCAGCGGGACCGACCACGCACGAGAGGGGCACGATGCCGACGATCCAGGAGCTCGCCGCACGCACGCCGTCGACCCGGCGCCGGCACGTGGACCTGCTGCGCGCCGTCGCGATCGGCGCCGTCGTGATCGGCCACTGGCTGCTCATGACGGTCGAGCGCACCGCCGACGGCCGCCTCATCGGCTACACCGCGCTCCCCCAGCTCACGGACGTCCACCACCTGACCTGGCTGTTCCAGGTGATGCCGCTGTTCTTCCTCGTGGGCGGGTACGCCAACGCGATCTCCTGGTCGCGGCACCGCGAGCGGGGCGGGGGCGCCGCGCAGTGGCTGCTCGACCGCTCGGGCCGCGTGTTCCCGCCCATGGCCGTGCTGCTCCTCGCCACGGCGGCGGGCGCCCTGGTGAGCGGCTGGGTCGGCGTCGACGAGGCGTTCCTCGCGGACGTGGTCGCCGTGGTCGTGCTGCCGCTGTGGTTCCTCGTGGTGTACCTGGGCGTCATCGCGCTGACGCCCGCGATGCTGGCGCTGCACCGCCGGTTCGGCCTCCGGGTGCCGGCGGCGATGCTCGCCGTCGTCGTCGTCGGGGACGTGCTGCGGCTGACGACGGGCGTGGAGCTGGCCGCGGGCGCGAGCTCGGTGTTCGGGTGGCTGGCGATCCACCAGGCCGGGTTCGCGTGGCAGGACGGGTCGCTGCGGCTCACCGTGCGGCGGGCGGCGGCGCTGCTCGCCGGGTCGGTGGCGGCGCTCGTGCTGCTCACGAGCGTCGGTCCGTACCCCGTGTCCATGGTGTCCGTGCCGGGCGCCGCGATGCAGAACCCGTCGCCGCCGTCGGTCGCGCTCATGCTGCTGGCCGCGGCCCAGCTCGCGATCGCCGTGCTCGTCGCGGGGCCGGCCGAGCGGTTGATGGCCCGCCGGCGGGCGTGGGCCGTCGTCGTCGGGCTCAACGGGGTGGCTCTGACGCTGTTCCTGTGGCACATGGTGGCCGCGTTCCTCGGGGCCGTCGTCCTCGACGCTCTCGGGTGGCTGCCGTCGGCCGACGTCGGGTCGGGCGCCTGGTGGCTCGGACGCATCCCGTGGATCGCGACGCTCACGCTCGTCATGGCCTTGCTGGTCGCCACCATCGGGCGGCTCGAGGCGCGGATCCTCGCCCGGAAGGCCGCCCCGGCTCCCGGCGCGCGGCCGGGCCCGGCGCCGTCGCTCGGCGTCGTGGTGGGCGGCTACCTCGCCGCGATCGGCGGGATGTTCTGGCTCGCATCGGCCGGCCGCGGGCCGCACGGCCCGTTCATGGTGCCGACGGGCGCGCTGGTGCTGGTCCTCGCGGCGTCCGCGATGCTGGCGGTCGCCCGCCGGCGGTCCCGGGGCGGGCGCGGACCCGACCAGGAGCAGACGCGCCCGCGCCTCCCGGCGGCGGCCGGCGCCCGGTAGGTCACAGCTCGCGGCGCGCCTTCTCGATGAGCGGCCGCAGCCGGTACGGGATGAGCTCCCCCATCGAGAGCGACGTCTCCGTGCGCTCGACACCGTCGATCGCCAGGATGGCCGCGTCGATGCGGAACAGGTGGTCGGTGTCCCGGCACACCACCTGCACCTGGAGGTCGGCGGTGCCGCTGCGGCCGTACGCCTGCACCACCTCGGGGATCTTCCGCAGCTCGACGACGATGCGGGCGAGCTCCTTCTGCCGCACCTCGACCTCGAGGAACGCCGTGAGCGAGTGCCCCAGGTAGTGCGGGTTCAGGCTGCGGTCGAAGTCGAGGAACGCGCCCGCCTCCTCGAGCTGTGCGAGCCGGGCGTAGATCGTGTTGCGCGACATGCGCAGCTCCGCCGCGAGCGCAGCGATGGTCGCCCGCGGACGGTCCGCGAGCGCCGCCAGGATGGCGAGGTCGACAGCGTCGTAGCTGCGCACATCGATCAGCGTAACCGCTGGTCGCTGGGCGTTCCGCTCAGCGTGTCGGGGTGCACTTCTCGCGAACTGTGACGGGCGTTACGTTCCGAGGGAACCCGGTGCTCGACGAGGAGGACCGGCGGAGACGCGAGGCGAGGCGACCATGCCAGGCATCACGGACTCGACGACGCGCGACGGCCTGTCACCCGCAGGCCTCGCACGCGACGACCTGACGACGGGGGTGCCGGACGGGCACCCCGTGGACGACGGGGCCGGCACGGTCCGGCTCCTGGACCCGGACGGCGTCCGGCACCCGTGGCCGGAGCACGACCGGTGGCTGACCGACGTCGACGCCGACGACGGAGCCCTCCTCCGGCTCCTGGAGGACATGGTGGTGGTGCGGCGCATCGACGCCGAGGCCACCGCCCTCCAGCGGCAGGGCGAGCTCGCGCTGTGGCCGCCGGTGCTGGGGCAGGAGGCGGCGCAGGTCGGGTCGGCGCACGCGCTGCGCCGCGACGACTTCGTGTTCAGCAGCTACCGCGAGCACGGGGTCGCGTACGTGCGTGGGGTCGCCCCGGTGGACCTGGCGCGCGAGTGGCGGGGCGTGGCCACCGCGGGCTGGGACCCGTACGCGGTCAACATGGCCACCCCGCAGGTCATCGTGGGCGGCCACGCCCTGCACGGCGTGGGGTACGCGATGGGGATCCTCGCCGACGCGGAGCGCGACGGCGCCCCCGATGACGACACTGCGGAGGACGGCGCTGCGGACGACGGGACCGCCGCGGTCGTCACCTACTTCGGCGACGGGGCCATGAGCCAGGGGGCGGTCAGCGAGGCGTTCGTCTTCGCTGCCACGTGGTCGGCGCCCGTGGTGTTCTTCTGCCAGAACAACCAGTGGGCGATCTCCGAGCCCGTGACGCTGCAGTCGCGCGTGCCGCTCGTGGCCCGCGCCGGGGGCTTCGGGCTGGCGGGCGTGCAGGTGGACGGCAACGACGTCCTGGCCGTGCTGGCCGTCACGCGGGCGGCGCTGCACCGGGCGCGGACAGGCGGCGGACCGACGCTCGTCGAGGCCGTGACGTACCGCCGCGGCCCGCACACGACGGCCGACGACCCCACCCGGTACCGCGGGGCCGCGGAGGTCGAGGCGTGGGTGCGGCGCGACCCCGTCGACCGGTTCGCCGCGTACCTGCGAGGCCGCGGCGTCCTGACGGACGCCGCCGACGCCCACGTGCGCGACGTCGCCGACCAGGTGGCCGCCGCGCTGCGGACCGACCTCGCGGCGAGCGAGACCCCGCCGCCCCTGGCGATCTTCGACCACGTGTACGCCCTGCCGCACCCGGCCCTGGACGCCGAGCGCGACGCGTACGCGCGGTACCTCGCCGGGTTCGCCGACGACGCCGCGGGCGGTGCCCGATGACGACGCTCACGCTCGCGAAGGCCCTCAACCTCGGGCTCCGCCGCTGCCTGGCGGACGACCCCTCGGTGGTGCTGCTCGGCGAGGACATCGGCCGGCTCGGCGGCGTCTTCCGCGTCACCGACGGGCTCCAGGCCGAGTTCGGCCCGCACCGCGTCCTGGACACCCCGCTCGCGGAGGCCGGGATCCTCGGCACGGCCGTGGGCCTGGCGTACCGCGGCTACCGGCCCGTGGTCGAGATCCAGTTCGACGGGTTCGTCTACGTGGCCTTCGACCAGATCGTCAGCCAGGTCGCCCGCATGTACGCGCGCACCGCGGGCACGGTCCGGCTGCCCATCACGATCCGCATCCCGGTCGGGGGCGGCACGGGCGCCGCCGAGCACCACTCGGAGTCGCCCGAGGCGTACTTCGTGCACACCCCGGGCCTGCGCGTCGTCGAGGTGGCGAGCCCGCAGGACGCGTACACCGTGGTCCAGCAGGCCGTCGCGTGCGACGACCCCGTCGTCTTCTTCGAGCCCAAGCGCCGGTACTACGCCAAGGGCGAGGTGGACACCGGGGCCGCGCTCGCCGACTCGCCCCCCATGGGGGCGGCCCGCGTCGTCGTCCCCGGCAGCGACGTCACGCTCGTGACGTACGGCGGGCTCGTCGCCACCGCCGTCGACGCCGCCACCGCGGCCGCCGACGACGGCGTCTCCGTCGAGGTCATCGACCTGCGGTCCCTGTCCCCCGCCGACCACGACGCCGTCGCCGCGTCGGTGCGGCGGACGGGACGGCTCGTCGTCGCGCACGAAGGGCCTCACGAGGCCGGCGTCGGCGCGGAGATCGCCGCGACCGCCACCGAGCGGTGCTTCGAGTACCTCGAGGCCGCGCCCGTGCGCGTGACCGGCCACGACATCCCCTACCCGCCGGCGAAGCTCGAGATGCACCACGTGCCGGACCTCGACCGCATCCTCGACGGCGTCGACCGCGTGCTGGGCCGCGTGCCCGCGACCGGGGCGGTGGCCCGGTGAGCGCGCGCGTCTTCCACCTGCCCGACCTCGGGGAGGGCCTCACCGAGTCCGACGTCGTCGCGTGGCACGTCGCCGTCGGCGACGCCGTCGCGCTCAACCAGGTGATCGCCGAGGTCGAGACGGCGAAGGCGCTCGTCGAGATCCCGTCGCCGTTCGACGGCGTCGTCACGGGCCTGCACGCCGAGGAGGGGCAGACGGTGCGGGTGGGCGAGCCGCTCGTGACGTTCGACGTGGCGGACGAGGCGCCGGCCGCGGGCGCCGAGCCCGAGCCCGCCGCTCCGACGCTCGTCGGGTACGGTGCCGCGCCCGAGCGGGGCGGGCGCCCGACGCGCCGCCCGCGCCGCTACGCCGCCGCGACACCCACGTCCTCGCTGCTGCCCGCCGAGGTCACGCCGCTCGCCGCCGTCGCGCCCGCCGACCGGGCCCGCTCGACGCCAGGCGTCCGGGCGTTCGCGCGGCGGCTCGGCGTCGACCTGACGGGCGTCCCCGGCTCCGGGCCCGACGGACGCGTGACACGCCAGGACGTCGAGGGCGCGGCAGCGGCCGGCGCCGGCGGAGCCGCGGCGCCCGTCCCGGTCGCCGCACCCGCCGCCGGCGCGGCCGAGACACGCACCCCGGTGCGCGGCGTGCGCAAGCACACCGCCGCGGCCATGGTCGCGAGCGCCTTCACCGCCCCGCAGGCGTCCGTGCTGCTCACGGTGGACGCCACGGCGAGCATGGAGCTGCTCGCACGGCTGCGCAGCCATCCGCTGGCCCGCGGCGAACGGATCACCGTGCTGGCCCTCGTCGCGCGGGCGGTGTGCGCCCTGCTGCGTGCGCACCCCGCGCTCGGGAGCCGCTGGGTGGACCTCCCCGACGGGTCCGCGGAGATCGTGCAGCCCGCGCACGTGACCCTCGGGATCGCCGTCGCCACCGACCGCGGCCTCGTGGTGCCGAACGTCCCCGCCGCCGACACCCTCGCGCTGCCCGACCTCGCGGCCGCGCTCACGCAGCTCACGCGCACGGCCCGCGAGGGGCGCACCGCACCGGAGCGCCTCACCGGCGGCACGTTCACGATCACCAACGTCGGCGTGTTCGGCGTCGACGCCGGCACCCCGATCCTCAACCCGGGCGAGGCCGGCATCCTCGGGATCGGCGCGGTGCGGCGCCTGCCGTGGGAGCACGACGGCCAGGTCGCGCTCCGCGACGTCGTGACGCTGAGCCTCACGTTCGACCACCGCGTGGTCGACGGCGAGCAGGCGGCCCGCTTCCTCGCCGACCTCGGCGCCGTCCTGGGCGACCCGGCGCTGGCCCTGGTGGTGGCGCCGCAGCAGCGCCCGCCCTCGGTGGTCGGGCCCGTGGAGGACTCGGCCGCTGGAGCCCCGTCGACCGCCGAGGGGCCCCGGCCCGCGCGTTCCGGGGGTGCCGCGTGACCGTCCTGGCCACCGTCGTCGACCCCCGGTCCGACGCCGCCCGCCGCACCGAGACAGCCCAGCGGGCCCTCGCCGCCGAGCTGCGCGAGCGCACCGCGGCCGCCGCCGTCGGCGGGCCCGAGCGGGCGCGGGCCACGCACCTGGCCCGCGGCAAGCTGCTCCCGCGCGAGCGCGTGGAGCGGCTGCTCGACGAGGGCAGCCCGTTCCTGGAGATCGCGCCGCTCGCCGGCTACGGCATCGACGCGCCGGCGGACGGCGGTGCCGGCCCGTGGCCTGGCGCGGGGGTGATCGCGGGCATCGGGCTCGTGGAGGGCCGGCAGGTGATGGTCGTGTGCAACGACGCGACCGTCAAGGGCGGCACCTACCACCCGCTCACCGTCAAGAAGCACCTGCGCGCCCAGGAGGTCGCGTGGGAGAACCGGCTGCCGTGCGTCTACCTGGTCGACTCGGGCGGCGCGTTCCTGCCGCTCCAGGACGAGGTGTTCCCCGACCGCGACCACTTCGGCCGGATCTTCTTCCACCAGGCCCGCCTCTCGGCAGCGCGCGTCCCGCAGATCGCGGCCGTGCTGGGGTCGTGCACCGCGGGCGGCGCGTACGTGCCCGCGATGAGCGACGAGACCGTCATCGTGCGCGACCAGGGCACGATCTTCCTCGGCGGCCCGCCGCTCGTGCAGGCGGCGATCGGCGAGGTCGTCAGCGCCGAGGAGCTCGGCGGGGGCGCGCTGCACGCCCGCCGCTCCGGCGTCGTCGACCACCTCGCCGACGACGACGAGCACGCGCTCGACCTGGTGCGCGGCATCGTGGCCACGCTGCCGCCCGACCCGGCACCGGCGTGGGACGTGGCCGACGCCGTCGAGCCCGCCGTCGACCCCGCGGGCCTGTACGCGGCCGTGCCGGCCGACGTGCAGCAGCCCTACGACCCGCGCGAGGTGATCGCCCGCGTCGTCGACGGCAGCGTGCTGCACGAGTTCAAGGCCGAGTACGGCACCACCCTGGTGACCGGCTTCGCGCGGATCTGCGGGCACCCCGTCGGCATCGTGGCCAACCAGGGCGTGCTGTTCGGCGCGTCGGCGCTCAAGGGCGCGCACTTCGTCGAGCTGTGCGACCAGCGCGGCATCCCGCTCGTGTTCCTGCAGAACGTCGCGGGGTTCATGGTGGGCACCGACGCCGAGGCGGGCGGCATCGCGAAGAACGGCGCCACGATGGTCACCGCCGTCGCGACGACGCGGGTGCCGAAGCTGACGGTGATCGTCGGCGGGTCGTTCGGGGCGGGCAACTACGCCATGTGCGGGCGAGCGTACGCGCCGCGCTTCCTGTGGTCGTGGCCCGGCAGCCGGATCTCCGTCATGGGCGGCGCGCAGGCGTCGTCGGTGCTCGCGACGGTCAAGAAGGACCAGCTCGCGCGGTCCGGCGAGGCGTGGGACCCCGACGACGAGGCCGCATTCCGGGCCGCGGTGCGCGACCGCTACGAGCGGCAGGGCGACCCGTACCACGCGACCGCGCGCCTGTGGGACGACGGCATCATCGACCCCCGCGACACCCGCCGCGTGCTGGGCCTCGCGCTCGCCGTCTGCGCCCGCACCCCGCTCCCCGAGCCCGCGTTCGGGCTGTTCCGGATGTGATGGCCATGTTCTCCACCGTGCTCGTGGCCAACCGGGGCGAGATCGCCTGCCGGGTCGTCGGCACGCTGCGCCACCTGGGCGTCCGGTCCGTCGCGGTGCACACCGGCTCCGACGCCGACGCGCGCCACGTCCGTGAGGCCGACGTCGCCGTCCGCCTCGACGAGGTCTCATCCCGGGCGGTCGAGCCCGTCGGACCCGACCTCCGACGGGGCAGCGCCCAGCCCCCGTTAGGCGAGCCCGTCGCCCCGGCGCGACGGCCCGTGGGCGGGCCCGACCGGGCCGCGTACCTCGACGTTGGCGCCGTCGTCCGCGCGACCCTCGCGACGGGCGCCGACGCCGTCCATCCCGGCTACGGGTTCCTGTCCGAGAGCCCGGCGCTCGCGCGGGCGTGCGCCCGCGCCGGGCTGACGTTCGTCGGCCCGCCGGTGGCGGCGCTCGAGCTCATGGCCGACAAGCTCGCCGCCAAGCGGCTCGTCGCCCGGCACGGCGTGCCCGTGCTGCCCGGCACGCTCGACGGCGCCGCCCTCGCGCCGGGCACCTCCACGGAGAGGATCGCCGCGACCGCCCGCGACGTCGGCTACCCGCTGCTGGTCAAGCCCTCGGCGGGCGGCGGCGGCAAGGGCATGGTCGTGGTCAGCACGCCCGCGGAGCTGCCCGCCGCGCTCGCCTCCGCCCGGCGGGTCGCGGCGGCGTCGTTCGGTGACGACACCCTGCTGCTGGAGCATCTGGTCGACCGGCCGCGGCACGTCGAGGTCCAGGTGCTCGCGGACGCGCACGGCGCCGTCGTGCACCTCGGCGAGCGTGAGTGCACTCTGCAGCGCCGCTACCAGAAGGTGGTCGAGGAGGCCCCGTCCCCCGCGCTCGACGACGCCACGCGCGCCCGGCTGGGCGAGGCGGCGTGCGAGGTCGCCCGCTCGGTCGGGTACGTGGGCGCGGGGACGGTCGAGTTCCTCGTGCCCGCCGACGACCCGGCGTCGTTCTGGTTCATCGAGATGAACACGCGCCTCCAGGTGGAGCACCCCGTCACCGAGATGGTCACGGGGCTGGACCTGGTCGAGCTCCAGCTCCGCGCCGCCGCCGGCGAGCCGCTGCCGTTCGCGCAGCCGGACGTGCGCATCACCGGGCACGCCGTCGAGGCGCGCCTGTACGCCGAGTCCCCGGCCCGCGGGTTCCTGCCCGCGACCGGGCGCGTGCTCGCGTACGACGACGCGGGCGTCGCCGCCGGCCCGGCCGCGGCGCCGCTCCGCCTCGACAGCGGCATCGAGGCCGGCGTGGCGGTCACGGGCGACTTCGACCCGCTGCTGGCCAAGGCGGTCGCCCACGGCACCGACCGCGCCCAGGCGCTCGACCGCCTCGACGCCCTGCTGGGCTCCGTCGTCGTCCTGGGCGTGGAGACGAACCAGTCCTTCCTGCGCGACCTGCTGGCCGACGCCGACGTGCGTGCGGGCCGCCTCGACACGGGCCTGATCGACCGCCTGCTGGCGGCACGGCCCGCCGCGGGGCCGGACGCGCTGCTGCTGACGGCGGCGGCGCTGGCGACGCTCGCGCCGCCGCCCGATCGGAACGTGGGTTCGGGATCGGACCGTGCATCGAACGACACGTTCCGATCCCGAACCCACGTTCCGATCGACTCGGGCCCGTCCGTCGCCCACGGCCCGTGGGCCGCCGGCGACGGCTGGCGGCTCAACGCCCCGCCGGTCCCCCGGCGCGTCGTCCTGCTCGACGGCGCCGGAACCGAGCACACCGTCGAGGTCTCCGCTGGTTCGATCACGCTCGGCGCCGGCGCCACCGCTGCCGACCCGGTCGCAGCGTCGCTCCGACCCGCCGGTGCACCCGGCGCCTGGCTCCTGACCCTCGGCGCCGTCACCACGAAGGTCTGGGCGGCCGACGACCAGGGCCGGGTCTGGGTCGGCGCCGACGGCCGCTCCGCGGCGTTCACCGTGCTCACCCGCGCCGAGCAGGCCGCCCGCCGACGCGCCCGGCGCGCCCCGCACCCGCCCGACGCCGACGCGGCCGCCGAGGTGCGCGCCGCGATCCCCGGCACCGTCACGGCGGTCGTCGTCGCGGACGGGGACGCCGTCGAGCCCGGCGCGACCGTCGTCGTCGTCGAGGCGATGAAGATGGAGCACCCCCTCACCGCGCCCCGCGCCGGGACGGTGCGCGTCCGCGTCCGGCCGGGCGACCAGGTCCGGCTCGACCAGGTGGTCGCCGTCGTCGAGGACCCGACGGGCCCCACCGGCGGCACCCCCGAGCCCGGTGCGGCCCACCCCGCCGCCCCGGTCACGCACTCCGCGACCCGAGGAGCGTCATGATCACCGAGACCCACGGCCTCACCGACGAGCAGCGCAAGCTCGCCGCCACGGTCCGCGACTTCGCCGACCACGTCGTCGCGCCGGCCGCGTACCGGTACGACACCGAGCGGCGGCTGCCCGTCGAGATCATCCGGCAGATGGGCGACCTGGGGCTGTTCGGCCTGCCGTTCCCCGTCGAGGTCGGCGGGCAGGGCAAGGACTACGTGTCGCTGTGCCTCGCCGTCGAGGCCCTCGCGCGCGCCGACCAGTCGATCGCCGTGACGCTCGAGGCGGGTGTCGGCCTGGGCGTCATGCCGATCTTCCGGCACGGCACCGACGCGCAGCGCGAGCGCTGGCTGCCCGACCTGGTGAGCGGGCGCGCGCTCGGCGCGTTCGGCCTCACCGAGGCCGGGGCGGGGTCCGACGCCGGGGCCACGCGCACCACGGCCCGCCTCGAGGGCGGCACGTGGGTCATCGACGGCAGCAAGCAGTTCATCACCAACTCAGGCACCCCGATCACGAGCGTCATCACGATCACGGCAGTCACGGGCGACCCCGGCGCCGGCAGCAAGGAGCTCTCGTCGTTCCTCGTGCCCGCGGGCACCCCGGGCCTCGTCGTCGGGCCCGGCTACGACAAGGTCGGCTGGCACACCTCCGACACGCACCCGCTCACCCTGACCGGGGTACGCGTCCCCGAGGAGAACCTGCTGGGCGAGCGCGGGCGCGGCTACGCGAACTTCCTGCGCGTGCTCGACGAGGGGCGGGTCGCGTTCGCCGCGCTCGCCACGGGCGCCGCGCAGGGCTGCCTGGAGGAGGCGCTGCGGTACGCGGGCACACGCACCGTGTTCGGCGCCAGCATCGGCTCGCACCAGCACGTCGCGTTCATGCTCGCGCGCATGGAGGCGCGGGCGCACTCGGCCCGCCTCTGCTGGTTCGACGCCGCGCAGAAGCTCGTGCACGGACAGCCGTTCAAAGCGGAGGCGTCGGTGGCCAAGCTCGTGGCGTCCGAGGCCGCGATGGCCAACGCGCGCGACGCCGCCCAGATCTTCGGCGGGTACGGGTTCCTCAACGAGAACCCGGTGGCGCGGCACTACCGCGACGCCAAGGTGCTCGAGATCGGCGAGGGCACCACCGAGGTGCAGCTCATGATCATCGCCCGCGACCTGGGGCTGACGGCATGACCAGGGACGTCGTCCAGCGGGGGCTCTTCTTCGAGGAGCTCGAGGAGGGCGTGCGCTACGTGCACCGGCCGGGCCGCACCCTCACCGAGGCGGACGACGTCCTGTTCTCGACCCTGACGATGAACCCGCAAGGCCTGCACCTCGACGCCGCGTGGGCCGCGACGCAGCCCTTCGGCAGGCCGCTCATGAACTCGATGCTCACGCTCGCCACGCTGGTGGGCCTCGCCGTCGCGCACCTGACCCGGGACACGACGGTGGCGAACCTCGGCTTCGCGGAGGTCGCGTTCCCCCACCCGCTGTTCCACGGCGACACGCTCTACGGCGAGACGACCGTGCGCACCAAGCGCCTGTCCCGGTCCCGCCCGGGCGACGGCGTGGTCACCTTCGAGCACGTGGGCCGCAACCAGACCGACGACGTCGTCGCGCGGGCGGTGCGCACCGCGCTCGTCAAGACCCGGGAGGGGACGTGACCCCCGCACCGTTCGCGCTCGGCCCCGCGCTGCTGTTCTGCCCCGCCGACCGCCCCGACCGGTTCGCCAAGGCGCTCGACCGGGCCGACGCCGTCGTCCTCGACCTGGAGGACGGCGTCGCGCCCGGCGCGAAGGCCGCCGCGCGGCAGGCCGTCGTCGGCACTCCCCTGGACCCCGCGCGCACCATCGTGCGCGTCAACCCGGCGGGCACGCCGGAGCAGGCCGCCGACCTCGCCGCCCTCGTCGGCACGGCCTACCGCACCCTGATGCTGCCCAAGGCCGACGGCCGGTTCGTCGGCCCGCTCGTGCGGGACGACGGGACGCCGTACGCCGTCGTCCCGCTGTGCGAGACCGCGGCGGGCGTGCTCGCGGCGCCGGCGCTCGCCGCGCGGCCCGACGTCGTCGCCCTCGCGTGGGGCGCGGACGACCTGGTCGCGTCGCTCGGCGGGACGTCGAGCCGGCGGGCCGACGGCCGGTACCGGGACGTCGCGCGGCACGCGCGCTCGGCGGTGCTGCTCGCGGCGGGCGCGGGCGGCAAGGCGGCGGTCGACGCCGTGCACCTCGACCTGGAGGACCTCGACGGGCTGCGCGCGGAGGCGCTGGACGCGGCCGCCGTCGGCTTCGTCGCCAGCCTGTGCGTGCACCCCTCGCAGGTCCCGGTCGTCCGGGACGCCTACGCGCCGACGCCCGACGAGGTCGCCGGGGCGCGGCAGGTCCTCGCGGCGGCGGCGACCGCGCCGGGCGCGTTCGCGCTGGACGGGCACATGGTCGACGGGCCGGTGCTCATGCAGGCGCACGCCGTGCTGCGGCGTGCGGGGATCGACACCTGGCACGACGACGAGGAGGTTCGACGATGACGGTCCTGCATCCCACGGCCGGCCACGCGCTCGACGGCCTGCTGCACGACGGCATGACGATCGCGGTCGGCGGGTTCGGGCTGAGCGGCAACCCGAACGACCTGATCGAGGCCGTGCGCGACGCGGGCGTGCGCGACCTGACGGTCGTGTCCAACAACATGGGCGTCGACGGGTTGGGCCTCGGGATCCTGCTCGAGAACGACCAGGTGCGGCACGTGCTCGCGTCGTACGTCGGCGAGAACAAGCTGTTCGCGCGGCGGTTCCTCGACGGCGACCTCGACGTCGAGTTCGTGCCGCAGGGCACCCTGGCCGAGCGGCTGCGCGCGGGCGGGGCGGGCATCCCCGCGTTCTTCACGGCGACGGGTGTGGGCACGCCGCTGGCCGAGGGCAAGCCCGTCCAGGAGCTCGACGGCCGCCGCTACGTGCTCGAGCGGGCCATCGTGGCCGACCTCGCGCTCGTGCACGCGTACCGCGCGGACCGGTACGGCAACCTCGTGTACCGGCGCACGGCCCGCAACTTCAACCCGCTCGTCGCGGCGGCGGGGCGCGTGACGGTCGTCGAGGCGGAGCACGTCGACGACCACCCGCTCGACCCCGACGTCGTCGTGACGCCCGGCATCTACGTGGACCGGCTGGTGCCCGCGCGCGAACGCGTCAAGGACGTCGAGCAGCGCACGGTCCGGCCCCGGCCGGAGCCGGCACCCGTGCGGGAGCCGGTCGAGGTCACCCCGTGGGTGTCGACGTCGTCGGACCCCGGCCGCACCGGAGGCACCCGATGACCTGGACCCGCGACGAGATGGCCGCCGTCGCCGCGGCCGAGCTGCGCGACGGCGACTACGTCAACCTCGGCATCGGCATCCCCACCCTGGTGGCCAACCACCAGCCGCCGGGCGTGCACATCACGCTCCAGTCCGAGAACGGGATGCTCGGCATCGGCCCCTTCCCGTACGAGGGCGACGAGGACGCCGACCTCATCAACGCCGGCAAGCAGACGGTCACGGCGCTGCCGGGCGCGAGCTACTTCGACTCCGCCGAGTCGTTCGCGATGATCCGCGGCGGGCACGTGAGCATCGCGATCCTCGGGGCGCTGGAGGTCTCCGAGACCGGCGACCTGGCGAACTGGACCGTGCCCGGCAAGCTCGTCAAGGGCCCCGGCGGGGCGATGGACCTGGTCGCGGGCTCGCCGCGCATCGTCGTCCTCATGGACCACGTGGCCCGCGACGGGTCGCCGAAGATCCGCCACCGCTGCACCCTGCCCCTGACGGGCGAGGGCGTGGTGGACCGCATCGTGACCGACCGCGCGGTGCTCGACGTCGCGCCTACCGGCCTCGTGCTGCGGCGCCTCGCACCCGGCGTCACCGTCGACGACGTGCGCGCCGCCACGGAGCCGGACCTCACCGTCGACCTCGACCCCCCGACCCTGGAGGAGCCATGACCGTCATCGTCGGCTACCGCCGCACCCCGTTCGTCAAGGCCAACGGCGTGTTCGCGTCCGTGCCCGCGACGACGCTCGGCGCCCGTGCCCTGGCCGCCGCGCTGGACGTGTCCGGCATCGCACCCGGCGACATCGACGTCGTCCTCGGCGGGCAGGTGCTGCAGGGGGGCGCGGGCCAGAACCCGGCCCGGCAGGCCGCCGTCGGGGCGGGCGTCCCGATGACGACGCCGGCGCTCACGCTCAACGTGGTGTGCCTCTCGGGCGAGGAGGCCGTGGTCCAGGCCCACCGGCTCATCACGACGGGCGAGGCGCGCGTCGTGGCCGCGCTCGGCATGGAGTCGATGTCGCTGGCGCCGCACGTGTGGGTCGGGTCCCGCGCCGGGCAGCGCTTCGGCCCGGTCGAGCTGCTCGACACCATGCAGCACGACGGCCTCTCCGACGCGTTCGAGCACGACTCCATGGGCCTGAGCACCGAGCGCTACGGCGACGCGTACGGCGGCGCCGCCTGGCAGACCCGGGCGGCGCAGGACGCGTTCGCGGTCACGTCGCACACGCGCGCTGACGCCGCGGCCGCGTTCCTCCGGGGCGAGATCGCGCCGGTCGACGTGCCGGGCCGCCGCGGCAGCGTCACGGTCGACGCCGACGACGGCGTCCGCCCGGACGCCTCGCTCGACACGCTGGCGCACCTGCGCCCCGCGTTCCGGCCCGACGGCACCATCACCGCCGGCAACGCGTCGCAGATCTCCGACGGCGCGGCGGCGCTGGTCCTCGTCGCCGACGACGTCGCGGACGCGCTCGGCCTCACGGGGGTCCGCATCCTCGGCCACGGCCTCGTCGCCGGGCCCGACGTGGGGCTGCACCTCCAGCCGGCGCACGCGATCTCGTCCGCCTGCGCCCGTGCGGGCATGGACGGTCACGGGTTCGCGGCCGTCGAGATCAACGAGGCGTTCGCGTCGGTGGTGCTGGCGTCGACGGACCACCTCGGCCTGGACCCGGCGCTCGTCAACGCGAACGGGGGCGCGATCGCGCTCGGGCACCCCATCGGGGCGTCGGGGGCGCGGATCGTGGGCCACCTGGCGCGGCGCCTCGAGGCGCTCGGGCCGGGTGCGGTGGGCGTCGCGTCGGCGTGCGGCGGCGGTGGGCAGGGCTCCGCGGTGCTGCTCGGGATGCCCTGATGGGCACGCTCGACGGCAAGGTCGCCCTCGTCTCCGGGGCGGGCCGCGGCATCGGCCGCGAGATCGCGATCAAGCTCGCCTCGCAGGGCGCGGCGGTCGTCGTCAACGACCTCGACGACGAGCCCGCCGCGACCACCGTCGCCGACGTCGTCGCCGCCGGCGGGCGCGCCGTGCCGTGCGCGGGCAGCGTCACCGACGAGGGTTTCGCGGAGCGCTTCGTGCAGACGGCGGTCGACTCCTTCGGCGGCCTCGACATCATCGTCAACAACGCGGGCTACACCTGGGACACCGTCATCCAGAAGACGACCGACGCGCAGTGGGACGCCCTGATCGACGTCCACCTCACGGCGCCGTTCCGCATCCTGCGCGCCGCGCAGCCGGTCATCTCCGCCGCGGTCAAGGCCGCCCGCGCGGCGGGCGAGCCGGTGCCGTGCCGCAAGGTCGTCAACATCTCGTCGATCTCCGGTCTGGGCGGCAACGCCGGTCAGGTGGGCTACGCGGCGGCGAAGGCGGGCGTGACAGGCCTGACGAAGACCATCGCCAAGGAGTGGGGCCGCTACAACGTCACCGCGAACACGGTCGCGTTCGGCCTCATCACGACCCGCCTGACGAACGCCCCCGCGGGCGAGGGCACCATCTCCGTGCAGGGCCGCGAGGTCCCGGTCGGCGTCAGCGCCCAGCTCCTGGACGCCATGACGGCGCAGGTGCCGCTGGGCCGTCCGGGCACGCCCGCCGAGGCCGCGGGAGCCGTGTACCTGCTGTGCCTGCCCGAGTCCGACTACGTCTCGGGGCAGACGCTCGTGTGCGGGGGCGGGTACGTCCTTTAGTGTCGCGCGCCATCGAGTTCCGTTGATGCCGGGGCGCCGCTCGCCGAGACGTCCTGACCCCGCACGGCTGTCCAAAGTGATCAGTCAAGTTGTCCTTCACCACTCGACCAAGACGTACTGTTATCAGTCGTCTATGCCCCCGTCGGGCAACCCAGGTCCCTCGTGTCGGCGAGAGTCGCAGGACCTTGGCTGGGCATGCTCCGCTAACGTCCACACCGCCGACGCCCGCAGGCGCCAGCAAGATGCGCACTTGCCGCCACCATGGCCAAAATCCACTGACCTGCGCATAATCTCCGACGTACATCAGTACATGACATCGGATCATTGGAGATCACGAGCATGGCACGAACACACCTAGAACGCAGGGGCCTTCTCACTTGGAGCCAGATTGCCTCATCCTGGAATCAGGCCGTGGCAGGGGGTGGATCGGCCGACTGCCAATCTCTCCAGGGTCTGTGTCAACTCGAGCTCGAACACTTACCAGAGTGTCGCGGCTGTTCCGGCAGGGCACGGTGCGGCTTCTTTTCCGAGCGACAGAACTGCGACGCTAAACTGCGGGGTGTGACCGCATGCGACTGAAAGGATGGATCAGGGTTCCCCTGGCAGCGGCAACGGGGTTCGTCGGTGCTGGCGTCGCGACCGCTCTGTGGTTCTTGGTCTACATTCTAGGCTTCGGACGTGTTGATGCATCTCCTACATCCTTATCATTTCTGGTGCTCAGTATCGTCGCTGTTTTCCTGACGATCGCTTGCATCCATGTGGCAAGGCGGTGGCGTGCGGTATCCATTGGTGCGGCTCTGTGGTTTGCCGTTGTAGCGGTGTGGTCAGCGGTGATTGTCGCGCACCCGTACTCTCGGCCGCCGCAGATCTTCACGAGTCGGACCTCGCTCGAAGCCGTGCTCCCGCTAGCGCAAGGCTTCGCCGCAGCCCTAGCCGCTGCGTGCCTGTGGGGAGGCTCGGCCGCCCAGCGGGCAGCAAGTACGCCATCGCCTAGTGAAGAGCCCATGGGGTACCAGGAACCCCGCCACCCCCGCAGGTGACGCCGCAACACGCCGGAGACCTTGTGACACGTCTCCCGGCGTTCTGCCACCAGCCACCTTCAGGGTGCGCTGAACCTCGACGTCAACGCCGCCGACTTCGCCGAACAGGCCGCCCGGCTGGACCAGTCGTCCCCCTTGGTCATCTACTGCCGGTCCGGCGCGCGCGCTGTCACCGCAGTGCGTCACCTCCGCTCCGCCGGGTTCGCCGACGTCGTCAACGCGGGGTCCGTCACCGCCGCCTCGCGGGCGACGGGCCTCGCCGTCGTCGTCGCCGACTGACCTGGAGCAGTGGGCGGATCGACCGGGCGGATTGCGGTCCATGTCGACCACGTACACCGGCAGGCCGGCGTTCCAGAGGGCGACGACGGTGGGCTCGAACTCTGCGCAGGATGCGCAGGCGGAGCACCAGAAGTCGACGGCTGGGTCACCCCTGCCTCCATCACCCGGTCACCGCTACGAGGAGCCACTCCCAGCGCCACCGCTCGCCGTTCCCGTGCGGACCGCGCACCGTAGACGGGTGGGCCGACGCCCGCCGGCCCTGGGGATCGGTGGAAGGACGGACGCGCCATGAGCTACCGGATCGGATATCTGGTCGGCAGCCTCGCGAAGGGCTCGATCAACCGCACGCTGTCGAAGGCGCTCATCGCGCTGGCCCCCGACGACCTCGAGTTCACCGAGATCCCGATCGGGAACCTGCCGCTCTACAGCTGGGACTACGACGCCGACTACCCGCCCGAGGGACGCGCGCTCAAGGACGCCATCGCGGCGTCGGACGGGCTGCTGATCGTCTCCCCCGAGTACAACCGGTCGATCCCCGGTGCGCTCAAGAACGCCATCGACTGGGGCTCGCGCCCCTGGGGCACCAACTCGTTCGCCCGCAAGCCCACGGGCATCATCGGGGCGTCCCCCGGCGGCATCGGCACCGCGGTCATGCAATCCTCCATGCGCGCGGTGCTCAGCTTCCTCGACGCACCGCAGCTCAACGCACCCGAGGCCTACATCACGTTCCGGCCCGACGACTTCGGCCCGGACGGCGAGGTGCGCAACGAGGGCACGGCCGACTTCCTGCGGCACTACATGGCCGAGTACGACGCGTTCGTGCAGCGCGTCCTCGCCGCCAGCGCGCCCGGGCACATCGGCGACGAGGACGCGGCCACGGCCCACTAGCCCGGGGTCAGGCCTCCGGGACCGGCGTGTCGAACCGCTCGGGGCGCGGTACGTCGGGATCCGGCCCGCTGCGCACGCCCGTGTCGAGCGCGTCGATGCGGTCCAGCTCGTCGTCGCCGAGGGCGAAGTCGAGCACGGCGAAGTTCTCGGCGATGCGGCCCGGGTTGGTCGACTTCGGGATGGCCGAGCGGCCACGCTGCAGGTGCCAGCGCAGCATGACCTGCGCGGGCGTCCTGCCGTGCCCGGCGGCGATCTCGCGCAGGGTGGGGTCGTCCATGACCGAGCGCCGGCCCTCGCCCCAGCCGGGGTAGAACGTCATGCCGCCGATGGGCGACCACGCCTGCGTGAGGATGCCGTGCTCGGCGTCCGCCGCCTGGACGGCCGGCTGCGTGAAGTACGGGTGCAGCTCGACCTGGTTCACGGCGGGCACCACGTCCGTGCGGTCGAGCAGCTCCGCCAGGTGGTGCGGCATGAAGTTGCTGACGCCGATGGCGCGCACCTTGCCGTCGTGCAGCAGCGTCTCGAGCGCCCGGTACGCAGCGAGGGTCTTCTCGAACCGGTCGGTGGCCGGCTGGTGCAGGATCAGCAGGTCGAGCTGCTCGACGCCGAGCTTGCCCGCCGCCTTGTCGAACGCGTGCAGCGCCTCGTCGTAGCCGTAGTCGCTCACCCAGACCTTCGTCTCGAGGAACACGTCGTCGCGGTCGACGCCGCTGCGGCGCAGCCCCTCGCCCACCTCCCGCTCGTTCTGGTACGCCGCGGCCGTGTCGACGTGCCGGTAGCCGACCGCGAGCGCCTCCGCGACGGCGGCGGCGGTCTCCTCGGGCGGGCTCTGGAAGACGCCGAGGCCGAGGGCGGGCATCGTGACCCCGTTGTTGAGCGTCAGGGTGGGGACGTTCATGTGCACCTCCGTGCGGTGGATGGCGACCGGTCCGGTCTGCGGCGAGTCTTCCCCCTGGCGCGCCGCCGCGCGAGCGTCGCCGGTGCGGGCGGGTCAGGCCACCGTCACCTGGATGGTGTGCCAGCCGGTGGCGCCGTCGGGGTCCGGCGGCGCCTCCTCGGACGTCTGCACGTGGCCGTCCGCGTCGGTCGCGCGCACGCGCAGCGTGTGGTCGCCCGCGCGCGCCGACCCGGTGTCCCACGCGACGCGCCACTGCCGCCACGTGTCGGGTCCGACGGTGGCGGCGAGCGTCGCCGCCTCCCAGGGGCCGTCGTCCACCTGCACCTCGACGCCGCCGATGCCGGTGTGCTGCGCCCACGCCACCCCGGCGACGGCAACCGTCCCGTCGTCGCCCGGCGTCACCGTGTCGCCGTACCTCGGCACGTCGATGCGGGACTGCAGCTTGACGGGCCCGCGCTCGGACCAGCCGCGCGGCGTCCAGTAGGCGACGTCGTCCGCGAACCGCGTGACCTTGAGCTCGGTGACCCACTTCGTGGCCGACACGTACCCGTAGAGCCCCGGCACCACGAGCCGCGCGGGGAAGCCGTGCTCGACGGGCAGGGGCTCGCCGTTCATCCCGACGGCGAGGAGGCAGTCGCGGTCGGGCTCCTGGAGGACCGCGAGCGGCGTCCCGGCGGTGAAGCCGTCGACGCTGCGCGACAGAACCATGTCGGCGTCCGCGTGCGGGCGGGCGCGCGCGAGCAGCTCGCGCACCGGGTAGCCGAGCCAGAGCGCGTTGCCGACGAGGTCGCCGCCCACCTCGTTGGACACGCACGCGAGCGTCACGTGGTGCTCCTCGAGCGGCAGCGCGAGCAGCTCGTCCCACGTCAGCTCGAACGGGTCGTCGACCAGCCCGACGACGCGCAGCGTCCACGTGGTGGGGTCGACCACGGGCACGCGCAGCGCCGTGTCGATCCGGTAGAAGGCGTCGTTGGACGTGACGTAGTCCGCGAGACCGGGGTAGCCGAAGTCCGCGCCGGCCGGGACGGCGGGCGCCGGCGTCGCGGGGCTCGGCAGCCGCAGCGTCTCGCGGACGGCCTGCGCGGCGCGCGCTCCGGCCCCGACGGCCCGCGAGGCGACGACGGCCACGAAGGCGCCCGCGGCGGCCAGCCCCGTGAGCTGGAGGAACGAGCGCCTGTCGAGGTCGGCCTCGCGCCGTGCGGCCGCAGCCCGGCGCCCGTCCGCGGCGTCGCCGGCGGGCGCGGCGAGGCGCTCCTGCGCGGCGCCCAGCCGGCGCACCCGCCCCGCGAGCGACCGCAGGAGCGCGACGCCCGGCCCGACGCCGACGACGCTCGGCACCGCCCACGCGGCCGTCGCGCCCGGCCGGGCCGTCGCGACGAGCGCGGCGACGACGCCCACCGCGCCGAGCAGCACCTGCCCCCACGGCGGCCGGCGCACCTCGAGGACCCCCGCGAGCGCCGCACCGGCAGCCAGCACCACGCCCATGGTCGCGAGCAGCACGGCCTTGTCAGCCGTGCCGAAGAGCGAGACCGCCAGGTCCTTGAGCCAGCCCGGGACGGCGTCGACGACGGCGCCGCCCGCCGCGAGCACGGGGCTGGACCCTGGCGCCACCCACGCCGCGACGAGCTCCGCGACCGCGAGCCCGGCCCCCGCCGCGACCACGCCCGCGAGGGCCGCCCACCAGCGGCTCACCGGCCGCGCCTCCGGCGTCGTCGTCCCCATGCGCCCAGCGTCCCACCGGGAGCGGCGCCACGGGAGGGGCGGCGGGCGCCCCGCGGCTCAGAGCCGCGCGAGCGTCGCGAGCACCAGGTCGTGCGCGTAGGGCGCCGCGACGTCGGTCAGGAACGCCCGGAAGTCGCCGTGCGCCGCAGCGTCGGCGCGGTCGGAGACGGTGCGTGCCACACCGAACGGCACTCCCGCCTCGATGCAGACCTGGGCGAGCGCGGCGCCCTCCATCTCGACGGCGAGCACGTCGGGCAGGTCGGCGCGCAGGCGGGCGCTCGCGTCCGCCGTCGCGACGAACAGGTCGCCGCTGACGACGAGCCCGGCGTGACGCCGCGCCACGCCGCCCGGGCGGCGCGCGACGACGTCGTCCGCCGCCGCCTCGAGCGCTGCGGTGAGGCGGGCGTCGGCGAGGAGCCGCTCGACGCTCCAGTCGGGCATGACCCAGCGCGGCGCGAGGGGCCGCGCGTCGACGTCGTGCTGGAGCAGCTCGCGGGCGACGACGACGTCGCCGGGCTCCACCCCGGCGCCGAGGCCGCCCGCGGTGCCGACCATGAGGACGGCGTCGGCCCGCTCGCACAGCAGCGCGGCCGTCGCGGCGGCAGCGACCTTGCCGATCCCGCTGAGCGTCAGGACGACGTCGCGACCGGCGATCTCCGTGCGCAGGAACCGCCGCCCGGCGACGGTCTCGGCCTCGACGTGCCCCGACCCGCTCTCCTGCGCCGCGGCGAGCACCGCCGCGAGCTCCTCGCGCATCGCGGCGACGACGGCGATCACGGCACCCGTCCCTCGCGCATCACGCCTCTCGTGGTTCGAGGACGACGACGGGCGTCGCGCGGCCGCGCCGGGCGGCGAACCGGTCGATCCCCTCGCCCCAGCTCGTGTAGCCGGCGAAGCCGGCCCACAGCCGGTCCCGCTCGGCGCCGGTCGCGGCCCGGCCGCGGACCGGGACCGTCCCGTCGACGGTCTCGACGACGGCGTCGGGGTGGGCCTGGAGGTTGAGCCACCAGGCCGGCGGCTCCGGCTGCCAGCCGTTCATGGCCAGGGTGACGTAGCGGTCGCCGTCGCGCCAGTACGCGACGATGACCATGCGCTCCTGGCCGCTGCGACGGCCCGTGGTCCGCAGCCGGAGCATCCCGGCCTTGCCGCGGCGGGCGGGGGCCCGCACCACGCCGGTGCCGCCCTTGACGCGGTCGACCAGCTTGTGGACCTTCCAGGCGGTGCGCACGAACCAGCGCGGCGGCATCCAGGGCTTGCGTGTGGCGGTCATGACGGCTCCCCCGTCGCGGTGGCCGGGGACGGTCGTCCCCGGCGTCTCCACCGTACCGACAGGTCCTCGCCGCCGTGAGCACGCGTCGCGTCGCCGCGGCGCCCGGGGTGGACCCGATGTCGCTCTACCGCCAGCCCGGCAGGCCGGTAGCGGCCCGGGGGCTCGCTACGGCGACGGGCGGGCCGCGAGGAAGGACTCCAGGCGGTCCAGGAAGGCGGCCGGCGCCTGGACGACGACGGGTCGGGCCGCCGGCGGCGCGAACCACGCGTAGCGGTCGAGCTCGGGGACGGTCAGGCGGCGGCCGCTGCGCGGGGGCCACTCGATCTCGGTCGTGTTGCTCGCGAGCGCGGCCAGGTCGAGCGCGTCGGGCCGGACCTCGCGCGCCCACGCCTGCACCCGCTTGCCGGCGCGCTGGCGGACCTCGCCGAGGTCGAGGTCGCCCGCACCCGGGTCGGCGGGCGGCGGGACGGGGACGCCCAGCTCCTCCTCGGCCTCGCGGAGGGCGGCGGCGTACGGGGCCTCGCCGGGGCCGGGCTCACCCTTCGGGATCGTCCAGGCGCCCTCGTGCCTGCGGGACCAGAATGGGCCGCCCATGTGGCCGAGCAGCACCTCGACGCCGCCGCCGGGCTGCCGGCGGAACAGGAGCAGGCCGGCGCTCGCCGCGGGCATCGGTCAGCACCGCCGCGCGTCGGCCGCCGCGCGGGCCCGCCGGGTCCGGAGAGTCACCCCGCGACCATGGCACCCGCGCGCACGCACCGCGCGACGAACGCTGCGCTGACCTCGCAGACCCGCTGCGCTGTCGCTCTCCCGCGCGGGCAGGGCAGGCTATGTCCATGAGCACGATCGAGCGACTGACCTCTGACATGACCGCCGCCCTCAAGGCGCGCGACCACTTCGCCCTGGGAACCCTGCGCCAGGTGATCGGCGCGGTGCGCGCCGAGGAGAAGGCCGGCAAGGTCGCCCGCGAGCTGACCGACGAGCAGGTCCAGGCGGTCCTCGTCGGCGAGGTCAAGAAGCGGCGCGAGTCGGCCACCATCTACGCCGGGGCGGGCGCGCAGGACCGCGCCGACAACGAGTCGGCCGAGGCCGACCTCATCGAGACGTACCTGCCCGCCGCACTGTCGGACGCCGACGTCGACGACCTCGTCGCGCGCGCGATCGCCGAGGTCGGCGCGACCTCGGTCAAGGACATGGGCCAGGTCATGAAGGCCGCCAACGCCGCCGCGGCGGCGTCCGGCGGCCGCGTGGACGGCAAGGCGCTGTCGGCGAAGGTGCGCGCGGCGCTGACGCCGGGGACCTGACCGCGTGGAGACGGGCGCGCTACAGCGCACCCGTCTCCACGTTGAGGATGTTGCCGTCCGGGTCCGCGAACCAGGCGGAGCGCCCCGAGCCGGACGACAGCACCCCGTCCGTCCACGTGCCCTCGGGCACGTCGAACGTCTGGAGCTCGACGCCCCGCGACCGCAGCGCCGCGATCTCGTCGTCAAAGGCGTCCTGGGGGACCTGGAACGACAGGGCGGTGGCCTTGTTCGTGCCCGCGTACGACGACGGGTAGACGAGGAACCCCCCGGACGGGGTGCGGTAGAGGACGCCGTCCGGGCCCGGGGTGGGGTCCGGCAGGCCGAGCGTCGTCTCGTAGAAGGAGCGCGCCCGGTCGAGGTCCGTGACCGCGAGGACCGGGATCACAGGGTGGTCCGAGAGCATGTCCGCCTCCACGGCGAGCCGGCCGCCCGTCGGCCGCCTGGCCATCTTTCAAGGTACGAGCCGCCGCGACGAGGGTCAATGGAGGGACGGACCAGACCCGCGCAGGTGACGGTCGAAGAACCGCTCCCCGTCCTCCAGCTCGAACCACGGGGTGCCGACGTGCCCGCCCAGGTTGGCGTGCAGCGTCTTCTCCGTGCTGCCGAACGCGTCGAACAGGTCGAGCGCCCGCTGCCGGGGGTTGCCGGCGTCGTCCCACTGCAGCAGGACCAGCAGCGGGATCGTGACCTGGCGGGCCGCCTCGCGCTGGGTACGGGGCACGTACCCTCCGGCGAAGAACCCGGCGGCCGCGATGCGCGGCTCGACGGCGGCGAGCCCGATCCCGAGGGCCAGCCAGCCCGAGTAGCCGACGGGGCCGCCGATCTCGGGCAGCGTCAGGAGCGCGTCCAGGGTGGTCCGCCAGTCCGGGACCGCACCCGCGACGAGCGGGCCGGTGTAGGACTCGAGGACGTCGTCGGTCGGTCCCGCCTGCATGCCGCGGCGGAACTCGGCCCGAGCCAGCTGCTGCGCCTCGGTGCGGGACCGGTCACCGCACCCGAAGGCGTCGATGGAGGCGACCGCGTACCCGGCGGCCGCGGTGTGCCGGGCCCTCGCGACGAGCCGGGGCTCGCACTTGGGCAGGGCGTTGTTGTGTGCCATCAGGATCAGCGGCACCGGCTCTGCGGACGCGGGCGTCCAGAGGGTGCCGGGGATGTCGCCGAGAATGAGCTCGCGCTCGACGACGCCGTCGTCGTGCCGCTGCTCGGAGGTGACGTGCATGGTCGCGCCTTTCGGGAGTGCTGATGATCGGCGCTCCCGGACGACCTATCGCCCGACCATGACCCCCGAGGGGAGCACCCACGTCGTCGCGTTCACGGGTACCACCTCCTCGATCTCCTGCACGGCCTCCCGGAGGCTAGCAGGCGCCCGGGGCCCGGTCAGGTGATTTCACGCCTCTCTGAGGACGCGGTAGCGCAGGCACGTGCGCACGCCGACCTCCGTGAAGCTCACCTTCTCGAGGTTCGTCGGCGGGCCGTCGTCGAACAGCCGCACGCCGCCGCCGAACAGGACCGGCATGACGTCGACGGCCAGCTCGTCGACGAGACCTGCCGCCATGAGCTGGCGGAACACGTCGGCGCCGCCGATGAACGTCACGTCCCGGTCCCCCGCCGCCTCCACCGCCCGCTTCGCGGCCGCCCCGACGCCGTCCGTGACGAACGTGATCGAGAGCCGCTCGTTGCGCTTCGGCTCCACGGGCGGCGGGTGGTGCGTCACGACGAAGATCGGCACCTGGAACTCGTAGCCGTCCGCGTAGCCGTCGGGGTCCTCGGCGAGGTCGTAGGTGCGCCGGCCCATGAGCGCCGCACCGGTCTCGTCCTGCAGGGCCTTCATGTACCCGCTGGCCATCAGCTCGTCGTAGTCCGCGTACAGCGCCGCGTAGTCCCCGGCGGCGTCCTGGACGTACCCGTCGAGCGAGACCGTCGCCCCCGCGATCACCTTGGCCATCGTGCTCTCCTCTCGTCTCCGGTGCTCGGTCGACGGGGAGACCCGGGCGGGAGGCGCAACTCATCGGTCGACGGCCCGCCACGGACGCGCCCCGGCCGCGCGCATCGGGCAGGGGTGGTCAGGCCGCCTGCTCGAACCAGCCGAGCGCGAGGTCGGCGACGGCGGCAGGGGCGTCGTCGGTGACGAAGTGTGCGGCGTCGTCGACGTAGGCGAGCTCGGCGCGATCGGCGTACCGCTGCGGGTCGCGGCAGACTCGCTCCAGGAGCCCGGCGGTCCACGGGTAGTCGCGGCGGCCGAACACGAAGAGGGTCGGCACCGTGAGCCGTCGGCGACAGTAGGCGCCGCGGCCCAGGCGCACGGCCTCGGGCAGGACCATGCCGCGCGTCAGGAGGCGCACGGCGCCGTCGACCTCCGGGCGGCGCATCGGGGCAAGGTGGGCCTCGACGGTCGCCTGCGCCATCGGCTGGGCGACGTACGCGTCGGAGAAGATGCCGCGCAGCGAGGCTCCCGCGCGGTGCCAGACGAACCGTGGCAGATGCCGGAAGCCGGGGAGCACCCCCGGACGGAACGCCATGAACCCCGGCGGGACGGAGAGCTGCACGGCGGTCCGGACCCGCGCCGGGTGGTCGTACGCCAGCTGCATCGCGGTGATGGCGCCCATGTCGTGCGCGACGACGTGGGCGCGGTCGACGCCCAGGGCGTCGAGAAGGGCGAGCAGGTCTCGAAGCCGGGTCTCGCGCTCGATGCGCGGGTCGTCGGCCGCGGTCCACCCCGCCCCGCGCAGGTCAGGGCAGACGACCCGGTACCCGGCCGCCGCGATGACCGGGGCGATGGCGTGCCACTGCCACCAGTGCTGGGGAAACCCGTGGAGCAGCACGACCGGCTCGCCCTCGCCGACGATGGCGACATGGGTGCGCAGCCCGGGCGTCTCGACGGCGAGATGATCGAAGCCCGAGGCGGCCGGCAGCGGCGGCGACCAGGCCGAGACGGGCGTGCGCATGGGCATGGCGACCTCCTTGTGCGACGGTGCTCGATGCGGCGGAGATACTATGTTCATAGTAGGTCGGGGAGGAGGAGGTGTCGATGCCGGCGACCACCCGCGAGCGTGCGCTCGAGGCGGCCGTCGAGCTGCTCGGCACGCAGGGCGTGCGCGCGATGACCCACGCGAGGGTCGACGACCGGGCAGGTCTGCCGCCAGGGTCGACGTCGAACTGGTTCCGTACCCGCCGGGCGCTGCTCGCCGGGATCGTCGACTGGATCGCGGAGCACGAGCGCGCCGACCTCGACTCGGGCGCGATGCCCGACACCCCAGGGCCCGACTTCCCAGGGCCCGACGAGCTGGCCGACGGCCTGTGCGCACTGGCCGACCTCCACACGGGGCCGTTCGCCGTGCGCACCCGTGCCCGCTACGCGCTCTTCCTCGAGCTCGCCGACGACCCCGAGCTCGGCGAGCCGCTCCGGCGGCAGCGCCGCGAGTTCGAGCGGTGGACCGAAGCGGTCGTGGTCGCCGTCGGAGCCGCCGACCCGGTCCCGACGGCGCGAGCGCTCATGGCGCTCGCCGACGGACTGATCCTGCACCGGCTCACGGTGAACCCGGAGCTCGACGTCCACCCTGCCCTCCGGCGCGCGGTGCACGCACTCGCGCAGCCCTGAGACGCCGGAGCGGGGCGAGCTCGACTCCAGACCCGGTGCTGCGGGACGGCGACGTCTTCGACGTTTCTTGACGCCGCCCGGCAAGCATCGTGGGGTCGAAAGGACACCACCTCATGCTCACCGCTCCCCTGTCCTCGTCCGGCCTGCTCGACCCGGCCGGCCTCCTGCACTCCTGGGGCGCCTGGGCCCTGCTCGGCGTCGCGGTCGTCGTGTTCATCGAGTCCGGCGTGCTGTTCCCGTTCCTGCCGGGTGACTCGCTGCTGGTCACGGCGGCGATCCTCGGGCCCGGCATCGGCCTGTCCCCGGTGGCCGTCGCGGTCGTGGCAGCCGTGGCGGCCGTGGCCGGCGACCAGGCGGGCTACACGATCGGCCGCAGGTTCGGCCGGCGCCTGTTCACCCCTGATGCGCGCGTGCTGCGAACCTCCCGTCTGGAGGAGGCCGAGCGGTTCTTCGCGCGGTTCGGGCCGGCCGCGCTCGTGCTCGGCCGGTTCGTTCCCGTCGTGCGGACCTACGTCCCGCTCGCTGCCGGGGTCGCGGACCTGCGCTACGGGCGGTTCGCCCGCTGGAACGTCCTGGGCGCCGTCCTGTGGGCGGTCGGCCTGACCGTCGTGGGCGTGCTGCTCGGCGGCATCCCGTTCGTGGCCGGCCACATCGACGTCCTCGCCGTCGTCGTGGTCGCGGTGTCGGTGGCGCCCATCGCGATCAGCGCCGGGGTCGGGTGGCGGCGCACGCGGTCCGCGGCGGCCGCCGCGGACCGGTCGCCGGTCAGGTCGCGCTGACCACACCGGTGGCGAGCAGCACGGCGACCACGGCCGCGAGCGCGACGCGGTAGCCGACGAAGACGCTGATCGGTCGGCGGGCCACGAGCCGTAGAAGCCACGCGATCGCGGCGTAGGCGACGGCGAAGCTCACCAGGGTCGCGACGGCGGTCGCGCCCCAGCCGACCGTGGCGCCGACGTCGGCGGCGCTCGTGGCCGCCTCGTAGCCGCCTGCGGCGACCAGGGCCGGGATGGACAGGAAGAACGAGATGCGGGTGGCGGTCACCCGGTCGAGCCCACGGAACAGGCCCGCGCTGATGGTCGCGCCGGAGCGTGAGACGCCGGGCACGAGCGCGACGCACTGCATCACGCCGATGACGGCGGCGTCGCGCAGGGTGACGTCGCGCTCGCCGCGGCGCGCGGTCGCGGCACGCTCGGCGGCCCACATCACGGCGCTCCACACGACGAGCGCCGCGACCACGACCCACAGGTTGCGCAGCGGGCCGGAGACGAGGTCCCGGGCGAGGAAGCCGACGACCGCGACCGGGACGGACCCGACGATCACGACCCACGCCTCGCGGTAGTCGTTCCCGCGGGCGTGCGGGGAGCGCAGCCCGCGCACCCAGGCCGTCACGAGTCGCACGACGTCGGCCCAGAAGTACAGGACGACAGCGGCGATCGCGCCGACCTGGATGATCGCGGTGAAGGCCGTCACGCCCGCGTCGTCGATCGGCAGGCTGAGGAGCTTCTCGACGATGGTGAGGTGGCCGGTCGAGGAGACCGGGAGGAACTCGGTGACGCCTTCGACGACACCGAGCAGGAGCGCTGACCAGAGGTTCATGGGTGGAGCGTCCCCGGTGCCGCGCAAGAAACCTCGAAGGAGACGCCAGAGACACCTTCACCGATTCTTGGCCGCGAGGCGCGATCGTAGAGGCATGTCCGACGGAGGTGTCCTCGACGAACGAGGCGAGCTGCCCCGGCTGCTGCTGGTCGAGGACGACGCCCGGCTCGGCCCGGTGATCGCCGAGTACCTGGCGGAGACGTACGACGTCACGCTGTGCACCGACGGGGTCGCCGGCCTGGACCGGGCGGTGCGCGGCGTCTTCGACGTGATGGTCGTCGACCGGCGCCTTCCCGGCCTCGACGGCGTCGAGCTCGTGCGGGGCGTGCGACGAGCCCGCGTCGCGACGCCGATCCTCCTGCTGACGGCGCTCGGCACGGTCCCGGACAAGGTCGACGGCCTGGACGCCGGCGCCAACGACTACCTGACCAAGCCCTTCGAGTTCGACGAGCTGCTGGCACGCCTGCGGGCCCTGCGCCGGACGTTCGGCGACGACGACGGCGCCGTGAGGATCGGCACCTGGGACTACTACCCCGACAGCCGCTGCATCTACTCCCCGTACGACGCGCCGGTCGTGCTCACGCCCAAGGAGAACGACCTGCTGCGCCTGCTCGCCGCCAACCCGCGCCGCACCTTCTCGCGCACGCGGATCGCCGCCGCGATCCTCGGCGGAGCGGGGCAGAGCGGGGCGGTCGACGCGTACGTGCACTACGTGCGCCGCAAGCTGGAACCCGCCGTGATCGTCACGGTCCGGGGCGAGGGCTACCGCCTGGGGAGCCTGTGATGCGCCGGACGCAGACCGGCGGCGGGGTCGTCGACAGCGACGCCGCCGCCGTCCGACGCGCGGCACGGACCGTGAACGTCCAGATCACGGCGGCCGCGGGGCTGCTGGCGCTGGTGATCGTGGGGGTCGCGGTCGTGGTGATCGTCCTGCAGTCCCGCCCGAGCGAGCTCCTCGAGCCCGTCCCACCGGGCCAGCAGCGGATCTACGTCGACTCCCGCGAGCTCGTCGCCGCCCTCGTCGTGATCGGCGCGGGGGCCGTCGCGGCCGCCGGCGCGGTCAGCCGGGTCGTCGCCCGGCGGGCCGTCCGGCCGCTCGGCGACGCCCTGCGCATCCAGCGCACGTTCGTCGCCGACGCGAGCCACGAGCTGCGCACCCCGCTCGCCGCGCTCGACGCGCGCATCCAGCTCCTGCAACGCCGCAGCGAACCGGGCACACCCCTGGGAGACGGCATCCGGGAGCTGCGCACCGACTCGCGCGTGCTCGTCGACCTCGTCAACGACCTGCTCCTCGCCGCCGAGACGACCCCGGCAGCCCCGGCGACGCCGACCGATGCCGTCGCCGCCGCGGAAGCGGCAGTGGACTCCCTGCGCCCCCTGGCGGCGGAGCGCGCGATCACCATCGACGTCGAGCACGACCCCGCCGTCCCCGTGAGCATGCCCGAGGTGAGCGTCCGCCGGTGCGTCACGGCCCTCGTCGACAACGCCGTCAACCACTCCCCCGACCACACCCGCGTGGTCGTCCGCCTGACGACCGACGGCACCCGGGCACGGCTCGCCGTCACCGACCACGGCGCCGGGATCCGCGGCATCGACCCGGAACGGGTCTTCGACCGGTTCGCCCACGCCGACCCTCCCGCGCACGGCGGCGCACGACGCTCGGGGTTCGGCATCGGCCTCGCCCTCGTCCGCGACCTCACGGTCCGCAACGGCGGGACCGTCACCGTGGCCGAGACCTCCGAGCGCGGCACGACGATCGTGGTGACCCTTCCCGCGGCCTGACCCGCCGCCAGACGCCAACCGCCCTGATCCGCAGACCCGAGGCAGCCACGATGTCCCCCATGTCCGAGACGCTGCTGCGCACCGCGGCCGGGGTGCTCGTCCTCGTCGTGATCACCGTCACCGTCCTCGCCGCGGCACGCGTCCCACGACGATGGGCGCCCGGGTGGGCCGTGCTCCGCGGCGCCGTCCAGCTCGCGGCCATCAGCCTCGTGCTGCGCGGCGTCATCGGCGAGGCGCGCTGGGTCGGCGCCGCCGTCGCCGTCATGTTCGCCGTCGCCGCCACGACGGTCGCCCGCCGCCTCGGCTTCACCTGGAGGCGCCTCGGCCTGGTGGCCGCAGCCATGGCGGCGGGCGTCCTGCTCGCCCTCGGCGCCGCGTTCACGACCGGGGCGGTCGACCCCACACCGCGGTACGTCCTCGCCCTGGGCGGCATCGTGATCGGCGGGTCGATGACCACGGCGACGCTCGCCGGCCGCCGGCTCCTCGCCACCACGCAGGCCCGGTGGCCCGAGGTCGAGGGCTGGCTCGCCCTCGGGGCAGCGCCGCGACAGGCGACCGCCGCGATCGCCCGCGAGGCCGCAGGCGAGGCGCTCGTCCCCGCGATCGACCAGACCCGCACCACGGGTCTGGTCACCCTCCCCGGCGCGTTCGTCGGTGCCATCTTCGGCGGCGCCTCCCCGCTGGAGGCGGGCCGGTTCCAGATCGTCGTGCTCGCCGCGATCCTCGCCGCGGGATCCGTGACCGCCGTCCTCCTGCTCCACGCCCTGGCACCCGTCAGGACACGCCCGCAGCCGCCGGCACCCTAGCGTCGGAGGCGCTGGTGGTGAGCACCTCGGATCCCGAGCGGCCGTCGTGGCGCCTTCGGGGCAGAGCCCGGATGCTCGGCGTACGGAGCGGACCGCGCCCCGGAGGTGGCCACGACGGGGTCGCCCGCGGCCGGATCCCGCGGCCACGGTCGTCGCGGTGTCGCCATGGTGGTCGTGACCGCGCCGCCTCTCAGCGAGCCGGCAGCTCCGACACGTTCGGGTTCCAGCAGTGGACGCAGGACGGCGTGGAGTCCGCAAGTACGCTCGTCGAGACGTCACATGAGACGCCTGGTGAGGTGGCCAGTGCGATGGCGAGCAGAAGTGCGGGCATGGAGGCTCCTGGAGGGTCGGAACGGGCTCGCCCACTATGGCAGGCGGCGTGCGCCGCCGTGGCCCCGGATGCCGAGATCTCCCCGTCGGACGGCGTGGTTCGGCTGTACGGCGTCGACCAGATCGTCGCTGCGCTCACGGCGATGGGCGCGGTCGTCCAAGAGTCGGCCGTCTCCGTGCTGCCGTACGTGCCGTCGCGCGCCGAGCTGGAAGGGTCGCTGGCCTTCGACATGGCGATGCTGCAGCGCGGCGTCACGACGCGGAGCCTGATGCCCCGAGCCGCGCACGAGCCGTCCTGGATCCTCGCCTACGCGCGGCACGCCGAGAAGCACGGGGCGCAGGTCCGGTCCGGGCTGACCGGCACGGTGCGTTACGTGGTCTACGACCGGAGTGTCGCCCTCGTCGCCGAGGGGCGGGCGGGGACGGGGAAGGCAGGCGACGCGAGGCTCATCTGTTCGGAGGGGATCGTCCAGGCGCTGCTCATGCAGTTCGAGCTGGCGTGGGCGCAGTCGAGTGACCTGTCCACGGCGTGGGCACCCCTGACGGAGCGCGAGGAGCGTGTGCTGCGTGCCGTGATCCGCGACGTCCCGGTCAAGGCGATCGCCGCGGGTCTCCGCGTCTCGGTCAGCACCGTCGAACGGACCATCGTCCGCCTCCGCGAGCGGTTCGACGCGCCGACGCGCGCCGCGCTCGCCGTCGAGGCGACCCGCCTCGGCTGGACGGGCGAGGCGCCACCCCGCTGAGCGTCACTAGGCCTCGTTCGGCACGCGCCAGCACCCCGCCCCGGCCCGTGCCATGAAGGACATCCGTCATCTCCACGCGGAGCCCGGCGATGACCTGGGGACTCTTCCGAGCGCTGACCCGCTCGACGCGACCTGCTCGTTGAACGGGCCGAGGTGCGCATGCCACCGTCCGATCAGAGCCGCCGAGCAGCGGGCCGGCACCGACGGACGGAGCCCTTCATGAGACGACGCAGCGGGACGAGACCTGGCGCCACCACCACCCCGACGGCGTCGAGACACTGCGAGCGATGACCCCCAGCGTGGAGACGCGATGACCGACCCTGAGCAGACGCTGGCCGAGCACCATATCGCAACCCTGGTCGCATTCACCGAAGGGCGCTACGCCGACGCGGCGGAGCATGCACGGCAGTGTGTCCGCGCGTTCGCCGCCCTGGGCGACGACGAGCGAGCCTCGGACATGGAGCACGCCATCCACGACATCGCCGCCGCGGCGCGGGCCGCCGAGTCGTTCCGCCGCCACATCTGACCGTTCCCTCCGGGTCCAGCACCCACCCGTACCGCAGCCTCCCGTCGGGCGAGTCCCTCGGCTCCCGACCGCCTGCCCGCCCGCCCGCCTCGAGCGCGAGCACATGCACGGCGTCGACGTCCGCCACCCACATGCTCTGCGCTTCACCCGGCCAGGCGTTCTGGCACACTGGCCGACCATGCTGGTCTGGATCAACGGGACCTTCGGCGTCGGCAAGACGACCCTCGCAGCGCACCTCGCCGAGCGATGGCCCGACGCCGTCGTCGTCGACCCCGAGCACGTCGGGACGATGCTCATGGAGTGGAGCAAGCCCCACGGGCTCGGCGTCGCGGACTTCCAGGACTTCTCGCTGTGGCGTGAGCTCGTGGTCATCGCGCTGGCGGGGTTCCACGCCGAGCTCGGCCGCCCCATGATCGTGCCGATGACGGTGCTCGACCCGGCCTACTTCGAGCAGATCGTCGGCGGCCTGCGGGCACGGGGCATCGACGTGCACCACTTCTGCCTGACCGCGCCGCCGGACGAGGTCACCCGGCGGCTCGTCTCGCGGCGAGAGCCGGGACACGAGGGGCACGGCGACCTCCTCCACTGGGCCCTTGAACGGCTCGCGCGGTACACGCCTGCCCTGAGCGACCCGAGGTTCGAGACGTTCCTCGACGCAACGCTCCCCCACGACAAGCTGCTGGCAGCACTGCTCGCACACCTGCCGGAGCCGCTGCCGTCGGACGCCTGACTCGGCGCGGCCGACATCACGGCGCTTGCGGAAGACGGAACTGCCCGTATGAGCTCAGGTGAACCGCCAGCAACCCGCCCACGGCCTCCAGGGGGATGAGGTAGTAGTTCAGGTCCCCGTCAATGACGAAGAAGTCATCGATCTCGTCGGGGGAGTACGCTCGGCGCTCCCTTTGGGCAGACGAGAGGTAGACCTTCCACGACCCTCCGTCTCTCGTCGTGGTCGTCTTGACCTGGACGCGTCGGACCTTCACGCCCGAGTCGACCACGAGATCGTAGCGACACGGTTCGAGTGGCCACGAGACGCTCCAACCGCACAGTTCGAACCAGCCTGCCGCGAGCGTCGAACCTGCTCGGTTCAGGTTCGAAAGACGCGGGAATGGCCCCACCGTTGACGCGGCAGAGCGCACCGGCGAGAGATGCGATGCATCGATCCCTAGCCGCAGTGCGTGTCCTTTCAGCGTGGGCCCTGCGGTGGCACCCAGCCCCAGGAGTTCCGTGACCTCTATCCATGTCGTAGCCCGAACGATGGCGGCTTGGAGATCCTCGGAGGTCCAGCGGCGCTGCCCCCTGAAGTGGCTGTAGTCCAGTCCCAGCGAGTCGGCATAGGAGCGCACCGATCGCATCGCCGCAGAGGACGTCCCCGCAAGGTTGACCTGACTTGGGTCAAGAGCCTTAGTGCCTTGCGGGCTTCCTGATCGCGTCGAGGATGGCCTGCTTGTCGGCGGGGATGGCGGGTTCGGCGTCGCGGATGACGCCGTTGATCTCGATGGTCGCGGAGCGCAGTGGTCGTAGCTCGCGCAGGACTTTCCGGATGGACAGTCCGGTGCGGTCCTGGATCGTGCGGGAGACGGCCAGCGCGGTGAAGACGATGGTGAGGTGGGCTTCGATCGCGTCGCGTGTCCTCGCGAAGAAGGGTCTGGCCTGCAGGTCTGTCTTCGACATCCGGAAGGACTGCTCGACGTGCCACAGATCGTGGTAGCTGGAGATGACCTCGCCTGGGGCCATGACCGTGGCGGGGATGTTCGTGACGTAGCCCTTGAGGCCGGCGACCTTCCGCGCCCTGGCCAGGGCGGTCTCGTCGAGGGTGCGGGCGGTTCCGGTGGTCTTGACGAACCGGGTGGCGCGGGCGGGCTTGTCACCGTCGATGACTGATCGGGCGCGGTCCTCCTGCGCGGTCAGGGTCCGGTTGTCTCTCGCGAACCTCTTCGCGGAGTAGGCCCACACGGCCCGCCATGACGCCGGGGTCCCGGTCTTCGTCCACACGGGCTCGGCCTTGACGTTGACGTCATTGACGGGCGTCGCGCCGCGGTGCTTGGGGGTGATCGTGTCGATCATCTGCCCGTCGGTGAACACGGTGCCGTGCCACCGGTAGTGCGAGGCCAGGTCGAGGGGCGCGGTGGTCTGGCGGGAGCCGACGATGAAGGAGAACCCGGCGTCGTCGAGCTCGCGCAGGTTCGCACCGGAGAGCATGCCGGCGTCCGCGACGATGACCATGCCCTCGATGCCGTGCCTGGCTTGGAAGGACTTGATGACGGGCAGGATCGTGAGCGTTTCGGCCTTGTTCCCCTCGAAGCAGCCGATCTCGAGGGGGAACCCGGTCCTGTCTACGAGGAGGCCGACGACGATCTGCGGGTCGACGCGACGTTCTTTGGAGTAGCCGACCTTGCGCAGGTCGTCTTCCTTCTCCGCTTCGAAGTAGAGCGTGGTCACGTCATACAGCACGAGGGACACATCATCGCTGGCCTGCGCGAACGTGAAGCACGCCTTCGCGATCAGGTCCCGGTACCGGCCGTCCTGCGCCCGCTTCAACGTCCGCTTCCGCGTGGACAGCGACGCGGCGACCCGGCCCAGGTCGGACAGGACCCGGTCGACGTCGAGCAGCGAGGTCGGCTCCACGATCCGCGCGATCACCAGGTCGCGGAAGGTGTCGTCGCCGACGATGTCGAAACCGAGCTCGTCGAACACGCCCCCGATCGCGTCGTACAGGATCCGGGAGAACGAGCGCCGCAGCAGGGGCGCGGGCATCCACCCACGCGCACGGGAGGGCGTCTGCCCGAACAGGGCCGGCGGCTGCGGGACGGGAATCAACGGGGCGTACCTCGACACGGCCTGCAGGCCAAGGTCGAGCTCCAACTGCTGGTCACCCTTGATCAGATCGGCCGCCTCATCCATCAACAGGCCGAGCGCGACCTCGTCATGCGCCGACCCGACATGCCGCACGATCCGCCGCCGCCCGTTCACGGACTCGACGATCTGGACCGCCGTCGCACCCGACGCCGTCCTCACCCGCCGAACCCACACCACCCCGGCAGCGTACTTAGTGCCTCCAGGAGGACACTAACCCACAGAGCCACGACCATCACCGCAGGTCAGAGAACTGCGGATCGCGGGCTGTGGAGAACCTGACCGAAGTCAGGTGGCCACGAGACGCTCCAACCGCACAGTTCGAACCAGCCTGCCGCGAGCGTCGAACCTGCTCGGTTCAGGTTCGAAAGACGCGGGAATGGCCCCACCGTTGACGCGGCAGAGCGCACCGGCGAGAGATGCGATGCATCGATCCCTAGCCGCAGTGCGTGTCCTTTCAGCGTGGGCCCTGCGGTGGCACCCAGCCCCAGGAGTTCCGTGACCTCTATCCATGTCGTAGCCCGAACGATGGCGGCTTGGAGATCCTCGGAGGTCCAGCGGCGCTGCCCCCTGAAGTGGCTGTAGTCCAGTCCCAGCGAGTCGGCATAGGAGCGCACCGATCGCATCGCCGCAGAGGACGTCCCCGCAAGGTTGAGCTCACGCAGGACGCCGCGCCACCCTGACGACGAGGCCACGGCGAGAGCCAGAGCGCTGTCCGTGTAGCTACGCGTTGGCGACATGGCCTGAGGCTAGGGATGGCCACTGACACCCGGCGAGGTTCCGGGGTTAGCGGCCAACGCACCTACCGGAAATGAGAAACGGCCGAACCTACATTTCTGCAGGTTCGACCGTCCTCGATGTCCTGAGACATCACAAACGTCGGGCTGACAGGATTTGAACCTGCGACCCCCTGACCCCCAGTCAGGTGCGCTACCAAGCTGCGCCACAGCCCGAGGAACTCCCGGAAGAGCTCCAGCCCCGGAGGGCCGACAGGAATACTACCCCAGATCAGCCGCCGTCCCGACCACCGCGCCATCGTCGCGCTGCGCGCCACGGCGGACTCTTCAGGCCGTCCCGGGCGCGCTGTTACGACGCTTCGGACGACGTCGCAAGGACCCGGTCGGGTGCGAGCATCCGCACCGGCAGGTGCGCCTTCCACGCCGTCGCCACGACGCCCAGGCACACCGACGCCAGCAGCGTCCCGGCCCCGAACATCTGCCCGTAGCTCCACGTCCGCGCGAGCCAGGCCAGCGCCATCGGCACGAAGAAGCCCAGGTAGGCGATCGAGTAGTACACGGCCGTCAGCCCGGCGAGCTGCCGCGGCTGCGCGATGCGGGCCACCTCGCTGAGCCCCGCGACGAGCGCGAGGCCGTACCCGACGCCGAGCACCGCCGCGGCCACGAGCCCGGCGGCGAGCGAGAGCGTGAACGCGGCCAGCGCCCCGAGCCCCATCCCGACGACGATGAGCACCATCGCGACGACGGACGCCCGGGCGGACCGGTGGGTGTCGATGCGCCGCGCGACCACCTGGATGCCGATGCCGCAGCCGAGCGTGAGCACGGTCATGAGCCCGGCGAACGCGACGGGGACGGTGCCCGCGTGGTCGGCGAGCAGCGACGGAAGCACCGCATAGGCAGCCCCCGCGCACCCGAACACCCACGGGGCGGTCGGCAGGACCACGCGGAGGAACCGCCGGTGCGAGACCGCGGGGAACCGGAGGTCGTCCCGCAGTCGCGAGACGCGCACTCCGGCGTGCGGGACGGTCTCGGGCACGCGCAGCACCCACAGCGCCGACCCGACGGCGAGCACCGCATGGACGACGTAGGTGAGGTGGTGCGGCCAGGGTCCCCACTGCGCGAGCGTGGACGCGACGCCGGCGCCCACGAGGAACCCCGCGGTGAGCGCGAGCGACGCCCGGCGGGCCCCGGCGGCGGAGTCGCCGCCACGGACGGCGAGCTCCGTCACCCAGGTGGTGCCCACGGCCATGACGAGGCCCAGCGCGACGCCGGAGAGCACACGACCGGCGCCGAGCACCCAGGGCATGTCGGCGCCGAGGGACAGCACGAGGGACCCGAGCGCGGCGACCGGCGCGGCGGGCAGCAGCAGCGGCCGGCGCCCGAACCGGTCGGAGAGCGGCCCGCCGAGCAGCAGCGCGGGCACGATGCCGAGCACGTAGGCGCCGAGCAGCGCGTCGACGGTGACGGTGCCGAGCCCGCGCTCGCGGTACATCACGAGCAGGGGCGTGAACTCGTTGCCACCCCAGGCCACGGCGAACATGACCGCGGCGACGGGCCACCAGAGGCGACCGGTCGCGGACATGGCTGTGGTCGGACCTCTGTGTGGCATGACCACACCATGCGCCCGAGGGGGCGGCGCGCACAAGATGACGCGCTGTTCTCTTCGTCACGACGCCCCGTCGTCCTGCGCGGGTCGCGCGCCCAGAGCTCTGGGCCACGCGACCCGCGGGTGCCGGACGACGGGGCCGGTGACGGCCGTCAGCGCTTGCGCTTCTCCCGCACGCGTACCGAGATCTCGATCGGCGTCCCCTCGAACCCGAAGGTCTCGCGCAGACGGCGCTCGATGAAGCGGCGGTACCCCGCCTCGAGGAACCCGGACGCGAAGATCACGAAGCGCGGCGGCCGCGTGGACGCCTGCGTCGCGAACAGGATGCGCGGCTGCTTCCCACCGCGCAGCGGGTGCGGGTGCGCGGCCACGAGCTCGCCGAGGAACGCGTTGAGCTTGCCCGTGGGGATGCGCGTGTCCCACGACTCGAGCGACCGCTCGATCGCCCCGGTGAGGCGGTCGGTGTGCCAGCCCGTGCGGGCCGAGACGTTGACGCGCGGCGCCCACGTGAGCTGCACGAGCTCCTTCTCGATCTCGCGCTCCAGGTACGGACGGCGGTCCTCGTCCATGAGGTCCCACTTGTTGTAGGCGATGACGAGGGCGCGCCCGGAGTCGACCACCTGCTGGAGCACGCGCGTGTCCTGCTCGGTCAGCGGCTCGGAGGCGTCGAGCAGCACGACGGCCACCTCGGCCTTCTCGATCGCGGCGGCGGTGCGCAGCGACGCGTAGAAGTCCGCACCCGACGTCTGGTGCACGCGGCGGCGGATGCCGGCCGTGTCCACGAACCAGTAGGGCACGCCCTTGATCTCGATGAGCTCGTCGACCGGGTCGCGGGTCGTGCCGGCCAGCTCGTCGACGACGACGCGCTCGGCGCCCGCCACCTTGTTGAGCAGCGACGACTTGCCCACGTTCGGGCGCCCCACGAGCGCGACGCGGCGCGGCCCGGTCGGGCGCACCTCGCCGTGCGCGGACTCTGTCGGCAGCACGGCCATGGCGGCGTCAAGCAGGTCGCCCACACCGCGCCCGTGCAGCGCCGAGATCGGGTGCGGCTCGCCCAGGCCGAGCGCCCACAGGTAGGCGGCGTCGGCCTCGCCCGACGGCCCGTCCACCTTGTTGGCCGCGAGCACGACCGGCTTGCCCGAGCGCCGCAGCAGCTCGACGACGCGCTCGTCCGTCGCGGTCGCGCCGACGGTCGCGTCGACGACGAACAGCACGGCGTCGGCCAGCGCGATCGCGACCTCCGCCTGCTCGGCGACCTTCGACTCGATGCCGGCGACGTCGACCTCCCAGCCGCCCGTGTCGACGACGTTGAAGTCGCGCCCGGCCCACTCGGCCGGGTAGGTCACGCGGTCGCGGGTCACGCCCGGCTTGTCCTCGACGACGGCCTCGCGGCGGCCGATCACGCGGTTGACCAGCGTCGACTTGCCCACGTTGGGGCGGCCGATGATGGCCAGCACGGGCTTGGCCTTCTCGCCGGGGGCGAGGTCCTCGTCGGCCCACTCGCCGTCCAGCAGCGCCACGTCGTCGTCGTCGAGGTCGAACTCCGCGAGCCCGGCGCGCAGCGCGCGCTCGCGCGCCTCCTCGTCCTCGACGTCGCCCTCGCCGGGGGCGAGGAACTCGATGTCCTCCTCGACGTCGGCCTGACCGGCCGTCACCTGCTCGACGACGGCCAGCACGGCCGCGACGGTCTGCTCGAAGTCCAGGTCGGAGGAGTCGACGGTGACGACGCCGTCGGCGGCCACCTGGAACTCCATCACCGTGGAGTCGTCGCGGTCGCGGCGCAGCACCTGGTCCTTGGTGGCCTCGACGGCGGCGGCGTCGGCCTCGCCGTGCACGTCGAGCGCGCGACGGCGCAGGCGCGCCTCCTCCGATGCGGTGAGCAGGATGCGCACGTCGGCGTCGGGGGCGACGACGGTGGTGATGTCGCGGCCCTCCGCGACGATGCCTTCGCCGTCCTCCCCGGAGGCGGCCTCGATGATCTCGCGCTGCATCCCGCGCAGGATCGCGCGCACGTCGAGGTTCGTCGCGACCTTCGACACCTCGGTCGACACCGAGGTCGAGCGGATCGTCTCGGAGACGTCGACGTCGTCGAGCTCGAAGACCGGCTCGTCCGGGTCGAGGCCGACGGCGATCGGCATCTCGGCGACGGCGTCGGCGACGGCGGCCTGGTCGGTCAGGTCGCCGACCTCCTGCTGCGCCCACAGCGTCGCCGCGCGGTACATGGCCCCCGTGTCGAGGTACGCGAGGCCGAGGCGGCGCGCCACCTCCTTGGAGACGCTGGACTTGCCGGAACCTGACGGCCCGTCGATGGCGATGACAATCACGTCTTTGCTCTCTTTCGGATGGGTCACAGGTCGACGGCGGCCATGAGGCTGCCGACCTCGGTCCGGCTCAGCACCCGGTTGGTGCCGGGACGCTGGTCGCCCAGCGCGATGGGGCCGATCTTGGTGCGCACGAGGCGCTCGACGGGACGCTCGACGGCGTCGAACATGCGGCGGACGATGCGGTTGCGGCCGTCGTGCAGCACGACCTCGACCATGGTGACGTCGCCGAGCGCCTGCACGACCTTGACCTTGTCCATGCGGGCGGGGCCGTCCTCGAGGTCCACGCCCTCGAGCAGCTGCCGCACGATGCGCGGGTACACCTCGCCGCCGCCGGCGGTCACGAGGTAGGTCTTGGGCACCTCGTACTTGGGGTGCGCGAGGCGGTTGCCGAGCTCGCCGTCGTTGGTCAGGAGGATGAGGCCCTCGGAGTCGAGGTCCAGGCGGCCGACGTGGAAGAGGCGCTCCTCGCGGTTGCGCACCAGGTCGGCGAGCGTGGGGCGGCCCTGCGCGTCGCTCATCGCGGAGATGACGCCGGCGGGCTTGTTCACGGCCACGGTGATCTTGCTCGTGTCGAGCAGCACCCGCATGCCGTCCACGTGGATGACGCTCTTCTCGGGGTCGACGCGCACGCCGAGCTCGACGACGATGTGCCCGTCGACGCTCACGCGGCCCTCCTCGATGAGCTGCTCGGCCTTGCGGCGCGAGCCGTACCCGGCGTCGGCGAGCACCTTCTGGAGGCGGACGCCGTCGGGCACGTGCACGTCGACGGGCGGCTGCGCGGGGCGCCGCTGCGGCTGCTGCGGGCGACGGCGCGGGGCGCCGCCGCCGACCGTGCCGCGGGACGCGCCCGGGCCGTCGGGGCGGTTGTAGCCGCTCGCACCGTGACCTCCACCGGCACCGCCGCGACCGGGGCCACCGGACGCGCCCCCACGCCCGTAGCCACCGGACGCCGAGCCATCGCCCGCGCTGCGACCCGAGCCGCCGCCCGCGCCGCCTCGACCCGAGCCGCCGCCGGCACCGCCACGGCCGGAACCGCCCGCAGCACCGCGACCTGCGCCACCGCGGCCGTACCCGCCCGACTCGCCGCCGGAGCCGCCGCGGCCGGAGGCGCCGCCGCTCGAGGGTCCGCGACCGCCGCCGCGGGGCGCGCCGTCGCGGCCGGAGGAGCTACGGCCGCCGCCAGGGCGTCCAGATCCGTCGCGGCCAGATGCGCCGCGGCGCGAAGGGGTGGGGCTCATGGGGTGGATTCTCTCAGCCGTTGTCGTCCGTCAGCGCGCTCAGGGCGTCGATCCCGGGCAGATGTGGTGCGATCGGCGGAAGCTCGTCGAGGCTGGTCCAGCCCATCCGGTCGAGGAACTCGCCCGTGGTGCCGAACAGGACGGCGCCGCCGAGGGGGTCCTGACCGACCTCCGCGACCAGGCCGCGGGCCAGCAAGGTCCGCACCACACCGTCGACGTTCACGCCGCGCACTGCGGACACCTGCCCGCGCGTGACCGGTTGACGGTACGCGATCACGGCCAGAGTCTCCAACGCAGCCTGGCTGAGCCGCGCGCTCTGACCTTCGAGGACGAGCCGCGCGACGACGTCGGCGTGCGCCGGCGCGGAGTAGATCCGCCACCCCTGAGCGCCCTCGCGGAGCTCGAACCCGCGCGGCCGACCGCCGTCGTCGCCGCGGTACTCGGCCGCGAGCGCCGCGAGGTGCTCGGCGACGTCGACGACGGGCAGCGCGACGATCGCGGCGAGGCGCTCGACGCCGACGGGCGCGTCCGCGACCATGAGCACCGCCTCGAGGGCGGCGAGCACGCCCCCGGGCAGGGTGTCGACGTCGAAGGCATCGTCGCCGGCGGACCCGGCGCCGGCCTCTGGCGTCGGGTCGGGCTGGACCGTCGGAGCGTTGCCGTCGTCGCTCATCCCACGACCTCCTCGTTCACGCCGTCGAACTCCTCGAACCGTGTGCCCACGTCCGCGTCGTCGCGGTCGGACCCGGTCCACCGGACGGTGAGCTCGCCGAGCGCGACCGCCTGCTCGAAACCGACCAACCCGTTGCGGAACAGCTCGAGCAGCGCGAGGAACCGGGCGACGACGACGAGCCGCTCCTCCCCCGCGGCCAGCGACCGGAAGGTCACGGTGTGCTCGCGCCGGAGCCGTCCGACGACGATCGCGGCCTGCTCGCGCACGGACACGGCCGGGGCGTGGAGGTGGGTCAGGGACACGACGGGCGGCGCCTTGGGCGTGAGCGCGCGGGCGGCGAGCTCGGCGAGCCGCTCCCCCGTGAGCGTCCAGACGAGCTCGGGCAGCAGGGCGGCCTGCTGCGGCTCGAGCGGCACGGACCGCGCGACACGCCGCCCCTCGGTGGCCATGCGCTCGGCCATGACGGCGGAGACCTGCTTGTACGCCCGGTACTGGAGCAGCCGGGCGAAGAGCAGGTCGCGCGCCTCGAGCAGCTCGAGGTCCTCGAGGTCCTCCTCGACGAGGCCGGGCAGCAGGCGCGCGGCCTTGAGGTCCAGGAGGGTCGCGGCGATGACGAGGAACTCGGACGCCGTGTCGAGGTCCCACTCGGGGTGGTCGCGCGTGTAGGCGACGAACTCGTCGGTGACGGCGGCGAGCGCCACCTCGGTGACGTCGAGCTCGTGCTTGGCGATGAGGCTCAGCAGCAGGTCGAACGGCCCGGTGAAGTTGTCGAGGTGGACCTCGAAGGGCCTACGGGGCGATCGCTGACCGAGGCCGTGGTTCTGCTCCGGCCGCGTGCCTTCGTCGTCGGCCCCCGACCTCCGCTGCACGTCCGCCTCGGTCAGCGGGCGTCCCCGCGCGCCACGAGCTCGCGGGCCAGCTGCCGGTAGGCCAGCGCGCCCGGGTGGTTCGGGGCGTACGCGGTGATGGGCTCGGCGGCCACGGACGCGTCGGGGAACTTCACGGTGCGCCCGATGACGGTGTGCAGCAGCGTGTTGCCGAACGCCTCGTGGACGCGGGCGACGACCTCGCGCGAGTGCAGGGTGCGCGAGTCGTACATGGTCGGCAGGATGCCGTCGATCTCGAGCCCGGGGTTGAGGCGGTCGCGCACCTTCTCGATGGTCTCGACGAGCAGCGCGACGCCGCGCAGCGCGAAGAACTCGCACTCGAGCGGGATCAGCACGCCGTGCGCGGCGGTGAGCGCGTTGACGGCGAGCAGGCCGAGCGACGGCTGGCAGTCCACGAGGATGACGTCGTACTGGTCGAGGATCGGCCGCAGGCCACGGGCGAGCACCGACTCGCGGGCCACCTCGCCGACGAGCTGCACCTCGGCCGCCGACAGGTCGATGTTCGCGGGCAGCACGTCGAGGTTCTCGATGGCCGTCGGCAGGATCACGTCGGTGGCCTGCACGGTGCGGTCCATCAGCAGGTTGTAGACCGACAGGTCGAGCTCGTGCGGGTTGACGCCCACGCCCACCGACGCGGCGCCCTGCGGGTCGAAGTCCACAAGGAGCACGCGGCGCCCGTACTCGGCCAGCGCCGCGCCCAGGTTGATGGTGGTCGTCGTCTTGCCGACGCCGCCCTTCTGGTTGCACATCGCGATGATGCGGGCAGGGCCGTGCTGCGCCAGAGGCGCAGGATCTGGGAAGAAGGGAAGTGCACGCCCGACGGCGTCACGTGCCTCCTCCGTGCTCACGGTGGCGGCAGGTGCGAACAGCGTGTCGTTCCCCGGTGCATCGCTCACGTCGGTCACGCTACCCCAGCCCGTTCGCGCCGCCCGCAGGCCCGCCCGGCGCGCCGCCGACAGTGCACCATCCCCGGGCGCCCCGTCGCGCTCCGCCCCGCCCTGCGCGCGCTGCCCCGCGGGACGCCGCGTTGGTAGCGTGCGCTCATGGCGACGGCGAGACGGCGTGGCAGGGCGCGTGGCGCAGCGCGCGGACGAGAGCTCCGGTGGGCGGTCGGCACGATCGTGGTGCTCCTCGTGCTCGCGGCCGCGGTCCCGGTCGCACTGCCGTTCCTGACGGCGCTCGGTGCCGAGCGCTGACCCGCCCGCCGCCGCTCGGCTCCGGGCTACAGCGCCCGGGGGTGCGTGGCCGCGTAGACCTCGCGCAGCGTGTCCGGGGTGACCATCGTGTAGATCTGCGTCGTCGTCACCGAGGCGTGGCCGAGGAGCTCCTGGACGACGCGCACGTCCGCGCCGCCCTGCAGCAGGTGGGTGGCGAAGGAGTGCCGCAGGGTGTGCGGCGAGACGTTCTCGAGCCCGGCCCGCGACGACGCGGCCTGGAGCACCGCCCACGCCGACTGCCGTGACAGCGGCCGCCCGCGCGTGTTGAGGAAGAGCGCGGGCGTACCGGAGCCGGCGGCCGCGAGCGCCGGTCGCGCCCGCACCAGGTAGGCGTCGAGCGCGGACCGCGCGTACGACCCGACGGGGACGATCCGCTCCTTGTCCCCCTTGCCGTGCAGCCGCACGACGGCGGGGACGTCGTCGCCCTCGGCGCCGAGCCAGCCGAGCGCGTCGACGTCGAGGCCGACGACCTCGCTGATGCGACCGCCGGTCGAGTACAGGAGCTCGAGCAGCGCGCGGTCGCGCAGCGGCACGGGCCCGTCGCCGACGCCCGCGCACTCCAGCAGCCGCGTGACGGCGTCGACGCTCAGGGCGTGCGGGAGCCGCCGCAGCTGGGTGGGCGCGCGCACCTCGGCCGCCGGGTCCTGGAGGGAGAGGCCCTCGGCCTGCGCGAACCTGTGCCAGCCCCGCACGGCGGCGAGCGCCCGCGCGGTCGACGACGCCGAGAGCCGCGCACCGCCGTCGGACCCGTCGCGGACCGCGGCCACGAACCCGGTGACGTCGTCCTCGCCGACCGCGCCGAGGGACGTGCGCCCGAGGCGGTCGAGGTGCCGCAGGTAGCGGGCGAGGTCGCGACGGTACGCGGCCGTGGTGTTGGCGGACAGGCCGCGCTCGACGCGCAGGTGCGCCAGGTAGTCGTCGAGGGCCACCTCCAGGGGCCCGCTGACGATGACCCCGGGCGCCCCACGGGGCCCCGCGACGAGGCGGGCAGGCTCGTGGGTCGGGGCGACGCTGCTGCTCACGCGGTCATGATGACGCGACGCGCGGGAGCCGGTCACAAGGCCACGCCGTGCTCGCTCCCTTCAGGCGAGCGGTGAGCAGGAGGTGAGAGGTGTGGACGACCGCTCCGTGGTCAGCCGCGTGGTCGAGATCCTCGCCGCGGCGAGCTCGCGCGCCGTCGCGAGCCTCGCCGACCTGACCCTGCTGACGGGGCTGCCGAAGCCGACCGTGCGCCGCATCGCCGAGCAGCTCGTCGAGAGCGGCGCGCTGACCCGCACGCCGTGGGGCTACCAGGTGGGCACGCGGCTCCAGCGCCTCGGCCGGCCCCACGCCTCCCCGGAGGCGCTCGCCCCCGTGCACGACGCCCTGACGGCGCTGCACGCGCAGCTCGGCGGCATCGCCTGGTTCACGGCCCACGCCGACCGGGTCGACGAGCAGCCGGAGCTCGTGGTCACCGACCCCGCGATGCGGCTCCAGGCCCTGCGGGAGTGGCCCGCGCCGACGAGCCTGTCGACCATCGCGCTCACCGCGATCGGGCAGTGCGTCCTGTCCCGGCGACCGGAGCTCGCGGAGCGCGTCGCGCGCACGCGCGCGGGTCGCGGGCTCCGCGCCCGCCTGCACGCCTCGGCGGACCGGGGCGCGTTCGTCGACGACGAGGCGCACACCCCGGGCCGCCGGTGCGTCGCGGTGCCGCTCGTCCACGGCGGCGTGCTGGGGGTCACGGTCCCGGCCGACCGCTCGCCGCTCGACGCGCTGGTCCGGGCGACCCTGGCCGCGGCCGCGCGCGTGGACGCCGCCGGACCGCGCGACGGCGTTCCGCTGAGCGACCCGCACCCGTGACGCCCCGGGCCGGGCCGCCTCTCACTCCCCGAACGGCTCGAGCAGCTCGCGCACCTCGGACCCACGGGTCCGCCGGACGGGGAGGCAGGTCATGACGACGATCCAGTTCGACATCGGGGGCCCCGGCCTGGAGCGCGAGGTCGTCGTCCCGGGCCGCGGCGCGACCGCGGCGCCCTGGCGCGGAGCGCACGCACCGGACCGGCGCACGGGCCGGGGATGGACGCTCGTGCTGGGGCTCGTCGTGGGCGCCGGGGCCATCGGCGGGTTCGCGCCCGCGTCCGGGGACACCGGCCGCGACGTGACCCTCACGGGGACGGCGTCGCGCGGCCGGGTGGAGGCGCGTCTCATGAAGCTCACCCCGGGGAGGGCGTACATCGTGCTCCGCGACGGGCGCACTCTCGTGTACCACCGGCCCGCGGCGTCGGAGCCCCCGCCGACCTGGACGCAGATGAGGCCCCCGAGCGGGTGCGACCTGCACCCCGACGGTCGCGACACCAGGTTCGAGTGCTGACGCCGGTCGTCAGAAGGGCAGGAACACGTCCACGGCGACGGCGACGAAGAGCACGGTCAGGTACGTGATCGACGCGTGGAAGACGTTCATGGCCACCTTGCCGGTCTTCGCGCGGCCGTGGCGGGCGTGGTCGAGCATGAGCCACGTCTGCCAGCCGAACCACGCGGCCAGGAGCGCGGCGACCACCGTGTACACCCACGTCATCCCGGCGAGCGGGACCAGCGCGAACGAGCACACGAACATCGCGGCCGTGTAGACCACCATCTCCGTGGCCACGCGGCGGTCGGAGGCGACCACGGGGAGCATCGGCACGCCGGCGGCGGCGTAGTCCTTCTTGAACTTCACGCTCAGCGGCCAGTAGTGCGGCGGTGTCCAGAAGAAGATGACGCCGAACAGCGCGACGGGCGCCCAGCTCAGCGAGCCGGTGACGGCCGCCCACCCGATGAACACGGGCATGCAGCCGGCGACGCCGCCCCACACGATGTTCTGCGAGGTCCGCCGCTTGAGGATCATCGTGTAGAAGACGACGTACAGCGCGATCGCGGCGAACGTCAGCCAGGCCGAGAACACGTTGACCAGCAGCGCGAACCACACGAGCGACACGACACCCAGCACGGTGGCGAAGATCAGCGCGTTGCGGGGCGTGACCTCCCCCGTGACCAGCGGGCGGCGCTTGGTGCGGCTCATGACCGCGTCGATGTCGCGGTCGTAGTAGCAGTTGTAGGCGTTGGCCGACCCGGCGGCCAGGGCGCCGCCGACGAGCGTCGCGAGCACCAGCCACAGGTTCGGCAGGCCCCGCTCGGCGAGGATCATCGTCGGGATGGTCGTCACCAGCAGCAGCTCGATGATGCGCGGCTTCGTCAGAGCGACGTAGGCGCCGACGCGGTCACGCAGGCGGCCGGGGACGATCTGGCTCGTGCTCACGCGCGTCGCTGTTCCGTTCTGGTGGGCGGGGTTCTGGCCACATCCTACGGCTGCCCTCCTGCGACGGGCACCGTCATCGGTGTGACGCACGACGCCGACCTGCGGGGAAGGCCCGGAGGTGCAGCGACTGTTGGTGACGACTGGCGGACAACCGCCGGACAGCCACACCCCCGAGACACCCCCTCGATATACGCTGGATCCGCAACTGGCCGCCGCTCAGGCCGAGACCCACCCAGCGCAGGTCCTGGGAAGTAGCGCGTCGGCACATGAGAGGCAACCCGTACACGATCCCCGGGGCCGCGATGCCCTGGACAGGAAGAAGGCATTCGTGAGCACGTTCGACCCCGCTCTGACCCCGTTCGAGTGGAACGACCTCGACCAGCGGGCCGTCACGGCGATCAAGGCGATGGCCGCCGACGCCGTCGAGAAGGCCGGCAACGGCCACCCGGGCACCGCGATCTCGCTCGCCCCCGCGGCATACCTGCTCTTCCAGAAGGTCATGCGTCACGACCCGTCGAACGCGCACTGGGTCGGTCGCGACCGGTTCATCCTGTCGGCGGGCCACTCGTCGCTGACGATCTACCTCCAGCTCTTCCTGGCCGGCTACGGCCTGGAGATCGAGGACATCGAGGCGCTGCGCCAGTGGGACTCGAAGACCCCGGGCCACCCCGAGGTCGGCCACACCACCGGTGTCGAGATCACCACCGGTCCGCTGGGCCAGGGCCTCGCGGCCGCCACCGGCTTCGCCTTCGCGTCGCGCCGCGAGCGCGGCCTGCTCGACCCCGAGGCCGCCCCGGGCGCCTCGCCGTTCGACCACCACGTCTACGTCATCGCCGGTGACGGCGACCTCCAGGAGGGCGTGACCTCCGAGGCCGCGTCGCTCGCGGGCCACCAGGAGCTCGGCAACCTCATCGTCATCTGGGACGACAACCGGATCTCGATCGAGGACCAGACGGACATCTCGTTCTCCGAGGACGTCGTCCTGCGCTACCAGTCGTACGGCTGGCACACGCTCGAGGTCGACTGGACCAACGGCGGCGGCGAGTACACCGAGGACGTCGCCGCGCTGGCCGCCGCCATCGAGGCCGCCAAGGCCGAGACCGGCAAGCCGACCCTGATCCGCCTGTCGACCATCATCGGCTGGCCGTCGCCCAAGAAGCAGGACACCTACGCGATCCACGGCTCCGCCCTGGGCGGCGCCGAGGTCGAGGGCCTCAAGGAGGCCCTGGGCCTCGACACCACCAAGTCGTTCCAGATCGACGACGAGGTGCTCAAGTACACGCGCACCGTCGCCGACCGTCAGGCCGCCGAGCGCGCCGCCTGGGACGAGGCCTTCGCCGCCTGGCAGGGCGCCAACCCGGAGGCCGCCGCGCTGCTCGAGCGCCTCACGGCCAAGGAGCTGCCCGCCGGCTGGACCGAGGCCCTGCCGACGTTCCCGGCCGACCCGAAGGGCGTCGCCACCCGCGTCGCCTCGGGCAAGACGCTGACCGCGCTCGCCCCGGTGCTGCCCGAGCTGTGGGGCGGCTCGGCCGACCTTGCCGGCTCGAACAACACGACCATGGACGGCGAGCCGTCGTTCATCACGGAGAACCACCAGACCCGCACGTGGAAGGGCGACATCTACGGCCGCACCCTCCACTTCGGCATCCGTGAGCACGGCATGGGCGCGATCCTCAACGGCATCACGCTGCACGGCCTGACGCGCCCCTACGGCGGCACGTTCTTCCAGTTCGCCGACTACATGCGCGGCGCCGTCCGCCTGGCCGCCCTCATGCAGACGCCGTCGATCTTCGTGTGGACGCACGACTCGATCGGCCTCGGCGAGGACGGCCCGACGCACCAGCCGGTCGAGCACCTGTGGGCCTACCGCGCGATCCCGGGCCTGGACATCGTCCGCCCGGCCGACGCGAACGAGACCGTCTGGGCGTGGCGCGGCATCATCGAGAACACCAAGAACCCGGCCGGCCTGATCCTCTCGCGTCAGAACCTGCCGACGTTCCCCCGCGGCGAGGAGGGCTTCGCCTCCGCCGAGGGCGTCCTCAAGGGTGCGTACACGCTCCTGGACACCGACGGCACGCCGGACGTGATCCTGATCGGCACCGGCTCCGAGGTCCAGCTCGCCGTCCGGGCGCGCGAGACCCTGGCCGCCGAGGGCATCAAGGCCCGCGTCGTCTCGGCCCCGTCGCTCGAGTGGTTCGCGCGCCAGTCGGCCGAGTACCGCGAGTCGGTGCTCCCGGCGGGCGTCAAGGCCCGCGTGTCGGTCGAGGCCGGCATCGGGCTCGGCTGGGCCGGCATCGTCGGCGACGCCGGCCGCTCGGTCTCGCTCGAGCACTACGGCGCCTCGGCCCCGGCCGAGACGCTGTTCGCGGAGTTCGGCATCACGGCCGAGGCCGTGGTGAGCGCAGCGCGCGAGTCGATCGCGGCCGCGCAGGCGTGACATGAGAGGCAGGGGCCGGTCCGAGCGTTCGGGCCGGCCCCTGTCTCGCTAGGTTGCAGTACGCGGGTGCTTCCACGAGCACCCGTGACGGACAGTTCAGCCGGTCGTCGACGCGGTCGAGACCGGCGCCACCACAAGGAAGGTCCGACCCCGCATGACAAGCTCCAACGACACCCGCCCCACGCACAGGCTCTCCGAGGCCGGGGTGTCGATCTGGCTCGACGACCTGTCCCGCGAGCGCCTCGCCACGGGCAACCTCGCAGCCCTGGTCGCAGAGAAGGACGTGGTGGGAGTCACCACGAACCCCACGATCTTCGCGTCCGCGCTCAGCAAGGGCGACGCCTACGCGGGCGCCCTCGCCGCGCTCGCAGGCACGGACGTCGAGGCCGCCGTCGAGCGGATCACGACGGACGACGTCCGCGACGCCGCCGACGTGCTGCGCCCCGTCTACGACGCCACGCACGCCGTCGACGGCCGCGTGTCCATCGAGGTGGACCCGCGCCTGGCGCGCGACACCGAGCACACGGTCGAGGTCGCGGAGCGCCTGTGGGCGACCGTCGGCCGCCCCAACGTCATGATCAAGATCCCCGCGACCGTCGAGGGCCTGCCGGCCATCACGCGCGTGCTCGCCCAGGGCATCTCGGTCAACGTGACCCTCATCTTCTCGATCGAGCGCTACCGCGCCGTCCTGGACGCGTGGCTCGCCGGCCTCGAGCAGGCGACGGCGAACGGCCACGACCTGTCCGTCGTCGGCTCGGTCGCGTCGTTCTTCGTCTCGCGCGTCGACTCCGCCGTGGACGCCGCGCTGGAGAAGGTCGGCACCGACGACGCCGCGGCCCTGCGCGGCAAGGCGGCGATCGCCAACGCGCGCCTGGCCTACGCCGCCTACGAGGAGGTCGTGGCCGGCGAGCGCTGGGCCGCCCTCAAGGCCGCCGGCGCCCAGCCGCAGCGCCCCCTGTGGGCCTCGACGGGCGTGAAGAACCCCGAGTACCGCGACACGATGTACGTCGACGAGCTCGTCGTCGCCGGCGTCGTGAACACCATGCCGGAGGCGACGCTGGACGCGTTCGCCGACCACGGCATCGTGCTCGGCGACACCGTGACCGGCACCGCCGAGGAGGCCGCGGCCCAGATCGTCGCCATCGAGGCCCAGGGCGTCTCGCTGGACAAGGTCACGACCCAGCTGGAGACCGAGGGCGTCGACAAGTTCGAGGTCAGCTGGTCGCAGCTCCTCGAGACGACGCAGGCCGGCCTCGACGCCGCCGCGACGCAGGGAGGAGCCGAGTGAGGCCCGCCAAGATCACCGCGGAGCACAACCCGCTGCGCGACCCCCGCGACCTGCGCCTGCCGCGCATCGCGGGCCCGTCCGGGCTGGTCATCTTCGGCGTGACGGGCGACCTGTCGCGCAAGAAGCTCATGCCGGCGGTGTACGACCTGGCCAACCGCGGCCTGCTGCCCCCGGGCTTCGCGCTGACGGGCTTCGCGCGCCGCGACTGGGCGGACGAGGACTTCGCGCAGGTGGTGCACGACGCCGTCAAGCAGTACGCGCGCACCCCGTTCCGCGAGGCCACCTGGCGCCAGCTCTCCGAGGGCATCCGGTTCGTCCAGGGCGCGTTCGACGACGACGAGGCGTTCGCCGAGCTGCGCCGCACGGTCGAGAAGCTCGACGCGGAGCGGGGCACGGGCGGCAACCACGCCTTCTACCTGTCGATCCCGCCGAGCGCGTTCCCCACCGTGGTCCAGCAGCTCCAGGAGCACGGCCTCTCGACGCCGCAGGAGGGCGCCTGGCGCCGCGTCGTCATCGAGAAGCCGTTCGGTCACGACCTGGAGTCGGCCAAGGAGCTCGACGCCGTCGTGTCCGAGGTGTTCGACCAGGAGTCGGTGTTCCGCATCGACCACTACCTGGGCAAGGAGACGGTCCAGAACCTGCTGGCGCTGCGCTTCGCGAACCAGATGTTCGAGCCGATCTGGAACAACAACTACGTCGACCACGTGCAGATCACGATGGCCGAGGACATCGGCATCGGCGGCCGCGCCGGCTACTACGACGGCATCGGCGCTGCCCGCGACGTCATCCAGAACCACCTGCTCCAGCTCCTCGCCCTCGTGGCGATGGAGGAGCCGGTGAACTTCGAGGCGAACGCGCTGCGCGCCGAGAAGATCAAGGCGCTGTCCTCCGTCCGCATCCCCCACGACCTGGGCCGCCACACCGCGCGCGGCCAGTACGCGGCCGCGTGGCAGGGCGGCGAGAAGGTCGTCGGCTTCCTCGAAGAGGAGGGGTTCAACCCCGAGTCCACGACGGAGACGTTCGCCGCCGTCCGCCTCGACATCGACAACCGCCGCTGGGCGGGCGTGCCGTTCTACCTGCGCACGGGCAAGCGCCTGGGCCGCCGCGTCACCGAGGTGGCCGTCGTGTTCAAGAAGGCGCCGCACCTGCCGTTCGAGTCGTCGCTGACGTCCGAGCTCGGCAACAACGCGCTGGTCATCCGCGTGCAGCCCGACGAGGGCGTCACGATGCGGTTCGGCGCCAAGGTGCCGGGCACCGCGATGGAGGTCCGCGACGTCACGATGGACTTCGGCTACGGCCACGCCTTCACCGAGTCCTCGCCCGAGGCCTACGAGCGCCTCATCCTCGACGTGCTGCTGGGCGACCCGCCGCTCTTCCCGACGCGCGAGGAGGTCGAGCTCTCCTGGAAGATCCTCGACCCGATCACGGCGTACTGGGCCAAGCAGGGCCGTCCCGAGCAGTACCCCGCCGGCACCTGGGGCCCCGCCTCGGCCGACGCGATGATGGCCCGTGACGGCCGTGCCTGGAGGAGGCCCTGATGATCATCGACATGCCTGAGACCACCACCACCGCGGTCGACAAGCGCCTGGTGCGCCTGCGCGACGAGGGCGGCGCCGTCGCCCTCGGGCGCGTGCTCACCCTGGTGATCATCGCCGACGAGGCCGACGTCGAGACGGCCGTCGAGGCCGCCAACGAGGCCAGCCGCGAGCACCCGAGCCGCGTGCTCGTGCTCGCGTCGGCGGGTCCCCTGGACGCCGCGCCGCGCCTGGACGCGCAGATCCGCGTGGGCGGCGACGCCGGCGCGTCCGAGGTGGTCGTCCTGCGCGCCGCGGGGCCGCTCCAGGAGCAGCCCGACGCCGTCGTGATGCCCCTCCTGCTGCCCGACGCGCCCATCGTCGTCTGGTGGCCGCGCGAGGCGCCGCAGACGCCGTCGGAGCACCCCATCGGGCGGATCGCCCACCGGCGTATCACCGACTCGGTCATGTCGGCCGACCCGGAGACGATGATCCGCTCGCTGGCCGACCAGTACGCCGAGGGCGACACCGACCTCGCGTGGGCGCGTGTCACGCTGTGGCGCGGCCTGCTGGCGGCGGCCGTCGAGCAGCCCCCGTTCGAGCCCGTCACGAGCGTCGTCATCGAGGGCGAGAAGGGCCACACGTCGCTCGACCTGCTGGCGGGCTGGCTGCGCGCCCGCCTCAAGACGCCGACGACGATCGCGCACAAGCCCGGCACGACGGCCATCACGCGCGTCGTGCTCCGGCGCAAGAGCGGCGAGATCGTCCTCGACCGGCCCGACGGGCGCATCGTGACGATCTCGCAGACAGGCTCGCCGGACCGCCGGATCGCGCTGCCGATCCGCAAGCTCAGCGAGGCCATCATCGAGGAGCTGCGTCGTCTCGACCCCGACGAGGTCTACGCGGAGGCCCTCGTCTCGGGCCTGCGGGCCGTCGACGCGGAGGCCGCGGGGGACGCCGCGTGACCGGCCGGCTCGTCGTCGTCCACCCGGACGCCGACGTGCTGGCCCAGGCCGCCGCCGCGCGGCTGCTCACGCGCCTCCTCGACGTGCAGTCCGTGCGCCGGCCGGTGCACGTCGTCCTCACGGGCGGCACGGTCGGGATCAGGACGCTGGCGGCCGCTGCCGCGAGCCCGCTGGTCGGGGCCGTCGACTGGTCCGGCGTGCACCTGTGGTGGGGCGACGAGCGCTACCTGCCCGCCGGCGACCCGGACCGCAACGAGACGCAGGCCCGCGCGGCCCTCCTCGACGCCCTGACGGCGTCCTGGGGGCTGCCGGAGGGCAACGTGCACCCGATGGCCGGCCCGGACGCCGCCGACTCCCCCGAGGCGTCGGCGCAGGCGTACGCGGCGGAGCTCGCGGCGCACGCCGAGGCGGGCGCCGCGGCGCCTGCGTTCGACGTGCTCCTGCTCGGCATGGGCCCGGACGGTCACGTCGCCTCGCTGTTCCCGGGGCACGAGGCCCTGGCGGCCGGCGGCACGACGGTGGGGGTGCACCACTCCCCCAAGCCGCCCGCGGAGCGCGTCTCGCTGACCTTCGAGGCCGTCAACGCGGCCCGCGAGGTGTGGGTCGTGGCGGCCGGCGCCGAGAAGGCCGAGCAGGCCGCCGCGGCCCTCGCGGGCCACACCGTCACGGAGGTCCCGGCGTCGGGCGTGCACGGCACGGACCGGACGCTGTGGCTGCTGGACACCGCGGCCTCGGACGCCCCGTAGGGAGCCTGCCGGGCAAGGCGAAAGCCCTGGTGGTCGGAGTCCGACCACCAGGGCTTCGTCGTTGCTAGACGTACTCGCCGCGGCGGCGCCGCAGCACCGCCAGCGCCTCGTCGAGGAGGGCGGCGCCCTCCTCGTCCGAGCGGCGCTCCTTCACGTACGCGAGGTGCGTCTTGTACGGCTCGTGGTGCACGGCCGGCGGCGGGGCCGCCTGGTCCAGCCCGGCGGGGAAGCCGCACCGCTGGCAGTCCCACTGTGCCGGCGGGGTGAACTCCGCCACGACGGCGAAGACCGTCTGCGTCTCGTGCCCGTTGACGCACCAGTAGGAGATGCGAGCGCGGGGCGCGATGTCGCCGCGCTCCGACTCGCCCATCGGGCCTGCGCCAACGCGCGAACCACGAATCGCATGACCTGCAGAAGCCATGTCCGCCCGTCCTCACCTTCGACTCGCGTCGCCCGCCACGGTGCCGACGACGTGAGGAGAGTACCTGAGGTCAGCCGAGCTTCTGAATGAGTCCCAAAAGGACGATGACGACGGCCCACACGATCGCGAAAGACACCGTGATGCGGTTGAGGTTCCGCTCCGCGACGCCGGAGGACCCGGCGCTCGCCGAGATGCCGCCGCCGAACATGTCGGACAGGCCGCCGCCCTTGCCCTTGTGCAGGAGGATCAGCAGGGTGAGGAACCCGCTGGTGATGACCAGCAGGACCTGGAGGATGATGCGCAGGACGTCCATAGTGCTCCAGCCTAGGTGACGCGCGCCCTCCGAGGGAAACCTCCGGTTGCCCGGGGCCGACCCTCGAAGGGCGCGCGTCGCGTGGTGAGTGGTGAGGGTCAGGCGTGCGACTGGAAGCGCACGATCTTCGCGAACTCCTCGGGGTCGAGGCTCGCGCCACCCACGAGGGCGCCGTCGACGTCCGGCTTCGCCATGATGTCGGCGACGTTGGACGACTTCACCGAGCCGCCGTACAGGACGCGGGTCGCCGCGGCGACCTCCTCGTCGAACTGCTCGGCGAGCAGGGCGCGGATCGCACCGCAGACCTCCTGCGCGTCCTCGGGCGTGGCGACCTCGCCGGTGCCGATGGCCCACACGGGCTCGTAGGCGATGACGATCTGGGCCACCTGCTCCTTGGTCAGGTCGGCCAGGCCGGCCTCGACCTGCGCGAGCGTGTACGAGACCTGGTCGCCCGCCTTGCGGACGTCCAGGCCCTCGCCCACGCACAGGATCGGCGTGATGCCCTTGCCGAACGCGGCGCGGACCTTCGCGTTGACCAGCGCGTCGGACTCGGCGTGGTACTCGCGGCGCTCCGAGTGGCCGATGACGACGTAGGCGCAGCCGAGCTTCGCCAGCATCGTCGCCGAGATCTCGCCCGTGTAGGCGCCGGACTCGTGCTGGGAGACGTCCTGGGCCGCGTACCTGACCTCGAGCTTGTCGCCGTCGACCAGGGTCTGGACGGAGCGCAGGTCGGTGAAGGGCGCGCAGACGACGACCTCGACGGACGCGTAGTCGTGCTTGGCGTCCTTGAGGGTCCACGCGAGCTTCTGGACGGTGGCGATGGCCTCCTGGTGGTCCAGGTTCATCTTCCAGTTGCCCGCCATCAGCGGGGTGCGGTTCGTCATCTGTCAGCCCTCAGTTCTCGTCGGCAAGGACGTCGATGCCCGGCAGCGTCTTGCCCTCGAGCAGCTCGAGGGACGCGCCACCACCGGTGGAGATGTGACCGAAGTCGGCCGTGTCGTAGCCGAGCGTCTTGACGGCCGCAGCCGAGTCGCCGCCGCCGACGATCGTGAAGGCGCCGTTGCGGCCGGCCGCGATGAGGCCGTCCATGACGGCGCGCGTGCCGCCCGCGTAGTCCTCGCGCTCGAACACGCCCATGGGGCCGTTCCAGGCGATGGTCTTCGCGTCGGCCAGCTTCGCGGCGAACAGCTCGCCCGAGGCGGGGCCGATGTCGAGCCCGATCTTGTCGGCGGGGATCGCGTCGGCGGCCACGACGCCGGCCGGGGCCGGGGCGTCGAAGGAGTCGGCGACGACGACGTCGATCGGCAGGACGATCTCGACGCCGCGCTCGGCGGCGCGGGCGAGGTAGCCCTGGACCGTCGGGACCTGGTCCTCCTCGAGCAGCGACGTGCCGACCTCGTGGCCCTGGGCCTTGAGGAAGGTGAACATCATGCCGCCGCCGATGAGCAGGCGGTCGGCCTTCTCGATGAGGTTCGAGATGACGCCGAGCTTGTCCGAGACCTTCGAGCCGCCGAGGACGACGACGTAGGGGCGCTCGGGGTCGGTCGTCGCCTTGGACAGCGAGTCGACCTCCTTGAAGACCAGCGTGCCGGCCGCGGCGGGCAGGATCTGGGCGATGTCGTAGACCGACGCCTGCTTGCGGTGCACGACGCCGAAGCCGTCGGACACGTAGGCGTCGGCGAGCTGCGCGAGCTCGGCGGCCTCGGCCTGACGCTCCGCGTCGACCTTCGACGTCTCGCGCGGGTCCATGCGGACGTTCTCGAGCAGGGCGACCTCGCCCGGCTGGAGCGCGGCGACGGTCTCCTGCGCGGACGGGCCGGTCAGGTCCTTCGCCAGCGGCACGGGCTTGCCGAGCAGCTCCGCGAGGCGCGCGGCGACGGGCGCGAGGGTGAAGCTCTCGTCGAACGTGAACTCACCGACGGGCTTCGGGCGGCCGAGGTGCGCCATGACGACGACGGCCGCGCCGGCGTCGAGCAGGGCGTTGATCGTCGGCAGCGCGGCGACGATGCGGGCGTCGTCCGTGATCGTCTTCGTGCCGTCCTTGGACAGCGGCACGTTGAAGTCGGCGCGGACGAGGACCTTCTTGCCCGTGAGGTCGCCGAGGGAGGCGATGGTCTTCACAAGTACTCCAGATGATCGGAGGAGTGGGTGGTCAAGGGGGCGGGACGACGAAGGCCGCGTGGGGTCTCGACGAGCTCAACCACCGGCGGTTGAGCTTGTCGAAACCACGCACGCGGCCTTCGGTTCACGCTGGGCTACGGGAGAGTCAGAGCTTCTCGCCGACGAGCACGGTGAGGTTGACGAGCGAGTTGGAGTAGCCCCACTCGTTGTCGTACCACGAGACGACCTTGACCAGGTCGCCGCTCACCTTGGTGAGCTTGGCGTCGAAGATCGACTGGTGCGGGTCGGTCACGATGTCCGACGACACGATCTCGTCCTCGACGTAGGACAGGACGCCCTTGAGCGGGCCCTCGGCGGCAGCCTTGACCGCGGCGTTGACCTCCTCGACCGTGACCTCGCGCGAGGCGGTGAAGGTCAGGTCGGTGGCCGAGCCGGTGATCGTCGGCACGCGCATGGCGAAGCCGTCGAGCTTGCCCTTGAGCTCGGGGAGCACGAGGGCGACAGCCTTCGCGGCACCCGTCGAGGTGGGGACGATGTTCTGCGCGGCGGCGCGGGCACGACGAAGGTCGCGGTGCGGGCCGTCCTGCAGGTTCTGGTCACCCGTGTAGGCGTGGATCGTGGTCATGAGGCCACGCTCGATGCCGATGGCGTCGTTGAGCGCCTTCGCCATGGGGGCGAGGCAGTTCGTGGTGCACGACGCGTTCGAGATGATGTGGTGGGCGGCCGGGTCGTACTGGTCGCTGTTCACGCCCATGACGAACGTGGCGTCCTCGTTCTTCGCCGGGGCGGAGATGATGACCTTCTTGGCGCCCGCCTCGATGTGGGCCTTGGCCTTCTCGGCGTCCGTGAAGAAGCCGGTCGACTCGATGACGATGTCGGCACCGAGCTCGGCCCACGGCAGGTTCTTGGGGTCACGCTCGGCGAGGGCGCGGATGGCCTTGCCGTCGACGATGATGTTCTCGTCGTCGAAGTCCACCGTCTGGCCGAGGCGGCCGAGGACCGTGTCGTACTTCAGCAGGTGCGCGAGCGTCTTGTTGTCCGTGAGGTCGTTGACACCGACGATCTCGATGTCAGCACCGGACTCGACGATGGCCCGGTAGAAGTTACGCCCGATGCGGCCGAAGCCGTTGATCCCGACGCGGATGGTCACAATGCCCTCCTCAGGGGCGCGCCGGATCCCCCGACGCACACACGTAGATGCCTTGAACAGCGCGTGCTTGAACGCGCTGGTGAACTGGACGCACATCTCCCCCGCGTGACCCAGGCACGAAGCCAACGTTTCCCGTGGGGAAGGTCACGTCGTCGTCACCTGACGCCATGGAGCCTATACCGCGATCCGGGTTCGCGCGCCGCATGGATCGGCTGGTGGCGCGCGTGGTCCGACCACCCGGCGTCGCGTGTGTCACACCCGGTCACAGGTCGAGGAGGTCCGGGCTCAGTCCCGCCTCGGTGTCCGGGATGCCGAGCTCGAGGGCGCGCTTGTCCGCCGTCGACAGCAGGCGGCGGATGCGGCCCGCGACGGCGTCCTTGGACAGCGGCGGGTCCGCGAGCTGGCCGAGCTCCTCCAGCGACGCCTGCTTGTGCTCGAGCCGCAGCGTGCCGGCCTCGCGCAGGTGGTCGGGCACCTCGTCGCCGAGGATCTCGAACGCGCGCTCCACGCGCGCCCCGGCCGCGACGGCGGCGCGCGCCGAGCGGCGCAGGTTCGCGTCGTCGAAGTTCGCCAGGCGGTTCGCGGTGCCGCGCACCTCGCGCCGCGCGCGCCGCTCCTCCCAGACGTCGAGCGTCGTCGTCGCGCCCATGCGGCGCAGCATCTCGCCGATGGCCTCACCGTCGCGGATCACGACGCGGTCGACGCCGCGCACCTCGCGGGACTTGCCGTGCACGCCGAGGCGGCGCGCCGCGCCGACGAGCGCGAGCGCGGCCTCCGGGCCGGGGCAGGTCACCTCGAGGGCCATGGAGCGGCCCGGCTCGGTGAGGGAGCCGTGGGCCAGGAACGCGCCGCGCCACACCGCCTCGGCCTCCTGGACGCCCGCCGAGACGACCTCCGGGGAGAGCCCGCGCACGGGCCGCCCGCGCTGGTCGAGCAGGCCCGTCTGCCGGGCGAGCGACTCCCCCTCGCGGACCACGCGCACCACGTACCGGTGGTGCTTCCGCAGGCCGCCGGCCTGCACCACGATGAGGTCGCTCTGCTGGCCGTAGAGCTCGGCGATCGCGACGCGCAGCCGCGCCGCCGCGGCCTCGGTGTCGAGCTCCGCCTCGACGACGACGCGGCCCGAGATGATGTGCAGCCCGCCCGAGAACCGCAGCATCGCGGAGACCTCGGCCTTGCGGCACGACGTGCGGGTCACGCGCAGCCGCGCGAGCTCGTTCTTGACCTGTGCGGTGAGCGCCATGGCGGCCATCCTGCCACGGCGTGTCGCACGAAATGCGCGTCGGCGTGTCGGGGTCGCCGACGCGGCGCCCGACGTCGCTGCGCCTACGCCCCGGGCGGCGCGACGTCGCCCAGGACGCGGTCGAACACGTCCCGGTAGGCGGCGGCCAGGCGCAGCGCGTCGTGCCGCGCGGTGCCGTCGCCCAGGGCGACCTGCCGCATGACGAGCTGCGCCCCGAGCCGCGCCGCAGCGGCCTCGGCCGCCACGACGTCCTCGACCGCGGACGGGTCGGCGAGCACGACGTCGATGCGCAGGCCGGGCGCGTGCCGGTGCAGCGCGTCCAGCAGGTCGACGGCCGTCAGGCCCGAGGTCTCGGCGTCGGGCGACAGGTTGAGGGTCACGCAGCGGCGCGCGGACGTCTCGTGCAGCGCCGCCGAGAGCTGCGGCACCAGCAGGTGCACCAGCACCGACGAGTACCAGGAGCCGGGGCCGAGCACGACCCAGTCGGCCTCGCGCACGGCCGCGACGGCCTCGTCGCACGGCGGCGGGTCGGCCGGGTGCAGCCGCAGCTGCTCGATGCGCCCGGCGGCCTTCGCCACGTTGACCTGCCCGACGACGGTGCACGGCCCGTCCTCGCAGCGCACGTCCGCCTCGACGACGAGCGGCACCGACGCCATGGGCAGCACGCGCCCCCGCGCGCCGAGCAGCCTGCCCACCCAGTCCAGGCCCGTGACGGTGTCCCCCAGCAGCTCCCACAGGGCGGTGATGAGCAGGTTCCCGACGGCGTGCTGGTCGAGCGGGCCGTCGGTCACGAACCGGTGCTGGAGCACGGCCGACCAGGTGCGGCCCCAGTCGGAGTCGTCGGTCAGGGCCGCGAGCGCCATGCGCAGGTCGCCGGGCGGGAGCACGCCGAGCTCCTCGCGCAGCCGGCCGGACGACCCGCCGTCGTCGGCGACGGTGACGACGGCGGTGAGCCGGTCGGAGACGTGCCGCAGGGCGCGCAGGCTCGCGGAGAGGCCGTGCCCGCCGCCGAGGGCGACGACCCGGGGACCGCGCGAGTGCCCGGAGCGGAACGAGGACACGCGCGGCGGCGGGACTGCGGGCGGGGTGGGCGGGACTGCCAAAGGTGCTACTCCTTGCCCAGGTCGCGGGCGGTGACGGTGACGCGGAGGCCTTGCGCGCGCAGACGGGTGGCGATCTCCTCCGCGACGGCGACGGAGCGGTGCTTGCCGCCCGTGCAGCCTACGGCGATGGTCGCGTACCGCTTCTCCTCGTGCAGGTACCCGGTCAGCACGGGTTCGAGCGCGGCGACGTACCGGTCGACGAAGAGCGCGGCGCCGGGACGCGAGAGCACGTAGTCGCGCACGGGGGCGTCACGGCCCGTGAGGTGGCGCAGCTCGCCGATCCAGTACGGGTTGGCCAGGAAGCGGACGTCGACGACGTGGTCGGCGTCGAGCGGGAGCCCGTACTTGAAGCCGAACGCGACCACGTTGACGCGCAGCACCTCGGGGCGCCGTCGGCGACGGCGGCCCGCACCTCGCGGGCGAGGTCGTGCACGGACAGGCTGCTGGTGTCGATCACGGTGTCGGCACGCTCGGCGATGGCGGCGAGCGCGCGCCGCTCGTCGGCGATGCCGTCGAGGATGCGGCCGTCGCCCTGGAGCGGGTGCGGGCGGCGCACGGCCTCGAAGCGCCGGACGAGCTCCTCGTCGGTCGCGTCGAGGAACAGGATCCGGTACTGCACGCCCGCGGCGCGCAGGTGCCCGAGCGCCCCGGACAGCTCGGAGAAGTACTGCCGCCCGCGCACGTCGACGACGACGGCGAGCCGCTCGACGGCGGAGCCCGCGCGGGTCATGAGGTCGACGAGCGGCACGATCATCATGGGCGGCAGGTTGTCGACCACGAACCAGTCGAGGTCCTCGAGCACGCTCGCCGCGCGCGTGCGCCCCGCGCCGGACATGCCCGTGATGACGAGGACCTCCGGCTCCTGCCGGTCGGGCGTGTGCGCGGCCGCCTCGACGGCGGGCAGGCCGTGCGGGACGGTGGGCGGGTGCGTCGGCTCCGTCATGGGGTCAGGATGCCAGCCGGATCGCCGTCGGGAGCGGTGGGCGGGACGTCTGGCGCCGGGGGCCGGGCGGCGGGCTCGGGGCCTGGTCCGGCCGTGGGCTCGGTGCCTGGTCCGGCGGCAGGGCGGGCGCCAGGCCCGGCGAGCGCGGCGACGACGGCCTCCGCCGTCGTCGTGCCCATGCCGCGGACGCTGGCGATCTCCTCGACGCTCGCGGCGCGCAGCCGCTTGACGGAGCCGAAGTGCGTCAGCAGGGCCTTCTGCCGGGCGGGGCCGAGGCCGGGGACGTCGTCGAGGACGGACACCGTCATGCCCTTGCTGCGCCGCTTGCGGTGCTGCGTGATGGCGAACCGGTGGGCCTCGTCGCGCACGCGCTGGAGCAGGTAGAGGCCCTCGGAGGAGCGTTCGAGGATGACGGGGTAGTCGTCGTTCGGCACCCACACCTCCTCGAGGCGCTTGGCCAGGCCGCACAGGGCGACGTCGGTGACTCCGAGGTCGTCGAGCGCGCGCTGGGCGGCGGCGACCTGCGGCGGGCCGCCGTCGACGACGACGAGGTGGGGCGGGTACGCGAACCGCTTCTTGTCCTCGGCCGCCTCCACCTCGGCGTCGACCTCCCCCGACTCGAGGTCGAGCTCGAGCTCGCCGGACCGCGCCCGGTCGGCGAGGTACCGGCGGAACCGCCGCGTGATGACCTCGTACATCGCGGCGGTGTCGTCGCGCGCCCCTTCGCCCTCCGGGCCGCGGATGCTGAAGGAGCGGTACTCGCTCTTGCGGGGCAGCCCGTCCTCGAACACCACCATCGACGCGGACTGGTACGTGCCCTGCGTGTGGGAGACGTCGTAGCACTCGATGCGCAGCGGGGCCGTCGCGAGGTCGAGCGCCTCCTGGATCTCGCGCAGCGCCTGGCTCCGCGTGGTCAGGTCGCCCGCGCGGCGGGTGCGGTGCAGCACCAGGGCGTGCTCGGCGTTCTTGCGGACCGTCTCGGCGAGCTCGCGCTTCTCCCCGCGCTGCGGCACGCGGACGTCCACCTTGGAGCCGCGCAGCCCGGCGAGCCACGCCATGACCTGCTGCGGGTCGGGCGGCAGCACGGGCACGAGCACCTCGCGCGGCACGGACGCCTCCCCCTCGCCGCCGTACACCTGCTGGAGCAGGTGCTCGACGAGCTGGGCGTCGGTGACGTCCTCGACCTTCTCCACCACCCAGCCGCGCTGGCCGCGGATGCGCCCGCCGCGCACGTGGAACACCTGGACGGCGGCCTCGAGGTCGTCGCCGACGAGCGCGAAGATGTCGGCGTCCGTGGCGTCGCCGAGCACGACGACGTTCTTCTCCAGGGCGCGCTGGAGGGCCTGGACGTCGTCGCGCAGGCGGGCCGCCTGCTCGTACTCCATGCTGGCGGCGGCCTCCTGCATCTGCCTCTCGATGCGGCGCACGAAGCGGGCGGTGTCGCCGGCCATGAAGTCGCAGAAGTCCTGGGCCAGCGCCTTGTGGTCCTCCGGGCTGATACGGCCCACGCACGGGGCCGAGCACTTGTCGATGTAGCCGAGCAGGCACGGGCGGCCCGACTGCCCGGCACGCCGGAAGACGCCCGCCGAGCAGGTGCGGATCGGGAACACGCGCAGCAGCAGGTCGAGCGTCTCGCGGATGGCCCACGCGTGGCCGTACGGGCCGAAGTACCGCGTGCCGGGGCGCTTGGCCCCGCGCATCACCTGGGCACGGGGGAACTCGTCCGCCATCGTGACGGCCAGGAACGGGTACGACTTGTCGTCGCGGTACTTGACGTTGAAGCGGGGGTCGAACTGCTTGATCCACGAGTACTCGAGGGCCAGCGCCTCGACCTCGGTGCCCACCACGGTCCACTCGACCGACGCGGCCGTGGTGACCATCGTCTGCGTGCGCGAGTGCAGGTTGGACAGGTCCTGGAAGTAGCTCGAAAGGCGCGAGCGCAGGTTCTTCGCCTTGCCGACGTAGATGACGCGCCCGTGCGGGTCGCGGAACCGGTACACCCCCGGCGACGTCGGGATCTCCCCCGGCGCAGGGCGATAGGTGGCGGGATCCGGCATGCCACAACCCTATGCCGCGGCACCGACAGCGTGGCCGGTCCCGCGGCCGAGGCTCGCGGCCGGGTCCCGTCAGGCGTCGTCGAGGACGGTCAGCCGGCCCGGCTCGACGTGGACCTCGACGATGACCGAGCTGCTGAGGATGCTCATCGACTGGGCCCGCTCGTGCAGGCGGGCCACCTCGGCCTCGTTGGCGTGGACGCCCGGCCGCGCGGTGATGCGCGGGCGCAGGGTCACGGCGGCGATGTGGCCGTCCCCGCGGGAGCCGAGCTCTGCCAGGGCGTGCACCTCGTCGTCGTAGGCCACGACCACGAGGCCCACCTGGGACGCGATCTCGAGGAACCGCATCATGTGGCTCGAGGCGAGCGCGGCGAGGAAGAGGTCGCCGGCGCTGTAGCGCGTCCTGTCGCCGCGGAGCCACGGCGGGGCCGACGCGACGAGCGGGGCGACCTTGCCCTCGCCACGGATCTCGTGGTCACGGGTGAACCCGTTGAACTTGTCCGTCCCGGTCTCGTCCGACCAGGCCAGCGTCACTGCGTAGTCGTGTTCGACCGTCATGGAGCAACGCTAGAAGGTGACCGTGCACCCCGGCCATCGGTGGCGCAGGGCGCACGGTCCCTCACGCGACCTTGGACCTCGCCTTGGCCGCCTTGCCGGTCGCCGCGGCGCCCGACCTGGCACGGGTGGCCTTGGGCTGCTCGACGGGCGGGTGCTGCGCGAGCACGTCGGCGAGAAACCGGCCCGTGTGGCTCTCGGGCACGCCCGCCACCTGCTCGGGAGTGCCCTGCGCGACGACCGTGCCGCCGCCGGAGCCGCCCTCCGGGCCCATGTCGATGACCCAGTCCGAGGACTTGATGACGTCGAGGTTGTGCTCGATGACGATGACCGAGTTGCCCTTCTCGACGAGCGACTGGAGCACGCCGAGCAGCTTGCGGATGTCCTCGAAGTGCAGGCCCGTCGTGGGCTCGTCGAGCACGTAGACGGTCCGGCCGGTGGAGCGGCGCTGGAGCTCGGAGGCGAGCTTGACGCGCTGCGCCTCGCCGCCGGACAGCGTCGGCGCGGGCTGGCCGAGCCGGACGTAGCCGAGGCCGACGTCGACGAGCGTCTTCATGTGCCGGGCGATCGCGGGGACGGCGGCGAAGAACTCGGCGGCCTCCTCGATCGGCATGTTCAGCACGTCCGCGACCGTCTTGCCCTTGAAGTGCACCTCGAGGGTCTCGCGGTTGTACCGCGCACCGTGGCAGACCTCGCACGGCACGTAGACGTCCGGCAGGAAGTTCATCTCGATCTTGAGCGTGCCGTCGCCGGAGCACGCCTCGCAGCGGCCGCCCTTGACGTTGAAGGAGAACCGGCCCGGGCCGTAGCCGCGCACCTTCGCCTCCTCGGTCTCGGCGAACAGCTTGCGCACGTGGTCCCACACGCCCGTGTAGGTGGCGGGGTTCGAGCGCGGCGTGCGGCCGATGGGGCCCTGGTCGACGTGCACCACCTTGTCGAGGTGCTCCAGGCCGGTCACGCGCGTGTGCCGTCCGGCGACCTGGCGGGCGCCGTTGAGCTGGTTGGCCATGACCGTGTAGAGGATCGAGTTGACGAGCGTGGACTTGCCCGACCCGCTGACGCCCGTGACGGCCGTCAGCACGCCGAGGGGGAAGTCGACGTCGATGTCGCGCAGGTTGTTCTCGCGCGCGCCGACGACGCGGACCTGCCGCGCCTTGTCGACGGGCCGGCGCACGGCCGGCACGCCGATCTGCCGGCGCCCGGACAGGTACGCGCCCGTCATCGAGGCCTCGCTCGCGAGCAGCCCGGCGTAGTCGCCCGAGTGGACGATGTGCCCGCCGTGCTCCCCCGCGCCGGGGCCGACGTCGACGATCCAGTCGGCGGTGCGGATGGTGTCCTCGTCGTGCTCGACGACGATGAGCGTGTTGCCCAGGTCCCGCAGGCGCGTGAGCGTCTCGATGAGGCGGCGGTTGTCCCGCTGGTGCAGGCCGATCGACGGCTCGTCGAGGACGTACAGCACGCCCACCAGGCCCGACCCGATCTGCGTGGCCAGCCGGATGCGCTGCGCCTCGCCGCCCGACAGGGTGCCCGCGGGCCGCTCCAGGGACAGGTAGTCGAGGCCGACGTCGAGCAGGAAGCCCAGGCGGGCGTTGATCTCCTTGAGCACCTCGGCGGCGATCTGCCGCTCGCGCACACCGAGCTCGAGCTGGCCGAGGAACGTGGCGGCGCCGTCGATCGACATCTTCGTGACGTCCCAGATCGACTTGTCGCCCACCTTGACCGCGAGCACCTCGGGCTTGAGGCGCGCGCCCTGGCACACGGGGCACGGGACCTCGCGCATGTAGGCCTCGTACTTGTCCTTCGACCACTCCGACTCGGTCTCGTGGTGCCGCCGCTCCAGGAACGTCACCGCGCCCTCGAACCCCGTGGAGTACTGGCGCTCGCGCCCCCACCGGTTCTTGTAGCGCACGTGGACCTGGTGGTTGCGGCCGAACAGCACGGCCTGCTGCGCGCGCTCCGGCAGCGCCCGCCAGGGCACGTCCATGGAGAAGCTCAGCTCTTCGGCGAGCGCCGTGAGCACGCGATCGAAGTACTCGGACGACGTCTGCGACCACGGGGCGATCGCGCCCTCGCGCAGCGTCTTGTCGACGTCGGGCACCACGAGGTCGGGGTCCACCTCGAGGCGGAAGCCGATGCCGGTGCACTCGGGGCAGGCGCCGTAGGGGGCGTTGAACGAGAAGGTCCGCGGCTCGATCTCGTCGAGCGTGAGCGGGTGGTCGTTCGGGCAGGCGCGCTTCTCGGAGTACTTGAGGATGCGGCCCAGGTCGTCGATGTCCGCGTCGACGAGCTCGACCATGAGGAGCCCGCCGGCGAGCCGCAGGGCGGTCTCGACGGAGTCGGTCAGGCGGCGCTGCACGCCCTCGCGCGCGACGAGGCGGTCGACGACGACCTCGATGTCGTGCTTGAGCTTCTTCTCCAGCGTGGGCGGGCTCGTGAGCTGGACGACCTCGCCGTCCACGCGGGCGCGCGCGAAGCCCTGCGTCTGGAGCTCCTTGAACAGGTCGGCGTACTCGCCCTTGCGGCCGCGGACGACGGGCGCGAGCACCTGGTAGCGCGTCCCCTCGGGCAGCTCGAGCAGCTTGTCGACGATCTGCTGCGGCGTCTGCGACTGCACCTTCTCGCCGCACACCGGGCAGTGCTGCGTGCCCGCGCGCGCGAAGAGCAGGCGCAGGTAGTCGTAGACCTCGGTGATGGTGCCCACCGTGGACCGTGGGTTGCGGTTGGTCGACTTCTGGTCGATGGACACCGCCGGGGACAGGCCCTCGATGAAGTCGACGTCGGGCTTGTCCATCTGCCCGAGGAACTGGCGCGCGTACGCGGACAGCGACTCGACGTAGCGGCGCTGCCCCTCGGCGAAGATCGTGTCGAACGCGAGCGAGGACTTCCCCGACCCGGACAGGCCCGTGAACACGATGAGCCGGTCGCGCGGCAGATCGAGGCTCACGTTCTTGAGGTTGTGCTCGCGGGCGCCGGAGATGACGAGGCGGTTGCTCACCCGTGCATCCTAGGTCGCCCCACCGACAATCGCACAGATGTTCGACACATCTGACACCGAACGTGCGACATGATCGGCCCATGACCCCCGACGCCGCCCGCGACCTCGTCGCGATCTGCCGCTGGCTCGACGCCCACGACGACGCGCGAGACCCCGAGGCGGTCACGTGGGCCCGCATCGCCAAGGTCTCCGAGGAGCACGGCGAGGCGGTCGCGGCGTTCATCGGCGTCACGGGGCAGAACCCGCGCAAGGGCGTCACGCACACGCTCGACGACGTGGTCGAGGAGCTGCTCGACGTCGCGGTGACCGCGCTGGGCGCGGTCGAGCACCTGCGCGGGACCCGCGGCGACTCCCTGGAGCTCCTGGCGGACAAGCTCGCCCGCATCGCGGAGCGCGCGGGCGTCCGCCCCTCCGCGGCCGGTTGACACCGCGGGGTCACGCGGCGGTCAGGCCCAGCACCTCCCGGGCCGACCGCACGAAGACGTCCTCGACGCGCTCCCAGCCGTCGAGGTAGCCGCCGACGAGCGCCGCGTCGCGCAGCAGCACGAGCTGACCTGCCGCCGCGGCGGGGTCCGGGTGCCCGACGCCTGCCGCGACCTGCTCGAGCGTCGCGCGGAACCACTCGCGGTGCTCGCGCACCGCGACGCGCACCGGCGACGCCGGCTCGGGGTACTCGGCGGCCGCGTTGATGAACGGGCAGCCCCGCGTGTGCCGGTGGGCGACGTCCTCGGCGATGCCCGCGACGAGCGCCTCGGCGAGCTCGCGCGGGTCGTCCGTCGTCGACGCCGCGGCCTCGAACGCGGCACGGATCGCGGCGTCCTCGACCCCGACATACGCTTCGACGAGGTCTTCCTTGCCAGGGAAGTGGCGATAGAACGTGGCGCGCGTGACCTGGCCCTCGGCGACGATCCGGTCGACGCCGACGGTGTGGATGCCCTCGGCGTAGAAGAGGCGGGTCGCGGCCTCGAGGAGCCTGTCGCGGGCGGTGCTCGTGGACTTCACCCCCTCAGGGTAGAACGTTCCGTCTCGTTGTTGGGAATGTCGCTAGAAGAACGATCGTTCTACCAACCAGACGGGAACCACCGAGGCTCCCACCGCCAGACAAGGACCACGTCATGAACACCACCGCCTCGCAGCCCGGCGCGAACGCGCTGCCCCCGATCGTCCTCATCCACGGCCTCTGGATGACCCCGAAGAGCTGGGACACGTGGGCCGCCCGGTTCCGCGCCGCCGGCCACGAGGTCATCGTCCCGGGGTGGCCGGGCATCGACGACCGCTCCCCCGAGGACGTCCGCACCAACCCGTCGGCCCTGGAGGGCATCGGCCTGGCGAAGATCGTCGACCACTACGAGCGCATCATCCGCGCCCTGCCGACGAAGCCGATCATCATGGGCCACTCGTTCGGCGGCCTCATCACCCAGCTCCTGGCCGACCGTGGCCTCGGCGTCGCCTACGTGGGCGTCGCCCCCGGGCAGCCCGCCGGCATCCCGACCCTGCCGCTGAGCACCGCGTGGACGGGTACGCCGATCCTCTCGAACCCGTTCGACCGCCACGGTGCCAAGCCCCTGAGCAAGCGCCACTTCCACTTCACGTTCGGCAACGACCTCACGCACGCCGAGTCGGACCGGCTCTGGAAGGAGCAGGCCGTCAACAGCTACAACCAGGTCTTCTTCGAGGGCGTCTCCGGGGCGATCCGCGGCAAGGGCGTCTCGAAGGTCGACTTCGGCCGCGCCGACCGCGCTCCCCTGCTGGTCATCACGGGCGGCAAGGACCACGTCGTGCCGCCGGCCATCGGCAAGGCCATCGTGAAGAAGTACCGGGCGAGCGGCCCCGCCGTCGTCGAGTACAAGGAGTACGCGGGCCGGACCCACCGGATGGTCTCCCAGGCCGGCTGGGAGGAGATCGCGGACTACGCCCTCAGCTGGGCGACGTCGCACGCGCTGGCCACCGCCTGACACTCACCGGCTGACCCTCACCGTGAGGTGGAGGGTCAGCCTCGACCTCAGGTCGAGGGCGAGTCTGCTTGGATGGCCCGCATGGCCGTCTTCGCCGTGACCTACGTCTACGCCCCCGACCCCGCCCGCCTCGACGCGTTCCGGCCCGAGCACCGCGCCTTCCTGGGCGCGCTCCACGACGCCGGCAGCGTCGTCGTCTCCGGGCCGCTCCCCGCCGCCGACGGCGTGGGCGGCGCGCTGCTGATCGTCGAGGCACCCGACGCCGACGCCGCGGCCGCGCTGCTCGACGACGACCCGTTCCGCCGTGAGGGCCTCGTCGCGGAGCGCGTGGTGCGCGCGTGGGTTCCCGTCATCGGGTCGCTGGGCCGGTGACGACGCCGGTGGGCGGGACGGTCGAGGCCGCCCCGCGCACGGTCCGCGTCGTCGGGAACTCCGGGGCGGGCAAGACGACGTTCGCCCGTGCCGTCGCCGCGCGGCTCGGCGTGCCGCACCTCGAGCTCGACGAGGTCTTCTGGGACGCCGGGTGGCAGTACCGCGACCTGCCCGACGCGCACGAGCGCCTCGCCGCGTTCCTGGCCGGGCCGGGTGCGGGCGGCTGGGCGATCGACGGGAACTGGAACACCAGGCTCGAGGGGATGCTCGACGGCGCCGACGTCGTCGCATGGCTCGACTACCCGCGGCGCGTCGTCATGCCCCGCGTCGTCTGGCGGACCGTGGCGCGCGGCGTGACCCGGCGCCGTCTGTGGCACGGCAACCGGGAGCGTCTGGCGAACCTGGTCAAGCGGGACCCGGAGCAGAACATCGTGCGCTGGGCATGGACGCAGCACGAGGGCTACCGGGCGCGGTACGTCGCGCTCGCCGCGCACGACCCGCGGGTCGTGCGCCTGCGCACGCCACGTGAGGCCCGGCGCTGGCTCGACGCGCTGCGCTGACGCCCGCCGTACGGACCCGCCCTCGGCCTCAGTCGGCCAGCGCCGCGCGCCGCGTGCGCAGCAGGCTCGCGACCGTGGCGACCACCAGCGAGCCCAGGATGACGGAGAGCGACACCCAGATCGGGATCGCGGGCGCCCAGCCGATGTGGTGGCCGTGGTTCACGAACGGCAGCGTGTTCTCGTGCATGGCCTCGAGCACCAGCTTGACGCCGATGAACCCGAGGATGACGGCGAGCGCGTACGGCAGGTACACGAGCCGCTCGAGCAGGCCGCCGAGCAGGAAGTAGAGCTGGCGCAGGCCCATGAGCGCGAACAGGTTCGTGCTGAACACGATGAACGGGTCGCGCGTGAGGCCGAAGATCGCGGGGATGGAGTCGAGAGCGAAGAGCACGTCCGTGGACCCGATCGCGACGAAGACGACGACCATCGGGGTGAACAGCCGCTTGCCGTCCACGGTGGTGCGCAGCGCGCCCCCGTCGTACTCGTGGTGCAGCGGCAGGGCACGGCGGAGCGTCCGGATGAGCCGGTTCTCCTTGTACTCCTCGTCGTCGTCGCCGCGCAGCAGGCTGATCGCGGTGTACACGAGGAACGCACCGAACAGGTAGAACACCCAGGTGAACCGGGTGAGCACGGCGGCACCGGCGAGGATGAACCCGGCGCGCAGCACGAGCGCGACGATGATGCCCACCATGAGGACGCGCTGCTGGTACTGCCGCGGCACCGCGAACCTGGTCATGATCAGCACGAACACGAACAGGTTGTCGACCGACAGCGAGTACTCCGTGACCCATCCGGCCACGAACTCGGCGGCGGGCGCCTGCCCGCCGACCGCCCACAGGATGCCGCCGAAGACGAGCGCGAGGGCCACGTAGAACCCGACCCACAGCGCGGACTCGCGCACGGAGGGCACGTGCGGCCGACGGCCGACGATGACCAGGTCGGCCAGCAGCAGCCCGACCATCGCGACCAGGGAGACGACCTGGAACCAGGTCGGCAGCTCGTGAACCATCGGTGATCAGTGGCCTTCCGGCGTCGGGCGGACGTGGGCGCGGGCGCGCCGGTCGTGGTGCAGCGAGGCGAGCGTCGTGACCGTCAGGACGGCCACGATGACGCCGAGGGACAGCTCGGTGGGGATCTCCGGGATGACCGTGACGTGGCGGCCGCCGTTGAGGAACGGCAGCTCGTTGGTGTGCAGCGCGTGCACCAGGAGCTTGGCGCCGATGAACCCGAGGATCGCGGCCAGGCCGTATCCCAGGTAGACGAGGCGGTCGAGGAGCCCGTCGACGAGGAAGAAGAGCTGGCGCAGGCCCAGCAGCGAGAACGCGTTGGCCGCGAAGACGAGGTAGGTCTCCTCGGTGAGCCCGAAGATCGCCGGGATCGAGTCGACGGCGAAGAGCAGGTCGGCGGAGCCGATCGCGATCATGACCACGAGCATCGGCGTGATGAGACGCTTGCCGTCCACCTTCTTGGTGAGGCGGTCCCCGACGAACTCGTCGGTCGTCGGCAGCACGCGGCGCACGAGCCGCAGCACGCCGTTCTCGGTGAACTCCTCGTCGTGGTCCCTGGCGTGCCGCACCTGGGCGATCGCCGTCCACACCAGGAACAGGCCGAACAGGTAGAACACCCAGGAGAAGCTCGCGATGGCCGCGGCGCCGAGCAGGATGAAGACCGTCCGCAGCACGAGCGCGACGGTGATGCCGACCAGCAGCACCTTCTGCTGGTACTGCCGCGGCACCCGGAAGGTCGACATGATCAGCACGAACACGAACAGGTTGTCGACGCTGAGGGACTTCTCGGTGACGTAGCCGGCGAAGTACTGCTCGCCGAAGTCGCCACCCCAGACGGCCCACACGACGACGCCGAACACGAGGGCGACGCCGACGTACACAGCGGACCACCGGGCGGCCTCCTTGAGGGAGGGCGTGTGCGGGGTGCGGACGTGCCCGACGTAGTCGACCGCCAGCATGCCGAGGATGGCGCCGACGGTCAGGACCCAGGCGAGGACGGGAACAGTCACGGGTTCGTGGCCTTTCGCGGAGTGACGCTTCGGTGGGTACGGCAGAACACCGAAGGTCTTCCAACCCGCGTGGCACGGGCGAGGCAGCCGGGCAGGCTTCGTCGCCTACCGTGTTGTCGACTCCCCCGAATCAGGTACTCCCCTTCAGCCGAGGATCCTAGCGGATCATGACGTCGCGTCGGTCATCTGCCGGAGCTCTTTCTTGAGTCCTGAGATCTCGTCGCGCAGGCGGGCCGCGACCTCGAACTGGAGCTCTCCCGCGGCGGCGTGCATCTGGTCGGACAGCTCCTGGATGAGCGCGGCGAGCTCGCCCGAGGCAGCGCCGGCCAGACGGTTGCCCGTCGTGGCGCCCTCCTTGGGGCTGCCGGGCACGGGCGCCTTCGCCCGGCGCTCGGCCGGCTTGCGGTACCCGCCGGCGAGCAGCTGCTGGGTGTCGATGTCCTCGCGCGCGAGCATGTCGGTGACGTCCGCGATCTTCTTGCGCAGCGGCTGCGGGTCGATGCCGTTCGCGGTGTTGTAGGCGATCTGCTTCTCGCGGCGCCGCGTCGTCTCCTCCAGGGCGGTCGCCATCGCCGGGGTGATCTTGTCGGCGTACATGTGCACCTGGCCCGACACGTTTCGCGCGGCGCGGCCGATGGTCTGGATGAGGGACCGCGCCGAGCGCAGGAAGCCCTCCTTGTCGGCGTCGAGGATCGACACGAGGGAGACCTCGGGCAGGTCGAGGCCCTCGCGCAGCAGGTTGATGCCGACGAGCACGTCGAACTGGCCGAGCCGCAGCTCGCGCAGCAGCTCGACGCGGCGCAGCGTGTCGACGTCGGAGTGCAGGTACTGGACCTTGACGCCCTTCTCGAGGAAGTAGTCGGTGAGGTCCTCGGCCATCTTCTTCGTCAGCGTGGTGACCAGGACGCGCTCGTCGCGCTCGACGCGCTCGCGGATCTCGTGCAGCAGGTCGTCGATCTGGCCGGTGGTCGGCTTGACGATGACCTCGGGGTCGACCAGGCCGGTGGGGCGGATGATCTGCTCGACGACGCCGTCGGACAGCGACGTCTCGTACTCCCCCGGCGTCGCGGACAGGTACACGGTCTGCCCGATCCTCTCGACGAACTCCTCCCAGCGCAGCGGCCGGTTGTCCATCGCGGACGGCAGGCGGAAGCCGTGCTCGACGAGCGACCGCTTGCGGGACATGTCGCCCTCGAACATCGCGCCGATCTGCGGCACGGTCACGTGCGACTCGTCGATGACCAGCAGGAAGTCCTCGGGGAAGTAGTCGAGGAGCGTGTTCGGCGGCGTGCCGGGCTCGCGGCCGTCGATGTGCAGCGAGTAGTTCTCGATGCCGCTGCACGAGCCGATCTGCCGCATCATCTCGATGTCGTAGGTGGTGCGCATGCGCAGGCGCTGCGCCTCGAGGAGCTTGTTCTGCTTCTCCAGGACGGCGAGGCGGTCCTCGAGCTCCTTCTCGATGCCGGTGATCGCGCGCTCCATGCGCTCCGGGCCGGCGACGTAGTGCGTCGCCGGGAACAGGTACACCGACCGCTCGTCGCGGACGACGTCGCCCGTGAGCGGGTGCAGCGTCTGGATCGACTCGATCTCGTCGCCGAAGAACTCGATGCGCACCGCGAGCTCCTCGTACACCGGGATGATCTCCACGGTGTCGCCGCGCACGCGGAAGGTGCCGCGCGTGAACGCGACGTCGTTGCGCGCGTACTGCATCTGCACGAAGCGCCGCAGGAGCTGGTCGCGGTCCACCTCGTCGCCGACGTCGAGCCGCACCATGCGGTCCACGTACTCCTGCGGGGTGCCGAGGCCGTAGATGCAGGACACCGAGGCGACGACGACGACGTCGCGCCGCGTGAGGAGGCTCGACGTCGCCGAGTGGCGCAGGCGCTCGACCTCGTCGTTGATCGACGAGTCCTTCTCGATGTAGGTGTCCGTCTGCGCGATGTACGCCTCGGGCTGGTAGTAGTCGTAGTAGCTCACGAAGTACTCGACCGCGTTGTTCGGGAGCAGCTCGCGGAACTCCGTGGCGAGCTGCGCGGCGAGCGTCTTGTTCGGCGCCATGACGAGCGTCGGGCGCTGGAGCTGCTCGATGAGCCAGGCCGTCGTCGCCGACTTGCCCGTGCCGGTCGCGCCGAGCAGGACGACGTCCTTCTCGCCCGCCTGGATGCGCTGGGTCAGGTCGGCGATCGCGGAGGGCTGGTCGCCCGACGGCGTGTACTCGCTGATGACCTCGAACGGGGCCACCGTGCGCTGCAGGTCGGTCACGGGTCGCATGGGTCCACCGTAGGACGAGGGGACGACACGCGGGCCCCGTCGCGCGCCCCGGTCGTCCGGCCTGGTCGCTCCTCTCCCGCACCGCGCCTCCCCGGCCCGGCGGGCGCACCGCTCAGCGGGCGCCACCGCCGTACTCCTTCGCGCCACGTCCCCTGCTCAGCGTGCCCCGGCGCACCCCCATCGGGCCAGGTCACGGGCTGATCGTCGAGGAACGCACGGCCGTCCGGCCGGGCGACGCCCCCGCCGGAAGAGGACCCCATGGCCGAGCAGACCGTCGTCATCGAGCGCAAGACCTTCGCTGCCAGCCTGCGCCGCCCCCTGCTGCTGGGTGCGCTGCTCGGCATCGTGCTCTGCCTGCCGATCGTGACCGTCTGAGGTCCCGCCGGCGCGCGGCGGCGATGCCGCGACGCCGCGACGCGCGGGGCGTGCCCGCCGTCGACCATCCCCCGCCGTCAGTGCTCCGCGCCCGCCGCGACGACCGGCTCCTCCGCCTCCCCGCGTGCGGCCGCGAGCGCCGTCCGCACGACGACCCGGAGCGCGTCGGCGAGCGCCGCGGCGTCGGACCGGTCGGCCGCGAGGTCCCCGAGCGCGGGCACGTGGACGAACCCGGCCCGGGCGCCCGTCCCCTCGGTCGCGTGACGGAGCGCGTAGAACGCGGCGTTGCAGACGTAGGTGCCCGCGGTGTTGGACACGACGGCGGGCACGCCCGCGGCGCCCAGCGCGGCGAGCGCCCCCTTGAGCGGCAGCGTGGACAGGTAGGCGGTGGGTCCGCCGTCGACGACGGGGACGTCGACGGGCTGCGCCCCGGCGTTGTCGGGGATGCGGGCGTCGACGACGTTGACCGCGACGCGCTCCAGGCGCACGGCCGTGGTCCCGCTCGCGAGGCCGACGGCGACGACGACGTCGGGGCGGTGGTCGGCGACGGCCCGGGTGAGCGCGGCGGCGGCACCGTCGAACGTGACGGGGAGCAGCAGCGGGACGAGCGCGGCGTCGTCGTCCCACGTGGCCGTGAGCGAGCGCACCGCCTCCCAGGAGGCGTTGACGGCGTCGCCGCCGAAGGGCTCGAAGCCGGTCACCAGCGCGGTCGTCATGCCGGGACGGTACCGGGGTCAGTCGCCCACGAGCTCCTCGTCGGCGGCCTCTGCGGTGACCCGTGTCCACAGCGTGTCGACCTGGGCGCGCAGGTCGTCGTCGGTGCGAGTGCCGTCGAGGACGACGTCGGCGACGGCGCGCCGCTGGTCGTCGGTCGCCTGGGCGGCGACGCGGGCGCGGGCGTCGGCCTCGGCCATCCCCCGCCGCTCGACGAGCCGCCGCACGCGCAGCGCGGCAGGTGCGTCCACGACGACGACGAGCCCGAAGTGCTCGACGCGCTCGCCCTCGACGAGCAGGGGGATGTCGTGCACGACGACGGCGCGGTGGTCGCGGGCGACGGCGCGGGCCTCGATCTCGGCGGCGAGCCGCCGCACCTCGGGGTGGACGATCGCCTCGAGCGTGCGGCGGGCGTCGTCGTCGGCGAAGACGCGGCGGCCGAGCGCGGGCCGGTCGAGCGACCCGTCGGGCGCGAGGACGTCCGGGCCGAACGCCGCGACCACCTCGTCGAGGCCGACGGAGCCGGGCGCGACGGCGTCGCGCGCGAGGAGGTCGTAGTCGACGACGACGGCGCCGAGCTCGGCGAACCGCCGTTCGACGACGGACTTGCCGGCGGCGATGCCGCCCGTGAGGCCGATGCGCAGCATGCGGACCATCTTCCCCTGCCGCCCGAGGCGGGCTCAACCGTCAGGGACGGGCGCGACGTCGTGCTCAGTCGGTCGTGATCGCGCCCAGCAGGCGGAGCAGCTCCGCCCGCTCGCCCGGGGCCAGCCGGGCGAGCCGGGCCGCGGCGCCCGGCTGGCGGACCAGCCACTGCTCGTGGAGCACGGCCCGGCCGGCGTCGGTGAGCTCGATGAGGCGGGCGCGGCGGTCGTGCGGGTCGGGCAGGCGGCGCACGTGCCCGTCGGCCTCGGCCTGGTCCACCTTGGTGGTCACGGAGCGCGGGGCGATCTCGAGCGCGTTCGCGAGGTCGACGGCGCGCAGCGGTCCCCCGGCGCGGTGCAGCACGCGCAGCAGGCGGGCCTGCCCGGGGGTGAGGCTCCCGGCACCGGCCTCGCGCCGCAGCGCGCGCGTGAGCGCGTGCACCTGTTCGACGAGGGCGGCGGCGTCGTCACGGAGGTCGGTCACGCACGTCACCCTACCCGACTACTGAGCAGTACACATGGTGACGTATGCTCACTACTTATGACGATGCACACCCCGGGCGCCGGGCTCGGCATGGGCGGGGGCCGCGGGCTGCGGTCGTACATGCAGGACTCCTCGGTCACCGACCACCGGCTGACGCGGGACACGCTCAGGCGGGTGCTGCACTTCGCCCGCCCCTACCGGCGGCGGCTGGCCGTCTTCCTGGGCCTCCTAGTGATCGACGCCGCCGCCGGCGCGGCCACCCCGATGCTCTTCCGCTACCTCATCGACCACGGCATCGCCGAGGGCGACACGCCCCTGGTCGTCGGGCTCGCCGCGGCCGCCGCGATCCTCGCGCTCGTGTCCGCCGGGCTCTCCGTCGCGGAGCGGTTCCTCTCCGCGACGGTCGGCGAGGGCCTCATCCTCGACCTGCGCACCGCGGTGTTCGACCACGTCCAGCGCATGCCGCTCGCGTTCTTCAGCCGCACGCGCACGGGCGCCCTCGTGCAGCGCCTCAACGGCGACGTGCTCGGCGCCCAGCAGGCCTTCACCTCCACGCTCCAGAACGTCGTCTCGAACGGGCTCACGGTCGTCTTCACGCTCGGCGCGATGTTCGCGATGTCGTGGCGGCTCACGCTGGTGGCGCTCGTGCTCGTGCCCGCGTTCGTGCTGCCCGCCCGGTTCGTCGGACGACGCCTGGCGGACCTCGCCCGCCGCGGGTACGAGCTCAACGCCGACGCCGGCCAGCTCATGAACGAGCGCTTCAACGTCACGGGCGCGCACCTGGCGAAGGTCTTCGGCGACCCCGAGCGCGAGTCCGCCCTCTACACGGACGCCGCCGCCAAGCTCCGCGACGTCGGCGTGCGCCAGGCCCTGTACGCGACGTGGTTCCGCGTCGGGCTCGTCACGGTCGCCTCCGTCGCCATCGCGCTCGTCTACGGCCTGGGCGGCGTGCAGGCCGTCCGCGGCGAGCTCACGGTGGGCATCGTCGTCGCCATGGCGTCGTACCTGGGCCGGCTCTACGGGCCGCTGACGGCGATGAGCAACGTGCAGGTGGACGTCATGACGGCGCTCGTGTCGTTCGAGCGCGTGCTCGAGGTGCTGGACCTGGAGCCGTCGGTCGCCGACCGCCCCGACGCCGTCTCGCTGCGCACCGCCGTCGCCGCCCGTGGGGCGTCCGTCGCCCTGGAGTGCGTCACGTTCCGCTACCCGCGCGCCGACGAGGTCTCCCTCGCGTCGCTCGAGTCCGTCGCCACGCTCCGTACCGACCCGACGTCCGAGACGCTGCGATCCGTGTCGTTCGCCGTGCCCGCCGGGGCCATGGTCGCGCTCGTAGGGCCGTCCGGCGCGGGCAAGACGACGATCTCGCAGCTCGTCTCGCGCATGTACGACCCGACGGAGGGCACCGTCCGGATCGCCGGGCTGGACCTGCGGTCCGTGACGCTCGCCTCGCTCCGGGCGACGGTCGGCGTCGTCTCGCAGGAGGCACACCTGTTCCACGACACGATCGCCGGCAACCTGCGCTACGCCCGGCCGTCGGCGACGGACCCGGAGCTCGAGGGCGCGCTGCGCGGCGCCCACATCTGGGACCTCGTGGCCTCGCTCCCCGAGGGCCTCGACACGGTCGTCGGCGACCGCGGCTACCGCCTCTCCGGCGGCGAGCGCCAGCGACTCGCCATCGCCCGCCTCCTGCTCAAGGCCCCCGACGTCGTCGTCCTCGACGAGGCCACCGCCCACCTCGACTCCGAGTCCGAGGCCGCCGTCCAGGCCGCCCTCGACACCGCACTGCACGGACGCACCTCGCTGGTCATCGCCCACCGCCTGTCCACGGTGCGCGACGCGGACCTCATCGTCGTGCTCGACGAAGGCCGCGTCGTCGAGCAGGGCACGCACCTCGAGCTGCTCGCCGCGGGTGGGCTGTACGCGGAGCTCTACGGGACGCAGTTCGCGAACCCGGCCCCCGCGGGCAGCTGAGTCCGGTCGGGAATAGACGGCGGGTTTCCTGAGTTGTGCTCATCGTGAGTATCACTCAGCACTCTCGTTCCCCGACACCCCAGGAGGCCCGATGCCCCGCGGCATGCGCACCTTCACCCAGGACCCGTCCGTCAAGGACCACAAGCTCGCCCGTGGGACGCTCCCGCGCGCTCTCACCTTCGCCCGCCCCTACCGGGGCCGGCTCGCCGTCTTCCTGCTCATCCTCACCGTCAGCGCGGCCGCCGGCGCGGCCGGCCCGCTGATCTTCCGCCGGCTGATCGACGACGGCATCGCCGGCGGCGACCGCGGCGTCGTCGTGACGATGGCGACCACCGCCGCCCTGCTCGCGGTCGCATCCGCCGGGCTGACGCTCGCCCAGCGCTACGTCTCCACCGCGATCTCCGAGGGCATCGTCCTCGACCTGCGCACCGCCGTGTTCGACCACGTGCAGCGCATGCCGCTCGCCTTCTTCGCCCGCACGCGCACCGGCGCGCTGGTGCAGCGGCTCAACGGCGACGTCAACGGCGCCCAGTCGGCCTTCACGTCGACGCTCCAGACCGTCGTCTCCAACGCCCTGACCATCACCTTCACGCTCGCCGCGATGATCGCGATGTCGTGGCGGCTCACGCTGCTCTCGCTCGTGCTGCTCCCCGTGTTCGTGCTGCCCGCCCGGTTCATGGGACGCCGCCTGGCGGCCATGCAGCGGCAGGGCTACGACCTGTCCGCCGACACCTCCCAGCTCATGAACGAGCGGTTCAACGTGGCGGGCGCGCACCTCGCCAAGATCTTCGGCGACCCGGAGCGCGAGTCCGCCCAGTTCCGCGAGACCGTCGCCGCACAGCGCGCCCTCTCGGTCCGGCGGGCCATGTTCTCCACCTGGTTCCGCCTCGGGCTGTCCACCGTCGCGTCCGTCGCGGTCGCCGTCGTCTACGGGGTCGGCGGGCTCCAGGCCATCCGCGGCGAGCTGACCGTCGGCGTCGTCATCGCCCTGACGTCGCTCCTCGGACGCCTGTACGGGCCCATCACCTCGATGAGCAACGTCCAGGTGGACGTCATGACGGCGCTCGTGTCGTTCGAGCGCGTGCTCGAGGTGCTGGACCTTGAGCCGTCGGTCGCGGAGCGCCCTGCCGCTCGCGACCTGCGCCTCGACGTCGCCGCGCGCGGCGCGTCGCTCAGCCTCGACGGCGTGCGGTTCCGGTACCCGAGCGCGTCCGAGGTGTCGCTGGCCTCGCTCGAGGCCGTCGCCGCCCCGCGGCGCGACGCCACCGACGACACCCTCCGGTCCGTCTCGTTCTCGGTCCCCGCGGGCGCGATGGTCGCGCTGGTCGGCCCCTCGGGCGCCGGCAAGACGACGGTCTCGCAGCTCGTGACCCGCATGTACGACCCCACGGACGGGTCGGTCCGCATCGCCGGGCAGGACCTGCGCGGCGTGACGCTGTCCTCGCTGCGCGACACGGTGGGCGTCGTCTCCCAGGAGGCGCACCTCTTCCACGACACCATCGCGGCGAACCTCCGCTACGCCCGGCCGACCGCCACGGACCGCGAGCTGGAGGACGCGCTGCGCGGCGCCCACGTCTGGGACCTCGTGACCTCGCTCCCCGAGGGCCTCGACACGGTCGTCGGCGACCGCGGCTACCGCCTCTCCGGCGGCGAGCGCCAGCGACTCGCCATCGCCCGCCTCCTGCTCAAGGCCCCCGACGTCGTCGTCCTCGACGAGGCCACCGCCCACCTCGACTCCGAGTCCGAGGCCGTCGTCCAGGCCGCCCTCGACACCGCACTGCACGGACGCACGTCCCTGGTGATCGCCCACCGGCTCTCGACCGTCCGTGCCGCGGACCTCATCGTCGTGCTCGACGACGGCCGCGCCGTCGAACAGGGCACGCACGAGGAGCTGCTCGCCGCGGGCGGCCTCTACGCGACGCTCCATGCGACGCAGTTCGCAGACGCGCTGACGGCGGCCTGACGCCGCTGGGCGGCACCGGGCACTGGGCACCGGGCACTGGGCACCGATCGGAGCGTGGCATTCGGATCGGAACGTGCAATGAACCGCACGCTTCGATCCGAACCGCACGTTCCGATCGTCGGCGGCCCGGCCAGCCCGCCAACCACGGTCCGCCGCCCCGGAGCCGCCGCCCCGAAGCCGCCCGGCGTCGGGCCGTCACACGTGCGCGAGCGCCTCGCCCAGCTCCGGGTGGCGGAACGCGTACCCGGACCGCTCCAGCACCTCCGGCACCACACGCTGGCTCGCGAACAGCAGCGAGTCCACCAGCGGCCCGACGCCGAACGGCAGCGCGGTCGCCACGCGCGGGATCGTGAGCCGCGCCCGCCGCCCGAACGAGGCGGCGAACGCGCGCGCGAACGCGGCGTTGGTCACCGGCCCCGGGGCCGTCAGGTTCACGGGCCCGGCGACGTCGTCGTGCTCGATCGCATGCCGGATGGCGCCGACCTCGTCGTCGAGGTGGATCCAGGACACCCACTGCGTCCCGCGCCCCGCCTTGGCGCCCAGCCCGGCCCGGAACAGGGCCCGCTGCGGGCCCAGCGCTCCCCCGCGCGGGGCGAGCACCATGCCGGTGCGCGCCCGCACCGTCCGGATCCCCGCCGCCTCGGCCGCGGCCGTCGCCGCCTCCCAGGCGACGCACACCCCGGCGAGGAAGTCGTGCCCGGCCCGCGACCGCTCCGTGAGCAGCTCGTCGCCGCGCGTGCCGTAGTACCCGATCGCGGACCCCGAGACGAGCACGCGTGGCGGCCGGTCGAGGCCCGCGAGCGCCGTCGCGAGCAGCGTGGTCCCGTCGACGCGGCTGCGCAGCACCGCCTCGCGGTGCCGGGCGGTCCACGGCCCCGAGGCCACGCCTTCGCCCGCCAGGTGCACGACGGCGTCCAGCCCGTCGAGCGCGCGGGCGTCGATGGTGCCGCGGGCAGGGTCCCACGCGATGCCCCGCCCGGGCCGCCCGGGCCGCAGCAGCGGCAGCACCCGGTGCCCGTCGGCCTCGAGCGACGCGCGCAGCGCCGACCCGACGAGGCCGCTCGCGCCGGAGACGGCGACGTCCATCGTGCCTCCCTACCGGAACCGTCCGAGGCGGACGCCCGCGAGCGCGAGCGCCGCCATCGTCTCGCCGTCGCGGATCTCCCCGCGCGCGACCATGCCCAGCACCTCGGGGAACGGCACCCACCGGGTCGCGGCGATGCCCTCCTCCGCGTGCGTGGCCGCGAGCTCCTCGGCCGACACGGCCGGACGCAGCCCGCGGGCCAGGAACACGACCTCGGGCGCGACGCACACGCCGTTGAGGGCGTCCATCGCCCCGATCCTCACCCACGTGGCGGCCTCCAGGCCCGCCTCCTCGCGCAGCTCGCGCTGCGCCGCGACGAGCGGGTCGTCGCCGTCGGACCCGCCGGCCACCACCTCGAGCGACCGTCCCACGGTGTACCGGTCGACGTCGACCAGCAGCACGCGGTCCTCGTCGTCGAGCGCGACGACGAATACCGCCTCGTTCCGCAGCTCGACGACGCCGTAGACGCCGTCGTGCCCGTCCGGCATGACCACCTCGTCCTCCCGGACGCGGATCCAGCGGTTCTCGTACGCCGTGCGGGAGGTGCGGGTGGTCCAGGCCATGCGCCCACCCTAGGCCGGGCGCGGACCCGGGCACGACGGAGGCCCGCCACCCCGAGGGGTGACGGGCCTCCGTGCGATCAGGCGATCTTCCGAGCCGTTGTCTGCGCGGTGATCAGTTGCCCGTGAGCTTCTCGCGAAGCGCGGCGAGCGCCTCGTCCGAAGCGAGCGTGCCCGTGGCCTCGGCGGCCGGGGCGGCCGAGGAGTAGGACGACGCGCCGGCCGGAGCCGCACCCGTGTCGGCAGCCGCGTCGGCGTCGGCGGCGTAGGCCGCACGCACCTGCTCGCGGTGAGCCGTCCAACGCTCGTGCGCCTTGGCGTACTCGGCCTCCCAGGCCTCGCGCTGCGCCTCGAAGCCCTCGAGCCACTCGTTGGTCTCCGGGTCGAAGCCCTCGGGGTACTTGTACTCGCCGTTCTCGTCGTACTCGGCGGCCATGCCGTAGAGCGCGGGGTCGAAGTCCTCGGACTCCGGGTCCACACCCTCGTTGGCCTGCTTGAGCGACAGCGAGATGCGGCGGCGCTCCAGGTCGATGTCGATGACCTTGACGAACACCTCCTGGCCCACCGTGACGACCTGCTCCGGCAGCTCGACGTGGCGCACGGCCAGCTCCGAGATGTGCACGAGGCCCTCGATGCCGTCCTCGACGCGCACGAACGCACCGAACGGGACGAGCTTGGTGACCTTGCCCGGCACGACCTGGCCGATGGCGTGGGTGCGGGCGAAGGTCTGCCACGGGTCCTCCTGCGTCGCCTTCAGCGACAGGGAGACACGCTCGCGGTCGAAGTCGACGTCGAGAACCTCGACGGTGACCTCCTGGCCGACCTCGACGACCTCGGACGGGTGGTCGATGTGCTTCCACGACAGCTCGGAGACGTGGACGAGGCCGTCGACGCCGCCGAGGTCCACGAACGCACCGAAGTTGACGATCGACGAGACCACACCGGGGCGGACCTGGCCCTTCTGCAGGGTCTGCAGGAAGGTCGAGCGCACCTCGGACTGCGTCTGCTCGAGCCAGGCACGGCGCGAGAGGACGACGTTGTTGCGGTTCTTGTCGAGCTCGATGATCTTGGCCTCGATCTCCTTGCCGACGTACGGCAGGAGGTCGCGGACACGACGCATCTCCACGAGCGAGGCGGGGAGGAAGCCGCGAAGACCGATGTCGAGGATGAGGCCGCCCTTGACGACCTCGATGACGGTGCCGGTGACGACGCCGTCCTCCTCCTTGATCTTCTCGATCGTGCCCCAGGCGCGCTCGTACTGGGCGCGCTTCTTGGACAGGATCAGGCGACCCTCCTTGTCCTCCTTCTGGAGGACCAGGGCCTCGACGACGTCACCGAGGTTGACGACCTCGGACGGGTCGACGTCGTGCTTGATGGACAGCTCGCGCGAGGGGATCACACCCTCGGTCTTGTAGCCGATGTCGAGGAGGACCTCGTCGCGGTCGACCTTGACGATCGTGCCCTCGACGATGTCACCATCGTTGAAGTTCTTGATGGTGGCGTCGATGGCGGCAAGAAGGTCTTCCGCGGTGCCGATGTCGTTGACGGCGACCTGCGGGACGGACCTCGTGGTGGAGATGGTCATGAAGTGGATGCTCCGATGTGGACAAGGAGTCGTGCGGACAGGGACTTGGTGGGCGGCACTCGCCGGCCTGGGTCAGACCTGAGGGCAGGCGCACGGCACCGCCGTCCATCCTAGCCATGGACGGCGGTCGGGTCGAATCAGGCGAGCGCCTGCGCCACGTCGAGCAGCTCGGTGGGCACGTGCTTGACCTTGCCGGCGATCTCGGCGAGCGGCACCAGGACGATGTCCTCGCCCCGCAGCGCCGTCATCACGCCCGTCTCGCCGCGGGTGATGGCGTCGATCGCCGCCACGCCGAAGCGGGAGCCGAGGATGCGGTCGGTCGGCGTCGGGGTGCCGCCGCGCTGGATGTGGCCGAGCACGGTCACGCGTGTGTCGAACCCGGTGCGCTCGGCGATCTCGACCTTGAGGCGCTCGGAGATGGACCCGGCGATGATCTCGCCGAAGCGGCCGAGCTGCGTCTCGTACTGCATGGCCGTGCCCTCGGCCGGAGCCGCGCCCTCGGCGACCACGATGATGGAGAAGCTCGCGTGCGCGCGGTGGCGGTGCTTGAGGAACTTGACGATCTTGTCGATGTCGAACGGCTGCTCGGGGGCCAGCACCAGCTCGGCGCCGCCCGCGATGCCCGACGTCGCCGCGATCCAGCCGGCGTGCCGGCCCATGACCTCGATGATCATGACGCGGTTGTGCGACTCGGCCGTGGTGTGGATGCGGTCGACAGCCTCGGTCGCGATGGTCACCGCGGTGTCGAAGCCGATCGAGCGGTCGGTGCCCCAGACGTCGTTGTCGATCGTCTTGGGGATCGCGACGATGTTGATGCCGGCCTCGGCCACCTTGCTCGCCGCGTGCAGCGTGCCGTCGCCACCGATGACGATGAGAGCCTCGATGCGCTCCGCCTCGAGCGTGGTGAGCACGGCGTCCATGCCGCCGTCGGCGGAGTGCGGGTGGAACCGGGCCGTGCCGAGCAGCGTCCCGCCGATGGGCAGCACGTTGCGGATCTGCTGACGGCCCAGCGGCATGACGTCACCCTCGGCCAGGCCGCGCCAGCCGTTGCGGAAGCCGACGATCGAGTGGCCGTGCTCGCCCTCGCCGCGCTTGACCACCGCCCGGATCGCCGCGTTGAGGCCGGGGACGTCCCCGCCACCGGTCAGGAGTCCGACTCGCACGTGCTTCCCCCAGGTGTTCTCGGAAGGCACGCGGCCCGCGTGCCGCTGTGATCCTAACCATGTGGCCTGTCCACGTCGTGCCGGGTGACGTGTCCCGGCGCACGTCACGGCAGGATGTTCACGTGAGCGACATCGAGAGCGTCGGCTACCGCCATGTGCCGGACACCGAGGGCGGGTCCGCCGGTCGCGCGTGGTGGGACGCCAACGCCGCCGAGTACCTCGACGAGCACGGCGAGTTCCTCGGCGACGCGGGCTTCCGCTGGGGGCCGGAGGGCCTGACGGAGGCCGAGGCGCGGCTGCTGGGCGACGTCGCCGGGCGGCGCGTCCTCGAGGTGGGCGCCGGGGCGGCGCAGTGCTCGCGCTGGCTCGCCCGCCAGGGCGCCGACGTCGTCGCCACCGACGTCTCGCACGGCATGCTGCGCGGCGGCGCCCCCCTCGACGCCGCGACCGGCGTGCGCGTGCCGGTCGTCCAGGCCGACGCCCGCGCGCTCCCGTTCGCCGACGCGAGCTTCGACGTCGTCTTCACGTCGTTCGGCGCGATCCCGTTCGTGCCCGACGCCGTCCGCGTCCACGCGGAGGCCGCCCGCGTGCTGCGCCCCGGCGGGCGGTGGGTGTTCTCGGTGACGCACCCGCTGCGCTGGGCGTTCCCGGACGACCCGACGACGCACGGGCTGACGGCGAACCGGTCCTACTTCGACCGCCGCCCGTACGTCGAGGAGGCGGGCGGCCGCGTCGTCTACGCCGAGTACCACCGCACCGTGGGCGACCACGTGCGCGACGTCGTCGCCGCCGGGCTCACGCTGCTCGACGTCGTCGAGCCGGAGTGGCCCGCCTGGAACGACCAGGTGTGGGGCGGCTGGGGGCCCGAGCGCGGCGCGTACCTGCCCGGCACGGCCGTCTTCGTGACGAGGCGCTAGCCCGGTGCGGTGCCGCCCGTGCGGGCGGCACCGCGACGGCGGGGTCAGCGGGCCTCGGCAGGGGTGCGCGAGGTGATCGCCGGGACGGCGATCGCGCAGAAGGTCAGCGCCACCGCGACCAGCGCGCTGGTGCTCAGCGGCAGGTCGCGCACGGTGACGTCGAGCACGATCGCGCCCGTGATCTGGCCGGCGATGAGCGACAGCGCCAGCAGCAGCGCGCCGATGCGGTGCACGACGGCGGCGGCCGTGCCGATGAAGACCACGCCGAGCGCGCCGCCCGTGTACATCCACCACTCGCTCGGGAGCTCGCCCGTGGGCCAGCCCTGGATCGCGAGCGCGACCGAGACCACGACCAGCAGCGCGACCGTGCCGACGAGGAAGTTGACGAAGGTGGCGGCCAGGGCGCCGGGCAGGCGGTCGACCTGCGGGCCGAAGGGCGCGGTCGCCGCCGTCGTCTCGACGCGGCCGTTGACGGCGTGCTGCGCGGCGACGAACACGCCGGCGACCATGGGCAGGGCCACCAGGTAGAGCTGGCTGGCGGCGCCGAGCCGGGCCCACTGCGCGACCAGCACGGCGGCGATGGCGAGGGCCGGGCCGACGGCGCGGCCGAACGTGATGCCGCGCTTGCCGCCGGGCGCGAACCCGAGCATGTCGCAGAACAGCGACGACACCGACTGGCCGGCGGTGACGGCGACCACGAACATCGCGACGCCGAGGGACCCCACGGTGATGCCCTGGGCGGTGACGAAGAGGCCGCCGGCGGCGCCGCCGATGACCTGGAACCAGCGCAGGCGGCCGATGCCCGGCACGCCGCGGTGGATGGCGCGCACGGCGTCCGAGGTGTTCTTGCGGCCGGCGCGCAGGGAGGCGACGACACGTCCGACGCCGTGGCGGGCCTTCGGGACGAGGAGCAGCAGCAGGGTCAGGATCAGGGTCGCGGAGCCGAAGCTGATGGTCGCGACGACGATGCCGTTCCCGAGGGCGGCGGTGAAGGAGCCGTTGACGTGGCTCTGGACGGCGGAGACGAGGCCCGCGGCGAAGGCGGCGGCGACTCCCGCGGCCTTGAGCCGGTCGAGGCGTCGGCCCGGCGCGACGGTGTCGGTCGTGATGGCGGCAGCGCGCTCAGAGGTGGTGCTCACGAACCCTCAAGGTAGGAGCCCGTGGCCCCCGGATCGGGCGCGGGGCGGGCTGCGCGCGGTATCTCGTCGCCCGGGGGCAACGCCTCAGGCGCGCAGGATGCTCGCCATCTTCTTGCCGCGGGCCAGCTCGTCGACGAGCTTGTCGAGCCAGCGCACCTTCTGGTGCAGCGGGTCCTCGATGTCCTCGACGCGGTACCCGCAGATGACCCCCCGGATGAGGGCGGCGTTCGGGTTCATCGCGGGCGCCTTCTCGAAGAACTGCTCGAAGGTGCGCCCGTCGGCGACGCACCCGGCGATGCCCGCGTCGTCGTAGCCGGTGAGCCACCCGATGACGGTGTGCAGCTCGTCGACCGTGTGGTCCTTGCGCTCGACCTTCTGCACGTACATCGGGTAGATGCTCGCGAAGGTCAGGTTCGCGAGGCGGTCGGTGGCCATGTCACACCCCTGCGTCGACGGTCTTGTGCTTCTTCTCCAGCATGGCCATCCACAGGCCCAGCGCAACACCCGCGAGGAACAGCACCGCGGCCACCACGATCGTCGTGGCCGTCACGCCCTCGTACGTCATCGCGTCCTCGGTGCCGTGGAGCACCGAGCCCGACGGCGTCGGCACGAGGATGAGCACGGTCGAGGCCAGGACGAAGCCGATGATGAAGTGGTAGACGCGTGAGTGGAACCGGTCCAGCACGCGCTCCATGAGCTTCGAGAACGCCGCCAGCACGACGATCGCGCCGAGCGCGACCGCCACGAGCGTCGTCAGGGCGTCGGTCAGGCCGAAGTCCCCCTCGCGGCCGAAGCGCTGCAGCATCGGCTGGAGCAGACCCAGGATGATGAGCAGGTTGGACGGCGACAGGCCGGGCACGAGCACGCCGAGCGCGATGAGACCGCCCGCGAGCAGGAAGCCTCCGAAGTTCGCCGGGACCGTGCCCGTGGCGAACGGCAGCAGGTACAGGCCCACGATCGCGACGACGAACGTGCCGACGAGCCAGGCCCAGTCCGTGCCGTCGCGGCCCGCACGGCCGTCGAGGCGCTCGGCCGCCGTGCGCCACAGGGCGGGCACGGTTCCGAGGATCGCGCCGGCGAACGCCCACATGACGGGCACGCGCCAGTGCTCGATGGCGTACGCCAGCGGGCTCGACAGCAGTCCGAGGCCCACCACGCCACCGATGCCGACCGGGACGAAGTACGGGAAGTCGACCCGGAACCGGCGTCGGAAGTTGGCGAGGAAGCGCAGCAGGCGCTCGTAGAGACCGAGGATGGCCGCGAGGACCCCGCCCGAGACGCCCGGGAGGATGAAGCCCAGCGAGATGACGACGCCCTTGACGACGCGGATGATCCAGTCCATAGGACCGGGGACCCTAGCCGAGGCGGCGTGCCGTGGTGGGGCTCCCGTCTCGTCCCCCACCCCTGGGCTGTCCGTCAGTGACCGGCGTCGTGCCATGTCTCCCCCGTCCCCACCGACACGTCGAGGGGGACGTCCAGCGTGTACGCCGCCCCCATCTGCGAGCGCAGCACGTCCTCCGCGGCCGCGCGCTCCCCCGGGGCGACCTCGACGACGAGCTCGTCGTGCACCTGGAGCAGCAGCCGCGAGCGCAGCCCGCGAGCGTCCAGCTCGCGCTGCACGCCCAGCATGGCGAGCTTGATGATGTCGGCCGCGCTGCCCTGGATGGGCGCGTTGAGGGCCATGCGCTCGGCCATCTGCCGGCGCTGACGGTTGTCGCTCGTGAGGTCGGGCAGGTACCGGCGCCGGCCCAGCACGGTGGCGGTGTAGCCGGTGGCCCGGGCCTCCTCGACCACGCCGTCGAGGTACTCGCGCACCCCGCCGAACCGGGCGAAGTAGTCGTCCATGAGGCCTTGCGCCTCGCCCGTGGAGATGCCGAGCTGCTGGCTGAGCCCGAACGCGGAGAGCCCGTACGCCAGGCCGTAGGACATCGCCTTGACCTTGGAGCGCATCTCGGCGGTCACGCCTGCGGGCTCGACGCCGAAGACGCGCGAGCCCACGTACCGGTGCAGGTCCTCCCCCGACCGGAACGCCTCGATGAGCCCGGCGTCGCCCGACAGGTGCGCCATGATGCGCATCTCGATCTGCGAGTAGTCGGCCGTCAGGAGCGTCTCGTAGCCGTCGCCCACGCGGAACGCGCGGCGGATCTGCCGCCCCGCCTCGGTGCGGATGGGGATGTTCTGGAGGTTCGGCTCCGTGGACGAGAGGCGGCCCGTCGCGGCGATCGTCTGCTGGAAGGTGGTGTGGATGCGCCCGTCCGGGTGCACCGACTTGATGAGCCCCTCGACCGTGACGCGCAGCCGCGTGGCGTCGCGGTGCGCGAGCAGGTGCTCCAGGAACGGGTGCCCCGTCTTGGCGTACAGCTCGGCGAGCGCGGCCGCGTCGGTCGTGTAGCCCGTCTTGGTCTTCTTGGTCTTGGGCATGTCGAGCTCGCCGAACAGCACCTCCTGGAGCTGCTTGGGCGAGCCGAGGTTCACCTCGTGCCCGATGGCGTCGTACGCCTCGCCCGCGGCCTGGGCGACCTGGTCGGCGAAGCCTCGCTCGAGCGTCGTCAGGAAGTCCGTGTCGGCGGCGATGCCGTTGGCCTCGACGCGCGCGAGCACGCGCGACAGCGGCAGCTCGACGTCGGTGAGCAGCGACGTCGCGCCGCGGTCGGCCAGCTGGCCCGTGAGCGCCTGGGCCAGGTCGGCGACGGCGGCGGCGCGCGTGGCCTCGCCCACGCCCCGGGCGCCTGTGCCGCCCAGGTCGAGGTCGAGCGCCCCCTGGGCACCGTCGTCCTCGACCTTGAGCTCGCGGCCCAGGTGCCGTGCGACGAGGTCGCCCAGGTCGTAGCCGCGCTGGTCGGGGTAGCACAGGTAGGCGGCCAGCTCCGTGTCGAAGACGACGCCGTCGAGGGCGATCCCCCGCGCAGCCAGGGAGTGCCAGGCCGTCTTGGCGCCGTGCAGCACCTTGGGCGCGGCGGGGTCGGCGAGCCAGGCGGTCAGCGCGGCCTCGTCGTCGGCGGTGATGTCGGCGAGGTCGTACGCGACGCCCTCGCCGCCCTCGGCGAGCGCGACGCCCCACGCGTCGCCCTGGTTGGGCGTGCCGCGCCCGCTGACGTCGACGCCGACGGTGCGGCCGGCGCGCGCGGCGAGCCAGGCGGCGAGCCCGCCCGCGGGCAGCTCGACGACGTCGAGCTCGAACCCCGCGTCGACGGCGCCGTCAGCGGCCTCGTCGTGGCCCGCAGGGTCGACCGCCAGGAGCCGGTCGCGCAGCGTGCCGAACTGGAGCGTGTCGGAGATGCGGTGCACGGCCTCGCGGTCGAAGCCGCGCAGCAGCAGGTCGTCGGGCGCGTACTCGAGCTCGACGTCGCGCAGGAGCGCGTTGAGCTCACGGTTGAGCCGCACCTGGTCGACGGCGGCGCGCAGGTTCTCGGCGGCCTTGCCCTTGAGCTGGTCGACGTTCGCGAGCAGCGGCTCGAGGCCGCCGAACTGCGCCACCCACTTGGCGGCCGTCTTCGGGCCCACCCCGGCCACGCCGGGCAGGTTGTCGCTCGTCTCGCCCACCAGGGCGGCCAGGTCGGGGTACTGCTCGGGCGGCACGCCGTACTTCTCGGCGACGGAGTCGGGCGTGAACCGCGCCATCTCGGACACGCCGCGCACGGGGTACAGCAGCGTCACGTCCTCGCTGACGAGCTGGAGGGAGTCGCGGTCGCCGGAGCAGACGAGCACCTCCATGCCCGCCGCCGACGCCTGCCCGGACAGGGTGGCGATGATGTCGTCGGCCTCGATGCCCTCGCGCTCGAGCGTGGGGACGCGCAGCGCCTGGAGGACGTCCTTGATGAGCGGCACCTGGCCCTTGAAGGGCGCCGGCGTCTCGGACCGCGTGCCCTTGTACTCGGGGAACCGTTCGGTGCGGAACGACCGCCGGGACACGTCGAACGCCACGGCGAGGTGCGTGGGCTGCTCGTCGCCCAGCAGCTTGGTGAGCATCGAGGTGAACCCGTAGACCGCGTTCGTCACCTGGCCGGACGTGGTGGCCATGGTGTCGGGCAGCGCGAAGAACGCGCGGTACGCCATCGAGTGCCCGTCGATGAGGAGCAGGCGGGGCCGGTGGCTCGTGGCGGTCACGGGGTGCCCTGCTGGCGCGGTCGTCGTCACGGATGCCAACCTACCGTCCATGACTGACACGCTTCCCGGGCTGGCGGGCACGCTGATCGAGCGCATGGGCATCGAGGTGCTCGAGGTCTCCGCCGACCGCACCACCGGCACGATGCCCGTCGCGGGCAACACCCAGCCCTACGGCCTGCTGCACGGGGGTGCCTCGGCCGTGCTCGCCGAGACGCTCGGGTCGATCGCCGCGATGCAGCACGCGGGCCCGGGCCGGGCAGCGGTGGGGATCGAGCTCAACGTCACGCACCACCGCTCGGCGCGCCAGGGCGTGGTGCGCGGCGAGGCGGTGGCGATCAGCCGGGGCCGGACGCTCGCGTCCTACGCGGTCACGATCACCGACGACAAGGGGCGCCGGATCTGCACGGGCCGGCTCACGTGCATGGTGGTCGACGCGCCGCCCGGGGCGTAGCGCGGCTCAGGAGACGCGGCGGTGGCTCAGCCCGATCGGGGCGGTGTGCGTCCCCGCCTCCCGCGCCCGGCGGCGGCGGGCGATGATGTCATCGAGCGCCGCCCTCGTCGCGTCGCGCTTCGCCCGGGGCCGCGACACGGTCGGCGCACCCTCCTGGGCGAGCCGGCGCAGCAGCGTCGCCGTCGGCACGACGCGGTGACCCGCGGCCGGGGCGAACCCCAGGCGGGCCAGGAAGCGCTGCATGTTGCGGTCCCCCGCCGTCGCGCCCGCGTACACGTACGTGGCACCCGACTCCCCCGCCAGGGCGGCGACGCCCGCGACGAGCGCGTGCCCGACGCCGCGGCGCCGGGCGTCCGGGGTGACGTAGAGGGAGTCGACGACCCAGGCGACGACCTCCGCGAACAGGTAGGGGCCCGCGGTGCGCGTCAGGACGAACCCGACGATGTGCCCGTCGAGCTCGGCCACCAGCACCTGGCCGCTCGTGGCGAGGTAGATCGACAGGTGGGCGCGGATCGCGTCCTCGCCCGCGGTGTCGACCGGCACGCCCACGGTCGTCGTCGGGCGTGCCGCGGCGGTCAGCGCAGCGACGACGACGAGGTCGTCGCGCTCCGCCGGCCGTACCTCGGGCTGCGAGCGCATGGGATCAGGCCCCGCCGACCTGCTCGATGACGGCGTCGGCGACCTCGCGCATGGTCAGGCGGCGGTCCATCGACGTCTTCTGGATCCAGCGGAAGGCCTCGGGCTCGGAGAGGCCCATCTTGGTCTGCAGCAGGCCCTTGGCTCGGTCGACGCGCTTGCGGGTCTCGAAGCGCTCGGTGAGGTCGGCGACCTCCGCCTCGAGGGCACCGATCTGCTGGTAGCGCGAGATCGCGATCTCGACGGCGGGCAGCAGGTCGGCCGGGGTGAACGGCTTGACGACGTAGGCCATCGCGCCGGCGTCGCGAGCACGCTCGACCAGCTCGGTCTGCGAGAACGCGGTGAGCAGGACGACGGGCGCGGCGTGCGCCTTGCCGATCTTCTCGGCCGCGGTGATGCCGTCCATCTCGGGCATCTTCACGTCGCAGACGACGACGTCCGGCTTGAGCTCCAGGGCGAGCTCCACGGCGGTCGCGCCGTCACCGGCCTCGCCGACGACCTCGAACCCTGCCTCGCGGAGCGTCTCGACGACGTCCATGCGGATCAGGGCCTCGTCCTCCGCGACGACGGCGCGGCGCGCGGGGCGCGCAGGCGCGGTGGGGACGGGAGCCTCCGGCTCGAGCAGGGGCGGAAGATCCAGCGGCAGCTTCTCGGTCACGACCGCCATCCTAGTCCGCTGCGGCGTCCTCACCAGCCACGGGAGGCATCGTGGTGACGGACTCGCTGGCTCAAACCGTCATCGTCGGACTCCGGCTCCGGGTAGCCTTGGGTCCCAGCGCCGGGTTGCTGGAACAGGCAGACAGGGCGAGCTCAAACCTCGCTGTCCGAGAGGGCGTGCGGGTTCGAGTCCCGCACCCGGCACCGCAGCACGAAAGCCCGCGGGGATCGATCCCCGCGGGCTTTCGTCGTGCGCGACGGCCTCAGTGGCGCATCGCCAGGTCAGCGACCCGTGTCGGTCGAGCCGACCTTGTGCACCAGGATCGAGTTCGTCGTGCCCGGGACGCCGACCGGCGCACCCGAGACGATGACGACGCGGTCGCCCGGCTCGGCGAGGCCGTTGGCCTGCAGGGTCGAGTCGACCTGCGCGACCATCGCGTCGACGGAGTCGACGGACGGGACCTCGTAGGCCTCGGTGCCCCAGCTCAGCGCCAGCTCCTTGCGGACCGACGACTCCGGCGTGAAGGCCAGGAGCTGGATCTGCGAACGCAGGCGCGACATGCGGCGCGCCGAGTCGCCCGACTGCGTGAAGGTCACGAAGTACTTGGCGCCGAGCTGCTCGCCGACCTCCTTCGCGGCCTGCGTGATGACACCCGAGCGGGTGTGCGGGCGCGAGCCGAGCGGCGCGATGCGCTCCGCGCCGAGCTTCTCCGTCGACTCGATGATCTTCGCCATCGTCTGCACGGTGATGATCGGGTAGTCACCGACCGAGGTCTCGCCCGAGAGCATGACCGCGTCGGCGCCGTCGAGGACGGCGTTGGCGCAGTCGGAGGCCTCGGCGCGCGTCGGCACCGGGTTGTTGGTCATGGACTCGAGCACCTGGGTGGCGACGATGACCGGCTTCGCGTTGCGGCGGGCGAGCTCGATGATGCGCTTCTGGATGAGCGGCACCTCCTCGAGCGGCATCTCGACGGCGAGGTCGCCACGGGCGACCATGAACGCGTCGAACGCGGCGACGACCTCTTCGAGGTTCTCGATCGCCTGCGGCTTCTCGAGCTTGGCGATGACCGGGACGACCCGGCCCTCCTCCTCCATGATGGCGCGGACGTCGTCGTAGTCCTTGGCGTTGCGCACGAAGGACAGGGCGATGAAGTCGGTGCCCATCTTGAGGCCCCAGCGCAGGTCCTCGATGTCCTTCTCCGACAGCGCGGGGACGGACACCGCGGCGGAGGGGAGGTTGATGCCCTTGTTGTTCGACACCGGGCCGGGGATCTCGGTCACGGCGTTGACGCGCGGGCCCTCGACCGACTCGACGCGCAGGCGCACCTTGCCGTCGTCGATCAGCAGGACGTCGCCCGGCTTGGCGTCGCCGGCCAGGCCCTTGTGGGTCGTCGAGACGATCTGCTGGTTGCCGACGATGTCCTCGGTCGTGATGGTGAACTTGTCACCGACCTCGAGGTAGTACTTCTTCTCCTCCTCGAACTTGCCGAGGCGGATCTTGGGGCCCTGGAGGTCGACCAGGATGGCCACGTTGCGACCGGTGGCCTTGGCGGCCTCGCGGACGTTGTTGTAGACGGCCTCGTGCTCCTCGAACGAGCCGTGGCTCCGGTTGATTCGGGCCACGTCCATACCGGCCTCGATGAGCTTGCGGAGGTTCTCCGGCGAGCTCGTGGCGGGTCCGATGGTGCAAACGATCTTGGCTCTGCGCATGTCTCCAGCCTCGTCATCTTGGTGCCCCGGTTTGGTCACCCGGGGCCTGCGCGGACGCTCTAGCGCCCGTGGTCTTACCCGGCGGCGCGTCTAGGCCCTACGAAGGCAGCCCGTGGGGCGCACGCACACCACCGACTATCTAAGACTCACCTGCCGCAATCTTGCTCGTTCGAGGCGCGTAGCGCGCCCCGAACGGGCATCGGCTCATCCTCGCAGGGCGACGGTCCGCGGTCCGACCGGGGCCGGGAGCTCCGTCGTGCCCCGCAGGTGCGCGTCGACGGCCGCCGCGACGGCCCTGCCCTCGGCGATCGCCCACACGACGAGCGACTGGCCGCGGCCGGCGTCGCCGGCCACGAACACGCCCGGGAGGCTCGTCGCGAAGTCGTCGCCGCGGCGCAGCAGGCCGCGCTCCGTGAGCTCGACGCCGGTCTGCGCGGTCAGCGCCGCGGTCTCCGGCCCGGTGAATCCCATGGCGACGAGCACGAGGTCCGCACGGATCACGTGCTCGGTGCCCGCCTTGGGCTCGCGGCGGCCGTCGGGCAGGTACTCGGTCTCCGCGACGCGCAGGCCGACGACGCCGCCCGTCGTGTCGTCGAGGAACTCCACGGTGGAGGCCAGGTAGGTCCGCTCGCCGCCCTCCTCGTGCGAGGTCGAGACCTCGAAGAGGATCGGGTCGGTGGGCCACGGCTGGTTCGCCGGGCGGGTCAGCGGGGGCTTCTTGCCGATCGCGAGCGTGGTCACGCTCGCCGCGCCCTGGCGCAGCGCCGTGCCGACGCAGTCCGAGCCGGTGTCGCCGCCGCCGATGACGACGACGTGCTTGCCTTCCGCGCTCGGGACGCCGGCCGGGACGTCCTCGCCGTTGGCGACCTGGTTGGCCGGGACGAGGAAGTCCATCGCGTAGTGCACGCCGCGCAGCTCGCGGCCGGGCAGCCGGAGGTCGCGCGGCACGGTGGCACCCGTGGCGACGACGACCGCGTCGAAACGGCGGCGCAGCGCGTCCCAGGTGATGTCCTTGCCGATCTCGACGCCGTGGCGGAACCGGGTGCCCTCGGCCTCCATCTGGGCCAGGCGCTGGTCGATGATGTGCTTCTCGAGCTTGAAGTCCGGGATGCCGTAGCGCAGCAGGCCGCCGATGCGGGCGTCACGCTCGTACACGACGACCGTGTGGCCCGCCCGCGTGAGCTGCTGGGCGGCGGCCAGGCCGGCCGGCCCCGAGCCCACGACGGCGACCGTCGTGCCCGTCAGGCGCGCGGGCACCTGCGGGGTCAGGCCACGCTCGAACGCGGCGTCGGCGATCGACACCTCGACGTTCTTGATCGTCACGGGCGGCTGGCTGATGCCGAGCACGCAGGACGACTCGCACGGCGCCGGGCAGATGCGCCCGGTGAGCTCGGGGAAGTTGTTCGTCGCGTGCAGGCGGTCGACGGCGTCGGCCCACTGGTCGCGCCACACCAGGTCGTTCCACTCGGGGATGAGGTTCCCCAGCGGGCAGCCCTGGTGGCAGAACGGCACGCCGCAGTCCATGCAGCGGCCCGCCTGGTCGTGCAAGTTGACGAGGTACGGCTCCCCAGCCTTCCGGTGCGCGTGCGTGTCCTTCCAGTCGCGCAGGCGCACCTCGACGGGACGGTTCGGCGGGAGCTCGCGGTCCCGGACCTTCAGAAAGCCACGAGGGTCAGCCACGAGCCACCTCCACGATGTTGTTCCAGAGCTTCTCGTCCCACTCGCCCGACTTCTCCATCGCGGCCAGGTCGTGGCCGTCGGCCTCCGCCTGGGCGAGGGCGAGGCGCACGCGCGCCCAGCCGCGCGGCAGCACGCGGGAGAACCGCGCGCGGGCGCCGTCGTCGGACAGCAGGACCTGGGCGACGTTCGAGCCGGTCTCCTCGGCGTGCCGGCGCAGCAGGTCCTGGACGACGTCCCAGTCGGCGTCGTCCAGCGGGGCGACCTCGAGCTCGCCCGCCGTGACCGCGGCGGTGTTCATCGCCGAGGCGCGCAGGTCGAGCACGTACGCCGTGCCGCCCGACATGCCCGCGCCCAGGTTGCGGCCCGTGGGGCCGAGCACCAGCACGGTGCCGCCCGTCATGTACTCGCAGGCGTGGTCGCCCACGCCCTCGACGACGAGCGTCGCGCCCGAGTTGCGCACGCCGAAGCGCTCGCCCGCCCGCCCGCGCAGGTAGATCTCGCCCGACGTCGCGCCGTAGCCGATGACGTTGCCGGCGATGACGTTGGCGAGGCCCTCCAGGACCGACGCCTTGTCGGGGCGCACCACGATGCGGCCGCCCGACAGGCCCTTGCCGACGTAGTCGTTCGCGTCGCCGAACAGGCGCAGCGTGATGCCGCGCGGCACGAACGCGCCGAACGACTGGCCGGCCGAGCCGGTCAGCGTCACGTCGATCGTGCCGTCCGGCAGGCCGGCGCCGCGGTACCGCTTGGTGACCTCGTGGCCGAGCATCGTGCCGACCGTGCGGTTCACGTTGCGGACCGGCACGGCGATCGTCACGGGCGTGCCGTGCTCGAGCGCGGGCTGGGCCGCGGCGACGAGCTGGTTGTCCAGGGCCTTGGCCAGGCCGTGGTCCTGCTCCTTGGTCTTGAAGAGCGTCGAGCCCGGCGCGGCCACCTGCTGGTCCAGCACGGGGGCCAGGTCCAGGCCGGAGGCCTTCCAGTGGTCGACGACCTTGCGGGTGTCGAGCACCTGCACCTGGCCGACGGCCTCCTCGATCGAGCGGTAGCCGAGCGACGCGAGGTGCTCGCGCACCTCCTGGGCGATGAACTCGAAGAAGTTCACGACGAACTCGGGCTTGCCCGTGAACCGGGCGCGCAGCTCCGGGTTCTGCGTCGCGACGCCCACCGGGCACGTGTCGAGGTGGCAGACACGCATCATGATGCAGCCCGACACAACCATCGGCGCCGTCGCGAAGCCGAACTCCTCGGCGCCGAGCAGCGCCGCGACGATGACGTCGCGGCCCGTCTTGAGCTGGCCGTCCACCTGCACCGTGATGCGGTCGCGCAGGTTGTTGAGCACGAGCGTCTGCTGGGTCTCGGCCAGGCCGATCTCCCAGGGCGTGCCCGCGTGCTTGAGCGACGTGAGCGGCGAGGCGCCCGTGCCACCGTCGTGCCCCGAGATGAGGACGACGTCGGCGTGCGCCTTGGAGACGCCCGCCGCGACCGTGCCGACGCCGAACTCGGAGACGAGCTTGACGTGGATGCGCGCGACCGGGTTGGCGTTCTTCGCGTCGTGGATGAGCTGCGCGAGGTCCTCGATCGAGTAGATGTCGTGGTGCGGCGGCGGCGAGATGAGCCCGACGCCCGGCGTCGAGTGCCGCACCTGAGCCACCCACGGGTACACCTTGGCGCCCGGCAGCTGACCGCCCTCGCCGGGCTTGGCGCCCTGGGCGAGCTTGATCTGGATGTCGTCGGCCTGCGTGAGGTACTCCGACGTCACGCCGAAGCGGCCCGAGGCGATCTGCTTGACCTTCGAGCGGCGCTCGGGGTCGTACAGGCGCTCGGGGTGCTCGCCGCCCTCGCCCGTGTTGGAGCGCCCGCCGAGGCGGTTCATCGCGATCGCGAGCGTCTCGTGCGTCTCGGCGGAGATCGAGCCGTACGACATCGCGCCCGTGTTGAAGCGCTTGACGATCTCGGAGACCGGCTCGACCTCGTCGACCGGGATCGGCTCGCGGTCCGGCGCGAACCGCAGCAGGCCGCGCAGCGTCATGAGGCGGCGCGACTGCTCGTCCACGCGGCGCGTGTACTGGCGGAAGACGTCCATCCGGCCGGTGCGCGTGGCGTGCTGCAGCTTGAACACGGTCTCCGGGTCGAAGAGGTGCTCCTCGCCGTCGCGGCGCCACTGGTACTCGCCGCCCGTGGTCAGGCGCTTGTGCGGGTCGCGGTTGCCGGACGGCGGGTACGCCTCGGCGTGCCGCGCGGCCACCTCGGCCGCGACGACGTCGAGCCCGACGCCGCCCAGGCGGGACGTGGTGCCCGTGAAGTAGTCGTCCACGAGCTCCTGGCTCAGGCCGACGGCCTCGAAGATCTGCGCCCCGCGGTAGGACATGATCGTCGAGATGCCCATCTTGGACATCACCTTGAGCACGCCCTTGCCGAGCGCCTTGATGAGGTTCGCGACGGCCTTCGCGGGCGAGACCTCGAGGTAGCCGCGCACGGCCAGGTCCTCGACGGTCTCCATGGCCAGATACGGGTTGACGCACGCGGCGCCGTAGCTGACGAGCAGCGCGACGTGGTGCACCTCGCGCACGTCACCGGCCTCGACGACGAGCGAGATGCGGGTGCGGGTGCGCTGGCGCAGCAGGTGGTGGTGCACGGCCGACGTCAGCAGCAGCGACGGGATCGGCGCGAGCTCCGCGTTCGACTCACGGTCGGACAGGACGATGTGCGTCGCGCCGTCGGCGATCGCGGCGTCGACCTCGGCGAAGATCGCCTCGAGCCGGTCGTAGAGCGCGGCGCCGCCGCCGGCCACGGAGTACAGGCCGCGCACGGTGTACGAGCGGAAGAGGCCCTCGAGGCGCTCGTCCTTGGCGACGTTGACGATCTTCGCGAGCTGGTCGTTGTCGACCACCGGGAAGTCGAGCGCGAGCTTGCGGGCATGCTCCGGCGTCGCCGTCAGCAGGTTCGGCTCGGGGCCGATGGCGCTGCCGAGCGACGTGACGAGCTCCTCGCGGATGGCGTCCAGCGGCGGGTTCGTGACCTGCGCGAACATCTGCGTGAAGTAGTCGAAGAGCAGGCGCGGGCGGCTCGAGAGCACCGCGATCGGCGTGTCCGTGCCCATCGCGCCCAGCGGCTCGGCGCCGGAGTTCGCGATCGGGGTCAGGATGACCTTGAGCTCCTCCTCGGTGTACCCGAAGGTGCGCTGGCGGCGCTGCACCGAGGCGGGGCTGTGCGCGACGTGCTCGCGCTCGGGCAGGGACTCGAGCGTGATGCGGTGGTCGTCGAGCCAGCGCTGGTACGGCTGCTGGGCGGCGAGCTGGCCCTTGATCTCGTCGTCCTCGACGATGCGTCCGGCGCCCGTGTCCACGAGGAACATGCGGCCCGGCTCGAGGCGGCCCTTGCTGACCACGGTCGCGGGGTCGAGGTCGAGGACGCCCGACTCGGAGGCGAGCACGACGAGGCCGTCCTGGGTGACCCAGTAGCGCCCCGGGCGCAGGCCGTTGCGGTCGAGCACGGCGCCGATGAGCGTGCCGTCGGTGAACGTCAGGGCGGCGGGGCCGTCCCACGGCTCCATGAGGTGCGCGTGGTACTGGTAGAACGCCCGGCGCGCAGGGTCCATCTCCGCGTGGTTCTGCCACGCCTCCGGGACCATCATCATCACGGCGTGCGGCAGGGAGCGGCCGCCCAGGTGCAGCAGCTCGAGCACCTCGTCGAAGCTCGCCGAGTCGGACGCGCCGTCGGTGCAGACCGGCAGCAGCGGGGCGAGGTCGCCCAGCGCCTCGCTCGCCAGCGTGCCCTCGCGGGCCGCCATCCAGTTGCGGTTGCCGCGCACCGTGTTGATCTCGCCGTTGTGCGCGATCTGGCGGAACGGCTGCGCCAGCGGCCACGACGGGAACGTGTTCGTCGAGAAGCGCGAGTGGACCAGCGCGAGCTCGGACGCGTAGCGCGGGTCGCTGAGGTCGGGGAAGAACGGCTCGAGCTGCGCCGTCGTCAGCATGCCCTTGTACGTGATGGTGCGCGCCGACAGCGACGCCAGGTACAGGTCCAGCTCGTTCTGCGCGCGCTTGCGCACGCGGTACGCGCGGCGGTCCAGGTCGATGCCGGACAGCTCGCGCGACGGGTCGGCGACGACCACCTGGCGGAACAGCGGCATCGAGGCGCGCGCCATGGGGCCGACCAGGTCGGCCGTGACCGGCACGTCACGCCACGCGAGGACGTCGAGCTTCTCCTCCGCGGCGATCTCGTCGAAGCGCCGCGCGACGCCGTCCGCCTCGGCCGGGTCCTGCGGGAGGAACGCGATGCCGATGGCGTAGTGACCCGCCGGGGGCAGCTCCGCCGCGATCACGTCGCGCAGGAACGCGTCCGGGATCTGCGTGAGGATGCCCGCGCCGTCGCCCGAGTTCTCCTCCGCGCCCACCGCACCGCGGTGGTCGAGGTTGAGCAGGGCGGTCAGGCCCGCGTCGACGATGTCCCGTCCGGGCGTGCCGCGGAGGGTAGCGACAAAGGCAACACCACAGGCGTCGTGCTCGGCCGCGGGGTCGTAGAGGCCCTGCCGACCCGGGACAAGGCCCCCGTGCAGCGGCGTGGTCATCAACACCGTCCTTCTGACGCGCCCTTGCCAGGCGCGTCGTCCGTACTGCTTGCGGGACGCCGTCGGCCCGAGTGGTCAGAGCTCCCCTGGGTGGGGGTGCCAGTGGGTCGGCGGACGCGCTGGGTGCGGCGCGCACCGCTCCCCCGGATGTGTTGCGGAGTGGAGCAGAAGTGTAGGTCAGGAATGTTTCGGATCAGTTACTGGATCGTCCGCCGAAACGTGCCCGTCATCAAGAGGGCCGTCTGCGGAGGGTGCGTCGCCGTCCTCCGCGCCGTCCGGCAGGTCCTCTGCCGGCTCCTCCGCGGGGACGACGAGGCGGGCGTCCGCCTCGCGCTCCGGGTGCCGGCGCCCGAGGACGACGAACATGACGACCGCGACGACGAACATCACGACCGAGGTGATGACGTTGAGCCGCAGGGTGAGCCCGAAGAGCGGGATGTGCTCGGCCGTGTCGACGCGCAGCGCCTCGATCCAGACGCGGCCCAGCGTGTAGAGGCCGACGTACGCCCACAGGACGCGGCCGTGGCCGAGCCGGTAGCGGCGGTCGAGCCACACGAGCACCGCGGCCGCGGCGAGGCACCACAGCAGCTCGTACAGGAACGTCGGGTGGAACAGCGTGCCCTCGGGGAACCGGCGGCCCGTGGCGGGGTCGGTCACCAGGTGGGCGGGGTCGATCGCCAGGCCCCACGGCAGCGTCGTCGGCGCCCCGTAGAGCTCCTGGTTGAACCAGTTGCCCAGGCGGCCGATGGCCTGCGCGACGAGCAGGCCGGGGGCGACCGCGTCGGCGAACACCGGGAACCGGATGTTCTGGCGTCGGGCGCCGATCCACGCGCCGAGCGCACCCAGGGCGATCGCGCCCCAGATGCCCAGGCCGCCCTCCCAGATGAACAGCGCTCGGATCGGGTCGCCGTCCGGGCCGAAGTACGGCTGCGGCGTCGTGATGACGTGGTAGAGCCGCCCGCCGACGATGCCGAACGGCACCGCCCAGAACGTGATCTCCAGGACGTCGTCGAACGTGCCGCCCCGGGTGCGGGTCGTGAAGCGCTTCGCCGCGATCCACACGGCCGCGACGATGCCCAGGAGGATCGCGATCGCGTAGGCGCGGATGGGCAGCGCGCCGAGGTGCCACACGCCCTGCGACGGGCTCGGGATCTGCATCGGGAGCATCAGACGTCCTTCCGGGCGCGGGCGACGCCCGCGGCGAGCTCGGCCGTGACGGCCTGGAGGTCATCGAGGCGGGCGGCCCAGGGGCGGTCCGTCTGAAGTGTCTTGAGGAGCGCCGAGCCGACGATGACGCCGTCGGCGTAGCGGCCCACCTCGGCCGCCTGGGCGCCCGTCGAGACGCCGAGACCGACGCACACGTGGTCCGCGCCCGCGGCGCGCGTGTCGGCGACGAGCTGCTCGGCGGCCTCGCCGACCTGCGTGCGCGTCCCCGTGACGCCCATGACGGAGGCCGCGTAGACGAAGCCGCGCGAGGCGCTCGCCGTGATGCGCAGCCGCTCGGGCGTCGAGCTCGGGGCGGCGAGGAAGACGCGGTCGAGGCCGTGGGCGTCGGAGGCGGCGAGCCAGTCGCTGGCCTCGTCGGGGATGAGGTCGGGCGTGATGATGCCCGCGCCCCCGGCGCCGGCCAGGTCGCGTGCAAACGCGTCGACGCCGTAGCGCAGCACCGGGTTCCAGTAGCTCATCACGAGCACGGGGGCCGCGGGCGCGTGCGCCTTGACGGCCTCGACGACGCGGACGACGTCGCGCACGCGCGTGCCCGCCGCGAGCGCCGCCTCGCCGGCGCGCTGGACGACGGGGCCGTCCACGCCGGGGTCGGTGTACGGGATGCCGAGCTCGACGGCGTCGGCCCCGGCGTCGAGCATCGCGGTGACGGCCTCGATCGCGCGGTCGGGCGTCGGCATGCCCAGCGGGATGTACCCGAACAGGGCGGGGCGGCCGGCGGCCAGGGTCGCGTCGAGCAGCGCGCCCGACTGCGAGGTCACGGTGGCGCTCACTGGTCTCCCTCCGCACCCTGCGGGGCGGCGTCGTCGAGCAGGCCGAACCACCGGGCGGCGGTGGCCACGTCCTTGTCGCCGCGCCCGGACAGGTTGACCAGGATGACCTGGTCGCGCTTGCCCGCCGCGGCGAGCTCCTGGCCCACCTGGATGGCGCCGGCGAGCGCGTGCGACGACTCGATCGCCGGGATGATGCCCTCGGTGTGGCACAGGATGCGGAAGGCGTCCATGGCCTCGGTGTCGAGGATCGGGCGGTACGTCGCCCGGCCGATGTCGTTGAGCCACGCGTGGGCGGGGCCGACGCTCGGGTAGTCGAGACCCGCCGAGATGGAGCGGGTCGGCATCGTCTGGCCGTCGTCGTCCTGCAGGACGTACGAGCGGGTGCCGTGCAGCACGCCCGGCGAGCCGCCGGAGAAGCGGGCCGCGTGCAGGCCGGGGCGGATGCCCTCGCCGCCGGCCTCGAAGCCGTAGATCGCCACGTCCGTGTCGTCGAGGAACGCGTTGAACAGGCCGATGGCGTTGGAGCCGCCGCCCACGCACGCGGCGAGCGCGTCGGGCAGGCGGCCGATCCGCTCCTGGATCTGCTCGCGCGCCTCCTCGCCGATGATGCGGTGGAACTCGCGCACCATCTCGGGGAACGGGTGCGGCCCGGTCACGGTGCCGAGCAGGTAGTGCGTCGTCTCGACGTTGGCGACCCAGTCGCGGAACGCCTCGTTGATCGCGTCCTTGAGGGTGCGCGCGCCGATCTCCACGGGGACGACGGTGGCGCCGAGCAGGCGCATGCGGGCCACGTTGAGCGCCTGGCGCCGCGTGTCCTCCTCGCCCATGTAGACGACGCACTCCAGGCCGAGCAGCGCGGCGGCCGTGGCGGTGGCGACGCCGTGCTGGCCGGCGCCCGTCTCGGCGATCACGCGCGTCTTGCCCATGCGCTTGACGAGCAGCGCCTGGCCGAGCACGTTGTTGATCTTGTGCGAGCCGGTGTGGTTGAGGTCCTCGCGCTTGAGGAACACCCGGTTGCCGGCCTCGCCGCCGCAGTGCTGCGCGAACCGCGTCACCTCGGTCAGCGGCGACGGGCGGCCCACGTACTCGCGGTGCAGGCGGGCGAGCTCGTCGCGGAACCCTGGGTCGTCCAGCGCCTTGCGGTACTCGGCCTCGAGCTCGTCGAGCGCCGCGACGAGCGCCTCGGGCACGAAGCGCCCGCCGAACTCGCCGTAGTACGGACCGGGCTGCTCGGACAGCTTGCCGAGCACCTGGTGGGCGAGGGTGCTCGTCAGGGCATCACTGACAGGGTGTTCCTGGTTCACGTCAGCCTTTCGGTGTTCAGGACTGCGCGGCCGGGCGCACCGACCACAGCGACGGGTGCTGACCCGCGGCCACGAGGTCGGCGACGGAGCGACGGGGGGCCTCGCCGGTGACCAGGGCCTCGCCCACGAGCACGGCGTGGGCGCCGGCCCGGGCGTAGTCCATGACGTCGTGGGGCCCGCGGACGCCCGACTCGGCGACGCGCACGACGTCGTCGGGGATGAGCGGGGCCAGGGCCGTGAAGGTGTCGCGGTCGACCTCGAGGGTCTTGAGGTTGCGGGCGTTGACGCCCACGACGCGGGCGCCGGCGTCGAGCGCCCGCCGGACCTCGTCGGCGGTGTGCGCCTCGACCAGGGCCGTCATGCCGAGCGAGTGCACGCGCTCGACGAGCGAGGTGAGCACGGTCTGCTCGAGCGCCGCGACGATGAGGAGGACGACGTCGGCGCCGTGCGCCCGCGCCTCCCACACCTGGTAGGGCGTGACGACGAAGTCCTTGCGGAGCACGGGGACGTCGACGCGGGCGCGCACGGCGTCCAGGTCGGCGAGCGAGCCGCCGAACCGGCGCTCCTCCGTGAGCACGGAGATGACGGAGGCGCCGCCCGCGGCGTAGTCGGCGGCGAGCGCGGCGGGGTCGGCGATCGCGGCGAGCGCGCCCTTGGACGGGCTGGAGCGCTTGACCTCGGCGATCACGGCGACGGCGTCCTGCTTGCGCAGGCGCGAGACGACCTCGAGCGCGCCCGGGGCGCGCGCGGCGCGCTCCTTGAGCACGTCCAGGCTCGTCGCGGCCTGGCGGACCGCCAGGTCCTCCAGGACGCCCGCGACGATCCCCTCGAGGACGGTCGTCATGCGCGGAGCTCCCGGTCGGACGGCGTCGCGGGACGCGGCTGGCCGTGGCCCATGCCGCGCAGCACGCCGCCGGCGACGAGCGACCCGACGACGACGACGGCGCCCACGACGATGAGCCAGACCGTCGGCGAGACGAAGCCCGCGGCGGCGATGATCGCGCCGACCGTCACACCGATCATCGCGACCCACGCGGCGAGCGTCTTGCCCTCGTTGTGGAACGGGGCGGCGTCGGGCAGGTACGCGTTCTCGGTGCTGGTGTTCTCGGCCATGGCGGTGGTGATGCCTCTCACTCTGTGGCTGGTCGGCAGGGGCCAGCCTATCGGTCCTGCGGAGCGGTCGGATCCGATCCTCGGGTCAGTGCGTCCCAGGCGTCGTGGCTGTCCACGGTGCGGTCGGGACCGGGTGCGGCGGGCGTGCGCTCGTGCCGCGACGACGTCGCCGTCCATCGTCGCGCGAGCACGCCGGTCGCGACGGCGGCGACGACGACGAGCACGCCCACGACGGCGGCCAGCCAGGGCCACGCCGTCACGGTCGCGGGAGCCGTGAGGTCGGTGACCCCGACGCTCTCCCCCGCCCCGGCGGCGGCGACGTCGTCGGGGTGCAGCGCGACGCCGACGGACGACGCCGCGACCAGGACGCCCGAGGCCGCGACGACGGCGAGCACGACCCAGCGGGCGCGGCGGCCCACGAGGGCGAGCGCGAGCCCGGCGGCGACGACCACGAACGCGGCGGCGTTGACGGCGGGCGCGGCGGCGCCGCCGGTGACGGCCACAGCGACGGACGGGTCGAGCGCCGTCGCCGTGCGGGCGTGCACCCAGGCGGGCCCGGCCGTCGCGAGCACGAGCGCGCCCAGGACGACGAGCAGCAGCGCGGCCCGGCCCCGGGTGAGCGGGCCGGTCCGCGGTGCGCCCTGCGGCTCCTGCGGCATCACAACGCCCTGAAGCGCGCTGCGAGCTGGACGGCGCGGACCGCGGCGGCGGCCTTGTTGCGCGACTCGGCGTACTCGAGCGCGGGGACGGAGTCGGCGACGATGCCGCCGCCCGCCTGGACGCTCGCGCGGCCGTCGCGCAGGAACGCCGTGCGGATCGCGATGGCCATGTCCATGTTGCCGCCGAAGTCGAAGTACCCCACGGTGCCACCGTAGATCCCGCGCGAGGCGGGCTCGAGCTCGTCGATCAGGGCGATGGCGCGCGGCTTGGGCGCCCCGGAGAGCGTGCCCGCCGGGAACGTCGCCTTGAACGTCTCCAGGGCCGTGCGGCCCGGGCGCAGCCGCCCGACGACGGTGGAGCACAGGTGCATGATGTGGCTGAACCGGCGCAGCTTCATGAACTCGACGACCTCGACCGACGTCGGCTCGCACACCTTGACCAGGTCGTTGCGGGAGAGGTCGACGAGCATGACGTGCTCGGAGCGCTCCTTCGGGTCCTCGAACAGGCCCTCGCCGAGCGCGACGTCCTCCTCGACCGTGGCGCCGCGGGGGCGCGACCCGGCGATCGGGTAGGTGGTCACGTGCCCGCCGTCGACCTTGACGAGCGTCTCCGGGCTGGAGCCGACGACGTGGAACCCGCGGCCCTGCGCGTCGGCGAGCCGGAAGAAGTACATGTACGGCGACGGGTTGATGGTGCGCAGCGCCCGGTAGACGTCCAGCGGGTCGGCCGGGCAGTCCAGGTCGAGGCGCTGGGAGACGACCACCTGGAAGACCTCGCCGTCGCGGATCGCGACCTTGCCCGCCTCGACGGCGGCCTCGAAGTCCTCGCGCGCGGTGCGGAACTCGAGCTCCGGCTCGGCCGCCCCGGGGTCGAGCACCGTCGTGACGCGGGGGCCGCCCGCGGCGAGGCGCGCCTCGAGGGCGTCCAGGCGGGCGACGGCGTCGGCGTGCGCCCAGTCGACGCGCGCGTCGGTGTCGTCCATGTTGATGGCGTTGGCGATGAGCCACACCGAGCCGGTGTGGTGGTCGATCGCGACGAGGTCCGTGGCCAGGCACAGGGCCAGCTCGGGGGCGCCGAGCTCGTCGGGGGCGGTCGCCGGCAGGGTCGGCTCCCAGTGCCGCACGACGTCCCAGCCGAGCACGCCGGCCATGCCGCCCGTGAAGGGCGGCAGGCCCTCGACGGGCTCGGTCCGCAGCGCCTCGAGCGTCGCCTCGAGGACGTCGACGACGTCGCCCTCCTGCGGGATGCCCGCCGGGACGTCGCCGCTCCACGACGCCTGCCCGCCTCGCGAGACGAGCTGGGCGCGCGAGGCGACGCCCACGAACGACCAGCGCGCCCAGGCGCCGGACGAGTCGGCGGACTCGAGGATGAACGACCCGGGCACGCCGTGCGCGAGGGTCCGGTACAGGCCCACCGGGGTGGTGTCGTCGGCCAGGACGCGGCGCACGACGGGGATGACGCGGCGGCCCGCCGCGGCCAGCGCACGGAAGCCCTCGACGGTGGGCGAGGTCTCGCCCCAGGGCAGCGCGGTCACGGGGCGACCTCCGGGCGCGAGCCGACGACGGCGGGCAGGTCGCCGCCCGCGAGGAAGCACGTGCGCTCCCCGGTGTGGCACGCGGCGCCCACCTGGTCCACGCGCACGAGCAGCGCGTCGCCGTCGCAGTCGATCGCCACGGACTTCACGTACTGCTGGTGCCCGGACGTGTCCCCCTTGCGCCAGTACTCCCCCCGGGACCGGGACCAGAAGGTCACGCGGCCCGTGGTGAGGGTGCGACGCAGCGCCTCGTCGTCCATCCAGCCGAGCATGAGCACCTCGCCGGTGTCGTGCTGCTGGACGATCGCTGCGACGAGCCCGTGGTCGTCCCGCTTGAGGCGGGACGCGATCTCGGGGTCGAGGGTGTCAGGCACGAGGTCATCCTTCCATGCGCCGCCGCCCTGCTCGGACCGCTCTCAGCGGGTCTGGGCCACCCACGCCGCGTGCATCCGCGCGTACACGCCGTCGGCGGCGGCGAGCTCGGCGTGCGAGCCCACCTCGGCCACGTGCCCGGCGTCGACGACGACGACGAGGTCGCTCGCCTCTGCGGTCGAGAGGCGGTGCGCGATCGTGATGGTCGAGCGACCGGACGTCAGCGAGTCGAGCGCGCGGGCGATCCGCACCTCGGTGGCCGGGTCGACGGCCGAGGTGGCCTCGTCGAGCACGAGCAGGTCGGGTGCCGCGAGGTAGGCGCGCGCGATCGCGACGAGCTGCCGCTCCCCCGCGCTCAGCGCCTCGCCGCGCTGCCCGACGGGCGTGTCGACGCCCTGCGGCAGGTCCGCGAGCCAGTCCGTGAGGCCGAGCGCCTCGAAGGCGGCGAGCACGCGCTCGCGCGCGTCGGGCACCGCCTCCCGCAGCCCGTACGCCGCGTTCGCGAGCACCGTGCCGTCGAACAGGAAGCCCTCCTGCGGCACGAGCACGACGCGCTCGCCCAGCGAGGCCAGCGTGAGCGCGCGCAGGTCGACGCCGTCGAGCAGCACCTGGCCCGCGGTGGGGTCCATGAGGCGCGTGACGAGCTTGGCGATCGTCGTCTTGCCCGAGCCGGTCTGCCCGACGACGGCGACCTTGGCCCGCGCGGGCAGGTCGACGTCCACGCCGTGCAGCACCTCGGGCCCGCCGGGGTAGGCGAACCGGACGCCGCGCAGGGACACCTGGGCGGGTCCGCGCGGGGAGCCGACCGCGTCGGGCGCCTCCGCGACCTCGACCGTCGTCTCGATGACGGCGAGCACGCGCCGCCAGCCGGCGACGGCGTTCTGGAGCTCGTTGAGGATCTCGGTGGCCTGCTGCACGGGCCCGGTGAACAGCTGCACGAGGAACAGGAACGCGACCACCTGGCCGGCGGTCATCTCCCCCGCGACGCCCAGCCGCGCGCCCATCACCACGACGGCGGCGAGCGCGAGGTTGGCGAGCAGCGTGCCGCTGGAGAACGTCGAGGCGACGAGCACCTGGGCCCTGCCCTGGGCCAGGCGCGTGTCCTCGACCGACCTCTCGATGCGGGCGCCGGTGCGGGCCGCGACGCCGTAGGCGCGCACGGTCTCGGCGCCGACGACGGCCTCGGAGATCGCGCCGAGCATCGCCCCGACCCGCTCGCGGACCTGCGTGTAGCGGGCGGCGACCCAGCGCTGGCCGTACCGCATGACCAGGAAGAGCGGCACGAAGCAGGCCCAGACCACGAGCGTGAGCTGCCACGAGTAGGTGGCCATGAGCACCGTGGCGACGAGCACCTGGAGCGTCGAGACGACGAGCATGATGCCGCCCCACTGGACGAACATCGAGATGGTGTCGACATCGTTGGTGACGCGTGAGACGAGCGAGCCGCGCCGCTCGGTGGACTGCGTGAGCGTCGCCAGGTCGTGCACGTGCCGGAACGCCCGCACGCGCAGGGACGCGAGGCCCGCCTCGGTGCGGGACACCAGGCGCAGGTTCACGAGCGAGGCGCACGTGCCCGCCACGAGCAGGGCGGCGGCGGCGAGCCCGACCATGAGCACCACGCGGCGGGCGTCGGGCCCACCCGTGGCGAGGATGCCGTCGTCGATCGTGCCCTGGACAGCGAGCGGCACGACGACGCGGCCGCCCGCGGCGAGCACCGCGAGCAGCAGGGTCCAGCCGATGCCCTGGACGATCTGCGGGCTGATCTGGGCGCCGCGGCGCAGCGTCGCGAGGACGCCGAGGTCGGACACGGAGCCGATCGAGGCGCTCATCGCGAGGCCCCCGCACGGTCGCGGGCGAGGTCACGGGGCGCGGTCATGCGGCCTCCTCGCGGCGACGGGTCTCGTTCTCGTAGGCCGTGGCGATCGCGCGGTAGCCCTCGTCGCGCGCGAGGAGCTCGTCGTGCGTGCCCACGTCGACGACCCGCCCGCCCTCGAGGTGCACCACGGCGTCCGCGAGCGCCACCGACGACATGCGGTAGGCGACCATGACGACGGTGGTGCCGGTCGCGCCGAAGCCGCGCAGGATCTCCTGCTCGATGCGCGGGTCGACGGCGGAGGTGGCGTCGTCGAGCACCAGGAGGCGCGGGCGGCGCACGAGCGCGCGGGCGATCGCAAGACGCTGCCGCTGGCCGCCGGACAGGTTGGCGCCGCGCTCGCCGAGCGGGGCGTCGAGGCCGCCGGGCAGGTCGGCGACGACCTCGTCGAGCCGGGCGAGGCGCAGGGCCTCCCAGACGGCGGCGTCGTCGTACGGGCCGTCGCCGTTCTCGGCGAGCGTAACGTTGCCGCGCACGGTGTCCTCGAAGACGAACGTGGACTGGGCGACGAGCGCGACGTTCCCGGGCACCTGCCCGGCGGCGAGGTCGCGCACGTCGACGCCGTCGAGCAGCACGCGGCCGCGCGTGGGGTCGGACAGGCGGGCGAGCAGCGAGACGAGCGTCGTCTTGCCGGCGCCGGTCGAGCCCACGACCGCGACGGTGGTGCCGGGGGCGACCTCGACGACGACGTCGTCGAGGAGCGTGACGACGCCGTGCCCGGCGGCCGGCACGTCGAGCCCGACGCCCTCGAAGCGCACGGCCAGGCCGCCCTCCGCGGACGGGAGGGTCGCGCTGCCGGGCTCGAGCGCCTCGCGCCGGTCGACGACGGCGGCGATGCGGTCGTAGCCGACGAGGCCGCGCGGCAGCTCACCCAGCACCCAGCCGAAGGAGCGCACCGGGATGGACATGATGGTCAGCAGGTACGCGGCGGTGACGACGTCGCCCGCGGCGACCGCGCCCGTGGTGGCCCGCCACGTGCCCACGCCGAGCACGAGGAGCGTGCCGAGGTTCGGCAGCAGGTCGATGACGGGGTCGAAGACCGCGCGCACCGCGCCGACGCGCGTGGCGGCGGCGCGGAGCTCGTCGGTGCGCTCGGCGAAGCGCTCCTCCTCGCGGTCCGCGGTGCCGAGCGCCTTGACGAGCAGGGCCGCCTCGAACGACTCGTGCGCGACGTCGGACACCTCGCCGCGCAGGCGCTGCGCCGTCATCACGGCCGGGGCCATGTGCCGCTGGAAGACGACGTTGACCAGCACGGCCAGCGGGATGATCACGAGCGCCGCGAGCGCCAGCAGCGGGTCGACAGCGAGGAGCATCACGGTGGCGACGAGGATCATGACGACGACGCCGAGCGCGAACGGCAGGGGGTTGAACACGCCGGTGGCGGCCTCGACGTCGGCGCCGGCGTGCGCGAGCAGCTGCCCGGCGGGGTGCGCGCGGTGCCAGGACAGCGGCAGGCGCAGGTAGGCGTCGGCGAGCTTGCGGCGGTGCGCGGCGCCGACGTCGACGTAGCCCCAGCCGGCCCACACGCGGCGGCACCACACGCCGACGGTGAGCGTGACCGCCACGCCCACGAGCACCAGGCCGGCGAGCCAGATGCGCCCGCGGGCGGTCTCGTCGCCGGCGATGGCGGGCACGACGACGGCGTCGGTAGCCCAGCCGACCGCGCGGGACACCGCGACGGTCGCGGCGCCGAAGAGCGCGGAGCCGAGCACGGCGAGGACGTAGATGCGCGGCGAGGACCTCATGCCCCGCCAGACGAGCTGGGCGGACCTGCGCGTGCGCGAGCCGGTCAGGCCGATGGGCGTGCCCACGCCTCAGCGCACCTCGAGCCCGGCGCCGCGCATGGCGTCCTTGACCTGCCCGACCGTGAGCTGGCCGAAGTGGAACACCGACGCGGCGAGCACGGCGTCGGCGCCCGCGCGGGCCGCCTCGACGAAGTCGTCGGGCTTGCCGGCGCCGCCCGAGGCGATGAGCGGCACGTGCACGCGCGAGCGGACCTCGCGCAGCATCTCCAGGTCGAACCCGTCCTTGGTGCCGTCGGCGTCCATCGAGTTGAGCAGGATCTCGCCGGCCCCCAGCGCGGCGGCCCGCTCGGCCCACGCGACGGCGTCGATGCCCGTGCCGCGGCGGCCGCCGTGCGTCGTGACCTCGAAGCCCGACTCGGTGCGCGTGTCCCCGGTGACACGGCGCGCGTCGACGGACAGCACGAGCACCTGGGAGCCGAAGCGGTCGGCGATCTCGGCGACCAGCTCCGGGCGGGCGATCGCGGCCGTGTTGACGCCCACCTTGTCGGCGCCGGCCCGCAGCAGCCGGTCGACGTCGTCGGTGCTGCGGACGCCGCCGCCCACGGTGAGGGGCACGAACACCTGCTCGGCCGTGCGGCGCACCACGTCGACCATGGTCTCGCGCCCGCCCGACGACGCCGAGACGTCCAGGAAGGTCAGCTCGTCGCAGCCCTCGGCGTCGTACCGGGCGGCGAGCTCGACCGGGTCGCCGGCGTCGCGCAGGCCCTGGAAGTTGACGCCCTTGACGACGCGTCCGGCGTCGACGTCGAGGCACGGGATGACGCGGACGGAGACCGTCACGATGCTCCTTCTCGGGGCTGGTCGGAGGGCGCCTCGGCGGGCGCCTCCGTGACCTGGTAGTGGGCGTCGAGGATGTCGACGACGTAGACCAGGGTCTGGTCGGCGAGGGGGTTCGAGGTCCCACCGTAGCCGAGCGACGGGGGCACCACGAGCAAGACCTGCGACCCGACGGTCTGCTCCAGCAGGCCCTCGTCCCAGCCGTCGATGACCTGGCCGATGCCGATCATCAGCGACTGCACGGCCTCGGGGCCGTCGGGGGTGTCCCACGTGGTGTCGAACACGCCGCCGTCGTCCCAGCGCACCCCGGTGAAGCGGACGGTGACGACCTCGCCGACCTCGACCTGCGGGCCTGTGCCACGCACGAGCGGCTGCACCACCAGGTCGGTCGGCGGGGCGGTGTCCGCGGGGACGTCGACCGTCGGGGCGCCGTCGTCGGCCAGCGTCACGCGGGGCAGGCCGTCGCGCCGGTCGACGGGCGTGCCCGACGCGCGCGTGGGCAGCACGTCGACGACCAGGACGAGGGGCATCCCGCCGTCCTCCTCCAGGAACAGCAGGCGGGCGCCCACCCGCGAGCCCTGGAGCGCCTCGTGCAGGTTCGCGCCGAGCGACGTCACGCTCATCGTGTGCCACGCGGGCGCGTCGGTGAAGGTCGACTGCACCACCGAGCCGTCCCGGCCGTCCTGCGCGTAGAGGTTCAGCAGCACCGGGCCGCCCTCGACGAGCGGCTCGCCCGTGCCCGGCCACACGGTGCGCGTGCCGGGCTGGGTGATCGCCAGCGGCTGCTCGTACGTGAGCACCGGCTCCTGGCCCGCCTCGCCCGTGACCTCGACGGGGGCCTGCGAGACCTGCGGCTGCGCGGCGGCCCCGACGGTGTCGCACCCCGTCAGGAGCAGCGCGAGCACGGCGAGCAGCGAGACCAGGGTGGAGCGTGACACGGCGTCGATGGTGTCACATGCTCTCGATGAGCCTGTCCACCCTCTCGTCGACCGAGCGGAACGGGTCCTTGCACAGCACGGTGCGCTGCGCCTGGTCGTTGAGCTTCAGGTGCACCCAGTCGACCGTGTAGTCGCGGCGGGCGTCCTGCGCGGCGCGCACGAAGTCGCCGCGCAGCTTGGCGCGCGTCGTGGGCGGCGGCACCGCCGTCGACTCGAGGATCTCCAGGTCGGTGGTGACCCGCTCGACCATGCCGCGCGCCGCGAGCAGGTTGTACAGCCCTTCCGTGCGCGAGATGTCGTGGTAGGCCAGGTCGAGCCGGGCGATGCGCGGGTCGTCGAGCGACAGGTCGTGCTTGGCCTGGTACCGCTCGATGAGCCGCAGCTTGATGACCCAGTCGAGCTCGCGCTCGACGGCGCTCAGGTTCCCGGTCTCCAGGGCGTGCAGGCCCCGCTCCCACAGGTCGAGCACGGCCTTCGTCGTCGGCGAGGGGTCCCCCTCGCCCACGCCATGCGCGTCGACGTGCTCGCGCACCCGGCGGAAGTACTCCGACTGGATGTCGACGGCGCTCATCGTGCGCCCGTCCGCGAGCTGCACGGGGTGGCGTCCGGTGCGGTCGTGGCTGATCTCGCGGATCGCCCGGATCGGGTTCTCCAGCGTGAGGTCGCGCATGATGACGCCCGCCTCGACGAGGCGCAGCACCAGGTCGGTGGACCCGACCTTGAGCATCGTCGTCGGCTCCGCCATCGACGAGTCGCCGACGATGACGTGCAGGCGGCGGTAGAACTCGGCGTCGGCGTGCGGCTCGTCGCGCGTGTTGATGATGGGCCGGCTGCGCGTCGTCGCCGACGAGACGGCCTCCCAGATGTGGTCGGCCCGCTGCGAGAGGCAGTAGACAGAGCCGCGCGGGGTCGCGAGCACCTTGCCGGCGCCCACGAGCACCTGCCGCGTGATGAGGAACGGCACCAGGATGTCGCTCAGCCGGGCGAAGTCGCCCTGCCGGCGCACCAGGTAGTTCTCGTGGCAGCCGTAGGAGTTGCCCGCGGAGTCGGTGTTGTTCTTGAACAGGTGCACCTTGCCGGGCAGGCCCTCGTGCTCCAGGCGCTGCTGCGCGTCCGCGACGAGCCCCTCGAGGATCCGCTCGCCGCCCTTGTCGTACGTGACGAGCTGGCGGACGTCGTCGCACTCCGCGGTCGCGTACTCGGGGTGCGAGCCGACGTCGAGGTAGAGCCGCGACCCGTTGCGCAGGAACACGTTGGACGACCGGCCCCACGCGACGACCTTGCGGAACAGGTAGCGGGCCACCTCGTCGGCGGACAGGCCGCGCCCGTCCGGGGCCGCGCACGTGACGCCGTACTCGGTCTCGAGGCCGAAGATCCTCCGGTCCATCAGGCCTCCACCTCCCGGACTGCCGCGAGCGCCGCGCCCTGGAGCCGGCGGAACGCCCGGCGCGGGCGCGCCCGGTCGAGCACGGCGACCTCGAGCTGCGCCCCGTCGATGTCCCGCTCCGCGCCCTCGGCCAGCAGCTGCCCGTCGGTGCCGACGGCGCCCAGCGTCGTCGTGGCGAGCGCGAGCGCCTCCGCGAGGGTCAGGCCCTCGCGCCACCCGTCGCCCAGCCGCTTGCCGAGCTGCTCGGCCTGCCCGCCCATGACGACGTGGCCGCGCTCGTCGGCCACCGACCCGTCGTAGGACAGGCGGTAGACCTGGTCGGCGTCGGGCGTGGCGCCCACCTCCGCGACCACGAGCTCGACCTCGAGCGGCTTCGACTCCGTGGTGAACACGGTGCCGAGCGTCTGCGCGTACGCGTTCGCCAGGCCGCGGGCCGTCACGTCGGCCCGGTCGTAGGAGTAGCCGCGCAGGTCGGCGTAGCGCACCCCGGCGACGCGCAGGTTCTCGAACTCGTTGTACTTGCCCACCGCGGCGAACGCGATGCGGTCGTAGATCTCCGAGATCTTGTGCAGCGCCCGGGACGGGTTCTCGGTGGCGAAGAGGATGCCGTCGTCGTACTGGAGCACGACGACGGAGCGGCCGCGCGCGATGCCCTTGCGCGCGAAGTCCGCCCGGTCCTTCATGAGCTGCTCGGGCGAGACGTAGAAGGGCATGGTCATGCGAGTCGCCTCCCCTCGGTGCGGGCCGTGACGAGAGCGCCCACGACGGCGGCGAGCTCGTCCTCCGCCACGCGCTGGTAGCCCAGGGCGGTCACCGTCGCGACGACGGGCCAGATGCGCCGCACGGGGTCGGGGCCGCCGGTCGCGGAGTCGTCGTCGGCGGCGTCGTAGAGCGCCTCGACGGCCACCCGCACGGCCTGCGCCTCGTCCATGCCGGGCGTCCAGAGCTTCTTGAGCGCGCCCCGCGCGAAGATCGAGCCGGATCCCGTGCCGTGGTGCTCGTGCTCCTCGTACCGGCCGCCCGTGGCGTCGTAGCTGAAGATGCGCCCCGTGCCGCGGTCCAGGTCGTAGCCCGCGAAGAGCGGCACGACGACGAACCCCTGGATGGCGAGCGGCAGGTTCGCGCGCAGCAGCGTCGCCAGGCGGTTCGCCTTGCCGTCGAGGCTGAGCAGCGAGCCCTCGATCTTCTCGTAGTGCTCGAGCTCGAGCTGGAACAGCTTGGCCAGGTCCACGCCGATGCCGGCCGCGCCCGAGATGCCGATCGCCGAGTAGTCGTCGGCCGGGAACACCTTCTCGATCTCCCGGCTGGCGATCATCGTGCCCGCCGTGGCCCGCCGGTCGCCTGCCATGACGACGCCGCCCTCGAACGTCAGCGCGACGATCGTCGTGGCGTGCGGGGCGAGCGCGGCGCCGCCCGCAGCGTCCACGCGCCCGGGCAGCAGCTCGGGCGCGTGGTCCTTCAGGAAGTCCAGGAACGACGACGACCCGGGGCGCAGGAAGGCATCCCCGAGCCGGCCCGCGTCGCTCACTGGCCGCCCTTCTGGACGAACCCGCGGACGAACTGCTCGGCGTTCGTCTCCAGCACGTCGTCGATCTCGTCGAGCAGGGCGTCGACCTCGGCGTCACGGTCCTGGGCCGCGGGCGCGGCCGGGGCCGGGACGTCGGCGTCGTCGTCGGGCGTGCGGTCCTCGTGCTGCGGGGTGATGCGTTCCTGGCCTGCCATGACAACCTCCTGGAGCGAACCTGCCGCTACCTTATGCCGCCCGCGCCGGTCCGTGGGGCGCGGGCGACGGGCGTTTCATTCCCCGCGTAGGCCCGCGAGCAGCGCGCCGACGTCGTCGCTCGCGTCGAGCAGGGCGCCGATGTGGGCGCGCGTGCCGCGCAGCGGGTCGAGCATCGGCACGCGCTGGAGGGCGGCCGCGCCGGGCACGTCGAAGATCACCGAGTCCCAGCTCGCGGCCGACACCTGGTCCGGGTAGCGGGCCATGACCTCGCCGCGGAAGTACGCGCGCGTGTCGGTGGGCGCGTGGTGGACGGCGTCGGCGACGGCGTCCTCGTCGACGAGCCGCTCGACCGCACCGCTCGCCACGAGCCGGTGGTACACCGACCGCTCCGGGCGCACGTCGGACCACTGCAGGTCCAGGGCGCCGAGGCGGGGGTGGTCCCACGCGAGCCCGTCGCGACGGCGCAGGCCCTCGAGCAGGCGCCGCTTGGCGATCCACTCGACCTCGCGCGCGCAGCCCTCCGGGTCCGTGCCGAGCCGCGCGACGAGCGAGCGCCAGCGGTCGAGCACCGCGTACGTCTCGCCGTCGGCCTCGCGCGCCGGGCCGAGGAGCTCGAGCGCCCGCCCGACGACGGTGGCGTACGCCTCCTGGACCTCGAGGGCCGACATGGTGCGCCCGTCGACGAGCTCGAGCTTGGCGACCAGGTCGATGTCGCGCGAGACGCGCCGCACGTCGGCGACCGGGTCGGCAAGGCGCAGCCCGGCGAGCTCCGCGCGGGCGGAGAACCCGCGCTCGGCGAGGTCGTCGAGGTGCTCGAGCACCCACAGCACCAGCGACGTCGTGCCGAGCTTGAGGTACGTGGCCACCTCGAAGAGGTTCGCGTCGCCGATGATCAGGTGCAGGCGCCGCCAGCGGGCACGGTCGGCGTGCGGCTCGTCGCGCGTGTTGACGATGGGGCGGCGCAGCGTCGTCTCGAGGCCGACCTCCGCCTCCATGTAGTCCGCGCGCTGCGCCATCTGGAAGCCGGGGCGGTCGCCCGACGGCCCGAGCCCGACGCGGCCCGAGCCGGTGAACACCTGCCGCGTCACGAGGAACGCCGTCAGCAGCTCGGTGATGACCGTGAAGGGCACCGCGCGGTCCACGAGGTAGTTCTCGTGGGTGCCGTAGCTCGCGCCCTTGCCGTCGACGTTGTTCTTGTAGAGCACCAGGTCGCCGCCGCCGGGCTGGCTCGACGCCGCCCGGCTCGCCGCGAGCATGACCCGCTCCCCGCGACGTCCCACAGCACGGCGTCGCGCGGGCCGGTGACCTCGGGCGAGGAGTACTCCGGGTGCGCGTGGTCGACGTAGAGCCGGGCGCCGTTGGTCAGGATGCAGTTCGCGGCGCTCGGGTCGTCGGCCTCGTCGAGGTCGTTGCGGGCGACGTCGTGCAGCGCCGGGCCAGCCGGCGCGAGCTGCGCCGGGTCGTCCGTGAGCATCGACGGGTGCGCCGCCGACCGCCGCACGTGGAACCCGCGCGCGTCCGCGAGCGGGTCCTCGTCGTCGTAGTCCCACCGTGCGGCCGGGCGGGCACCCGCCCGCGCCACGAGGGCGCGGTACGTGGTGACCACCTGGCTGGAGAGCAGCATCGGGTTCGCGGCGGGCCGCCCGGGGGCGAGCACGCCGTACTCGGTCTCGATGCCCATCACGCGACGCACGCTCACAGGTCCTGCACCTTGCTCATAGGTACTGCCCGGTGCTCGTGACCTGCTCGATCGTGCGCGGTGCCCCCTGCTCGCCCTTCTTCTGGACGATCGAGCGGATGAACACGATCCGCTCGCCCTTCTTGCCGCTGATGCGGGCCCAGTCGTCGGGGTTGGTGGTGTTGGGCAGGTCCTCGTTCTCCTTGAACTCGTCCACGCACGCGGTGAGCAGGTGGTCCACCCGGATGCCCCGCTGGCCCGTGGCCAGGAAGTCCTTGATGGCCGTCTTCTTCGCGCGGTCGACGACGTTCTGGATCATCGCGCCCGAGTTGAAGTCCTTGAAGTAGAGGATCTCCTTGTCGCCCGAGGCGTAGGTCACCTCGAGGAACTGGTTCTCCTCGTCCTCGGCGTACATGCGCTCGACCACCGAGCGGATCATCGCCTCGACGGCCTCCGCCTTGTCCTGCCCGTGCTCGGCCAGGTCGTCGGGGTGGATGGGCAGGTCGGGCGTGAGGTACTTGCCGAAGATCTCCTGGGCGCCCTCGGCGTCGGGCCGCTCGATCTTGATCTTCACGTCCAGGCGCCCGGGGCGCAGGATCGCCGGGTCGATCATGTCCTCGCGGTTCGAGGCGCCGATGACGATGACGTTGTCGAGGCGCTCGACGCCGTCGATCTCGGCGAGGAGCTGCGGCACGATCGTCGTCTCGACGTCGGACGACAGGCCCGTGCCGCGCGTGCGGAAGAGCGACTCCATCTCGTCGAAGAACACGACGACGGGCATGCCCTGGGAAGCCTTCTCGCGGGCGCGGGCGAAGATCAGGCGGATGTGCCGCTCCGTCTCGCCGACGTACTTGTTGAGCAGCTCGGGGCCCTTGACGTTGAGGAAGAACGACTTCGCGCCCTCGCTGCCGTCGGGGTCGACCATGGTCGCGAGCGACGCCGCGACGGCCTTGGCGATGAGCGTCTTGCCGCAGCCGGGCGGGCCGTAGAGCAGCACGCCCTTGGGCGGGCGCAGCCCGTGCTCGCGGAACAGGTCGGGGTGCGCGAAGGGCAGCTCGACGGCGTCGCGGATGGCCTCGATCTGCCTGCCCAGGCCGCCGATGTCCTCGTAGCTGATGTCCGGGACCTCCTCGAGGACGAGCTCCTCGACCTCGGACTTGGGCACCACCTCGAACACGAAGCCGGCCCGCACGTCCACGGTGAGCGAGTCGCCCACCCGCAGCGCGCGGTCGCGCACCGGCCCGGCCAGGCGCACCACGCGCTCCTCGTCCGCACGCCCGACGACGAGCACGCGCTCCTCGTCGAGGACCTCCTTGACCGTGACCAGCTCGCCGACGCGCTCGAAGCCGCCCGCCTCGACGACGGTCATGGCCTCGTTGAGCTTGACCTCCTGGCCGGGCTGGAGGCGCGAGACGTCGAGCGACGGGCTGGCCCCGACGTGCATCTTGCGCCCGGCCGACGAGATGTCGACGGAGCCGTCCTCGTGCGCGGCGAGGAACGTCGCGTACGTCCCGGGGGGCTTGGCGAGCTCGTCGATCTGGGAGCGGAGCTCCACGATCTGGTCGCGGGCGGCGCGCAGCGCCTCGGCGAGCCGCTCGTTCTTGGCTGCGAGCAGCGCGAGCTGTGCGTTCTGGCCAGGGTTCTCGGTCATGCGGGTCCCCTCCCGTGCAACCCGGAGGACCAGCCCCCCGGGAACAGCACCCTACGCGGGAACGCGTGGAGGATGCGCGTGGATTCCACGCGTTTCTCAGGAGGCGTCGGCGGGACCCTCGGCAGGCTGGTCGGCGGGCTCGAAGCCCCGCACGATCTTGCGGAGCTTCTTGTCCGAGACGGGGCGTCCGCCCAGGTCCTCCTCGGTCCACCCGGCCTCGTCCGTCGTCGGGTACGAGCCCTTGGCCGGGCGGCGCTTGCGCTCCGGGGGCACGACGCCGTCCGCCAGCCGGCGCGACGTGAGCAGGAAGCCGGTGTGCCCGATCATGCGGTGCTGCGGGCGCACCGCGAGACCCTCGAGGTGCCAGCCGCGCACCATCGACTCCCACGCGACGGGCTCGGCGAACCGGCCGTCGGTCCGCAGGTCCTCGGCGAGGCGCGACAGCTGCGTCGCCGTGGCCACGTAGGCGAGGAACACGCCGCCGGGCGCGAGCACGGTCGCGGCGGCGTCGAGGTTCTCCCACGGGGCGAGCATGTCGAGCACCACGCGGTCCACGCTGCCGGGGGCCGCGATCTTGACGACGACGTCGGCGAAGTCGCCCGAGTGCAGGTGCCACGCGGGGTGCTCGCCGCCGAAGAACGTCTCCACGTTCCCCTTGGCGATCGCCGCGAAGTCGTCGCGGCGCTCGATCGAGTGGAGCGTGCCGCCGTCGCCGACGGCGCGCAGCAGGGACATGGTCAGCGCGCCCGAGCCCACGCCGGCCTCGACCACCACGGCGCCCGGGTAGATGTCCGCCATCTGCACGATCTGCCCGGCGTCCTTCGGGTAGACGACGGCGGCGCCGCGCGGCATGGACAGCACGTAGTCGCTCAGCAGGGGGCGCAGGGCGAGGTACTCCACCTCGGCGGTGTTGGTGACCACCCAGCCCTCGGGCCTGCCGATGAGGTCCTCGTGCTTGAAGTAGCCCTTGTGGGTGTGGAACGTGCCACCCGGCTTGAGCTCGATGGTGTGCATGCGGCCGCGCGGGTCGGTCAGCTGCACCTTGTCGCCGATGCGGAACGGGCCTCGGCGGAGATCAGCGCCGGTGGGAGTGGTGGTCACGGCCGACGAGCCTACCCGGCGGGGCGGCGGGACGTTCAGGAGGGGCGCAGCGCCGCGGCCACGCGGGCGACGTCGAGCACCCCGGTCGCGCGGCCGCGCTCGACGACGGGCACGATGCGCGCCCCGGCCGACGTCGCGGCGAGGTGCTCGAGCAGCGCGGCGCCGCCCAGGCCGGCGTCGACGGCGGACCCCGGCGGGAACGGCACGACGACGGCGTCGACGGGCGTCGCCCCCGCGGCGGCGGGCGGCACCGTGGCGGCGGCCGCGGGGTCGACCCAGCCGAGCGGCGCCCCGGCGGCGTCGACGACGACGAGCGCGGCGTCGGGGACGCCCGTGACGGCGCGGGCCGCGTCGGCGACGCTCGTGCCGCTGGCGACGGGGACCGCGCGGCCCGCGAGCGCCCGGACGCTGAGCGTCTCGACGACCTCGCGCCGTCGGGCGTTGCGGATGGCGTCGCCGGCGCCCTGCCAGAGGAACGCGCCGACGATCGCAGCCCAGACGACGGTGGAGATGGTGGGCTGGGCGCCCCGCAGGCCCGGCAGGACGAGCGCCCAGGCGAGCACGCCGACGGCGACGACCCGGCCGATCCACCCGGCCGCGACGGTGCCGCGGCGGCGCGAGCCGGTGCCCTTCCACACGAGCGCCTCAAGGATCTGCCCGCCGTCCAGGGGCAGCCCGGGGAGCAGGTTGAAGAGGCCGACGAACACGTTCGAGAAGAAGGCCGCGTAGAGCAGCAGCGCGGGCACGGTCGCCGTGGGGATCGCCTGGAACCCGAGCCAGAACGCGCCCGCGAGCACCAGGTTGGTGACCGGCCCGACGACGGCGACGAGCGCCCCGTCGAGCGGGTGCTTCTGCGTGCCCGTGTACGCGGTGTGGCCGCCCCACAGGGTCATGGCCAGCTCGGTGACCCGGTGGCCGCGCGACCGGGCGACGAACGCGTGCGCGGCCTCGTGGCAGAAGACGCTGACGAAGAGCAGCAGCACGAACGAGAACGCGACGAGCATCACCCCGCCGTTCGCGAGGCCGGGCGCGAAGCCGCGCACGGTCGGGGCGAACAGGATCGTGAGCACGACCGCCGCCACGAACCAGGACGGGGTCACGATCACGGGTGCGCCGGCGAGCTTGCCGATCACCCAGCCGCGGGAGCGGGGCTGCGAGGAGGTCACCGGCGCAGCGTAACGGCGCGCGCTGGGGACAGCCTCGGCGGGGGTGTCGGTGCGCACGCCTAGGGTGGCGCCATGACGACGACGACCCCGGCGGTGCCGGTCGCGGACCCGCCCCGGTCCCCTGCGCTGTCCCCGTCGCGCGCGAACGACTTCATGCAGTGCCCGCTGCTGTTCCGGTTCCGGACGATCGACCGGCTGCCGGAGCCCCCGTCGTCGGCGGCGGCGCGCGGCACGCTGGTGCACTCGGTGCTGGAACGGCTCTACGACGCCCCCCGCGGCGAGCGCACGCCGCAGGCGGCGCTCTCGCTGCTGCCGGGCGAGTGGCAGCGGCTCCTGGACTCGGAGCCGCGCTACCAGGAGCTCGTCACGGACGACGGCTGGTTCGACGGCGCGGGCCGCCTGCTGAGCACGTACTTCACGCTCGAGGACCCGAACCGGCTGCAGCCGGAGGCGCGCGAGCTGCGCGTCGAGCACCGCCTCGCGGAGGGCCCGCTGCTGCGCGGGATCGTCGACCGGCTCGACGTCGCACCCGACGGCGCGCTGCGCGTCGTCGACTACAAGACCGGTCGGTCGCCGCGCCCCGGGTACGAGGGGAACGCGCTGTTCCAGATGCGGTTCTACGGGCTCGTGCTGTGGCGCGAGCGGGGCGTGCTGCCCAAGATGCTCCAGCTCGTCTACCTGGGCGACGGCCAGGTGCTGCGCGCGGAGCCGCGCGAGCGCGAGCTGGAGCTGACGGAGCAGAAGGTGCGCTCGCTGTGGGCGGCCATCGAGAAGGCCGGGCGGGCGGGCGACTTCCGGCCCCGGAGGTCCGCGCTGTGCGGCTGGTGCGCCCACCAGGCGGTGTGCCCGGAGTTCGAGGGCACGGCGCCGGACCTCGACCCCGCGCTGGCGGCGGAGCGGCTGGGCCTGAGCTGACCGGCCGCGCCGGCCGGTTCGTCAGTGCAGGTCGACGACGCGCCCCGCGCCGATCTGCGCGATCGTGCGCAGCGACACCTGCTCCAGCGAGCGCGCGCGGCTGAGGCCGGGCTGCGGCAGCACGGGCACCACGGCCTCGACGCCCAGCGTCCGCGCTCCCGAGGCCAGCGCGGACGCGATGCCCGTGGGCGAGTCCTCGATGGCGACGCACTCCGCGATCGGCACGCCCAGCCGCTCGGCGGCCGTCAGGTACGCCTCGGGGTGCGGCTTGCCGTGGACGACGTCGTCGCCGGCGACGACGACGCGCAGCGCACCGTCCGTCTGGGCCACGACCTCGGCCGCGAACCGCCGGTACGACATCGTGACGAGCGCGCACGGCACCCCGGCGGCGGCGAGCGCCGCGAGCAGCTCGCGGGCGCCGGGCCGCCAGGGGACGTGCCTCTGGACGGACGCGACGACGCGGTCGAGCAGGTACTCGACGATCTCCTCCTCGCCCCGGCGCACGCCGGCACCCTGGAGGATGCGCGCGGAGGCGACGAGGGAGTTGCCGACGAGCTGGAGCGCCTGCTCGTGCGACCAGGTGCCGCCGTGCTCGGCGACGAGCTCGTGCTCGGCGGCGATCCAGTACGGCTCCGTGTCGACGAGGGTGCCGTCCATGTCCCACAGGACGGCGGCGGGAAGGGTGTCGGACAGGGTCACGGGCAGGCTCCAGCGAGGCGACGCTTCGGGGACGGGAGCGAGCGTAACGCCCTAGGGTGAGTCAATGACCTCGACCTCCCCCACCGGGCGTCACTCCGCCCGCAACACGGTGCTCATCGCCGCCTTCGAGGGCTGGAACGACGCGGGCAGCGCCGCGACGAGCGCTCTGGAGCACCTGGGCGAGGTGTGGGACGCGCACAAGGTCGGCGAGCTCGACCCCGAGGAGTACCACGACTTCCAGGTGAACCGGCCGATGATCGGCCCCGGCCCGGACGGCACCCGTGAGATCACCTGGCCGACGACGTCGGTGTGGGTGGCGCAGCTGCCGCACCGCAAGGTGGTGCTGGTGCACGGCATCGAGCCGTCGATGCGGTGGCGGCGCTACTGCACGGAGCTGCTGGACCTCGCCGCGGAGCACGAGGTCCGCACGGTGGTGACGCTCGGCGCGCTGCTCGCGGACGTCCCGCACACGCGCCCCATCCCGCTGACCGCGACGAGCGACTCGGAGGGCCTGCGCGCCGTGCTGCCCGATGTGGAGCCGAACACGTACGAGGGGCCGACGGGCATCGTGGGCGTGCTCCAGCACGAGGCGTCCGCGCGCGGGCTCCAGTCGGTGTCGCTGTGGGCGGCGGTGCCGCACTACGTGGCGAACCCCCCGTCGCCCAAGGCGACGCTCGCGATCCTCACGCGCATCGAGGAGCTGCTGGGCGAGTCGATCCCGCTGGGCGAGCTGCCGGACGACGCGACGGCGTGGCAGCACGGCGTCGACGAGCTCGCGGGCGAGGACGCGGAGATCGCCGAGTACGTCAAGCAGCTCGAGGAGGCCAAGGACACCGCCGACCTGCCGGAGGCGTCCGGGGAGGCCATCGCCCGGGAGTTCGAGCGCTGGCTCAAGCGCCGCGACTCGGGCAAGGACCAGTAGGCGGCTACAGCTCGACGCCCAGCAGGGCGTCCACGGCGGCGACGACGACGTCCGCGTCCCCGCCGGGGTGCGCCGCCCAGCGGTCGACCGCGGCGAGCGCGCGCGGCGCGTCGAGGTCGGCGGCCAGGGCTGCCCGGACCTCGTCGAGCACCTCCGAGGCCGGCTCTCCGTCGTCCGACGGGGTGAGGATCGCCGCGGTCCACCGGTCGAGACGGCGCTGGGCGGTGCCCAGCTCCGCGTCGGTCCACTCCCACTCCTCGCGGTAGTGGTGGGCCAGCAGGGCGAGACGGATCGTCATCGGGTCGGTCCCGGCGGCGAGCAGGCGGGAGACGAACACCAGGTTGCCGCGCGACTTGCTCATCTTGTGGCCCTCGTACGCGAGCAGCCCGGCGTGGACGTGGACGCGCGCGGACCCGCCGCCGAGGAGGCGGGCGTGCGACGTCGACATCTCGTGGTGCGGGAAGAGCAGGTCCGCTCCCCCGCCCTGCACGTCGAACGGCAGGCCGAGCCCGTCGCGGGCGATGACCGCGCACTCGATGTGCCAGCCGGGGCGGCCCGGGCCGAGCCCGCCGCCGTCCCACGAGGGCTCGCCGGGCTGCTCGCCGCGCCACAGGGCGGGGTCGAGCGGGTGACGCTTGCCGGGGCGGTCGGGGTCGCCGCCGCGCTCGGCGAAGAGGCCGCGCATCGTCGCGGCGTCGAACCCGGCGACGGTCCCGAAGGCGGCGTCCGCGGACAGGTCCGCGTACACGTCCCGGTCCACCCGGTAGGCGGCCCCGGCGTCGAGCAGCGCCGTGACGGCCTCGACGACGGCGGGGATCGACTCCACCGCGCCCGTCCAGGTCGCGGGCGGCAGCATGCGCAGCGCCGTCATGTCCGTGCGGTACAGCTCGGTCTGCTCGAGCGCGAGGTCACGCCAGTCGACACCCGTGGCGGTCGCGCGCTCCAGCAGCGGGTCGTCGACGTCGGTGACGTTCGACGTGTAGACGACGGTCTTGCCCGCGTCGAGCCACGCCCGCTGGAGCAGGTCGAACGCCAGGTAGGTGTTGGCGTGGCCCAGGTGCGTGGCGTCGTACGGCGTGATGCCGCAGGCGTACAGGGTCGCCGCGGCGCCCGGTGCCGCCTCGACGAGGGCGCGCGTCGTCGAGTCGTGCACGAGCACCGGGGCCGCTGCCCCGGCCCGGGGCAGCGTCGGGACGTCCGGCGCGGTCCAGGCGCGCATCAGGCGAAGTACCCGGACAGCGGGGTGAGCACGCCCACGACCAGCAGGATCACGACGACGACGGCCAGGATCAGGCGGTAGACCACGAACCCGCGGTAGGAGTGCGTCGAGATCAGCTTGAGGAAGCCGATGATGACGACGTAGCCGACCGCGAACGCGATGATCGTGGCGATGAGCGTCTCGAGCCCGCCGGGCGCGTTGGGCGGCGGGTTGTCGCCGAGCGAGCGGAAGAGCTGGAAGAACCCGGAGCCCATGACGGCCGGGATCGCCAGCAGGAACGCGTAGTCCGCGGCCGCCTTGCGGGTGAAGCCCATGAGGAGGCCCGCCGTGATCGTGCCGCCCGAGCGCGAGACGCCCGGCACCAGCGCGAGCGACTGCGCGAGGCCGTAGGCGATCGCCCGCCGGGGCGTGAGCTCCTGCAGCGTGCGGCGCCGCTCGCCGATCTTGTCGGCCCAGCCGAGCAGCAGGCCGAACACGGCGAGCATGGTGGCCGTGATCCAGAGGTTGCGGAAGGACGTCTCGATCCAGTCCTGCAGCAGCAGGCCGAGGAACACGATCGGGATCGACCCCAGGACGATGTACCAGGCCATCCGCGCGTTCTGGCGGTGCGCGCCGAAGCGGGCGGCGCGGTCGGGGCCGTCGTCGCCGCGCAGCGCCTTCCACCAGTCGACGAGGATGTCGCGGATGGTGCGCCGGTAGTACAGGACGACGGCGGTCTCCGTGCCGATCTGGGTGATGGCGGTGAACGCCGCCCCAGGGTCGCCGGAGCCGATCAGGCTGCCGACGATGCGCAGGTGCGCGCTCGAGGAGATCGGCAGAAACTCGGTCAGGCCCTGCACCAGGCCAAGGACGATGGCTTCCCACGCACTCACGAGCGACGACCTTATCCGCTGTCACGCGGGGCGGATAACCTGCGCGGGTGATGGAGCGTCATGTCGGTGCGTCAGGTCTGCGTGCGTCCGTCGTCGGCCTGGGCACGATGACGTGGGGCCGTGACACCTCCCCTGACGACGCCTCCGAGCAGGTGCGCGACTTCCTGGACGCGGGCGGGACGCTCGTCGACACCGCCGCGACCTACGCCGGCGGCGACGCCGAGCGCGTGCTGGGCGCGCTGCTCGACGGCACCGTGCCGCGCGACGAGGTCGTGCTGTGCACCATGGGCGGTCGCGACGCGTCGCGCCGCGGCCTCCTCGCCGACCTCGACGGCTCGCTCGAGCGGCTGCGCACCGACCACGTCGACGTGTTCCTCGTGGCCCGCCCCGACCCCGCGACGCCGCTCGAGGAGACGGTCTCCGCGCTCCGGCTCGCGGTCACGAGCGGTCGCGCCCGCTACGTCGGCCTGTCCAACCACCCCGGCTGGGCGTCCGCGCGCGCCGCGTCGCTGCTCGACGACGTCGGGCTCACGGCGCTGGAGGTCGAGTACTCGCTGCTGGAACGCGGCGTCGAGCGGGAGGTGCAGCCCGCGGCGTCCGCGCTCGGGATGGGGCTGCTCGCGTGGTCGCCGCTCGGCCGCGGCGTGCTCACCGGCAAGTACCGGCGCACGGTGCCCGCGGACTCGCGCGCGGCGTCGCCGCACCTGGCGACGTTCGTCGACCCGTACCTGACGGACCGCTGCGCGACCGTCGTCGACGCGGTCGCGGTCGCCGCCCAGGGCCTGGGCCGCACGCCCGCCGAGATCGCGCTCGCGTGGGTGCTCGCGCGCGAGGGCGTCGCGTCGGCGATCGTGGGCGCACGCACGCCCGGCCAGCTCCGTCAGGCGCTCGCCGCGGCGGACCTCACGCTGCCCGACGAGGTGCACGCGGCGCTCGACGACGTGTCGTCGATCGAGCCCGGCTACCCGGCCCGCTGGTAACGGGTCCGGCCGGCCCGCGGGGCGGGGTCAGGAGCGGGAGTCCTCGAGCTCGCTGTCGAGCTCGTCGTCGTCCAGCTCCTCGTCGTCCTCGTCCTCGTCGTCGGGCTCGTCGTCCGACTCGTCGTCGTCCTCGTCGTCCTCGTCGTCGTCGTCCTCCTCGAGGACGAACGGGAGGACCTCACCGTGGACCTGCGCGAGGGCGTCCTCGTAGACGTCGAAGGCGTCGGCGACGACGTCGTACGCGTCGTCGACGCGCGGGTCGTCGTCGCTCCGCCGCGACACGATCGCGTCGAAGTGGGCCTCCAGGGCCGCGATCAGGCGGTCCAGCGCAGCACGCGGGTCAGCGGTCATGGTCCGACGCTACCGCTCGCGGGGCAGAATGGGCAGGCGAAGGCAGCCGACGACGCTCTTGGACGGTGAGATGAAGAAGACAACGGGGCACAGCCACTACGAGTACCGCGTGCTGACGATCGACCGCGCGACCAGCGTCCCCGACGCACGCCGGATGCTCACCGAGGAGGCCGAGTACGGCCGCTGGGAGCTGGCCCGCACGCGGCTGTACGTCGGTGGCCACCGCAAGGTGTGGCTGCGCCGCAAGGTGATGAAGGTCGAGGCGACCTTCTGAGGGACGAGGGGCCCGGGAACCCGGGCCCCTCGTCGATCCTCAGCAGGTCGCGAGCAGCCGGTCCAGGACGCGCGTGCCGAACCGGAGCGAGTCGACCGGCACGCGCTCGTCGACGCCGTGGAACATGCTCACGAAGTCGAGGTCGGCGGGCAGCCGCAGCGGTGCGAAGCCGTAGCCCGTGATGCCCAGGCGGGACAGCGACTTGTTGTCCGTGCCGCCCGAGAGCGTGTACGGCAGCACCACCGAGCCCGGGTCCTCCGCCGTGACGGCGTCGACCATCGCGTCGACGAGCGAGCCCGCGAAGGGCACCTCGAGGGCGACGTCCTGGTGGATGGGCTCGATGCGCACGTCCGGGCCGGCGAGCTCGCGCAGCGTGGCCAGGCCCTCGTCCTCGTAGCCGGGCAGCAGCCGCACGTCGACGGCCGCCCACGCCTGACCCGGGATGACGTTGGCCTTGTACCCTGCCGAGAGCTGGGTGGGGTTGGCCGTGTGCCGCACCGTCGCGCCGACGAACGGGGCGGCCGGGCCGAGCGCCCGCACGAGGGTGTCGACCGCGGCGGGGTCCTCGGCGTCGAACGGCAGGCCCGTCAGGTCGGCGACGCCGCGCAGGAGCTTCTCCACCGTCGGCGTGAGCGTGTACGGCCACGCGTACCGGCCGATGCGGGCGACGGCCTCCGCGAGCGCCGTGACGGCGTTGTCGTGGTTGACGGCCGAGCCGTGCCCGGCGCGCCCGTCGGCCACGAGCCGCAGCCAGGCGAGGCCCTTCTCCGCCGTCTGGAGCAGGTAGGCGCGCTTCCCGCCCACCTCGACGGAGAAGCCGCCCACCTCGCTGATGGCCTCGGTGGCGCCCTCGAACAACTCGGGGCGGTGGTTCACGGCCCACTGGGCGCCGTGCACCCCGCCGGCCTCCTCGTCGGCGAACATCGCGACGACGACGTCGCGGGCGGGCTTGCGGCCCTCGCGGACGTACTGCCGCACGACGGACAGGATCATCGCGTCCATGTCCTTCATGTCGACGGCGCCGCGGCCCCACAGGAGGCCGTCGATCTCCTCGCCGCCGAACGGGTCGACGCTCCAGTCGGCCGCCTGGGCGGGGACGACGTCGGTGTGCCCGTGCAGCACCAGTGCGGGCCGCGACGGGTCGGCGCCCTCCAGGCGCGTGACCACCGAGGTGCGCCCGGGCCGCGACTCGAACACCTCGACGTCGAGCCCGACGTCGGTGAGGAGCCCGGCCACGTGCTCGGCGGCGGCCCGCTCCCCCGGCCCGGAGTCGTCGCCGAAGTTCGACGTGTCGATGCGCAGGAGGTCCTGGCAGATGCGTGCGACCTCGTCGGACGCGGTGATGGGTGCGGTCATGCGGAAAGCCCCCGTCGCTCGAGCAGTGCGGTGATGTCCGAGTCGCGGCCCCGCAGCTCGCGGAAGGACTGCAACGGGTCCTGCGACCCGCCGCGCGCCAGGAGCGTGCGGCGGAACGCCTCGCCGTTCTCCCGCGTGAGGCCGCCGTGCTCTTCGTACCAGCGCACGGTGTCGGCGTCGAGCACCTCCGAAAAGATGTACGAGTAGTACGCGGCCGAGTACCCCGAGCCGAAGATGTGGTTGTAGTACGTGGTGCGGTAGCGCGGCGGCACGGGCGCGAAGTCCACGCCCGCGGCGGCCAGGGCGGCCTCCTCGAAGGGGACGACGTCGTCGACGGACGTCGGCACCTGCTCGGGCGCGAGACGGTGCCACGCCTGGTCGAGCAGCGCGGCGGCCAGGTACTCGGTGGTGGCGAACCCCTCGCCGAGCTGGCGGCTGGCGAGCATGGTGTCCACCCAGGTGCGCGGCATGGGCTCGCCCGTCTCGTGGTGCACGGCGTAGGACTCCAGGATCTCCGGCTCCCACGCCCACATCTCGTTGACCTGGCTGGGGTACTCGACGAAGTCGCGCGGCACCTCGGTGCCGGACTGCGACGGGTAGCGCACGTCCGAGAGCAGGCCGTGCAGGGCGTGGCCGAACTCGTGGAAGAGCGTGATGACCTCGTCCCACACGAGCAGCGTGGGGCGCCCGGCCGGCGGCTTGACGATGTTGAGGTTGTTGACCACCACGGGCTGCTGGCCGAGCAGGTGGTTCTGGTCGACCAGGTTGTTCATCCAGGCGCCGCCGCGCTTGGACTCGCGCGTGTAGAAGTCGCCGAGGAACAGGCCGAGGCCCGCCTCGCCGTCGAACACCTCCCAGACGCGCACGTCGGGGTGGTAGCCCCGCAGGTCCGGGCGCTCCTCGAACCGCAGCCCGAACAGCAGGTTCGCCGCCTTGAAGACGCCGTCGTGCAGCACCTTCTCCAGCTCGAGGTAGGGCCGCAGCGCGGCGTCGTCGAGGGCGTAGCGCTCCTTGCGGACGCGCTCGGCGTAGAAGGACCAGTCGGACGCGCGCAGCTCCTCGCCGGGGTGGTCGGCCTGGAGCGCGGCCGTCAGGTCGGCGGCCTCGGCCTTCGCGTTGGCGACGGCCGGCGGGGCGAGCCGGGCGAGCATGGCCGCGACCGCCTCCGGCGTCTTGGCCGTGCCGTCCTCCGCGACGTACGCCGCGTGGTGGGCGTAGCCGAGCAGGCGGGCCCGCTCCGCGCGCAGGCGCACGATCTCCAGCAGCACCTCGCGCGTGTCGTGCTCCGAGCCGTCGGCGCCGCGGGCCTCCGAGGCGCTCTGCACGCGCTCGCGCACGTCGCGGTCGGAGAGCGCGGCGACGACGTTCTGGTGCGTGGGCAGCTGCATCTCGAGCAGCCAGCCGTCCTGCCCGCGCGCCTCGGCGGCCGCCCGGGCGCCCTCGCGGGCGTCGTCGGCGAGCCCGTCGAGCTCGTCCTCGGACGTGACCAGCACGGACGCCGCGTTGGCCCCCGCGAGCAGCTTGCGCCCGAACTGCGACTCGAGCGTGGTCAGGCGCCCGTTGAGGTCGCGCAGCGTGGCCTGGTCGTCGTCGGACAGCGCGACGCCGGCGCGGCGCGCGTCGACGAGCCGGCGCCGCAGCAGCCACGCCTGGTCCGCCTCGAGGTCGGTGCCCTCGAGAGCGCTCAGGCGCGCGACCAGGGCGCGGTCCATGAGGATCGCGTCCTGGTGCGCGGCGAGCTGCGGCGCGAGCCGCTCGTCGAGGTCCTCCAGGAACGGCGTCGCGTCCGCCGACAGCTGGTTGTAGAACACCGTCAGCGCCCGGTGCAGCGCCCGGCCCGAGCGCTCGATCGCCTCCAGCGTGTTCGCCACCGTGGGCGCGGAAGGGTCCGCCACGACCGCGTCGATCTCGGCGCGGTGGGCGGCCATGCCCGCGAGGATCGCGGGCTCGAGGTCCTCCGGCCGGAGGGTCGCGTAGTCGGGTAGCTCGTAGGGCAGGGTCGAAGGCTCGTCGAAGCGCGTCACCCGGCCATCCAACACCGTCCGTCACCGGACGCGCCGTAGCACGCCCCGCTCGACCACCAGCTCGACGTCCAGGCCGAGCCGGTCGAGGAAGGCCCGGTCGTGGCTGACCACCAGCAGAGCACCGCGGTAGGCGGCCAGGGCCTCCACCAGCCGGTCGGCCGAGGCGAGGTCCAGGTTGTTGGTCGGCTCGTCGAGCACGAGGAGCTGCGCGGGCGGGTCCGCGAGCAGCAGCCGGGCCAGCGTCACCCGGAACCGTTCGCCGCCGCTCAGCGTGGCCACCGGCCGGTCGACGGCGTCCCCGCGCACGAGGAACCGGGCGAGGCGGCCGCGCAGCACGCCGGGGGCCACGTCGGGGGCGCCCGCACGCACGGCGTCGAGCACGGTGGCGTCGTCGTCGAGCAGGTCGAGGCGCTGCGGCAGGTACCCGAGCCGGTCGGTCAGCAGCCCGTCGCCGCCCACGAGCTTCTCGAGCAGCGTCGTCTTGCCGGCACCGTTGGCGCCCGTGAGCGCGACGCGCTCGGGGCCCTGGACGACGTGCTCGCCGCCTTCTGGGCCGCGCAGCACGGCCAGGCGACGGCCGGCGCCGACGCCGGGGTCGGGCAGGTCGACGGCGATGCGGTCGTCGTCCCGCACGGCCCGCTCGGCCGCGTCGACGGCCGCCCGTGCGGCCTCCTCCTTGGCGTTCGCCTGGCCGCGGCGGGCTGCCTGCGACTTCTCGGCGGAGTTGCGCCGGTCGTTGATCGCCGCCTTGACGTAGCGGGCGTCCGCGACGTCCTGGCGGCCGCGCCGCTCCGAGTGCGCGACGCGCTCCTGGAGCTTGATGCGCTCGGCCTTCTCGCGACGCAGGGTCGCCTCGGCGTCGCGCAGGGCCCGCCGCGCGGCCTCCTGCTGCGCCTCCAGGGACGCCTCGTACTGCCCGTACGTGCCGCCGAACGTCACGAGCGCGCCCGAGCGCAGCTCGGCCGTCTCGTCGACGAGCTCGAGCAGCGCACGGTCGTGCGAGACGACGACGAGCGCGCCCCGCCACGTCCGCACGAGCTCGTGCAGCCGCTCGCGCGCGGCGCCGTCGAGGTTGTTGGTGGGTTCGTCGAGCAGCGCCACGTCGGCGCCGCGCAGCCGCACGCCCGTGACGGCGGCCAGCACGGCCTCCCCGCCGGAGAGCGTGCCGACGACGCGGTCGACGTCGTCGGGCAGGCCGACCGCCGCGAGCGCCGCACGGGCGCGCTCCTCGGCGTCCCAGGCGTCGCCGACGACGTCGAAGAGCTGCTCGCGGACGTCGCCGGACTCGATCGCGCGGACGGCGTCGACCTGGGCGCGCACGCCGAGCAGGTCGGCGACGGTCAGGTGCGTGTCGAGCGTGAGGCGCTGCGGCAGGTAGTCGGCGACGCCCGTGACGGCAACCGACCCGGACGTGGGCGTGAGCCGTCCGGCGACGAGCCGCAGCAGCGTGGACTTGCCGGCGCCGTTGAGCCCGACGAGGCCCGTGCGGCCGGCGCCGAACGCGCCGGAGACGTGCTCGACGGGCGCGGAGCCGTCCGGCCAGGCGAAGGTGAGGTCGCGCAGGACGACAGAGGGGGAAGGCATGAAAAGGGGTCTCCGAAGGTCGGCTGGTGCGCCGACGTCCCCGCTCGCGCGTGCGAGCGCAGGGTGCGGCGCCGGTCAGGCGGCGGTCGGGAGACCCGTCATGTCACGTCCTCGAGGTCGGATGCCGTCCCCTCTCACGCGCGGGCACCGCCCGCGGGGACCCGTCGAGGTTCGCACGGCCGCGACGTGCCGCGCAACCGCGTTCCCGGTGTGAGGTCGCCCACGCGTCACGCCGTCGGCGCGCCCGCGGGCCAGGGCTCGTTCGGCTCGCGGCGGTCGCCGGGCAGCAGCGTGCCGACCCAGCCGTCGAGCCGGGCGCCGCGGTGCACCAGCAGCCCGCGGATCTCCCCCTCGACGCGCACCCCCACCTTCCAGGCGACGCGCCGCGAGGCCCAGTTGCCCACCACGGCCCGCCACTCCGCGCGGGCCAGCCCGAGCCCCTCGGGGTCGAGCCCGTGGTCGACGACGAGGCGTGCCGCCTCCGTCACCAGGCCGCGGCCGCGCGCCTCGGGCGCCATCCAGAACCCGAACTCGGCCGAGCGGTGCGGGGCCGGGGTGTCGTCGAGGTGCAGCCCCACCATGCCGAGCAGCTCCGGCTCGCGCTCCCCCGGCAGGACGTCGCCGGGCGGCCGGATCGCCCACGTGAGCACCCGCCCCGACTCCCAGCCGCGCGGCACGAACCCCGTGACGAACTCGTGCGCGTGCTCGCGCCGGTACGGGCTCGGCACGGTGGTCCAACGCTGGATCGCCTCGTCCTGGCACAGCGCGTAGACGCGGTCGACGTCGTCGGCGGTCGGGGTCGAGAGGCGGACGCGCTCGGTGGCGAGGACGAAGGGTTCCATCCCGGCAGCATGCCAGGACCGGCGCGGGCTCTTACCCGTCGGCGCCCGCGTCGTCCGCGGCCGGGTCGCCGGCGCTCGGCTCGTCAGCGGCCGTCCCGGGCCCGAGCAGCCCCACGGGCTCGCGACGCGGTCGCAGCCGCGCATAGACCGCCCAGGTCACCGCGACGACGGGCACGGCCACGACGGCGCCGAGGATGCCGGCGAGCACCGTGCCCGTCGCGATCGCGACGGCGACCACCACGGGGTGCAGCGCCACCTGCTTGCCCATGATGAGCGGCTGGAGCAGGTGCCCCTCGATCTGGCCGATGATCGCGACGCCGATGATCACGATGAGCGCCTTGAACGGCCCGTCCGCCGCGAGCGCGACCACGCCCGCGATGACCATCGCCGTCGGCGCGCCGATCAGCGGGATGAACGTGCCGATGAACACGAGCACGGCGAGGGGCGCCGCCAACGGGATGCCGAGGATGGCCAGGAAGATGCCCGACATCAGGCCGTTCGTGATGGCGATGAGCACCGTTCCGCGCGCATAGCCCGCGAAGGTGTACCAGCCGGCCTGCGCGGCGTCGTCCCAGCGGTTGCGGTGCCCGGCCGGCACCTGGCCGACGAACCAGCGCCACATCGCGCCGCCCTGGAGCAGGAAGAACACCGTGCAGAAGATCGCCAGGGCGATGACGGCGAACACCTCGACCACGGTGCCGACCGTCTGGGCGGTCTGCCCGGCGACGTCGGCGGCGTTCTCCGCCAACCACTTGCGGCCCGCCTCGAGCGCGTCGGTGATCGCGTCGGGCGACACGTCCAGGCGCAGCGGCCCGTGCGCGAGCCAGCCGATGATCTGGTCCACGCCCGTCGTGAACTGGTCGCCCAGGTTCTCCCACTGCCCGGCGACGGACGCCACGACGTACGTCACCAGACCCCCGACCACGACGAGCGCCGTGAGGAACGCGAGCCCGATGGCGAGCGGGCGCGGCATGACCCGCGCGAACCAGTCGGTGAGCGGCCGCAGCACCGACGTCAGCACCAGCGCCAGGAACACCGCCGTGAAGACGACCCGCACGTGCACGACGGCGAAGACCAGCAGCGAGACGGCCGCCACGAGGGCGACGAACCGCCAGGACCACCCGGCGCTCGTCCGCAACCACTGCGGCACGTTCTCGGGCTCGGCCACCCGCTCACCTCCACTGACGTCCCTGCCGACCAGTCTGCCCGCAGACGCCTGCGCTGGCGTGACGATGGCACGCGATTTCGGACCCCCGCCGACACCGTGCTATGTTTTCCACCGCACCGAGACGGCGGGAACGCCGGCTCTCGGGGTCACCTGTCCGGGTGGCGGAATGGCAGACGCGCTAGCTTGAGGTGCTAGTGCCCTTTATCGGGCGTGGGGGTTCAAGTCCCCCTCCGGACACCAGAACAGCTCCTGACCTTACGGATCAGGGGCTGTTTGCACGTTCGGAGGGGGACTTGAACCCCCATGTCACGTGCGCTCGCCAGCTTCCGGCAGGTCATACCTGTCGGCGGGATCCGAATGAGACAGCGGATCGAGAGGCCCGACGGATCCACACCGTCGGGCCTCTCGCTTTTTGAGCCCCTGCTCAGGTCGCCCTGACCGTCCGTCAGCCGAGCGTGAGGGTGACGGTCACGTAGGAGTGCGCGGGCAGGTCGACCTCGAGCCCGCGCGGGTGGGACCGCACGCCGGCGTGGTCCACGGGGGCGACGTCCCGTGGCCGGTCGGGCGTGTTGTGCGCGTCGAGCGCGGGCGCGGTCAGCACGCGCGCCCGGTGCCCGACGACGTCACGCCCGCGCAGGTCGAGCACGACCGTGCGGGCGGTGTCGGCGTCCAGGTTCGACAACGAGACCAGCGCGGCGTCGTCCTTGACCGACGCGGACGCCGAGACCAGCGGGAGCTCGCCGCCGTCGACCGTGCGGGTCTCGACGTCGCGCAGGTGCACGGCCAGCGCGGCGGCGTCGTGGTGCCCGGTGTTCATCGCGAACACGTGGTACGTCGGCGTGAGCACCAGCGCCCCCGTGTCCGGGTCTGTCAGGATCATCGCCTGGAGCACGTTGACGGTCTGGGCGATGTTCGCCATGACCACACGCTCCGCGTGCCGGTGGAAGGCGTCGAAGTGCACCGCCGCGACGAGCGCGTCCCGCAGGGTGTTCTGCTGGTACAGGAACCCCGGGTTCGTGCCCGGCTCCACGTTCCACCAGGTGCCCCACTCGTCGACGACGAGCCCCACCTTGCGGTACGGGTCGTGCCGGTCCATGACGGTCGAGTGCCGGGTGAGCAGCTCGTCCATGTGGCGGGCGCGGGCGAGCGCGACGTACCAGCCGTCGGTGCCGAAGCCGGTGGCGGACCCCTTGTCGGACCACGGCCCGGTCATCGTGTAGTAGTGCAGCGACACAGCCTGGAAGGGCGCGGCCGGGGTCGCCGGGTCCGCCGCGAGATCGTCGAACGACCGCAGGAGCGTCTCGGTCCAGTGGTAGTCCGCGTCGGACGCGCCGGCGGCGACGCGGCACGTCCGGTGGCCGCCCTGGTCGCGCACGTAGGTGGCGTACTGGCGAGCCAGCGACGCGAACTGCTCGGCACGCAGGTTCCCGCCACAGCCCCACGCCTCGTTCCCCAGACCCCAGAACGGCACGCGCCAGGGCTCGTCGCGCCCGTTCGCACGCCGCAGCGCCGCCATCGGCGAGTCGTCCGCACGCGTCAGGTACTCCACCCACGCCGACATCTCCGCCACCGTGCCCGACCCGACGTTGCCCGACACGTACGGGTCCGCGCCGAGCAGCTCGCACAGGTCCATGAACTCGTGCGTGCCGAACGCGTTGTCCTCCACGACGTCGCCCCAGTGCGAGTTGACCATCCGGGGCCGCTGGTCGCGCGGGCCGATGCCGTCCCGCCAGTGGTAGTCGTCCGCGAAGCAGCCGCCCGGCCAGCGCAGGTTCGGGATCGCGATGGCGCGCAGCGCCTCGACCACGTCGGAGCGGATGCCCCGCACGTTCGGCACCGACGAGTCCTCCCCCACCCAGAACCCGCCATAGATGCACCGGCCCAGGTGCTCGGCGAAGTGGCCGTACACGTGACGGCTGATGGTGGCGCCGGGCAGGTCCAGGTCGATGACAGCGGTCGTGGTGGTCGTCATGGCGTTCCCATTCGGTCGGAAGGTCAGTCGTCGGAGGGCTCAGCACGGGGCAACCGGGAGCCAGACCCGCATCGGTCCGGGCTCCCCGTTGCCCCAGGGGGAGAACGGGATCGCGGTCACGGTGTGCTCGGCGCCGAGCTCCGGTCCGGCGTCCGTGCCGGAGAGGTGGTCCGCGGCGCGGGTCACCCGGCACCGCACGGTCAGCGTGCCGCCCTCACCCGCCGTGATCAGCGCGTCGGGCACCAGCGCGATGCCGTCGACGTCGATCCCGGGTGCAAGGCCGGCGTGCTCGACGCAGTAGACGATCGGCCCACGCTCGACGGCTGCAACCCCTCGCAGCGCGTCGACGCGATGGTGCGCGGTCGTGCGGCGGGGCGTCCGGTCGACCTCCAGGACGTAGGTGGCACCGGGCGTCAGCGGAGCCGGGCGTAGCCGTCGTCCTCGCGCTCGTGGCCGCCGACCGGGCCGAGCACGCTGCTGCGCGACGCCCTGGATCCAGGTGTGCACGAAGCCGCGATGCGCCGCCGCCGACTCGCCCACAAGGCGACGGAAGTCGTCGAGCACCCCCGAGGCCTCGAGCTGGTCGACGCAGTGCGGGATGGTGGCGGTGCCGTTGCGCTCCTGCCAGGACCCGAGCGGCCCGCCGACCAGGCGGACGGCAGGGACGGGCAGCGGGCGGTGCCGCGTCGCGGCGATCGGCGACGCGGGCAGGGCGCGCTGGACGGGCACGGGGCTGCTCACGGTGGTCTCCTTCGACCGGTGGGGTGCGGGGTCGCGCGGCGCAGGCGCGCATCGACGAGCCGGGCTACGCGCCGCCGCGGGTGGAGCCACGCACCACGAGCCGGACGGGCACGACGGCGTGCTCGGCCGGACCGGTCCAGCCCGACATCTGCCGGTGCAGCAGCCCGACGGCCTTCTCGGCGAGACCCTCGTGGTTGGCGTCGACCGAGGTGAGACCGGGCGGGATGAACCGCACCATGTCGAGGTTGTCGAAGCCCGCGATCTGGACGTCCGCGGGGATGCGCAGCCCGCGGTCCGCCATCGCCGAGACGGCTCCCAGCGCGATGATGTCGGTGATCGCGAAGACCCCGTCGAAGGGCAGACCTGAGTCGATGACGTCGAGCATCGCGTCGCGCGCCGCGGCCGAGCTGTACTCGGAGATCGGCACCACGTACCGCGGGTCAACGCCCAGGCCGGCATCGAGACAGGCACGCTCCCACCCGAGCCGGCGGTCCGACGACATCATGTGCCCGGGGTCGAACGTGCAGCCGAGCGCCAGGATGCGCCGGGAGCCGCCCTCGATCATGTGCGCCGTGGCGAGCCGGGCGCCCTCCTCGTTCGCGAGCCGGACGTGGTTGAACCGCTCGGGCACGTCGCGCTCGCCGAGCAGGACGATGGGCGTCGGGATACGAACCCGCTCCAGCCGGTCGATGTCGAGGCCGGCCACGGACAGCAGCACACCGTCGTACAGGCGGAGGCGCGCGACGCTCAGCGCCTCCATCTCCTGCTCCGGGCTGGCGCTCGTGCGCTCGAGGACGAGGTGGCGCCCTCCCGCCTCGATGAGCAGCGCGATCTTGTCGGAGACCTCGCCGAAGTAGTCGTGGAACGACGGGGCGATGAAGGCGACGGTGTCTGTCCGTCCGGCCCGCAGGTGGCGCGCCGTCAGGTTGACCTCGTACCCGAGCGCCTCGACGGCCGCCATGACGCGGGCGCGCGTCGGCTCGCCGACCGGGAGGCGCTCGTTGAGGACGTTCGACACCGTCATGACCGAGACGCCTGCCTCGCGGGCGACGTCCGCCATCCTCACCATGAACACCCTCCCTTCCACAACATTGTGCCAGCCCAGCGCGGGCCCGCTCATCCGGACGCCGGCCGACGAGGCCGCCCGAGCGCGCCCAATATATCGATACAACACCGCACGGCAAGGTTCCGGTGACAGCGGGGGCGTCGCTCTCCAGGGCGTGGTCCTCGCGGCGCGGGACGGCATCGTCTCAGCGCGTGCGCCGGGCTTGACGACTCGCGGGAACGTCCCTATTTTATCGCTACAATCCTGCCGGGATGAGGGCGCCAGGCCGATCTGGCGCCCTCGGCGCATCGAGTGTTCGTGACTGTCTTCCAAGCACGACGTTCCATGCCACACCTCCCCTCAGGGAAGTCGCGTTCGCTCAACGAAGAGAGAATTTGGTGCGTACCACGAGCAAGAAGCTGTCAACTCTGGTCCTGGCTGCAGCAGTCTCAGCGGGACTGGTCGGATGTACCTCTCAGGGCGCTCCCGAGGAGGCCCCTTCGAAGGATGTCGTCATCCCCGCGGGCGACCTCGCGGACCAGTCGGGCACGCTGACCCCCAGCAACCCCACGACGCTCACGACCTGGATCACGTCCGCGGAGCAGGCCCCGGCCCCGGACAACAAGATCACCAAGCTCCTCAAGGAGAAGCTCGGCGTCACCCTGGACTACGAGATCGTGTCCCCGGACAACGTGGACCAGAAGATCGGCGTGATGCTCGCGGGCGGCGAGTACCCCGACCTCATCGGCACCACCGACCTGAAGCTGCGCCTCCTGGAGGGCGGTGCACTTCGTCCCCTGGACGACATGCTGGCCACGGGGGACTACCCGAACATCTCGACGCACGTCGAGCCGTACATCAAGAAGATGAGCTACTCGGGCACCGAGGTGGACCCGGGCCTGTACATCATCCCGAACTACAACCGCTTCTACGGCGACGTCACGGGCGGCACCTACTACGGTCCGGCGTTCTGGATCCAGAAGCGCGTGCTCGAGGACGCCGGCTATCCGGACCTGAGCAACATGACGCTCGACCGCTACTTCCAGCTCATCGCTGACTACAAGGCGAAGCACCCTGAGACCGACGGCGCGCCGACGGTCGGCTTCGAGCTGCTGGCCTCGACGGGTCGCGAGTGGGGCATGACCAACCCGCCGGCGCTGCTGGCTGGCTCCCCGAACAACGGTGGCGTCATCGTCGACGACAACAACAAGGCGGAGATCTACGCCAACAAGGACATCGCGAAGGACTTCTACAAGGTCGTCAACGAGAAGTACAGCGAGGGTCTCGTCGACCCCGAGTCCTTCACCCTCACGTACGACCAGTACACCGCGAAGCTGGCCACCGGCGCCGTCCTCGGCATGCACGACCAGGGCTGGGACTTCGGCACCGCCACCCAGTCGCTGCAGAGCGCGGGCAAGGACGAGTACACCTACGTCCCCCTCATGCCCGTCTACGACGGTGTGCAGCCGTGGTACGCCGACCGTGACGTCATGAACACCAACCAGGGCTTCGGTTTGTCTGTCTCCAGCAAGCAGCCGGAGAAGGCACTGAAGTTCATCGACATGATGCTCAGCGAGCCCTGGCAGAAGGTGCTCTCCTGGGGCATCGAAGGCGAGGACTACCAGGTCGGCGCCGACGGCGTCTTCTCCCGCACGGACGAGCAGCGGGCCAACTACCGCGACCTCACGTGGCGTGCCTCCAACCGTCTCACGGCGCTGCTCGACATGCTGCCCAAGCACAACGGACAGTTCTCCGACGGCAACGCCTACAGCCCCGACGACCAGCCCGCCGAGTTCCTCGCGACGCTGACCGGCTACGACCGCGCCTTCATCCAGAAGTACGACAAGAAGACCTGGCGCGAGTTCGTGAACACGCCGAAGGAGAACCCGAAGTACTACCCGGCGTGGAACATCGGGCTCGACGACGAGGCCAACCAGGTCAACCAGCAGCTGACCGACGCCGCTGTGCAGAACCTGCCGAAGATCATCGCGGGCAAGCCTGCCGACTTCGAGAAGAACTGGAAGTCCTACACCGACGCCGTCGGCCAGATCGACGTGAAGGTCTACGAGGATGCCATCAACAAGGGCATCAAGGACCGCCTGACCAACTGGTAGCAGCCGGCGAGCTCTCGTGGTGGGGGGCGCGAGTCCCCCACCACGAGACGTTCGCGATCACCACCCACTGCTCCTGACGATGAGGTTGGACAGATGACGGACGCCACGGTCAGCACCCGTGTGACCGCTACCGGGCCGGAGACGGCCCTCCCGCTCGCGACCAGCTCGCGTGCCCGGAGGCGCAAGCCCCGGAAGAAGGCAGCGATGGGCCCCCGACGCAAGATCACCTGGGACCGGATCTGGGCGCAGCGAGCCCTGCTCGCCATGGCAGTCCCGCTGCTGCTCTACCAGATCCTGTTCAAGTACGTCCCGGCCTACGGCTGGGCGATCGCCTTCCAGCACTACAAGCCGGGGCGCGGCAGCATCTGGAACCAGAAGTGGGTCGGCTTCGAGAACTTCGTCAACCTGTTCACCGGTGTCAACGGTGAACGGTTCCGCCGGGTCGTGGTCAACACCCTGGGACAGTCGGTCCTGTCCCTGGTCGTCGGGACCCTCGGGGCCATCGTCCTGGCGCTGCTGCTGAACGAGGTCAAGAGCCTGCCGTTCAAGCGCGTCATGCAGAACATCACCTACATGCCGCACTTCCTCAGCTGGGTGATCGTGGCAAGCCTGGCGGCGGTAGCCCTGTCGCTGCCCTCCTCCGGCGGGTTCATCAACCAGGCCCTCATGAACCTGCACATCGTCGACCAACCGGTGCTGTTCTTGACCCAGCCGAACTACTTCTGGGGGATCGTCGCGGGGACGAACTTATGGAAGGAACTGGGCTGGAACACGATCCTGTACCTGACGGCCATCACCGCCATCGACCCTGCCCTGTACGAGGCCGCCGAGGTCGACGGCGCAGGCCGCTATCGCAAGATGTTCAACATCACGCTCCCGGGGATCAGGCCCACGATCGTCGTGCTGCTCATCATCAACAGCGGCTGGATCCTGTCCACGAACTTCGAGCTGCCGTACTTCCTCGGCAACGGCCTGGTGTCCGAGAGGGCCGAGACCATCGACGTCTTCGTGCTGCGTTACGGCTACCAGCTGGGCAACTACAGCCTCGCCGTCGTCGCGGGCATCTTCAAGACCGTCGTCGCCATCATCCTGGTGGGCTCGGCGAACCTAGCGGCCAAGCGCCTCAACCAAGAGTCGCTGGTCTAGGAGGACCTCATGTCAAGCACCCTTGTCGCGAAGCCTCTGACGCGGCGCGCATCACGAGGCAGGTCGCCCCGTCGGCAGTGGACGGTCGAGCGGGTCGTCTTCACGACGCTCAACACGACCTTCCTGGTGTTCCTCTCGGCGCTCATGGTCTACCCGCTGCTCAACACGCTCGCCATCTCCTTCAACGACGGCATGGACGCTGTCCGTGGTGGGATCGGCATCTGGCCTCGGGTATTCTCGCTGCAGAACTACCAGGTCGTGTTCAACATGCAGACGCTCTATCAGGCGTTCTTCATGAGCGTCCTGAAGACGGTCGTGGTGGTGGCGACAAACCTGCTGTTCACCTCGATGCTCGCCTACGCGCTCAGCCGTAACGAGTTCATCTTCCGCCGCTCGATCACCCTGCTCTTCGTGCTGACGATGTACTTCGACGCCGGGCTGATCCCCAACTACCTGCTCATCAAGGACCTGGGCCTGCTGAACAGCTTCCAGGCCTACTGGGTGCCGACGATCATCAGCGCGTTCAACCTGATCCTGCTGCGCACGTACATGAAGTCGATCCCCGAAGAGGTCATCGAGTCGGCACGCATCGACGGCGCGGGCGAGTTCCGCACGTGGTGGCAGATCGTGATGCCGCTGTGCAAGCCCACGCTGGCCGTGGTGGGTCTGTTCGTGGCGGTGGGCAGCTGGAACTCCTGGCTGGACACCCTGCTGTACAACTCGGGCGAGCAGTGGTTGTCCACCCTGCAGTACGAGCTGCAGAAGCTGCTGTCGAGCTCGATGAACGCCGGCGTGAACTCTGGGGGTCAGGCGGGCAGCGCGGCGGCCGCGGCGGCAGGCGGGCAGGTCACCACTCCGATCGCCCTGCGGTCGGCGATCACCATGGTGGCCGCCGTCCCGATCCTGTTCGTGTACCCGTTCCTGCAGAAGCACTTCGTGTCCGGTCTCATGATCGGCTCCGTGAAGGGCTGATGGAGTCGGCTCCCCGCACGCGCGGGGGCCGATCCGTCGTCTGGACCCGTAACGCTTCACACTGAGAGGCCCGATCATCTTCCGCTTCAATCCCGCGTCGCGACTGTGGCGCAGCATGGACTCCCTCGGCTCCGTCATCGTGGTCAACCTGCTCTGGCTCGTGAGCCTTGCCCTGGTCGTGACGGCGGGAGCGGGAACGGTGGTCGCCTACGAGGTCTGCCGTCGGTACGTCCTGGGCAAGGACGCGGGCCTCTGGGACGTCGCCGCCAAGGCCTGGCGGCAGAGCTGGAGGCAGGCGACCCTCGTCGGCCTGCTGGCCGTCCCCGTCGCGGCCGCCGGTGTCTTCGCGCTCTCCTCCCTGCCCACCCTCGGAACGGGTCAGGTGCTGGTGCCGCTCGTCGTCGTCGCACTGTTCCTCGTGCTCCTGCTCTTCTGGTGCCTCCCCCTCGCAGCCCGCTTCACCAACCCCACCTGGCGCCAGGTGCGCAACGGGTTCACGTTGGGGCTGACGACGCCCAGCCTGACGTTCCTGCTCGGGATCGCCCTGGTCCTCGGGGGCGTCGCCGTGTGGAACTTCATGCCAGCGGTGTTCGTCGCACCAGGCCTGATCCTCCTGTGGTGGTGCTCCCTGCTCGAGCGGTTCTTCGTCGCCCGGGGGTACGTGCAGCCGGAACCGGAGGAGGCGGAGGTCTGACGTTCTCCGCCATGGACCCGAGTTGCGCCACAGGTGCGAGCACCCGCCCGCGGTACCGTCGTCAGCGATCGACCAGGAGCAGTGCATGGACAAGACCTTCGTTCCCGAGATGGAGGAGCGCCGGCATCTCGTCGCGCCCTACCCGACGTACGGGGACATCCCCGCGGACCTCGAGGCCCGCTGGAAGGCGCCGTACGGGCCGGCCGAGCCATGGGACCTGGAGGTCTTCGACAGCACCGTCCCCGGACCGCACGGGGCCGTGCCGGTGCGCGTCTACCTGCCCCGCACGCCGCCGCCGGCCGGCGGCCGTCCGGGCCTGGTGTGGGTCCACGGCGGTGCGTTCTCGTTCGGTGGCCTCGACATGGCCGAGGCCGACGCGACGGCTCGCGGCGTCGCGGGGCGCGCGGACGCCGTGGTCGTCTCCGTGGACTACCGACTGTGCCCCGTGCCCGCCGAGCTCGGCGGCGGCGGTGACGACCGCATCGACGAGCGCGGCGAGCCGGTGTGCTTCCCCGTCCCGCACGACGACTGCCATGCCGCCTACACGGCGGTGCGTGAGCTGGCCGCCGACCTGCACCTCGACCCCGAGCGCCTGGCGATCGGTGGCGCGAGCGCCGGTGGCTGCCTCTCCGCGGGCGTGGCGCTGCGCCTGGCCGACGAGGGCCACGCACCGTGGCAGCTCCTGCTCGTGTACCCCGTCCTGCACGGCACCCTCCCGGCGCTGACGACGGAGCTGACCGCCACCCTGGCCACGGTGCCGCCGGCGCTGCTGTTCCCGCCCGACGCGCGCGGAGCGATCGACCGCACGTACCTCGGAGGCGGCCCCGCGACGCCGTACGCGTACGCCGGACTGGCGGAGAACCTGTCGGTGCTCCCGCCCACCTACGTGGAGAACGCCGAGCTCGACGTCCTGCGCGCCAGCGGCGAGCAGTTCGTCGAACAGCTCGAGGCCGCCGGCGTCAAGGTCGAGAGCCACCTGCGCCGGGGCGTGCCGCACGGGCACCTCGACAGCGTCGGGCTGGACGCGGCCGCCGCGACCTTCGACGTCCTGGCAGCGCGGCTGACGCACCGTGGGCGTTGACGGGCCGAGCGCAGCCGTCGGCTGCGTCGTCGGTGACGCGGCTCGCGCTCAGCCGGCGGCCGACGCGACCGACATCACGGCCCAGGGCGGGAGGTCGACGTCGATCGTCAGGACGCCGTCCGCGTCGGCGGTGAGGGTCCGGCGGTCGAGGTCGTCGGCGACCAACCTGAGGTCGACGACGTCCTGACGCGAGAGGTTGAGCGGCGCGCCCATCTGGTACCAGGCCTCCGCGACGTTCCCGTGCTCCCCGTCGAGGATCTCGACGGCGAACGTGGCACCCGGGGTCAGGCCCGCGACGGTGTGCCGGACGCGCCTCGCGGGTCCCACCGAGGCGAGCTCGCGCGTGTCCGCGTAGGAGTTCCGCGAGGCCAGTCCGGTCTTGCCCATGTCGGCCGGGTAGTTGTAGAAGATCGCCGAGACGTCGCCCGTCGCGGACGAGCGGGTGATGGCTCCGTGCTCCAGCTCGACGAGCAGCCGGTCGCCGAGGCGACCCAGCATCGCCATCGCGTGGAAGGTCGGCTTGTGCAGGCCCTGCTCGTTGACGAAGCCGAAGCCGCCGTGGAACGGGCCGATGCCGCCGCCGCCCTCCTCGAACACGTCGGTGAAGGTCCAGTACGAGATCGACTCGGCGAGCGGGGCGCCCTTGAGGAAGGCGCGCACGATGTAGGACGCCGCGAAGAGCGTGTCGTGGATCGCGTCGCGGCTCGACGGCGACGTCGACCACTCGGTGATGTGCAGCTCGGCGTCGGGGTACGGGCTGTTCTCGATGATCGTGCGCATGAGCTGGAGGTCGAGATAGGTGGCGTCGCGCCGGCGCGTGATCGCGTTGAGATTGCCGAGCGAGTCGGCGGCGAAGTCCGTCGGGTACAGGTGCGTCGACAGGAAGTCGACCGGCAGCCCGCGCTGCGCGCAGTACGCGAGGAACTCGTGGATCCAGACCGGCTGCCAGTCGAGGTCGTCGGGGTCGGCGGCGACGGCCGTCCCGACCTCGAGCGACGGGTCGTGCCACTCCCCCGCGTAGCGGGCGTCGGGGACGAACACGCTCGTCGACGGCCCGCCGACCTTCAGCTGCGGGTCGATCGCCTTGATGGCCGTGGCGGTCGCCCCGTAGAGCTCGAAGTACTGGGTGCGGGTGCCGGTCCAGAAGTGCGGGACGAGGTTCGGCTCGTTCCAGACCTCGAACGGCCACCGACGGACCTCGTCGATCCCGTAGCGGTCGACCCAGTGCCGCACGGTGGTGGTGACGAGCTCGACCCACGCCCCCATGTCCTTGGGCGGGCTGCAGTGCGCCTTCCACCAGAATAGCGTCTCGGTCTGCGTCGCCAGCTGTCGCGGCATGAAGCCGAGCTCGACGAACGGACGCGCGCCGGCGTCGAGGATCGCGTCGAACACCTTGTCCACGTAGGCGAAGGTGTAGACGGGCTCGGCGAGCGGCGTGCTCGGGCCGAAGCCGCCGCCGTTGTCGGTCCGGTACACGAACATGTCGTCGTGGAACAGGCCGTGGAAGCGGACGTAGCGCACCCCCAGGACGTCGACGGCCTCGCGGAAGTGCGCCTGCCAGTCGGCCCGCAACGCCTCGTTCGCGCGGCCCGCACCGACGCACTCGTTCCAGACGTGGCGCAGCGCGACGTCGGCCGGCTCGAGACCGTCGATCAGCAGGGTCGATGGCAGTGTCTGGTGCGGCATCGAAGAGCTCCTTTGAGTCCCACGCGGCGGGTCACGCGATCAGGGAACATGGCCGAAACTTTTTCGCACTACCCGATCGCTCGTTCAGCGTAGCGAACTCGACAGATGACACCAACGCGCCGCAGTGCATAGAGTGACGCCGGGGAGCGCCGGCTCCATAGTCAAAACAGTTTCGCGGTCGGAGGTCTCGTGAGCGCCGAGGAGGCAGCGGCAAGACGGGCGACCCTGGACGACGTCGCGGCCGCAGCAGGGGTCTCGAAGGCGACCGTCTCCAAGACCCTCAACGGGAGGGACGACGTCGCGGCGGCGACCCGTGAGCGCGTCCTCGCAGCCGTGACAGCCCTCGGCTACCGGTCGACGACCGCGATCGGGCACGGCGCGGCACGGCGAGCGCTCGTCGTCGTCTTCGACATCCCCGCGTCGCCCTACATCCTCAACGTCCTCCAGGGCGTGCTGGCCTCGGCCACCGACGGGAAGCTGGACCTGCTGACGCGTCTCGCCCCGGACAGAACCGCCCGGGCACAGCGCGCGGTCGCGCGCGAGTGGGTCGCCGAGCAGCGCGCCTGCGGAGCGGTCGGCATCGTCGGGCTGACGCTGTCCGAGCCCGACGCCCTCATCGACGCGGCCGCGGACGCGGAGCTGCCCTTCGTGATGGTCGACCCCGTGGACACGCTCCACCAGCGGATGGTGAGCATCGGCTCGAGCAACTGGTCCGGTGCGCGCGCGGCCGCCGACCACCTCATCGCCCTGGGCCACCGACGTATCGCCTGGATCGGCGGACCCGAGGCCTCCAACGCGGCACGAGACCGCTTCTACGGCTACCAGGCAGCCCTCGACGCTGCCAGCATCGACCTCGACCAGGACCTCGTGAGAGCCGACCAGTTCGACGTCGCCGCCGGCGCGCGGCACGCACGGGACCTCCTGGCGCTACCAGATCCGCCGACGGCGATCATGGCCGCCGACGACGAGCTCGCGGTCGGCGTCCTGGCGTCGGCACGCGAGCTGCGGGTGCGGGTCCCGGAGAGCCTCAGCGTCGTCGGGTTCGACGACACGCCCCAGGCCGCGTGGACGACGCCTCCGCTCACGACGGTCCACCAGCACCTCGACGGGATGGGGCGGATGGCCGTCCAGACCGTCGTGGCGATGGCCGGCGGTCAACGCCCCGCGTCAAGCCACGTCGAGCTGGCGACATCGCTGACCGTGCGCGGGACCACCGCGAGACGAGGTCTTTGCGGCACTGACCGAACTGACCGAACAGGCGCCCTCGCGCCTGTTCCTGCCCCCAACAAGGACACCGGGAGAGCGAATGCCCAAGGCTGAGGTTCCAGGCGCGGAGATCCACGTCGCGAAGCACGGTTCCGACGGCGCCGCCGGAACCGCCGCGGACCCCCTGCTCACCATCGGCGCGGCCGCGGCGCTCGCCCACCCCGGCGACACGGTCGTCGTGCACGAAGGCGTGTACCGCGAGTGGGTGAACCCGCCGCGCGGCGGCACGGCCGGCGCGCCGATCACCTACCAGGCCGCGCGGGGCGCAGACGGCCTGTACGAGCCGGTCACGATCTCCGGCGCCGAGGTGGTCACCGGCTGGCACCCCCACCCCGGGCCCACGGGTGGGGTATGGGTGGCGACGGTGCCGAACGCCGTGTTCGGGGCACGCAACCCGTACACCGAACGCATCGGCGGCGACTGGTTCTTCGACCAGGTCAACACCTGGCACACGGGCGAGGTCTACCTCGACGGGAAATCGATGTACGAGTCGCTGACCTTGGGCGGCGTCGAGCGCCCCGAGGTCACCACCGACTCGTTCGACCGGGACGGCTCCCTGCTGACCTGGTACTGCGAGGTCGGCGACGACGTCACGACGATCTGGGCGAACTTCGGGGGTGCCGACCCGGCGGAGCACGAGATCGAGGTCAACGCACGCACGTTCGTGTTCTGGCCCGCGGCCACGGGCATCGACCACCTCACGGTGCGGGGCTTCACCCTGACGAAGGCCGCCACGCAGTGGGCCCCGCCCACCGCGCTGCAGGAGGGCCTGATCGGCCCGCACTGGTCCAAGGGCTGGGTGATCGAGGACAACACGATCACCGACTCGAAGAACGTCGGCATCTCCCTGGGCAAGGAAGCCAGCACCGGCCAGAACGAGGCGGCCGCGGGGCCGAAGGGCGCCAAGGGCGGCACGCAGCGCGAGCGCGAGGTGATCCAGCGGGCGCTCGCGCTGCGCGGGCCCGACGCCGGCGAGCCGCACCCGTGGAGCCCGGACCACGTCGGCTCCCACACGGTGCGCCGCAACACGATCCGCGACTGCGAGCAGGCCGGCGTCGTCGGGCACCTGGGGGCGGCGTTCTCGACCATCGCCGACAACCACATCTCCCGCATCCACGTGAAGCGCCAGTGGCACGGCGCCGAGGTGGCGGGCATCAAGCTGCACGCCGCCATCGATACCGTGATCAGCGGAAACACCATCCACCACACGCACCGAGCGCTCTGGCTCGACTGGCAGGCCCAGGGCACCCTGGTGCGGCGCAACGTCTTCTACGCCTCCACCGCGGAGGACTTCATGGTCGAGGTCTGCCACGGCCCGTACCTCGTGGACTCGAACCTGTTCCTGTCGCCGTGGGCGGTCAAGGACATGTCCACCGGCGGCGCGTACGTGCACAACTACATCGCGGGCCGCCTCGCGAACTGCACCGAGCACCAGCGGTACACCCCGTACCACCTGCCGCACTCGACGGCCGTCTACGGCGTCTCGAACATCCTCGGCGGCGACGACCGGTTCTACAACAACGTCTTCGTCGGCGACGGCACCGCACCGCAGGCCCAGGCGGAGCCGACGCTCGCCAGCTTCTGGTCCGGGGCGATCGACATGGACGGCGTGCCCGGCCAGGCCACCTTCGTGCCCACGCCCGTGGGCACCTCGCAGTACGACGCCTACCCGACGGCGCAGGAGTACCCGAACGAGGACGGCAGCGCCCTGGCCGGAGCACGCCTCCCCGTCTGGGTCGAGGGCAACCTCTACGCGGAGGGCGCCGAGCCGTTCCGCGCGGAACCCACGGCCCACGTCGTCGGCACGACGCCGGTGCGCGTCGAGGTGCTCGACGCTGCGGCCGGCACCGTCCGCGTCACCCACACGGCACGCGCCGACGTCGTCGCTCCCGTGACGACCGCGCGTCTCGGGACCACCTACCAGGCCGAGATGGCCTTCACCCACCCCGACGGGTCCGACCTGGACCTCAGCACAGACTTCACCGGCACCCCCCGGGACGACGTCGTGCCCGGGCCGTTCGCCGCATCGGCACCCGCCACCCTGGTCCTCGCTGCGCCGGGCCCGGAGGGTCGGCGCTAGGCCGGGCCGCCCTGCCCGCGCGGCGACCGCCGCGGAGCCGTCGCGCGGGACGGGCGTCGGCCCTAGGGTCCCAGCCATGACCTCCGACGACGGCGTGCCCACCCCCGACCTGACCGCGTTCCTGGCCGCGTTCCAGCGGGTGTCCGCTGCGGCGGCGAGACTCGAGCAGCAGAACGAGACCGAGGACGGTCTGTCGGTCTCCGACCTGCTCCGCGAGCACCTCGGCGTCGACCCCCGCACCCTCGCCGTCGTGACCGAGGCGGTGTCGAGCTTTCGCGAGGTCGACGCCGACGTGGCGCTCGAGGCCGTGATCGCTGGGCACGGCGGGGGCCGGCTGGTCGGTGTCGGCGGCGGCGAGCAGCGCATGCACACGTCGTTCTCCGAGATCGTCGAGCACTCCGGGCGGTTCCGGCAGTTCCCGGTCGGCGCGGTCGACTACGCGCGCGCGGCCACCGGGCCGGACTCGGAGCGGCGCACGGTCGCGTTCGGCCTGCACCTGTTCGCCGTCGACGGCGTCCCGGTCGCGCTGCTGCAGCGCACCGGCTCACCACGCCACGGGATGCAGAGCGCCCTGGAGGTGCTGTGCGCGAGCGAGACCACCACGCTCGCGCTGCTGGCCGAGCTGCGTGCGGCGATGGTCACCCACTCGGTGTTCCGCGGGCAGGTCGTGTCGTTCACGGGCAACCCGTACGAGCCCTCGGCGTCGGGCATCACGTTCCTGCGGCGGACGCCGGTCCCCGCCGAGGACGTGATCCTGCCGCCCGGGACGCTCGTGCGGATCGAGCGGCAGGTGCTCGGCGTCGCGCAGCACAAGGAGGCGCTGCGCGCCGCGGGCCAGCACCTCAAGCGCGGCGTGCTCCTGTACGGCCCGCCGGGCACGGGCAAGACGCACACCGTGCGGCACCTGGTCGGGGCCAGCGAGGGCACCACCGTGGTCGTGCTCGCCGGCGCCACCCTGCGGCTCGTCGGGCTGGCCGCCGAGACCGCGCGCGCCATGCAGCCGGCGATCGTCGTGCTGGAGGACTGTGACCTGATCGCCGAGGACCGCTCGTTCCGGGACGGGCCGCAGCCCCTGCTGTTCGAGGTGCTCGACGCGATGGACGGCCTGGCCCCGGACGCCGACGTCGCGTTCGTGCTCACCACCAACCGGGCCGACCTGCTCGAGCGGGCCCTCGCCCAGCGCCCGGGGCGCGTGGACCTGGCGGTCGAGGTGCCGCTGCCCGACGCCGAGGCGCTCCGCCGGCTGTTCGAGCTCTACCGCGGGCCGCTCCCGCTGTCGCCCGAGGCGCTCGACGACGCCGCCGCGCGCACCCTGGGCGTCACCGCCTCGTTCGTGAAGGAGGTCATCCGCCGCGCGGTGCTCCTCGCCTCCGAGGACGGCCGCGAGGTCACGGACGACGACCTCGCCGGCGCCGTCACCGAGATGACGGCCGACGCCGAGAGCATCACGCGTTCGCTGCTGGGCGTGTCGTCCGAGGGCCGCGACGACGGGGGCGCGGCCCGCCGCGACGGGCAGGGGCCGCGCGGCGGCCGACCGGCAGCGTTCGCCTCGACCTTCACCTTCGTCCCGCGAGGGTAGCCGGCCGGTCCGCCTACCTCGTCCCTCGCGGGCACGCCGCCCGCACGCCCACCCGTTCGCTGTGAGCGAACAGTGTCCGCGAGACGCGGTCTCCGCCTCTGTCTTCCCCGTGACCATCATGACCACCGCCGCAGAGCGCGCCGCGCTCGCTGCCGCGACCACCGTCCACCTTCCCTCCGACCTCGGGTACGACGACGCCCGGACCCCCTGGAACCTCGCCGTCGACCAGCGCCCCGCCGCGGTCGCCGAGCCCGCCGACGCCGCGGAGGTCGCCGCCGTCGTGCGGACCGCCCGGGCCGCCGGCCTGCGCGTCGCCCCGCAGTCCACCGGCCACAGCGCCGCCGCGCTCGCCGCGCACGGCCTCGACGACGTCCTGCTGCTGCGCCTGCACCGGCTGCGCGGCGTCGAGGTCGACCCGGTCCGACGCGTCGCCCGGGTGCTCGGCGGCACGCCGGCCATCGACGTCGTCGAGGCCGCCGCGGCCCACGGCCTGGCCGTGCTGCACGGCTCCGCGCCCGACGTCGGCTTCGTCGGCCTCGCCCTCGCCGGCGGGCTGTTCCTCTACGGCCGCAAGCGCGGCCTGACCACGAACAGCGTGGTGGCCGTCGAGCTCGTGACGGCAGACGGCGAGATCGTGCGCGCGAGCGCGACCGAGCACCGCGACCTGTTCTGGGCCGTGCGCGGCGGGGGCGGCAGCTTCGGCGTCGTCACCGCGCTCGAGGTGTCGCTGTTCCCGCTGCCCGACGTGCACGCCGGGCTCATGATCTGGGACGCGTCCCGGGCGCGCGACGTGCTGCGCACCTGGGCGCGCTGGGCACCTGACGCCCCCGACGAGATCACCACGACGGTCCGCCTGCTGCGCGTCCCGCCGATCCCCGACGTGCCGGACGTCCTGCGCGGCCGCGACGTCGTGCTGCTCGACGGGGCGGTGCTCGACTCCGACGAGCGCGCCGCCGAGCTCCTCGCCCCGCTGCGGGCGCTCGAGCCCGAGCTCGACACGTTCGCGCGCGTCCCGGCCGCCGCCGTCGCCCGGCTGCACCTGGACCCGGAGGGCCCGTCGCCGTCCGTGTCGGCGTCCGGGTCGCTGGCGGCGCTGCCCGAGGCCGCCGTCGACGCGCTGCTCGCGGCATGGGACCGCGAGCCCGGGCTGCTCGCTGCCGAGCTGCGCCAGCTCGGCGGGGCGCTCGGCCGCGTCGTCGAGGGCGCGGGGGCGCTGTCCCACCTGCCCGGGCAGTTCCTGCTCTTCACCGTGGGGATCGCCCCGTCGCACGACGACGCGGTGCGGCTGCGGGCTCAGGCGGAGGGCCTCGTCACCGCGATGGCCCCGTGGCTCACCGGGCGCCAGTACCTCGGGTTCGCGGAGTCGGCCGTCGACGCCCGCGTCGGCTACGACGCCGACGCGTGGGCGCTCCTGTCGGCCGTGCGGGCCGCCGCCGACCCGGACCGGCTGTTCGCCGCCAACCACCCGGTCAGGTGACGGGCCGGACGCTCGCCAGCACCACCCGGTCCGCGACCCACGCCGCCACGAGCGCCGCCCCGAGGACCGGGTGGCCGAGCCCCCACAGCGCAGCACCGCACCCGGCGAAGAGGAGCACCTCGAGAAGCAGCCTGACGGGCTCGGCCGGCCGGTGCGTGGCCCGCCGGGAGAGCCACACGCTCCACACGGCGCCGACGGCGACCACCGCGGCCCCGGCCGCGATCCCCCGCAGCGACCCGCGGCCAGACACCGTGTACACGACGTAGGCGACGGTCACGTAGAGGGCGAGCTCGAGCAGGAACCGCGCCAGGAGGGCGACCCCGCGCACGATCGCCGCGGGCCCCTCCTGGACAGGCCCGAGGTCGGGATCAGGCTGCCCCGTCGCAGTCATGGACGCGACGGTACCGCGTCCCTGACCTGCGTAGAAGTACCGGTACGGTCGTGCCCCATGATGGGCGGACACCATGCAGCGTCAGGGGCGGCGGCCTGGGTCGCCGTCACCGCGACCACACCGATCGCGCTCGGCCTCTACCCCGTCTCCGACGTCGGGATCATCACCGGGGCGCTGGTGTGCGCGGGCGCGGCGCTGCTGCCCGACGCCGACCACCACGCGGGCACCATCGCCCACTCCCTGCCGCCCGTGTCGGAGGGCGTGGCGCGCGGCATCGCGGCCGTCTCGGGCGGCCACCGCGGCGGCACGCACTCCCTGCTCGGCGTCGCCGTCTTCACGGCGCTGGCCTGGTTGGCGGGCCACGTCACGTTCAGCACGTCGACGTTCGGCGAGGTGCTCATCGGCCCGGGCATCGTCGCGGTGCTGCTCGTCTCGTTCGCCCTGCGCGCCCTGCGGATCACGCGCACCGGCACCGCCTGGTCGTGGCTCGCGTCTGTCGCGCTCGCCACGATCATCGCGGTCTACGCCCCTGAGGAATGGTTCTGGATGCCGTTCTGCGTGGGCCTCGGCGGCCTCGTGCACCTGCTCGGCGACCTGCTCACCACGAACGGCGTGCCGCTGCTGTGGCCGATCCGTATCCGCTCGCCGCGCTGGGTGCGCCGCCACCCCGTGCTCCCGTTCGACAACGTGTGGCGCCGCGGCGGCAACGTGTCCGTCCCCCTGCTCGGCGACGCCGGGTCGTGGCGCGAGTGGCTCGTCATGACGCCGGTGAGCATCTATGCCGTCGTGGGCGTCGGCTGGGCCGCGCTCGACCTGCTCGGCGTCGACACGCTCGCGCTGTGGGACGCCTCCGCCGCCTGGTTCACGACGACGACGGCGGCCCTGCTCGGCGCCTGAGACGCCCGAGACACCTGAGACACCTGAGACGCAGACCGCGCGCGCCACGGCTTGCGCACCGCGGCGCCCTGGGTGCACCCTGGACACATGCCAACCAACTAGTTGGTTGGCATGACCTCACAAACCAGGGAGCCACGCCATGTACACCGTCCCCCGCCAGACCGGCCGCACCGTCGTCGTCACCGGAGCCAGCTCCGGGACCGGACGCGAGGCCGCCGTACGCCTCGCCGGCGCGGGCGCCCGCGTCGTCCTCGCCGTGCGCGACCAGGGACGCGGCGACGCCGCGCTCGCGGCGCTGCACGCGACGCACCCGAGGGCCCAGGCCGAGGTGCGGATCGTCGACCTCGCCGACCTCACGTCCGTCCGCGCGTTCGCGGACGGGCTCCACCGCGACCTCGACCACCTCGACACGCTCGTCAACAACGCGGGCGTCATGGCCGTACCGACCCGGCACGAGACCGTCGACGGGCACGAGCTCCAGTGGGGCACCAACTTCCTCGGCCCGTTGGCCCTGACGAACCTCCTGCTCCCGCTGCTGCTCGCCTCCCCCGCCCCGCGCGTCGCGACCATGAGCTCGGGCACGGCGAACTGGGGCCGCATCGACCTCGCCGACCCCGACCGGACCCGCCGCTACTCGGCGTCGGGCGCCTACGCGGCCTCCAAGCTCGCCGACCTGTACCTGGCCCGGCACCTCGCCCACGTCTCCGACCGGCGGGGCTGGGGCCTCGTCTCGACCGCCGCGCACCCCGGCTTCACCCGCACCAACCTCCAGAGCGCGGGCCCGAACCTCGGCCGCGCGAAGCCGCGCTGGAGCCCCCTGCAGGGCATGCGCATCCTGCCGTCCATGCTGCCGCCCGAGGGCGCGGGCCCGATCCTGTTCGCCGCCGCCGACCCCGCCGCGGCGAACGGGGCGTACTACGGGCCGACGGGACGGTTCACGCTCGTGGGCGAGCCCGGCCCCGCCCGCCTCAACCGGCGCATGCGCGACGACGCCGCGGCCGCCCGGGTCTGGGCCGCCGCCGAGCAGATCACCGGGACCGCGCTCCCCCTCGCCTAGGGTGGGCCCATGCCGAGCAGCCAGCGCACCACCCCGGAGCGCATCCTGGCCGCCGCCGGGGACGAGTTCGCCGAGCACGGCCTGGCCGGCGCGCGCGTCGACCGCATCGCCGCCCGCGCCGGGGCCAACAAAGAGCGGATCTACGCCAACTTCGGCGGCAAGGACGCCCTGTTCGACCGCGTGCTCGCCGACCGCATCGCCGAGCTCCTCGACACCGTGCCCTTCGACGCCGACGACCTGCCCGGCTACGCCGAGCGCCTGTTCCGCTTCACGGTCGAGCGCTCCGACCTGACCCGCCTGCTGCTCTGGCACACGCTCGAGCGCCCCGGGCGGCTCGCCACGATCGAGCCCGGGGCGTCGTCGCAGGTTGCCAAGATGGCGGCGCTCGCCGCAGCCCTGGAGCAGCGCACCGACCTCGACCGGTCGCAGACCCCCGACCGGCTCCTCGGCCAGGTGCTCGGCGTCGTCTACGGGGCCGCGCTCGGCGTGCTCGCGAGCGGCACCACCGCCGACGAGGCCGCCGCAGACGTGCGGCGGTCCGTGGAGCGCGTCATCGCCCCCTGAGCCGCGCGGGCTTGCCGCGCCGCCCGGCGGTTGGCACGGTAGGCCCATGGCCGCCGACGCCGAGGTCGCGCGCACTGCCCGCTGGCGGTGGGCGCTCGCGGGCGCCGTCGCGGCCGGGATCGCCGTCTCCGGTGCGCTGGCCGGCTACGCCGACGCCCACCCCGGGGACGGGGCCCCGCTGTTCACCCTCTGGTTCGGCTCGATGGTCGCGGCGAAGACCGCCCTCGCGACCGCCGCGGCCGCCCTCGTCGTGGTCCAGCTCGCCTCCGCCGTCGCGATGTACCGCGGCGGCCCCGGCTGGGTCGCCTGGGTCCACCGGTGGAGCGGGGTCGCCGCGTTCGGGCTCGCGCTGCCCGTCGCGTTCGCGTGCGTGTGGTCGCTCGGGTTCGAGGACCGCTCCACGCGCGTGCTGGTGCACTCCGTGCTCGGCTGCGCGTTCTTCGGCGTCTTCACCGTGAAGATGCTCGCGCTACGCGTGCGCGGCCTGCCCGGGTGGGTGCTGCCCGTGCTCGGCGGGCTCGTGGTCGCGCTGCTCGGCGTCGTCTGGGCGACGTCCGGGCTCTGGTACCTGCTGACGGTGGGCCCGTGAACGCGCCGGACCCCGACGGGGTCGACCGCCGGCCGGTCCTGGTCGGCCTGGCCGTCGCGGTCGTCGCCGGGCTCGGCGGGTTCGCCGGCTTCACCGCCGTCGGCCCGACGCCGGGCGACGACGGCGGACGCGACGGCGACGACGGACACGACGACGACGGAGGCCGGGAGGACGACGACAGGCGCGACGAGCGGGGCGACGACCGGTCCGGCCCGGACAGGGGCAAGGGCTGATGCGCCGCCCCTGGTGGCACCACCTGCCCACGTGGGTGCTGGTCGCGCTGGCCGCCGCGACCGCCGGGGCGATGGTCGCGGGGCTGCGGCCGTAAATGCCTGGCGCCCCGCGACGGGACGGTGCGAGCATCGGGTCCGATCACGCACGTGCTCGGTGCACCGCCGGAAGGGAGGCAAGGCCATGACTGTCGTCGTTCCCGCCTGCCTCCCGCACCGCCCCTGAGCACGCGCGCAACCCCTGGGTCGCCGGGAGGCAGGGCAGCGAAGCCCGCCACCTTCCCCTGAGGAGACCCCCACCATGTCCGCTCCGGACACGTACGACCTGCCCGCGCCCGGCACCCGCTGGTCCACCTGGACCTCCGTGGCCAAGGGTCAGCGCGGCCCCCAGCCCCACCCCTCCTGGATCGTCACCGCGTCCGCCGCGCTCGACACCGAGCTCGGCATCCTCAAGACGGGCAAGGAGGCCGACGTGTTCCTCGTCGAGCGCGCCGTGCCCGACGACCCCGACCAGTGGTCCCTGCTCGCCGCCAAGCGGTACCGCGGCCACGAGCACCGCCAGTTCACCCGCGACGACTCGTACTCCGAGGGCCGCAAGGTGAAGAAGTCGCGCGACCAGCGCGCGGCCGACAACCGCAAGTCCGAGTACGGCCGGGCCGTGCGCGCCGGCCACTGGGCGCAGGTCGAGTTCGACGCCCTGTGCACCCTGTACGACGCGGGCGCGCCCGTCCCGTACCCGGTGCAGATCGACGGCACCGAGATCCTCATGGAGTTCGTCGGCACGCAGTCCGACGACGGCGCCTGGGCCGCGGCACCGCGCCTCGCCCAGGCCCGGCCGGACCGCGACGTCGTCGCCGGCTACCTCGAGCAGCTGCGCGACGCCATGGGCACGATCGCCCGGCTCGGCTGGGCGCACGGCGACCTGTCGCCGTACAACGTGCTGGCCGACGGCGAGCGGCTCGTCATCATCGACGTGCCGCAGGTGGTCGACCTGGCCGCCAGCCCGTTCGCGGTGGAGTTCCTGCACCGCGACTGCGTGAACATGTGCGCGTGGTTCACGGCGCGCGGCCTGGAGACCGACCCCGACGAGCTCTTCGCCGAGGTCTACGCGCAGGCCTGGTAGCGCCCCGGGGGACCGTCCCACCACGCTCGCGCGTGGCGGGACGGCCCCGCCTACCCTGGACCGCATGGGCGCGACGACGGCGTACGACCGCGAGGACCTGCTGGCGTTCTTCGTGGGCTACGGCCTGGCGCTCGGCGCAGGCGACCTCGAGGGCATCGCCGCCAGGGTCGCGTTCCCGGCCCTCCTGGTGGGTGCCGACGGGTCGCTTCCCGCGCCCGACGCCGGCACCGTCCACGCGGCGCTGCGGCCGCGGCTCGAGGCGCACCGCGCCCGCGACGTCGTCGCCGCGGTGCCGCAGGTCGAGGACGCCGACGCCCTGAGCGACGCGCTCGTGTGGGCCCAGGTGCGCTGGAGCTACCGCGACCAGTACGCGGGCGAGCAGGCGGTGGAGCGGGTGCGCTACCTGCTGCGGCGCGAGCACGACGGCTTCGAGATCTGCGTGCTGGTACCCCTGCCGGGGTAGGCCGCGCGGTGCCGGAAAAGTCGCCCCGAAACCCCGACGCAGCAGGTCGCGCGGTGTGGCACCATATGCCGGATCCGGCGGGCGACCTCCGGACACGAAAGTCTTGTCAGACAGCCTCTTCAGCGCAGAAGGTGTGCACCATGGCCATCACCTCCCGTTCCCGCCTGCGCGCAGTGGGGGGCGTCGCGCTGCTCAGCGCGACCTCCCTCGTGCTCGCAGCCTGCTCCTCGTCCACGCCCTCGTCGGACGAGGGCACGTCCCCCGCCGCCGACGCCCAGTCGTCGGCCCCTCTCACGCTCGAGCTCGGCTCGCTGCTGCCCCAGACCGGTTCGCTCTCGTTCCTCGACGCCCCCATGGAGGGCGGCGTCGGCCTCGCCGTGCAGGAGGTGAACGAGGCGAACGCCGGCATCACGATCAACTACACCGCGACCGACGAGGGCGACACGGACACCAAGGCGTTCGAGACGTCGATCGAGCGCCTCCGCAGCGCCGGCGTCACCGCGATGGTCGGCGCCGCGTCGTCGGGCGTCTCGAAGATCATCCTCGACGGCAACATCGCGGCCGGGATCCTCACGGTCTCGCCGTCGAACACGTCGCCGGACTTCACCACCTGGGACGACCAGGGCCTCTACTTCCGCACCGCGCCGAGCGACTTCCTCCAGGGCGAGGTGCTGGGCAACCTCATCGCCGAGGACGGGCACAAGACCCTCGGCATCATCTACCAGAACGACGCCTACGGCACCGGCCTCGACGCCCAGATCAAGGAGACCTTCGAGGCCGCGGGCGGCCAGGTCGTCGCCCAGGCGTCCTTCAACGTCGGCGACACGACGTTCGACGCGCAGGTCGCCCAGGTCACCGCGGCGAACCCCGACGCCGTCGTCGTCGTCTCGTTCGCGCAGTTCGTGACCATCGCCCCGCTGCTGGTCAACGCGGGCGTCACCGGCGACCAGCTCTACATGGTCGACGGCAACACGACCGACTACAGCGCGTCGAGCAAGACGCCCATCACCGTCTCGCTCGAGGGCGCCCAGGGCACGATCCCCGGCCCGGCGCTCGAGGACGACTTCCAGAGCCGTCTCCAGGACTTCTGGACCGGCAAGGGCAACGACAAGATCGCCACGTTCACCTATGCGGGCGAGTCGTACGACGCGGTCACCCTCATCGCGCTCTCGGCGCTCGCCGCGAAGTCGGTCAAGGGCGCCGACATCGCGGGCAAGATGCAGGAGGTCTCGGGCGGCTCGGGCGACGGCACCCCGTGCACGAGCTTCGCCGACTGCGCCAAGATCATCAACGACGGCGGCGTCGCCGACTACGACGGCTACTCCGGCAAGGTCACCTTCGACGAGAACGGCGACCCGCAGGGCGCCTCGATCGGCATCTACAAGTACGGCGCGGACAACACCATCACGCGCACCAACTAGTCACGGGCCACGCCGGCGTGGCCGTCCTGGTCACGGGCCACGCCGGCGGGGCCGTCTGCCGGGGCCTCGTCGACCGTCGACCTCCCGGTCCCCGCGCCGGACGTGTCGACGTCGTGCCCCTCGCAGCCGAGCCACGCGAGGTCGCTGACCAGGACGAGCTCGTCGCCGTCGTCGGTGACGGCCCGGACCTCCTGGGTGCGGGGCAGCCAGGTCACCCGGTCGACGAGGTACTCGACGCGGGTGACCCGGCCGCCCCGCACGGGCGGCCCCGGCGTCGTCGCGCGGACACGCTCGGCCTGCGTGCCGTCAGTCTGCTCGACGCCGAGGGAGACCACGGTGCCCCAGACGTCCGCCCGGCCCGCACGCAGGTCGCGCAGCGCGGCGAGCCCCGCCTCCCGCAGAGCCAGGAGAGGCTGCCGTGCCAGGTCGACCGTCGGCGTGGCGGGCGAGCCAGCCAGCCGGTCGACCTGGGTGACCGGCGCGTCGTCGCCCAGCCTCGCCCGGGTGCGCACGTAGCAGAGGCCGTCGGCGGACGTCGCCGCCGCGATCCGCTGAGCGGCGCCCTGCGGCGGCGTCGTCGGGACCGGCGACGCCGCCGGGGCACCGGCGGTGGCCGACGGGGACACCGCAGACTCGTCGCCGGGGAGCCCGAAGGCGACGGCGGCGACCACGGCCGCGGCGAGCGCGAGCGACGTCACGAGCGCCCGCCGGGCGAACGGACGGCGCGGCGCGCGGACGGACGCGGGGCCCGCCTCCGGCACGTCCAGCGGGATCGTGACCACACCCCCGCGGTCGCGGTGAGCGCCCCCACGCAACGGCCTCCGGCGGCGGCGCGTACGCTCCCGCGCCGTCACGCCCGTGAGCGCGCGGTCCCGGGACTCGGCGAAGACCCGGGCCAGGTCCAGCTCCCGGTCCGCGTCCCGCAGGGCACGCCGGAGGCGTGCGAGCTCGTCCTCCACGTCAGGCTCCTTCCTCGGTCGAGGGGCGGTAGACCGCCCGCAGGCGGCGGCGCGCACGGTGCACCCGGGTCGCGGCGCCGGCCGGTGAGCACCCGAGGGCCTCGGCCACCTCCGCCGTCGTGAGCTCGGCGCTCGCGAGCAGGGCGATCACCTCGCGGTCCGCGGGGCGCAGCCGGGCCAGCGCCCGGCGGAGCTCGTCGACCTCGCGCACCAGGCCCGTGCCGTCGGGCACGGGCGGGGCCGGCGCGGCGCGCAGGCGCTCGGTCAGCGCGGCCCGCCGGCCCTGGGCCCGCACCTGGTTCGCCAGGACCCGCCGTGCCACCCCCAGCAGCCACGCCCGCGAGTCGACCAGCACCGCGTCCCGCTTGCGCCAGGCGATCGCGAAGACCTCCGCCACGACGTCCTCGGCGTCGGCCGCCGACACCCGCGTGCGCGCATACCGGTAGACGGTGCGGGCGTGCGCGGCGAAGAGCGCCTCCGCCTCGCTCGCGCTGAGCTCCCCGGAGGGGTCGGAGACGACGGGGCCGGAGACGACAGGGGCGGAGACGACGTCGACGGACTGCGGCTCGTCAGGGATCGGCAGGGGTACCTCCAGGGGCGAGAGCACTGCGCTCGCCCCGGTCAGTGTCCGGGAGCGCCAGGTCCATGACACACCCTCGCCCATGGCCTCCGTCACAGGTCCGCGATGGCATCGGACGATCCCCGCCGGACACTGACCGTGGCGTGAACCCCACCCGATCCGCTCGCTCTGCCACCCGGCCGCTCGCCGCCGCCGTCCTCGCCTTCGTATGCCTCGTAGGCCTCGCGGGCCTGGTCGCCGCGTGCGCCCCCGTCCCCGCCGCAGCCCCACCCGGTCCTGGCATCGGCGGCGTGGCGGCGGCCGGCCGGGCGGCCCCCGACCGCGCGCCGACGCCGCCCACACCGGCGCCGGTCGACGAGACCGCACACCCGGGCCCGACCGACCTCGACCTGACGGCGCACTCCCCGACCGATCCCGCGAGCCCCTGGGTCGTGGTCAACAGGCGGACGCCGCTCGACCCCGCCGACTACGTGCCGGACCTGACCACGGTGCGCGGCTACCTCGTCCAGCCGGTCGTGGCCGCGGACCTGACCGCCATGCTGGCCGCCGCGGAGCAGGACGGCGTGCACCTGACGCTGCGCAGCGCCTACCGCTCCTACGGTTACCAGGTCTCCACCTACGACGGCTGGGTGCGCAAGCTCGGGCGCGCCGCGGCGGACAAGGTCTCCGCCCCGCCCGGGCACAGCGAGCACCAGACCGGCCTGGCCGTCGACCTGGGCAGCTCGACCCAGCCCGCGTGCGACTTCAGCCCCTGCTTCGCCGGCACCGTGGAGGGCCGGTGGATCGCGGCGCACGTCACGGAGTTCGGCTTCCTGCTGCGGTACACGCCCGACGTCGTCGACATCACCGGGTACGCCCCCGAGGGCTGGCACGTCCGCTACGTCGGGCGCGACCTCGCTTCATCCATGGCGCGGCACGCGGTCCGGACGCTGGAGGAGATCTTCGACGTGCCGGGCGGCAACCCCGGCGAGTAGCGCGGGCGAGAAGGCGCCCTGCCCTGCCCAGCCGCTCCGTCAGGCACTACGCCTCCGCGCGGGCCGCGTCCGGCGCGCCCCGCCAGGCGCGGAAGCTGGCGCCGAGCGTCGGGACGGCCAGCTCGAGCGCCACGCGCCGGAACGCGGCGATCTCGGGCGCGGTCCGGTGCGCCGCCGAGGCGAGGGCGACGCGCGCGTCGGGGACGCCGTCGAGCTCCCGGTACACGACCTCGGGCCGCGGGTACAGCCCCGCGACCGACGCCCCGACGATCGCGATGCCGCGCCGGGCCGCGACGTGCTCGAGCTTCTCCTCCATCGACCGCGACGTCACCCCCGGGCGCGTGGTCGGCAGGAAGTCCCCGGCCCACCCGGGCACGAGGTCGGGCGAGTCGAGCAGCGGCTCGTCCTCCAGCGCGCGCACGTCGATGCGCTCGCGTCCCGCGAGCGGGTGGTCGTGCCGCAGCGCGACCACCCGGGGTTCCTCGGCCAGCGGGGTGACCGCCAGCCCGGTCTCGTCGAACGGGTAGCGGACGAACGCGACGTCGGCGGTGCCGTCGTGCAGCACCGTGACCTGGTCGGCGAACGACGTGCGCACGACGTCGGTGTCCCAGCCCGGGTGGGTGTCGGAGAACCGGGACGCCATCGCAGTGACCACCAGGCCGGGCATGAACGCGACGGTGAACAGCCGCCGATCGTCGGCCGCCCGCCCCGCCCGGCGGGCGAGCGCGTCGGCGGCCTGCAGGAGTGGCAGCGCGTCCTCGAGCACCTGCTCGCCCGCGGGGGTGAGCGTGGTGCCCAGGTGCGACCGGTCGAGCAGCCGCACGCCGAGCTCCTGCTCCAGGGCGCGCAGCTGGCGGGTGAGCACCGGCTGGGCGACGAAGAGCCGGTCGGCGGCCGCCCGCATCGACGTCGTCCGGGCGACGGCGACGAAGTAGCGCAGCTTGCGCAGGTCGACGTCCATGCTGCTCCCCGCTGCCTTCGCCGCGTCGGTCGCTCGTCACGGCGGCGCGTCCGCCGCCGTGACGACCATCATGGCCTCGCCGGCGTCGTCCCGCGCGGCCCGGGCCCGCCGGTCTTCACGGCTCGGCCCGCCGGGGCCGCGTGCTCAGACGAGCACCGTGCCGCCGTCGACGACGCTGACCACGCCCGTGGCGTAGCCCTGCTCGATGAGGTGGACGTACTCGCGGGCCACGTCCTCGGGCTCGCCCACCCGCCCGAGCGGCAGCGACTTGCCGGTCACCTCGTACATGAGCTCGCGGTCGGCCTCGGGCATGCCGTCCCACAGGGGGCTGCGGACGACGCCAGGGGCCACGACGTTGACGCGCAGCGGTGCGAGCTCGACGGCCAGGGACCGGGCCGCCGAGATGACGGCGCCCGAGACGGCCGCGCCGAGGAACCAGCCGGGGCCGCCCTTGAACGCCGCGGTGCCCGCGGTGAGGGTGATCGAACCGCCCTCGCGCAGGTGCGGTACCGCCTGGCGCACGACGTCGAGCATGTGCACGAGGCGCAGGCCGAGGAAGCGTGCCCCGGCGTCGGCGGTGTAGCCGTCGAGCGTGGTGGCGGCGAAGTTCTCGCCCGCCGTGTAGACGAGGTGGTCGAACGGGCCGACCTCGTCGAAGAACGCGGCGACGGCGGCCGGGTCGGCGGCGTCGACGGCGTGCCCGGTGGCGGTGGGCGGCAGCGCGCGCAGCGCGGCCGCCACGGTGGCGGGGTTGCGCGACGCGACGACGACCGCCGCGCCCTTCGCGGCGACGGACTGCGCGGTGGCGAGGCCGAGCCCGCTCGTGCCGCCGATGACGACGACCTTGTGGCTGGTGCTCAGGGACATGGTGTGCTCCTCGGTCGAGGCGGCCCCGGGTGGGCCGCCGAGACCAGGGTCGGCACGGGCCCCGGGCGTGGCTACTACCTTCGGCGCCGTAGCGATACCGGCCGGGCATCACCGCACGCCGGCGGGCGTCTCACCCCAGGGCAACCGCCTCGTGACCGGCGACCGAGAACGCCTGTCCCGGGTAGCGCAGGCCCGCGAAGTACCTGTTGGTGTGCGCCACGATCTGTTCCGCCGTGACCACGACGTCGCCGCAGCGGGCGTCCGTCGTCGTGTGCGCGTCACCCACCAGGGTCACGTCGTAGCCGCGCGCGGCGGCGGACTGGGTGGTGGTCCGCACGCAGTAGTCGGACTGCGCCCCGGCGACCACGAGGCGCGAGACGTCGAGCCGGTCGAGCACCTCCCGCAGGTCGGTCCCGGCGAACGCGTCGCGGTACTCCTTGCGGACCAGCGGCTCGCCGGCGTCCCGGCCCAGCGGGCCGTACAGGTCCCAGTCGTTGCTGCCGACGGCGAACCCGCCGTGGTCCTGCACCCAGACGACGGGGACTCCTTCGTCGCGCGCGCGGACGACCAGGGCGTGCGCCCGGCGGGCCACGCCGTCGAAGTCCAGGCAGCCGGGTGCGACGCCGTTCTGCAGGTCGATGATCACGACGGCCGATCGGGCCACTCGCGCTCTCCTCTCGGTCCGGGCTGCCATGCCGTACGACGCCGCGGCACGAACGGAGCGTAGCCGCTGCCGGACGCGCGCCCGGGTGCCGACCCGGCCGTCAGGCGCCGAGCGTGCCCAGGTAGAGCGCGATGACCTTCGGGTCGTTGAGCAGCTCGCGCCCCGAGCCCTCGTACGCGTCGCGGCCCTGGTCGAGCACGTAGCCGCGGTCGCAGATCTGCAGGCACCGGCGGGCGTTCTGCTCGACCATGATCGTGGTGACGCCCGCCTTGTTGATCTCCGAGACGCGGATGAACGCGTCGTCCTGCCGTACGGGCGACAGGCCCGCCGACGGCTCGTCGAGGAGCAGCACCGAGGGCTCCATCATGAGCGCCCGGCACATGGCCACCATCTGGCGCTCGCCCCCGGACAGCGAGCCGGCCCGCTGCCCGAGCCGCCCGCCGAGCTCGCCGAAGATCGACGAGACGAACTCCAGCCGCTCCGCGTACTTCCTGGGCTTCTGGTAGATCCCCATCTGGAGGTTCTCGGCCACGGTGAGCGACGGGAACACGTTGTTGGTCTGCGGGACGAACGCGACGCCCCGCCCGACGAGCCGGTCGGCGTCCAGCCCGAGGATGCTCTCGCCGTCGACGGTGATGTCGCCCGAGCGCACCTGCACCATGCCGAAGATCGCCTTGAGCAGCGTCGACTTCCCGGCACCGTTCGGGCCGATGATGCCGATGAGCTCGCCGGCGCGGGCGACGAGGTTCGTGCCGTTGAGGATGTTGACGCCCGGCAGGTACCCCGCATGGACGTCCTTGATCTCGACGACGACCCGTTCCTCACTCATCGCCGGCCTCCGTCCGCTCGCGCTCGATCTCCTCGATGAGCTCCTGCTCGTGCCTGGCCGTCTCGGGGTCCGTCGGGGCCGCGACCCGGCCCGTGACGACGCCGAGGTCGACCTCCTGGTGCGCCCCGAGGTACGCGTCGATGACGGCCTGGTCGGCCATGACCGTGTCCGGCGGCCCCTCGGCGACGACGCGCCCCTCCGCCATGACGACCACCCAGTCGGCGATGTGGCGGACCATGTGCATGTCGTGCTCGACGAAGAGCACCGTCACACCGTCCTCCCGCAGGCTCACGATGTGGTCGAGCAGCGACTGCGTGAGGGCGGGGTTGACGCCCGCCATGGGCTCGTCGAGGAGGACGAGGCTCGGCAGGTTCATGAGCGCCCGGGCCATCTCGAGCAGCTTGCGCTGCCCTCCCGACAGCGACGCCGCGTAGTCGCCCGCCTTGTCGGCGAGCTTGAAGCGGGCGAGCAGCTCGCGGGCGCGCACGTCGATCTCGCTCTCCTGCGTGCGCCAGAGCGGCCTGAGCAGGCTCGGCCAGAACCGTTCGCCGCGCTGGTTCGGCGCCCCGAGCTTCATGTTCTCCAGCACCGTCAGCAGGGAGAGCGCCTTGGTGAGCTGGAAGGTGCGCACCTGGCCCATGCGGGCCACCTTGAACGACGGCACGCCCGACAGGTTCTTCCCGTCGTACGACCAGGTGCCCGCGTTGGCCTTGTCGAAACCGCACAGGATGTTGAACAGCGTCGTCTTGCCGGCACCGTTGGGCCCGATGAGCGCGGTGATCGCGCCGCGCGGGATCTCGAGGTGGTCGACGTCGACGGCGGTGAGGCCGCCGAAGCGGCGCACGACGTCGTCCGCGACGAGGATCGGGTCGACCTTCGCGACGCCCGGCGCCGGCTCGTGCTCCGTCAGCGCGGTCCGGCGGGCGGGGCGGGCCGGCCCGGTGGCGGTCGGTTCACTTGACAAAGGTCGTCTCCCTCTTGTTCCCGAGCAGGCCCTGCGGTCGGAAGATGACCAGGAGCATGAGCACGACGCCGGTGATGACGAACCGCACGGTCGCGGCCTGCGGGTCGGAGATCGGCAGCACCCCGGCGTCGACGAGCGCCGGCAGGAGGCTGTCGAGGAACGCGGAGACCACCCAGAAGAGCACCGCGCCGAGCGCGGGACCGAACACGGTCGCCGCACCGCCGAGCAGCAGGATCGTCCACAGGAAGAACGTCAGCGACGTGCTGTAGCTGCCGGGGACGACGGCCGACGGCAGGACGAAGACGATGCCGCCCGCCGCGCCGATGACGCCGCCCGTGACGAGCGCCTGCATCTTGTACGCGAAGACGTTCTTGCCGAGCGAGCGCACGGCGTCCTCGTCCTCGCGGATGCCCTTGACCACGCGACCCCACGGGCTGCGGACCAGGAGCCAGACCACGACGATCGCGACGGCGAGCAGGACGAGCCCGAAGACGCGGGTCCACAGCTCCGTCTCGGTCCACGTCCACGGGCCGAACCCGTACGTGCCGCGCGGGAACGGGTTCGCGGCCCGGAACCCGCTGTTGTACTGCGCCAGGCCGTCCGCGGAACCCGTCACCGACTCGAAGGCCGTCGTCGTGAAGACCAGCCGGACGATCTCCGCCGCGGCGATCGTCGCGATCGCCAGGTAGTCGGCGCGCAGGCGGAGCGTCGGGATGCCGAGGATCACCGCGAACACCGCGCCGCCGGCCAGGCCCAGGAGCATGCCGGCCCACCAGGGCCAGCCGAACGTGAGGACCGAGATCGCGTAGCCGTAGCCGCCGATCGCCATGAACCCGGCCATGCCGAAGTTGAGCAGGCCCGCGTACCCGAAGTGCACCGCGAGGCCCGTGGCGGCGAGCGCGTACGCGATCGTCGTCGGGCTCAGCAGGAACACCCCGGTGTTGCTGAGGATGCTGCCGAAGTCCATGGACTACCCCAGCCTTTCGCGACGCCCGAGCAGGCCCTGCGGCCGCACGAGCAGGATGACGATGAGCACGACGAGCGCGGCCGCGTACTTCAGGTCCACGGGGAGCCCGAGGACCGGCGAGATCTCGACGGCGACGCCGATGATGAGCGCGCCGAGCAGGGCACCGAACGCGGTGCCGAGACCGCCGAGCACCACCGCGGAGAAGATCAGCAGGAGCATCTGCCCGCCCATGTCCCACTTCACGCCGGGCCGGAAGTAGGCCCACAGGATGCCGGCGACCGCGGCGAGGACGCCCGAGATCACCCAGACGATCCGGATGACCCGGTCGACGGGGATGCCGGACGCCGCCGCGAGCTGCGGGTTGTCGGAGATCGCGCGGCTCGCACGCCCGATGCGGGTGCGCGTCAGGAACAGCGCCACCCCGACCAGCAGCACGAGGCTGACGCCCATCGAGACGAGGTCGATCGACGACAGGCGGATCGGGCCGAGCTGCATCGGCGTCGGGCTGGCGCCGGGCAGCTGCATGGTGTCGCCGCCGATGAAGAACTGGAACACGTAGCGGATCGCGAGCGACAGGCCGATGCTCACGATCATCAGCGGGACGATCCCGACGCCCTTCTTGCGCAGCGGCCGCCAGACCACCGCGTCCATCCCCCAGCCGAGCAGGCCGCCGCCCACCACCGCGGCGGCGACGCCGACCCACAGCGGCAGGTGCCAGGTGACGCTCACCGCGAGCGTGACGAGCGCGCCCCACGTGACCATCTCCGCCTGGGCGAAGTTCGTCAGCCGGGTGGTGCCGAAGATGAGCGCCGCGCCGATCGAGGCCAGCGCGAGCAGCAGGCCGAACTCCAGCCCGCTGACGACGGCCGAGAGCAGCTGGTCCCAGAACGACACCGTCTGCCGCTCGCCCTGGCCGAGGAAGAGGTTGGCGATCGTCGAGCTCGTCAGGCCGAACGTGACCTGCCGCGAGGCCGGGTCGCCGCCCTGGATGATGCCGTCCGGCAGCGCCGACTCGTCGAGGATGACGCCCTCGGGCAGCGTCGACTCGTCGACCGTGATGACGTACGTGCCCTTCTCGGGGACGTAGAGCCGCCAGCGCCCGTCGGCGCCCGTGAGCGTCTCCGCCTCGAAGCCGCCGCCCGAGATCGAGACGGCCGCGTCAGGCACCGGGGTGTCCTGGTACGTGATGGTGCCGGCGACGTAGAAGTCGGTCTTCTCCTGGTCGGCGCCGGGCTGCGGCGGGGCGCTCGCGGCCTGCGCCGCGCAGGCGCCGCCGACGAGGACGACAGCCGCGAGAAGCGCTCCGACGAGCGCCCTGACGAGGGCGGCGACCCATGGCACCGCGCGGCGGCCTGGTGCCGCGATCCTGAACCCCAAGTGAACCTCCGTGGTGGTGCGACGTCACCGAAGGCCCCGGGGCGCCGTCGACGGCGACGAGCAAGCGGTGCACAGCGTAATGCCTCGGACGCCGTGCTCCGGCATCTGGTCAACGGGGCGTTCAGGCCTGCTGGATGCTCACCGGAAGTCGCGGCTGCGGGTCCGCACCGGGAGCCGCAGCGGGGCCAGGTGCCCGGCGACGAGGTTCGTGGCACCGTCGGCCGCCTCGACCCGTCCGCGCACCACCATGGCCGGGGCGCTGCGCGCCACCGTCCGGAAGCGCTGCCATATCCTCGGCGAGCAGACGACGTTGAGCAGGCCGGTCTCGTCCTCGAGCGACAGGAACGTGACCCCGCCCGCGGTGCCCGGGCGCTGGCGGTGCGTGACGACGCCGCCGACGGCGATGTAGCGGCCCGCGTCCGTCCGCGTCGCCTCGAGGACGGTGACGACGCCCGCACGGGTCAGGCCGTCGCGCACCATCTCGACGGGCGACAGCCCCGGCGTCACGCCCGTCGCCCAGGCGTCCGCGACCGCCGTCTCGACGTCGGACATCCCTGGCAGCGACGGTGCCTCGACGCCCACGGAGACGCCCGCGAGCGTGTCCGGACCCTCCTGGCCGAGCGCGCCCGCGGCCCACAGCGCCTCGCGGCGGCTCGCGCCGAGGGACTCGGTGGCACCCGCGGTGGCGAGGGCCTCGAGCTGCGACGTCGTGAGGTGGACCCGGTGGACCAGGTCGCGCAGGTCGCGATATGCCCCGCGGGCGGACCGCTCGGCGACGATCGCCTCGGCGAGGTCCGCACCGATGTTCCGGACCTCCGCGAGGCCCTGCCGGACGGCGAGGCGCAGGTCGGGCTCCGGGCCGTGCTCCGGCGAGGGCGAGCGGGGCAGCGGGACGCGTTCGGGCTCGAGCGCGGCGTCGTCGGGCAGCCGTTCCACGGACGCGAGCGCCGTCGACGCGTTGAGGTCCGGGCGCAGCACCGTGACCCCGTGGCGGCGCGCGTCGCCCACGAGCGACTGCGGCGAGTAGAACCCCATGGGCTGCGCGGCCAGCAGCCCCGCGTAGAACGCGGCCGGGTGGTGCACCTTGAGCCAGGACGAGGCGTAGACGAGGTACGCGAACGAGTACGCGTGGGACTCGGGGAACCCGAAGTCGGCGAACGCCTGGAGCTTCTCGTAGATCTCCTCCTGCAGGTCGGACGGGATGCCGTTCTCCGTCATCCCCTCCAGGAGGCGGCCGCGCAGGGCCTCCATCTTCTCCTTCGACCGCTTGGAGCCCATGGCGCGCCGCAGCCGGTCCGACTCGGCCGGGGTGAACCCGGCGACGTCGATCGCCATCTGCATGAGCTGCTCCTGGAACAGCGGCACGCCGAGGGTCCGCTTCAGGGAGTTCTCCAGGAGCTGGTGCCGGTACTCGACCTTCTGGCGGCCCCTGCGACGCTCGATGAACGGGTTGACGCTGCCACCCTGGATGGGACCGGGCCGGATCAGCGCGACCTCGACGACGATGTCGTAGAACTTCCGCGGCCGCAGGCGCGGCAGCGTGGCCATCTGGGCACGAGACTCCACCTGGAACACCCCCACGGTGTCCGCGGCGCACAGCAGCGCGTACACCGCGGGGTCCTCCTCGGGCAGGCTGTGGAGGTGCAGCCGCTCTCCCGTGTGGCTCTCGACGCTCTCGAAGGCGTAGCGGAGCGCGGTGAGCATGCCGAGGCCCAGGAGGTCGAACTTCACCAGGCCCGCGTCGGCGCAGTCCTCCTTGTCCCACTGGAGCACCGTGCGGCCCTCCATGCGGGCCCACTCCACGGGGCACACCTCGATGACGGGGCGGTCGCACATGACCATGCCGCCGGAGTGGATGCCCAGGTGACGGGGCAGGCGCAGGAACCGCTCGGCAAGGTCGATGACGTGCTCGGGGATGAGGCCCTCGTCCTCCGCCGAGGGTGGCGCGTGGGCGGGGACCACGTCGTGGGCGTCGTCGGCACGACGAGAGAAGGCACCGTCGTCGGCACGACGAGAGAAGGCACCGTCGTCGGCACGACGAGAGAAGGCCTCGCCCTCCGTGAGCCCGCCCCGGGGGCGGTCGCCGTCGTCGTGCGCGAGCGGGTCCACCACCCGGGGCCGGGCGGCGTAGCCGAGGTTCGGGGTCCAGTCGCGGTCCCGGCTGCCCCAGACGGCGGCGCCGCGCGCGTCCTTGGCGGACGCCCGCGTCTCGACGGCCGGCTCGACCTTGGGGTGGTCGCGCAGCGACCCCCACCGCTCGATCGTCTTCGACCACGCGTCCTGCTGCCCGACGTCGTACCCCAGCGCCCGGGCGGCGTCCCGGACGGCCGAGCGCGGGCGGTACGAGATGACGTTGGCGACCTGTGCGGCGTGCCTGCGGCCGAACGTCTCGTACACGTGCTGGATGACCTCCTCGCGGCGGCCGGACTCGATGTCGATGTCGATGTCGGGCGGCCCGTCGCGCTCCGGGGCGAGGAAGCGCTCGAACAGCAGCTCGTACTTGACGGCGTCGACGGCGGTGATGCCGAGCGCATAGCAGACCGCCGAGTTGGCCGCGCTCCCCCGGCCCTGGGCGAGGATCCCGTTCACCCGGCAGAACTCGACCAGGCTGTAGACCACGAGGAAGTAGCCGGGGAAGTGCAGCTGCTCGATGATCGCGAGCTCGTGGTCGATCTTGTCCCACGCACCCTTGACGCGTTCGGCGTGGCGGGGGCCGTAGCGGTCGGTCGCCCCGCGGTAGACCAGCTCGCGCAGGTGGGACGCCTCGTCGTGACCTTCCGGCACCTGGTACGGCGGCAGCTGGGGAGCGACCAGGCGCAGGTCGAAGGCGCACTCGTCCGCGAGCGCCGCCGCCGTCGGCACGGAGTCCGGGTGGCGGTGGTGCAGGCGGGCCATCTCGGCGCCCGAGCGCAGGTGGGCGACGGGGGCACCGGGAAGCCAGCCGTCGAGCTGCTCCAGGGAGCGGGTGGCGCGCACGGCGGCGAGGGCCTGGGCCAGGCGGGCGTCGCGGGGCCGGGCGTAGTGGGCGTTGGTGGTCGCGACGAGCGGCAGGCGGGCGTCGCGGGCGAGCGTCGCGAGGGCGTCGTGCAGGTCGGCGTCGCGGGGGTCGCCGGTGGCGGTGATCTCGACGGCGACGTTCTCGCGGCCGAACAGGGCGACGAGCCGGTCGAGCTCCTGGCGCGCGGCGGTCCGCCCTTGCGCGGCCAGCGCCCGGCGCACCGACCCCTTGCGGCAGCCGGTGAGGACGAGCCACTCGCCCGCGGCCTGCTCCCCCAGCTCTTCCAGGCGGTAGGCGGCCTTGCCCTTGACCTCCGTCCGGAGGTGCGCGGTGGCGATCGCGGCGGACAGGTGGGCGTAGCCGTCCTTGCCGCGCGCGAGGACGAGCAGGTGCTCGGACCGCGGGTCGGGGACGCCCGTGGGTGGGTCGAGCACCGGGCGCGGCCCGCTGCCCGGCCCAGCCGGCACGGGCAGGTGCAGCTCCGCCCCGAACACGGTCTTCACGGGGGCGTCGCGCGCGGCCAGCGAGTGCCGCACGACGCCGTAGAGCCCATCGTGGTCGGTGACGGCCAGGGCGCTCAGGCCCAGGCGTACGGCCTCGGCGACGAGCTCCTCGGGGTGCGAGGCGCCGTCGAGGAAGCTGAAGGACGAGTGGGCGTGCAGCTCGGCGTAGCGGGGTCCCTGCGTGGGCGTGGCCGACGGTTCAGTCATAGACCGCCTCCACGAGCCACTCGCCGCCGTCGGAGGCCAGCAGCAGCCCGCGCCCGTCGTCGAGCGCCACCTGGAGCAGCACCCGCCGGTGCCCGCCGCCGGGCTCCCACCACCGTTCGTCGAGCGGCCAGGGCCCCGCCCACCCGACGACACCGAACCCGGCGGCCGTACCTGATCCGGCGGCACCTGACCCGGCGGCACCTGACCCGGCGGCCGAGCCGAACCCGGCCGCCGCCGAACCCGACCCAGGTGCCGAGCCGAACCCTGTCGCCGAGCCAGTCGGCACCACCCCGCCGGGCCGCCGCGCAGCGGTGGTGGCCGGCTCGACCACCGCGGCGGGAGGCGACGGCAGGTGGAGCCGGGCGTCGACCGTGACGGCCGCGCCGTCGGCGGTCAGGACGTGCACCGGCTGCGGCTCCGGGAGGAGCGTCGCCGGGGCGGGTGCGGGGAGGGCGCCCGGCCACGGGAGGTCCGGGGCGCGCGAGGCGGGGACGTGCTCCCCGAACGGGACCAGGTGCACGCGGTCGCGCGGGTCGCGCCCGCCCTGGAGCGCGACGGTGAGCACGGCGTCGCCGCCCAGCAGCCCCTGGACGCGGCCGAGCGCGCGGCGGGCCCGCTCGTCGCCGCCGTCGTCCGCGCCCCACAGGCTCGGCTGGTGCGTGCCCGCGAGCACGACCTCCTCGGCCGCGAGCATCAGGTGGGTGATCGGCGCGGGCTCGGCGTCGCCCTCGCCGCGAGGCCCGCGCCGCGCCTGGGCGGTGGTCAGCCATCCCTCGAGCTGCCAGCGCACACGGTCGGTGATGCGCGCGGCGGACAGGCCCCCGGTCGCCGGGCCACCCCCGCTCCACGGGTCTCCTCGCCCCGCTGCGGGGGCTCGCGGGGACCCCGGGAGAACCTCGGTGCGCCAGACCCGTTCGAGGGTCGACTCCTCGGTGCGTGCGGTGATGCGCAGCCGCCCGCACGCGAGCCCACGCCGCGACAGCAGCGCGTGCAGCTCCTCTGCGAGGCGACGGGCGGCGAAGGCCGCGACGTCGACGCGCACCGCCGGCGGGTCGAGCTCCGCGCTCACGACGAGGTCCTCCTCGGGGCGACGACGCGCGGGCGGGCGCAGGTCCGCGCCGCCCGCGAGCCGCTGCGCCCACGCGCCCAGGTCGCCGAACCGCCCGAGCACCGCGTCCGGCGGGAGCGCCGTCAGGTCGCCCAGCGTGCGGATCCCGAGTCGCCACCACAGGTCGACCGCGCCGCGCACCGCCGCGAGGCTGCCCGGGTCGGTGACGGCGTGCAGCAGGTCCACGGTGCGCCGCGGGGCGAGGAACGCACGCGAACCGCCCGGCGGCACGATGATGTCGGCGCGCGCCGCGAGCACCGCCGCGAGCATGCCGTCGGCCACGCCCACCTGCGGTTCGAACCCCGCTGCCGACACCGCCTCGACCAGGGCGAGCGCCAGCTGTTCCTCGGTGCCGTGGTAGCGCGCGGCGCCGTCGGAGGGCAGCAGCAGGAGCCCGGGCCGGGCCACCTCCACCCCGGCGACGACCGTCTCGGCCGCCACCGCCACCGGCTCGAACTCGCGGGCGTCGCGGGCGTCGTCGGCGGGCAGCAGCACCAGCTCGGGGCAGCGCTCCTGCGCGACCCGGCGCCGCATCCCGCGGCGCACGCCCGCCGAGCGCGCGACCGCCGACGCCGCGACCACGCCCTGGTGCGTGAGCACCGCGGCGGGCACGTGCGCGTCGACGCCGGCGACGCCCATCGCCGCGACGACGGGCCAGTCGGGCACCCACAGGACGGCGGTCCGGGTGGTCGGTGCCAGGTCCGGGGAGCCACCCTGCGGGACCGGGGTCGCGGGGCGCCGCGACGACGCGACGGGACTCATGCGACCACCCGCAGCACGGGCGTCCGGACCCGCCCGGCCTCCGCGGGGGACGCGACCTCGGTGGAGGGGACCGAGGCGGATGCGACCGGGGCGGGCGCGACCACCGGCACCTCCACGTCCACCTCCAGCGGCCGCGCCGCCGCGCCGCGCCCGGTACGCCGCACGCGCAGCGTCCGGCGCCGCAGCCACCCCGCCCCGTGGTCCGCGCCCCACCAGGACCCGCCGCGCACGTCGAGCGTCACGTGCGCGCCCGGCCATGGCGTCGTCGTCGCGAGCACCGCTCCCCGCTCCCGGGCGCGGGCGGTCAGCCGACGCCGGTCGCCGTCGAGCAGCACGACGTCCGGCCCGAGCACGACGACGTCGACGCCGTCGAGCAGCGCCGCGACGACGGTCGGCGCGTCGACCCCTGGCGCCGGGACGACGGCGACGCGCTCGAGGCAGAGCCCGGCGTCGGCGGCCGCGACGAGCCCCAGCGCGGGCGCCCCGACGAACGCGACCCACGCCCCTTCCGCGGAGGTGGCGGCCAGCAGCCCGAGCAGCAGCGACGTCGACCCGTGGACGGCGAGCGTGCCGCCCACGGGCAGCACGCCGCCCGGCAGCAGGGCAGCGAGGGCGGGCTGCACGGGCAGGGCGGGCTGCACGGGCAGGGCGGGCTGCAGGGGCAGGCGCCGGGAGCGCGGGCCGTGCGGCGCGGACAGCGGCGCCACTCCGGCAGAGCCTGCGCCGACAGGAGCTGTCCCAGAGCCTGCCCCGGCGGTCCAGCCTGGCCTGACGGACCCGCGTTCCCCGGCGGCGGCGCCCGCCGGAACGACCCCGCCGGAACGCTGCGTCCCGGGTTCGGCATGCTCGACCACCGCAGACGCCTGCGCGCGGGGCCGCTGCACACCCGTACGCAGCTCGGCCGCCGCGAGCGCGGCCAGCGCGCGTGCCCGGCGGTCGCTGGTCTGGCGGTCACTGGTCTGGCGGTCGCTCGTCCGGCGCGCGACGCCCGCACCGCCCGCGGCTTCCCCGGGAAGGGCACGATCGCCGGTGACGACGACGGTCATGGGGATCCCCTTCCCCCGCGGGCGGCGCTGGCGTCCGTCGTGCTCGGGTTCGAACACCTGTTCTAGTCAATCTCGTTCCGGCAGGAGTGTCAACAGGGTGGCGTCTCCCCCTGGCCAGGGGCACGATGGCGCACATGAGCCTCGAGCGCCCCTATCCCCCGGACCCCTACTCGCTCCTGCCGCAGGTGCCCTCGTTCACGCTGACCAGCCCGGACGTCGCCGACGGGCAGCGGCTGGACGTCCGGTTCTCCGCCGACGGCGCAGGCGCCTCGCCCGCGCTGGAGTGGTCGGGCTTCCCCGCCGGGACGCAGTCGTTCGCCGTCTCGGTGTACGACCCGGACGCGCCGACGCCGTCGGGCTTCTGGCACTGGAACGCCTACGACATCCCCGCCTCCGTCACCTCCCTGGCCGCCGACGCGGGCGCCGCGGACGGCGGCAACCTGCCCGCGGGCGCCGCGCAGGTCCGCAACGACGGCGGCAGCTACGGCTTCACTCCGGCCGCCCCGCCGCACGGCGACCACGAGCACCGGTACTTCTTCGCGGTGCACGCGCTCGACGTCCCGACGCTCGGCATCGGCCCGGAGGTCTCGAACGCCGTCGTCGCGTTCAACGCCGTGTTCCACACGCTCGCGCGGGCCGTGCTCGTGGGCACCTACCAGCGATGATCCTGCCCGCCCTCGGCAGGCTGACGTGGGTCCCGGCGCTCGACCGTCCCGACCTGCTCGCACCGACCGTCCTGGGCGCGCTGCGCGCCTGGGCCGACGCCGACGACCGCGTGGCGGGCGGCGTCGCCGTCGCAGCCATCGACCCGGACCACGCCGACACCGCCACGCTCAACGAGGTCCACGGACTGCCGCCCGAGGCCAGCGCGAACTGCGTGCTGGTCTCGGGGCGTCGCGGCGAGGTGGAGCGCGTCGCAGCGTGCGTGGTGCCCGCGACGACGTTCGCCGACGTCAACACCCGCGTGCGCAGGCTGCTCGACGTGCGCAAGGCGTCGTTCCTGAGCCGCGAGCGCGCCGTCGCGGAGTCGGGCCAGGAGTACGGCGGCATCGGCCCGCTGGGCCTGCCGGCGGGCTGGCGGCTGCTCGTGGACGCGCGCTTTGCCGCACCGGGTGCCCTGGCGCTGCAGGGTTCGGGCGTGCGGCACTCCAAGGTGCTCATGCCGGGCGAGCTGCTGTGCGCGATCCCGGGCGCCGAGGTCGTCGACGGCCTGGGCGTCGACCGCTAGAAGCTAGACCCCGCCACCCACCCCGGCGACGTCGTCACGCCAGGTGCAGGAACCCCAGGACGGCGCCGACGACGGCCAGCGCGAGGGGCACGAGCGCGGGGGCGAAGCTCTCGCCGCGCCGCACGTGGACGACCACGGCCCCGACCATGACGACGGCGAGGCACACGGCCGCGACCGGGCTGAGCAGCACCGCCACCCCGGTGGCCGCAGGCAGGAGCACTCCGAGGGCGCCGAGCACCTCGAGCGCCGCGACGACCTTGATGCTCCTGGCGGAGAAGTCCTCGGTCCACGCCATGCCCGAGCCGGCGAGCGTCTCCTTCGAGCGGGCCAGCTTCATCACGCCCGCGCCCAGGAACAGCAGACCGAGCAGGGCGGAGACGATCCAGAAGGCGACGGTCATCGCGAGTGTGCTCCTTAGATAGTTACGATCTGTGCGTTGCCCCATGCTGCGTCATCGCTGCAGAGCGTACAAAAGGCACATCCGTGTGAGCGAGGAACACCAGGGGAACCGTGTGAGCGCCGAGACCGACCCGATGAGCCCCTACGAGGGGATGTGCCGCAGCCACGAGAGCGACGGCAAGGCGGTCCGCGCCGTGCTGGACCGCGTGGGCGACAAGTGGTCGCTCCTCGTGATCGGCACGCTGGCGCAGGGCCCGCTGCGGTTCGGCGAGCTGCAGCGCCACATCCCGGGCATCTCGCAGCGCATGCTGACCCTGACCGTGCGCCAGCTCGAGCGCGACGGGCTCGCCACCCGGACCGTGTACGCCGAGGTGCCCCCGCGGGTGGAGTACGAGCTCACGGCGATGGGCCGCACCCTCATCGAGCCCTCGGTCGCGATCGCGTCATGGGCGGTCGCGAACTACCCGGCCATCGAGGCCGCGCGCGCGACGTTCGACGACGGGCCGCGGTCTCAGCCCTCCGACCTGCCCCGCCGCCAGTAGCCCATGAAGGCCACGGCCTTGCGGTCCAGGCCTCGCTCGGCGACCAGGAACCGCCGCAGGTCCTTGATGACCGCGGCCTCGCCCGCGAGCCACGCGTAGAGGCGCGCGTCGGCGGCGAGGGCGCGTCCGGCCTCGTCGATCGGTACCTCCCACAGGAGCTCGCGGTCGACGTCGACGTCCTCGAGCTGCGGGGCCGACGCCGGGGCGACGTGCCCGAGCAGGCGGTCGGTCGCGGCCTTCACGGCCGGCGTGAGCAGGGCGCCGTGCGGCAGCCCGTCGCGGCCCAGCCACTGGACGGTCACGCCCGCGGGCGCCGTGAGCGTCCAGCGGTCCTCGCGGCGCGGCACCTCGAGCAGCACCTCGCCGATGTAGTCGTCGGGCAGCGACTCGCAGATGGCGGCGATGGCCGGCACGGCCGTCTCGTCCCCGGCGAGCAGCACCGCGCTCGTGCCGGGCGGCGGGGCGAAGCCGAGGCCGCCGTGCGGGCCGTCGTACCGGGCGTCCGGGCCGAGGATGACCAGCGGGGTGCCGGGGCGGGCGCCGTTGGCCCAGCGCGTCGCAGGGCCGGTGTCGCCGTGCAGCACCAGGTCGACGTCGAGCTCGTTCATCGACTGCCGCACGGTCCGCACGGTGTAGGTGCGCAGCGGGTTGCGGCGCTCCTCGGGCAGCTCGCGCCACGCGGTGTACCAGTCGGGGTTCTGCCGGTCGAGGTACTCCCAGCCGCCGCACGGGGCCGGCAGCAGGAACTTCACGCGCTGGTCGCGACCGTTGTCGGCGAACTCGTGCAGGTCAGGGCCGGTGAACGTGATCCGCACGAACGACGGGCACAGCCGCACGACACGCTTGACGTCGACGTCGAACATGCGCCACGGCTGCACCTCGGTTGCGACGGGGGCGTCGAGAGTGTCGGTCACGGGAGGTAAGCCTAACCTCAGTCGCGGCGTGGTCGACCTGTGGTCCGCATCACGGTCAGACGGGCCCCCTCAGACGGGCTCGGTCACGCGTGTCGCCCAGAACGCCACCGCCGACGCCGCGGCGACGTTGAGCGAGTCCACCCCGCCCGCCATGGGGATCTTGACGACGACGTCGCACGCGTCGATCGCGGCGGGCGTCATGCCGTGACCCTCCGTGCCGAGCACCAGGGCGAGCCTCTCGGGCGGGTCGGCCGCCAGGTCGTCGAGGGAGACGGCGTCGTCGGACAGGGCCAGCGCCGCGACGACGAACCCGCCGTCCTGCAGCTCGCGCAGGCCGCCGGGCCACGTCTCCAGGCGCGTCCACGGCACCTGGAACACCGTGCCCATCGACACCCGCACGGAGCGCCGGTAGAGCGGGTCGGCGCACCGCGGCGTCACGAGGACGGCGTCGACGCCCAGCGCGGCGGCCGACCGGAAGGCCGCGCCCACGTTCGTGTGGTCGACGACGTCCTCCAGCACCGCGACCCGGCGCGCGCCCAGGCCCCCGCGCGCGGCGGCGACGAGCTCGTGCACGGGCACCAGCGCGGGCCGGTGCATCGCCGCGAGCGCCCCGCGGTGCAGGTGGAACCCGGTGACCTGCTCCAGCACCTGCTCCGTGCCCACGAACACCGGCACGCCGGGCCAGTCGGCGATCACGTCGGCCATGGACTCGAGCCACCGGTCGGCCATGAGGAACGACCGGGGCCGGTGCCCGGCCGCGAGCGCCCGCCGGATCACCGTGGACGACTCGGCCATGTACAGCCCCTCGGCAGGCTCGCGCACGGCGCGGAGCTTGACGTCCTTGAGGTCGGTGTAGTCGGTCAGGCGCGGGTCGCGGGGGTCCTCGATGCGCAGGAGGTCAGGGCTCGTCACCGGCCGATTCTCTCGCGAACCTCGGGCGGCGGGGCCACGACGTCCTCCAGCGGCCGTGCGCTGCCGGTGCGCCGCCACTGCCCCGGTGTCTGTCCCGCGCCCGGTCAGGCGAGCGTGACGTCCTGGACGACGTCGCCCGCCGTGACGCGGTAGGTGCCCCGGAAGCCCGCCACCGTGACCTGGCCGTTCGCGTCGGTGCGCAGCGTGGTCGGCTTGACCCACCACTCGTCCTTGACCATGCCGACGTACCGGTCGTAGGCGGGCTTGGCCGACCCGTCGCGGCGCAGCAGGCCGCCGGGGGCGTTGAGCCACATGCCGCGGTCGCCCAGACCCCAGTAGGTGAACGCCTCGACGAGCGGGTGCGCCACGAGCGTGCGGACGAACTCCTCGAGCTCGTCGGCCTGGCGCGCCTCGCCCTCCGGCGTCGACGGCCACTGCTCGGCCGTGACCTGCCAGTCGTTCAGGTCGACGATGTGCTTCGGCATGATCTCGCCCGACAGCAGCGTCGTCTCCGTGAAGTGGATGGGCAGGTTGTAGCGCGCGAAGCGGTCGAGGATGCGCTGCGTCTTCTCCAGGCCCCAGTAGCCCTGGTGCTGGTGCGACTGCAGGCCGAGGTAGTCGATCTCGATGCCGGCCTCGAGCACGGCCTCGATGAGGCACTCGTACGCCGTCGACATGTCGAAGTCGTTGAGCAGCAGCTTGACGGACGGATTGGTGGCGCGGGCCTCCTCGAAGGCCAGGCGGATCATCTCGACGCGGCCCTTGACGCGGGCGAGCGGCGTGATGCCGTTCTTCTCCGCGGCGAAGACCGGCATGATGACGACCTCGTTGATGGCGTCCCAGGTGTCGACGACGCCGGCGAAGTCGCGCACGTCGCGGCGGATGCGCTCGCGCTGCAGGCGCTCGACCTCCTCGACCGGCTTGCCGAGCAGCCACTGCGGCTGGACGGTGTGCCACACGAGCGGGTGCCCCTTGAGCTCGACGCCGCGCTCCTGGAACCAGCGGGCGGCCCGCATGAACTCCTCGGTGCGCGGCTTCCCCTCCTCGGGCTCGAACCGGCCCCAGTAGAACGGGAGCGTCGCGGCGTTGTGCAGCGCGAGCCACTTCTCGGCGAAGGCGGCGTCGTACTCACGGTCGCCCTCGACGCCGGGACGGCCGACCCGCTGCGTCGACGGGTCGGAGGCGCCGTGCTCGTAGCCGTTGATGTAGTCGATCAGCTCGAAGCCGATGTTGCCGAACGTGAACGCGTGGTTCGTCTGCTCCACGACGACGTCGGCGTCGGCGAGCGGGGCGCCGTCGGCGCCCGTCACCGTGACGACGGCGGACGCGCGCCGGTGGGCGTACGTCGGGTCGAGCGGGTAGTCGGAGGCGGGCGGGGCGAAGAGGGACGTCGTTGTGCTCACGACGTGCACTCTGCCAGATCGGGCCCGCCGCGCGAAACGATTCGACGCGTCCTGGTCGATCGTCGCGCGCGGCGGGACCGGTCAGGACCTCTTGGCCGCCGCGGCCCGGGCCGCCATCAGCCGGGCCGCCGCCGTCCCACCCGGCAGCGCCGGGCCGGACGGCGCGTCGTCGTCCACCGCCGGGGCCGCGAACTGCGACTGGTACAGCCGCGCGTACGCGCCGCCCGCGGCGAGCAGCGTGTCGTGGTCGCCCGTCTCGACGATCGACCCGTGCTCCATGACGACGATGACGTCGGCGTCGCGGATCGTGGACAGCCGGTGCGCGATGACGAAACTCGTCCGCCCGCTGCGCAGCGCGTTCATCGCGTGCTGCACCAGCACCTCGGTGCGCGTGTCGACCGACGACGTCGCCTCGTCGAGCACCAGGATCTCCGGGTCGGCGAGGAACGCGCGCGCGATGGTCAGGAGCTGCTTCTCGCCCGCCGACAGGGACGAGCCCTCGTCGTCGAGCTTCGTGGCGTACCCGTCCGGGAGGGTGCGCACGAACGGGTCGACGTGCGTGGCCCGCGTCGCGGCGAGGAACTCCTCGTCGGTGATCTCCCGCCGCAGGCCGTAGCGCAGGTTCTCCTCGATGGTGCCCTTGAACAGCCACGTGTCCTGGAGCACCATGCCGATGCTCGAGCGCAGCGTGTCGCGCGTCATCGACCGGGTGTCGACGCCGTCGAGCGTGATGCGCCCCGAGTCGACCTCGTAGAACCGCATGAGCAGGTTGACGAGCGTCGTCTTGCCGGCGCCCGTCGGGCCGACGATGGCGACCGTCTTCCCCTGCTCCGCGACCAGGTCGAGGTGCTCGATGAGCGGCTTGGCCGGGTCGTAGGAGAACGACACGTCCTCGAACGCGACGCGCCCGTGCACGTCGGCGATCTGCCGTGGCTCGGCCGGGTCCTCCACCTGCTCCGGCGCGTCGAGCAGCTCGTACACGCGCTCCGCCGACGCGACGCCCGACTGGAGCAGGTTCATCATCGAGGCGACCTGCGTGAGCGGCTGCGTGAACTGGCGCGAGTACTGGATGAACGCCTGCACGTCGCCCAGCGAGAGCGACCCGGACGCCACGCGCAGCCCGCCGACGACGGCGACGACCACGTAGTTGAGGTTCGCCAGGAACCCCATGGACGGCATGATCGTGCCGCTGATCGCCTGCGCCTTCTGCGAGGCGTCGAACAGGGCGTGGTTCTCGGCGTCGAACTTCTCCGCCGCGGCGTCCTGCTGCCCGTACACCTTGACCAGCGAGTGGCCCGTGAACATCTCCTCGACGTGCGCGTTGAGGCGCCCGGTCGAGGCCCACTGGGTGACGAACTGCGGCTGGCTGCGCTTGGCGATCTGCGTCGTCACGATCACCGAGAGCGGCACCGTGACCAGGGCGACGATGGCGAGGATCCAGGAGATCGAGAACATCATGACGAGCACGCCGACGACGGTGAGCACCGACGTGATGAGCTGCGCGAGCGTCTGCGTCGTGGTCTGGGCGACGTTGTCGATGTCGTTGGTGACGCGCGAGAGGATCTCGCCGCGCTGCTGCTTGTCGACGTAGCTGAGCGGCACGCGGTGCAGCTTGGCCTCGACCTCGTCGCGCAGGCGCCGCATGGTGTTCTGCACCGCGACGGTCATAATGCGCGCCTGGAGCCAGCCGAACAGGAAGGCGCCGAGGTAGATCGCGAGCACGGCCAGGAGCACGCGGCCCAGGCGGTCGAAGTCGATCCCCTGCCCGGCGACGACGTTGCCCATGCCGGCGAGCATGTCCGCGACCCGGCCCTGCCCCTGCTGGCGCAGCGAGTCCACCACCTGCGCCGCGGGCGTCCCGGCCGGGACGCCCTGAGCCGTGAGCATCGAGCCGACGACGCCCTCGAAGATGACGTTGGTGCCGTGGCCGAGGATCCGCGGGCCCGTCACGGACAGCGCGACGGACGCGATGCCGCACAGGACGAGCAGCACCACGCGGGTGCGCTCGGGGCGCATGGTCCGCGCGAAGCGCAGCAGCGACCCCTTGAAGTCCATGGCCTTCTCCCCCGGCATGCCCATGCCCAGGGGGCCGCCCGGGCCCGGGCCGGGGCCCCGACGACGGGGCGGGCGGACGGGTGCGTCGTTCTGGGCGCTCATGCTGCTTCCTCCAGCGACATCTGGGAGGTGACGATCTCCTGGTACGTCTCGTTGCCGGCCAGCAGCTCGGCGTGCGTGCCGCGGCCGACGTTGCGCCCGTGCTCGAGCACGAGGATCTGGTCGGCGTCGCGGATCGTGGCCACGCGTTGGGCGACGATCAGCACCGTCGCGTCCTGCGTGCGCGGCGCGAGCGCGGCCCGCAGGCGGGCGTCGGTCGCGTAGTCGAGCGCCGAGAACGAGTCGTCGAACAGGTAGATCCGGGGGTTGCGGATGACGGCCCGCGCGATGGCGAGGCGCTGGCGCTGCCCGCCCGAGAACGTGGTGCCGCCCTGGGCGACCGGAGCCTCGAGGCCCTCGGGCAGCTCCTCGACGAAGTCGCGCGCCTGCGCGACCTCGAGGGCCTCCCACATCTCCTCCTCGGTGGCGTCGGGCTTGCCGTACCGCAGGTTGGAGGCGACGGTGCCGGTGAACAGGAACGCCTTCTGCGGCACGAGGCCGAGCAGCGAGCCCAGGTCCCGCGTGGCGAGGTCGCGCACGTCGACGCCGTCGACGCGCACCTGGCCGCCGGTCGCGTCGAAGAGGCGTGGCACGAGGTTGAGCAGCGTCGTCTTGCCCGCGCCGGTCGAGCCGATGACGGCGGTGACCGTGCCCGGCTCTGCCGTGAACGAGACGTCGGTGAGCACGGGCTCGGCCGCGCCCGGGTAGCGGAACTCGACGCCGTCGAGCTCGAGGCGGCCCCGCGGGCCGTCGCCGTCGGACAGCGACGTCAGCGCGACGGGGCGGGCGGGCTCGACGACCGTCGTCGTCGTGTCGAGGACGGCGCCCGCGCGGTCGGCGGCCACGGCGGCGCGCGGCACCATCATGACCATCATCGTGGACATCATCACGGCCATGAGGATCTGCATGAGGTAGCTGAGGAACGCCGTGAGCGACCCGACCTGCATGCTGCCCGCGTCGATCTGCTGCGCGCCGAACCACAGCACGGCCACCGACGAGAAGTTCATGATCAGCATGACCACCGGGAAGGCGAGGGCCATGAGCTTGCCCGCCCCGAGCTGGGTCTCGTAGAGCTCCTCGTTCGCCTGGCCGAACCGCTCGATCTCGCGCCGCTCGCGGACGAACGCCCGCACCACGCGCAGGCCCGTGATCTGCTCGCGCAGCACGCCGTTGATGGAGTCGATGCGCCCCTGCATGGCCCGGAAGTACGGGACCATGCGCGAGAGCAGCAGGCCCATCGCGATGCCGAGCACGGGCACGATGACGAGCAGCAGGCCGGAGAGCGCGACGTCCTGGCGCAGGGCCATGATGACGCCGCCGACCATCATGATCGGGGCCATCACCATGATGGTGAAGCCCATGAGCAGCACCATCTGGATCTGCTGGACGTCGTTGGTGGTGCGCGTGATGAGCGACGGGGCGCCGAACTTGCCGACCTCCCTCGCGCTGAACGTCTGCACCGTGGTGAACAGGTCGTGGCGCAGGTCGCGGCCGAACGACGTCGCGACGCGCGCGCCGATGACGACGGCCCCGACGGAGCAGACCACCTGGCCGAGGCTGACGGCGAGCATCCAGCCGCCCGTGCGCCAGATGTAGCCGATGTCCTGGACCACCACGCCGTTGTCGATGATGTCGGCGTTGAGGGACGGCAGGTAGAGCGACGCCAGCGTCTGCACGAGCTGGAGCACCAGCAGCACCAGGATGGCGCCGAGGTATGGCCGCAGGTATCTGCGGGCCAGGGTGACGAGCATCAGGAGTCCTTGCTCTCGGGTGCGGGGGAAGGCGTGCCGACGATGCCGTGGACGAGGGCGTCGGCCAGCACGGCGGCCGGCAGCGGGGCGGTGAGCCGGTTCGGGTCGGGACGGCGGTGCGCGACGGCCGCCTCGATGAGGGTCGCCGCGACGTCGAGGGGCACGCGCAGGCGGTCCAGGTCGGGGGCGAGCGCCGCCGTGAGACCCTCGGCGATGACGGCGCGGTGCAGCTCGTGCTGCGTGATGAGCCGCGTGCGCAGCTCGCGGATGCGTTCCTCGTCGGCCGGGGACCGGGAGCCGGCGTCGACGCGGCCGTGCAGGGACCGCAGCACGGCGATCCAGCGCGCGGACTGCTCCATGCGGCCCTGGCCGCGGTCGATGATCGCGGCGACGCGCTCGACGAGGGGCAGCGACCGGTCGATGCCCGCGAGGTCCGAGCGGGTCGTCGCGGGCTCGGACGCGCGCAGCAGCGCGGTGATCGCCACCTCCCCCACGAGCGTGTTCTTGTCCGGGAAGACGCGGAAGAGCGTGCCCTCGGCGACGCCCGCCGCCGCGGCGAGCTCGCGCGTGGTGACGTCCGCGCCCTGGGCGGCGACGAGCGGCATGACGGCGTCGACGATCGCGGCGCGTCGCTCCTGCGGGGCGAGCGGGGCGGCGCGGCGGCGCGTGGTCTCCACCTGGTGGCTGCTCACCGGGCCACATTAAATGAGTGAGCGCTCACTCCGCAACAGTGACTGGCGCTCGACAGGAGAGAACCCCGCCCGCGGGGTTCGCGGACGGGGTTCTCTCGGTGGTGCGGGATCAGACCCCGGGATCGGCGTCCGGCGCCGGGGGCACGGGCGGGAGCGTGGGCTCCCCCGGGGCCTGGCCGGCCTCCTGCGACGGGTCGAACGGCAGACCCGAGCGGGTGCCCGACGCCGTCGCGTCCGCCGCGGCGGCCTCCGACTGCCGCTGCGCCTCGCGCAGCGCCTCGCTCGCGTCGGCCAGGGCCTGGCCGCCGAGGTCCTTCATGCGCGCCTGCCGCAGCGCCTTCGTCGCGGCCGACTCCTCCTCCGACGGGGCGACGGGCGCGTCCGAGGGCACGCCCGGGATGCCCGAGCCGCCGAAGCCCTTCGAGATCGAGCCGAGCGCGGCCGTGAACTCCGTGGGCACGACCCACAGCTTCGAGGCCGTGCCGTTGGCGATCTGCGGCAGCATCTGCAGGTACTGGTAGGCCAGCAGCTTGGGGTCGGCGTCACCCGTGTGGATGGCGTCGAACACCTGGAGGATGGCCCGGGCCTCGCCCTCGGCACGCAGGACGCGTGCCTGGGCGTCACCCTCGGCCTTGAGGATCGCGGACTGCTTCTCGCCCTCGGCCGTGAGGATCTGCGACTGCTTGACACCCTCGGCCGTGAGGATCGCGGCACGACGGTCACGCTCGGCGCGCATCTGCTGCTCCATCGAGCCCTGCACCGACGCGGGCGGGTCGATCGAGCGCAGCTCGACACGATTGATGCGCACGCCCCAGCGCCCGGTCGCCTCGTCGAGCACGCCGCGCAACTGGCCGTTGATCTGGTCACGGCTGGTGAGCGTCTGCTCGAGGTCCATCGAGCCGACGACGTTGCGCAGCGTGGTGACGGTCAGCTGCTCGATCGCCTGGATGTAGTTCGCGATCTCGTACACCGCGGACTTCGGGTCGGTGACCTGGAAGTAGATGACGGTGTCGATCGAGACGACGAGGTTGTCGGACGTGATCACCGGCTGCGGCGGGAAGGAGACGACCCGCTCGCGCAGGTCGACGCTCGCCCGCACCCGGTCGACGAACGGCACCAGCAGGTGCAGGCCGGGTTCGAGCGTGCGCGAGTAGCGGCCCAGGCGCTCGACGATGAGGTTGGAGGCCTGCGGGACGATCCGCACGGCCTTGACGAGCGCGGTGATCACGAAGATCAAAAGGATGACGAGCACCAGATACAGGGCGACCTGGCCTGGGTTGATATCCACTAAGTTTCCCTTCGATGGGAGGAACCCCGCCGCGACGCGACGAAGGTCGTTCAGGGGTCGTTCAGGGGTCGTTCACGGGGCGCTGGCGGCGTTGACCGGCGCGACGACGGCGGTCGCCCCGTCGATGCGCAGCACCTGGACCTCGGCGCCGACCGGCAGCACCGGCGATCCCGGCAGCCCGTCGTCCTCGAGGCGCGCGGTCCAGACCTCGCCCACGAGCTTGACGCGGCCGCCGGCCTCGCTGACGTCGGCGACGACGACGGCGTGCCGGCCGACCTGGGCCGCGGCGTTGGTCTCGGTCAGCGGCACGCGCTGGCGCAGCTGACGCAGCACCCAGGGACGCAGCGTCACGACGAGGATCACGGAGGTAGCGCACCCGACGACGACCTGCAGCCACACGGGCGCCCCCAGGGCGGCCGCGAGCGCCGCCGCGAGCGCCCCGCCGATGAGCATGAGGACGACGACGTCCAAGATCAGGATCTCGACGATTCCGAGCGCGATCGCCGCGCCGACCCACCACATCCAGTCCATGATCGACCCCTTCGACGAGCGCCTGCCGACAGTCCATCTCAGCACGGCCTTTTGCCGAGATTTTACCCAGGGCGCGCGGGGACCGGCTAGTGGTCGCCAGGCGTCAGTGGCGCCCGCGGGCCCCCGCCGGCCGGGCCGCGCGGGCGAGCCAGCGGCCGCCGCCGTGGGCGACGAGCAGGTCCATGCCGAACGCCGCGGTGAGGTTCTCGGCCGTGAGCACGTCCTCCAGCTTCCCGGCCGCCTGGACCTTGCCGTGCGCGCCGAGCAGGAGCATGTGCGTGAACCCCGGCGGGATCTCCTCGACGTGGTGCGTCACGAGGACCAGCACGGGCGACGCCGGGTCGGCGGCGAGCTCGGACAGCGCGCCCACGAGCTCCTCGCGGCCGCCGAGGTCCAGCCCGGCGCCCGGCTCGTCGAGGATGAGCAGCTCGGGGTCGGTCATGAGCGCCCGGGCGATCTGCACGCGCTTGCGTTCGCCCTCCGACAGCGTGCCGTAGGTGCGCCCGGCGAGCGTGTCGACGTCGAACGCGCGCAGCAGCTCGGCGGCGCGCTGCGTGTCGAGCTCCTCGTACCGCTCGCGCCAGCGGCCCGTCACGCCGTAGGCGGCCGTGACGACGACGTCGCTGACGAGCTCGTCGCCGGGGATCTGCTCGGCCAGCGCCGCGGACGCGAGCCCCACGCGGGGGCGCAGCTCGAACACGTCGACGCGGCCGAGCGTCTCGCCCAGCACGTCCACCCTGCCGGACGTGGGGTGCATGCGCGCTGACGCGAGCTGCATGAGCGTCGTCTTTCCGGCGCCGTTGGGGCCGAGCACGATCCAGCGCTCGCCCTCCTCCACCTGCCAGTCCAGCCCGTCGAGGATGGTCGTGGTGCCGCGTCGCACGGTGACGCCTTGCAGGTCGAGAACCCAGCTCATGGTGCCCGACCCTATCTGTACGCTGGCCAGGTGCCCGTGAGCCCCGCTGGAAACGCTCCAGGACTCCCCCGGTCCGCGGTCCTCGCCCTGTGGCTGGCGGCCGCCAACCCCGCGCCCGGCGTCGTCGTGCGCTGCGTGCAGGACGACGACGAGCCCCACACGGTGACCGGGCTGCCCGGCTTCGGCGAGATCACCGCGAGCCTCAAGGACCTGGTCGAGGCGTGGTGCGCCGGGCCGCGCGAGGTGGTGGCGCTGCAGCCCGCGCCGGGCGACCCGGCCGGGGTCCCCGCGGCCGCGACGTCCGCGGCCACGACGGCCGGCGAGTGCCTCGCGGTCACCACCCGGCAGGGCTCCTGGGCCGTGGTGCCGCACGTGACGGCGTTCGGCAGCGCGCTCGAGCAGGGCCACCTGGTCGAGTGGCAGGTGCTCCCGGTGCCGCCGTGGTCGACGGCCGTCGCGGGCGCGCTCGGCTCGCTCGCGGACGCCGAGCGCGACCTGCGCACGTCGCTCATCACCGCGACCGAGGCTCTCGACAGCCTCGACGTCGCCCGTTGGCGCGACGACGCCGCCGACGCCATCGAGGCCGTGCGCCGCTCGTCGACCGACGCGTGGCCGGTGCCGCCGCTCGACGGCCGCCGGGCGCGCGTGCTGCAGCTCGCGACCCGCCTGCTCGCCATCGTGGACCTCGCCACGGGCGACGACGGCGGAGCCGTCAACCTCTGGCAGGTGGACCAGCGGTCGACGGCGCTGCGCGAGGTGGAGCGCACGGCCCGTCACGCGCTCGCGGCGGCGACGTACGCCCGGGTGTCCTAGGCCTGCGGCGCCCCGGTCGGTGCCCACCGGCCGCCGACGGTCTCCGGTGCCGCGGGCAGCCGGACGGTGACGCACAGGCCGCCGCCGGCCCGCGGGGCGAGGCCGATCGTCCCGTCGTGCGCGCGGGTGATGCTGGTGGCGATCGCCAGGCCGAGGCCTGCGCCCGCGTGACCGTCACGGACGCGGTCGGTGCCGCGCCGGAACGGTTCGGCGAGCGTGGCGACGAGCCCGGGGCTGAGCACCTCACCGGTGTTCTCGACGGTGAGCGTGACGACCCGAGGGTCGCAGCGGGTGGCGACCCGCACGGCGCCCTGCCCGGGGAGGTTGTGGACGATCGCGTTGTGCACGAGGTTCGTGGTCAGCTGCAGGAGGAGCGCGGGCGACCCGAGGGCGGGCGCGACGTCGCCGGAGGTCTCGAGGGCGAGGCCGCGTCGTTCGGCGAACGGCAGCAGGGTCTCCGTCGCCTCCTCCGCGAGGAGCGACAGGTCGACCCGCTCGCGCGCGAAGGCCCGCTGGTCGGCACGGCTGAGCAGGAGCAGAGCCTCGGTGAGGTCGACCGCCCTCGTGTTGACCGCGTGCAGCCGCCTCAGGAGCTCGTCGGTGTCGCGGTCCGGGTCGTGGCTGGCCACCTCGAGGAGCGTCTGGGTGATCGCCAGCGGGGTACGCAGCTCGTGCGAGGCGTTGGCGGCGAACCTCTGCTGCTCGGCGACGTGGGCCTCGAGCCGGGCCAGCATGCCGTCGAACGCGTCGGCGAGCTCGCGGAACTCGTCGCGGCGCCCCGGGAGCCGGATCCGGTGGGAGAGCGACCCGCTCCCGGCCGCGCGGGTCGCGGCGGTGATGCGGTTCAGTGGTGCGAGCATCCGCCCCGCGAGGAACCACCCGCCCACCAGCCCGAACGCCAGGAGGACCCCCAGCGCGGCAGCCGCCTTGGGGGCGAAGGCGCGCCAGAGGTCGTACCGGCCGGGGATGAGGAGGCCGGGGAGCGGGCGGGTCACGTCGCCCGGCGCCGGGCGGGCGACCCGGACGGCCTCGTCGGGCACGTACCGCAGGAGGAACACCCACACGACGGCGACGAGCAGGACGCCCGCGACCATGAGGAACCCGGCGTAGCTGAGGGTCAGACGCAGGCGGACGCTCGCCCCAGGCGCCCTATCCACGGCGCTCGCCCTCGCCGCCGGGGCCGGTGTCGATGTCGCCGGGGCCGGTGTCGATCCGGTAGCCGACGCCGGGCACGGTGGCGATCAGCCAGGGTTCCCCGAGGCGCTTGCGCAGCGCCGACACGGTGATGCGCACGGCGTTCGTGAAGGGGTCGGCGTTCTCGTCCCACGCCCGCTCCAGCAGCTCCTCGGCGCTCACGACGCCGCCGCGCGCCGCGACCAGGACCTCCAGCACCGCGAACTGCTTGCGGGTCAGCGCGACGTACCGGCCGTCGCGGTACACCTCGCGGCGGAACGGGTCGAGGCGCAGGCCCCCGATCTCGTGCACGGGCGGGCGGTGGTGGGCGCGCCGACGGTCGAGCGCCCGGAGCCGGAGCACGAGCTCGCGGAGCTCGAACGGCTTGGTGAGGTAGTCGTCGGCGCCGAGCCCGAACCCGGAGGCCAGGTCGTCGATCCGGTCGGCGGCGGTGAGCATGAGGATCGGCATGCCGCTGCCCCCGGCGACGATGTGCTTGGCGACCTCGTCGCCGGAGGGGCCGGGGATGTCGCGGTCGAGGAGGGCGATGTCGTAGGCGTTGACGCCCAGCAGCTCGAGGGCGGTGTCGCCGTCGCCCGCGACGTCGGCGGCGATCGCCTCCAGCCGCAGGCCGTCCCGCAGGGCCTCGGCGAGATCGGGTTCGTCCTCGACGATCAGCACGCGCATGACTCGATGATCCGGCCCTCGACGTATCGCCGGCATATCGAGAACCGCGTACGCGCTGGCAACGTGGCGCCGTCTTGACTGGCGGCATGTCTCTCGGAGAACCCGCACCCCCGGCAGCCCGTCACCCACGCCGGGCGCCCCGGGCCCGGACCGCTCTGGTCCTGCTGTTCGTCGTGTACCTCGCGCTGCTCGCGTGGATCGTGCTGTGGAAGCTCGACGTCCCGTGGGTCGGGGGCGCGCGGCGCACGGTCAAGCTCGTGCCGTTCGTCGCCGCCGGCGGCGACGGCGCCAGCCAGCCCGTCGAGGTCGTCACGAACCTGGTCCTCTTCGTGCCGTTCGGGATCTACCTCGGCGTCCTGGCGCCCGCATGGCGGTGGTGGAAGGCCGCGGGCGTGGTCGCCGGGGCGAGCCTGGGGCTGGAGGTCGCGCAGTACGTCCTGGGCGTCGGGAGCGCCGACGTCACGGACCTCGTCGTCAACGCCGCGGGAGGCCTGGCAGGGCTCGGCCTGCTCGCCCTGGTCCGCCGCCGGCTCGGCTCGCGGACCGCCGCCGTCGTCGTCCGGGCGTGCGCCGCCGGGACGGTGGTCGCCCTGCTGGCGAGCGCGGCGTTCGTCGCCTCGCCCGTCCGGCTCGGAGGGCCGCCGCCTGGCGACGGCCCTGGTCCGGCTCGGCGCCTGGAGCGCCCGTCGGCCCACCGGGAGACGTCGGTCTCCCGGTGAACCGAGCCGCGCGTCAGCCCTCGAGGACCTTGCGGTAGACGTCCATCGTGCGCTCCGCGATCGCCGTCCACGCGAAGTGGTCCTCGGCGCGCTTGCGGCCCGCGGCGCCCATGTCGGCGGCGCGCTGCGGGTCGGCGAGCATGTCGAGCATCGCCGCCGACAGGTCCGCGACGAACTTCTGCGGGTCGAGCGGGGTTCCCGTGCCGTCCTGGACCTGCTCGATCGGCACCAGGGTGCCCGTGACGCCGTCGTCGACGACCTCGGGGATGCCGCCGGTCGCGGACGCGACCACCGGCAGACCCACGGCCATCGCCTCGAGGTTGACGATGCCGAGCGGCTCGTACACCGACGGGCACAGGAACGCCGTGCCCGCGGCGAGGACCGCGATGAGCTCGGTGCGCGGCAGCATCTCCTCGATCCAGATGATGCCGGCGTCACCCGTGGCACCCGCGGCCCGGCGCTGGTCGCGCAGGTTCTCCACGAGCGACTTGACCTCGGCCATGATCTCAGGGGTGTCGGGGGCGCCGGCGCACAGCACGAGCTGCACGTCGTGCGGCAGCGCCTCGGCCGCGCGCAGGAGGTACGGCAGGCCCTTCTGACGCGTGATGCGGCCGACGAACACGACCGACTGCTTGGCGGGATCGATGCCGAGCCGCTCCACCGTGGCCCGGGCGGCGTCGGCGTCCGGGCCGGTCTCGGCGGGGCGCACCCAGCCGGACAGGTCGATGCCGTTGTGCACCACGTGCACCTTCGCGGGGTCGAGCTCGGGGTAGCTGCGCAGGATGTCCTGCCGCATGCCGCCCGAGACGGCGATGATGCCGGCCGCGCCCAGGTAGGCGGTCTTCTCGGCCCAGCTCGAGACGGCGTAGCCGCCGCCGAGCTGCTCGGCCTTCCACGGGCGCATCGGCTCGAGCGAGTGCGCCGAGATGACGTGCGGGACGCCGTGCAGCAGGCCGCCCAGGTGACCGGCCATGTTCGCGTACCAGGTGTGCGAGTGGACGATGTCGGCACCGGCGACGTCGTTCGCCATCGCCAGGTCGACGCCCAGCGTCGTGAGGGCCGCGTTGGCTCCCGCGAGCGTCTCGGGGGCGTCGTAGCCGAAGATGCCGTCGGCCTCCGCCTCGGGGCCGCGCGGGCCGTCGAACGCGCGGACGCGGACGTCCGCGTGGGGGCGCAGCACGGCCGAGAGCTCGGCCACGTGGACGCCCGCACCGCCGTACACGAAGGGTGGGAACTCGCGGGTCAGGAGGTCGACGCGGAGGCGGGAAGAGGGGCTCGGTGCGGTCACACGCCCAAAGTACCGGCTGATGCACGCCAGGGTTTGGACCTGCCGCGGCCCCGCAGGGCATCGCGGCGCCGGGAGTCCTAAGGTCGAGCCATGGCGTCCTCCCCTCGCGTCCTCGCGATCGTTCTCGCCGGTGGCGAAGGCAAGCGGCTCATGCCGCTGACCGCGCACCGGGCCAAGCCCGCGGTCCCCTTCGGAGGCATCTACCGCCTCATCGACTTCGCGCTCTCCAACGTGATCAACTCGGGCTTCCTGCGCGTCGTCGTGCTCACGCAGTACAAGTCGCACTCGCTCGACCGGCACATCGCCCAGACCTGGCGGATGTCGCCGCTGCTCGGCAACTACGTGTCGTCGGTGCCCGCGCAGCAGCGCGTCGGGAAGCACTGGTACCTCGGCAGCGCGGACGCCATCTACCAGTGCCTCAACATCATCGAGGACGACCGGCCCGACATCGTCGTCGTCGTCGGCGCGGACCACGTGTACCGCATGGACTTCTCGCAGATGGTCGACGCGCACATCGCGTCGGGCGCGCGCGCCACGGTCGCCGCGATCCGCCAGCCGATCGCGCTCGCCGACCAGTTCGGCGTGATCGACGTGGACCCGGAGCAGCCCGACCGCATCCGCGAGTTCCTCGAGAAGCCGGTCAACCCCGTCGGGCTGCCGGACTCCCCGCAGGAGGTCCTGGCCTCCATGGGCAACTACGTGTTCGACGCCGACGCTCTCGTCGAGGCCGTCACCAAGGACGCCGCCGACCCGACCTCGCGCCACGACATGGGCGGCGACATCATCCCGGCGTTCGTGTCGCAGGGCACCGCCGGCGTCTACGACTTCATCCGCAACGACGTGCCGGGCTCGACCGACCGCGACCGCGACTACTGGCGCGACGTGGGCACCATGGACGCCTACTTCGAGGCGAACAAGGACCTCATCGCGGTGCAGCCCGTGTTCAACCTCTACAACGAGGAGTGGCCGGTGCACACCGGCTACATCGGCCTGCCGCCCGCGAAGTTCGTCCACGCCGGCCCGGGTCGCCTGGGCCACGCGGCCGACTCGATCGTCTCCCCCGGCGTGCTCGTCTCGGGCGCCACGGTGGCCGGGTCGATCCTGTCCCCCGGCGTCCACCTGCACTCGTGGGCGACCGTCACCAACGCCGTGCTCATGGACGGCGTCCAGGTGCACCGCCACGCGCAGGTGCACCGCGCCGTCATCGACAAGAACGTCGTCATCGGGGAGCGGGCGCGTGTCGGCGTCGACCACGAGGAGGACCGCGCCCGCGGCTTCACCGTGACCGAGACCGGCATCACGGTGGTGCCGAAGGGCACAATCGTCACGTGACCCATCCCGTGACCGCGCCCCGGCGCCTCGTCGTCACCGACGTCGACTCCACGTTCATCCAGCAGGAGGTCATCGAGCTCCTCGCCGAGCACGCCGGCACCCGTGAGCAGGTCGCGGAGGTGACCGAGCGCGCCATGCGCGGCGAGCTCGACTTCGCGGCCTCGCTGCGCGAGCGCGTGGCGACGCTGCGCGGGGTGCCGCTGGCCGCCCTCGACGAGGTGCGCGCGAGCGTGCAGCTCTCCCCCGGCGCGGCCGAGCTGGTGGCCGAGTGCCACCGGCGGGGCTGGGCGTTCGGACTGGTCTCGGGCGGGTTCGAGGAGATCGTCGGCCCGCTCGCGGCGTCGCTCGGCATCACGCGTGTGCGGGCCAACCGCCTCGAGGTGGTGGACGGCGTCCTCACGGGCCGCACGCTGGGCACCGTGATCGACCGCACCGTGAAGGCCGAGACGCTGCGGGCCTGGGCCGAGGAGGAGGGCGTGCCGCTCGCCGACACGGTCGCCGTAGGAGACGGGGCGAACGACCTAGACATGCTGGCCGCAGCCGGCGTCGGCGTCGCCTACCGGGCCAAGCCCGTGGTGCGCGAGCAGGCCGACCACGCCATCGAGCACCGGCTGGACGAGGTGCTCGAGATCCTCGACGCGCTGGAGCCGACGCACTGAACGACGCCTGAGAGACGACGAAGGGGCTCGACCACCATCCCTGGTGGTCGAGCCCCTTCGTCGTGCGTCAGGTGGGCCGCCCCACCGAGAGCAGGGCGGCCTTGCCGCGGCCCCACTCGGCCCAGTCCTGGTCGGACTCGAGCACGGACCAGGCCGCCGTCGGGACGCCGACGCGCACCTGGGCGAGCGCGGCGTCGTCCGACCCGGGGCCGGCGAGGTGCGCCGCCGTGGCCGCCATCGTCGGCTCGTGACCGACGACGAGGACCGTCGTCACCGCGCCGTCGAGCCCGCGCACCAGGTCGAGGACGTCCGCGACGGACGCCTCGTACAGGTCGGGCTCCAGCCGGAGCTCGGGCGAGACGCCGTCGAGCTTCTTGGCCAGCAGGTCCCACGTCTGGCGCGTGCGCAGCGCCGTCGAGACGAGGGCGACCTGCGGGGCGAGGCCCGCGGCGGTGAACGCCTTGCCGACGGCAGCCGCCTGCACGCGGCCCTTCGGGGCGAGGGGGCGCAGGTCGTCCGAGGCAACGTCGTGCCCAGGTTCCGCCTTGGCGTGCCGCAGGAGTACCAGACGTCTCTCGCTCATCGTCCCTCTCGGTGCTGGATCGGCGTGCTGCCTACTGTCCCATGACGTGGACGCCACCGTCGACGTGCACGATCTCGCCGGTGGTGGCCGGGAACCAGTCTGACAGCAGCGCGACGACAGCACGCGCGGCCGGCTCGGCAGACGTCAGGTCCCAGCCCAGCGGGGCGCGGCTCGGCCACGCCTCCTCCATCGTGGCGAAGCCCGGGATCGACTTCGCGGCCGTGGTGCGGATCGGGCCGGCGGAGACCAGGTTGGCGCGGATGCCGTCGGCGCCCAGGTCGCGGGCGAGGTAGCGGTTCGTGGCCTCGAGGCCCGCCTTGGCGACGCCCATCCAGTCGTAGACCGGCCAGGCGAACTGCGCGTCGAACGTCAGGCCCACCAGCGAGCCGCCGTGCGTCATGAGCGGCTTGGCCGCGACGGCGAGCGACTTGTAGGAGAACGCCGAGACCTGCATCGCGACGGCGACGTCGTCCCACTCGCCCGCGAGGAAGTTGCCGCCCATGACGGACTGCGGCGCGAAGCCGATCGAGTGCACGACGCCGTCGAGGCTGTCGAGGCCCGCGGCGCGCACGGCGTCGGCGAGGCCGTCGAGGTCCTCCTGGTTCGTCACGTCGAGCTGCACGACCGGCGCCTCGACGGGCAGGCGCTTGGAGAACGCGGCGGTGAGCTTGGCCTGGCGGCCGAACGACGAGAGCACGACCTGCGCGCCCTCCTGCTGCGCGAGCCGCGCGGCGTGGAACGCGATGGAGGAGTCGGTGAGCACCCCGGTGATGAGGAGCTTCTTGCCGTCGAGGAGACCCATGGCTGGCCTTTCGTCAGGAGGGAGGAGGATCAGTGGCCCATGCCGAGGCCGCCGTCGACCGGGATCACGGCGCCCGAGACGTACGCCGCGGCGTCGGAGGCGAGGAACGTGACCACGCCCGCGATCTCGTCGACGTGGCCGAAACGGCCCGCCGGGATCGCCGCCTGGTAGGACTTCTGCGTCTCCTCGGGGAGCACCGCCGTCATCTGCGTCTCGACGAAGCCCGGCGCGACGACGTTCGCGGTGATGCCGCGACCGCCCAGCTCGCGCGTGATCGAGCGGGCCATGCCCACGAGGGCGGCCTTCGAGGCGGAGTAGTTGACCTGGCCGGCGCCACCGTAGAGGCCGACGACGGAGCCGATCATGACGATGCGGCCGCGACGCAGGCGGATCATGCCCTTGGACGCGCGGCGCACGACGTGGAACGTGCCCTTGAGGTTGACGTCGATGACGGCGTCGAAGTCCTCGTCGGACATGCGCATGAGGAGCCCGTCGCGCGTGACGCCGGCGTTGGCCACCAGCACCTCGACCGCGCCGAGCTGCTTCTCGATCTCCGTGAACGCCGCGTCGACGGCCGCCGGGTCGGCGACGTCGGCCGCGAAGCCGTGCACGCCCTCCGGCGCCTCGCCGGTCCGCGAGAGCGCGGCGACGGTGTCGCCGTTCGCGACGAACGCCTGGGCGATCGCCTCGCCGATGCCGCGCGAGGCTCCGGTCACGACGACGATGCGAGGGGTCGAGCTCACGGGAGGTTTCCTTTCGACGAACGGGGGCCGTCAGCGAACCTATCCCTCCGCGAGCGGCGACGACGCGCACGACCCGGACCGCATCGGGCGCCTGCGTTGTCGGATTCCTACAACGGACCAGGCGGCCTCCCGCCGCTCGTAGACTGACGAGGTGAGCACGAGCGCCGCGACGCCCAGGCCTGCCGGGTCCCGGCGGGAGGACCCCGACGCGCGCCGTCACGGCGACGAGGTCCCCTCGATCACCAGCGCGCCGGAGTCTCTCGAGGACGACCAGGCACGCCGGATGCGCCGCTACCTCTTCCAGATGGGGTTCCGCGTGGTGTGCTTCTGGGGCGCGTACCTCGCCTCGGGCTGGCTGCGCTGGACGCTCGTCGCGATCGCCGTCGTCATCCCCTACATCGCCGTGATCCTCGTCAACGCCGGCCGCGACCGGGTGCAGTACGAGACGTCGGCCGTGGTCCCGGAGGGCCCGAAGGAGCTGCCGCCCCTGCCCGACGGCGCGCGCGTCGTCGTCGTCGACCCGGAACCCGGACCGGACCCGGATCCGGACCCGCACGCTGAGGAGCACCGCTGATGGACCCGCTGGCCACCGCCGATCCCGTCGCCGACGGGGACCTGGTCTGCTCGGGCAAGGGCTGCCGCGACGAGGCCGCGTGGGGCCTGCTGTGGAACAACCCCAAGATCCACACGCCCGAGCGCCGCAAGGTGTGGCTCGCGTGCGACGACCACCGCGCGCACCTCGTCACGTTCCTCGAGGCCCGCGGCTTCCTCAAGGACGTCGTCCCCGTGGCCGACCTCGACCGCTTCGACCCGGGCCAGCGCCCGTGACCGCTCCTGCCCGCACGCGCCGGCAGTGGGTCACGCTCGGCCTCGGCGCCGTCGTGCTCGCCGCCCTCTGCGTGGCCGCCGCCTTCTGGCAGTGGCACCGGTACACGGCCCGCGAGACGCAGATCCACCTCGCCGAGCAGAACTACGGCGCCGACCCCGTGGCGGTCGGCGAGGTGCTGCCCGGCCCCGGCGCCGTGCTCGCCGAGGACGACCTGTGGCGGCCCGTCACGCTGACCGGCACGTACCGCGTCGAGGACACGGTGCTGCTGCGCAACCGCCCGGTCGCCTCGGCGCCCGGCTTCCACGTGCTGGTCCCGTTCGAGGACCGCTCCGGCATCGTCGTCGTCGTCGACCGCGGGTTCGTGCCCGACGGCGAGGACTCCGCCCGCCCCGACAGCGTGCCCGCTCCCCCGGCCGGCGAGGTCACGGTGACCGTCACGCTGCGCGCCGACGAGCCGGACGCGACGCGCGGGGCGCCCGCGCAGCAGGTGCAGGCGATCTCGACGGCGCAGGTCCTGGCCGCCGGCCCGTCCGGTGCCGCCTGGGCGCAGGGCCGCACGGTGGGCGCCTACGGGCAGCTCCGCAGCGAGGACCCGGCGCCCGAGCGGGCCCTCGGCGCGCTGCCCCTGCCCGACCTCGACCCCGGCTCGCACCTGTCGTACACGGTGCAGTGGGCCGTCTTCGCGACCGGGGCCCTCGGCGGGTACGTGCTGCTGTGGCGCCGCGAGACGCGCGGCTCCGCCCCGACGGCGGGCGACCTGCTGGTCGCCGCCGGGCAGAGCGACCGCGCGCCGCGCGACCTGCGTCGCCGCCCGCCGACGGACGAGGAGCTCGAGGACGCCCTCGTGGGCGAGGACTGACGACGCGCCAGGGGCGCGCGTGACCTGCGGGCGTCGACGAGCCGTCGGCGGGTCAGAGCCGGGTTGCGTGCAGCGCGTCGCACGTCTGGAGCGTGCCGCCGTTGTAGCCGCGCGCGAACCACTCGACGCGCTGCTTCGAGGTGCCGTGCGTGAACAGGTCCGGGTTGACGCGACCCGTCGACGCCGCCTGGATGTGGTCGTCGCCGACGGCCTGCGCGGCCGAGACGGCGTCCTGGAGGTCCTGCTCCGTGGGCGGGTTCAGGAAGACGACGCCCGTGTCCGGGTCCACCGTCGTCGACGCGTGCGCGGCCCACATGCCGGCGTAGCAGTCGGCCTGGAGCTCGATGCGCACCGAGTCGGACTCGGCGCCCGTGCCGCCGCGCTGCGCCTCGTCCATCGCGCCGACGAGGTTCTCGATGTGGTGCCCCATCTCGTGCGCGACGACGTACTCGCGCGCGAGCGGGCCGCCCGACGAGCCGAAGCGGGAGACGAGCTCCTGGTAGAACGACACGTCGATGTAGATGGTCTGGTCGGGCGGGCAGTAGAACGGCCCGGTGTCCGCCGTCGCCGGGCCGCAGGCGGTGCTCGTCGAGGCGTCGAAGCTCTCCACCTCGGGCAGCGTGTACTGGACCCCGGCCTGCTGCGGCAGCGCCTCCTGCCAGTACGCGTCGAGGGACTGCACCGTCGCGGAGAGCTCGCACTCGAGGTCGGTGTTGGCCTGCGCGGCGGTGCAGTCGCCGACGAAGCCGCCCTCGCCCTGCGGCTCCTGCACCTGCCCGCCGTCACCCGTCAGTGCGTTGGTGAGCACGCCCAGCGACCCGCCGTTCCCGAAGAACATGGCCAGGAGCGCGACCAGGATGGCGCCGATGCCGCCTCCCGCGATCGCACCGGTCCGCCGGCTCCCGCCGCCGCCCTTGCGGACGCGGCCTCCCTCGAACTTCCCGCCCTCGGTGAACGTCATGCCCCCACGGTATTCCGGGCGCGTGGTGGGCGCTCCGCAGGGTCCGCCCCGGCCCAGCCCGTAGACTCTGGTGGCCCATCCCCCACCCTGAGGCTTCTTCGTGATCACCGCTCACGCCGTCGAGCTCCGCATCGGCGCCCGCGTCCTGCTCAACCAGGCGACCTTCCGCATCGCTCCCGGCGACCGCATCGGCCTCGTGGGCCGCAACGGCGCCGGCAAGACGACGCTCACCAAGACCCTGGCGGGCGAGACCCAGCCGACGGGCGGCCAGATCACGCGCTCGACCGACGTCGGCTACCTGCCGCAGGACCCGCGCACGGGCGACCTCGACACCATCGCGATGGACCGCGTGCTCTCGGCCCGCGGCCTGGACTACCTGGTGCGCGCGATGGCGGAGACCGAGGCTCGCATGAGCTCGGAGGACATGGACGTCATGGCCGCCGCGCTGGAGCGCTACCCCAAGCTCGAGGCGCGGTTCGTGGCCGCCGGCGGGTACGCCGCCGAGTCGGAGGCGCACCGCATCACGTCGAACCTGGGTCTGGACGAGCGGATCCTCTCGCAGCCGCTCCAGACGCTCTCCGGCGGTCAGCGCCGCCGCGTCGAGCTGGCCCGCATCCTGTTCAGCGGCGTCGACACGCTGCTGCTCGACGAGCCGACCAACCACCTCGACGCCGACTCGATCATCTGGCTGCGGGACTACCTCAAGACGTACCCGGGCGGGTTCGTGGTCATCTCGCACTCCGTGGAGCTGCTGCGCGACACGGTCAACAAGGTGTGGCACCTCGACGCCAACCGCGGCGAGCTCGACCAGTACAACCTGGGCTGGGACAAGTACCTCGAGCAGCGCGAGCAGGACGAGAAGCGCCGCCGCCGCGAGCGCGCCAACGCGGAGAAGAAGGCGTCGGCGCTCATGGCGCAGGCCGAGAAGATGCGCGCCAAGGCCACCAAGGCGGTCGCGGCGCAGAACATGATCCGTCGCGCCGAGACCATGATGGGCGGCCTGGAGGGCGTGCGTCAGGCGGACCGGGTGGCGAAGCTGCGCTTCCCGAAGCCGGCGCCGTCGGGCAAGACGCCGCTCACGGGCAAGGACCTGTCGAAGTCGTACGGCTCGCTCGAGGTGTTCACGGGCGTGGACCTGGCGATCGACCGCGGCTCGCGCGTCGTCATCCTGGGCCTCAACGGCGCGGGCAAGACGACGATGCTGCGCCTGCTGGCGGGCGTCGAGCAGCCCGACACGGGCGAGGTGCTGCCCGGGCACGGGCTCAAGCTGGGCTACTACGCCCAGGAGCACGACATGCTCGACATGGACGTCACCGTCGTCGAGAACCTGCGCCACGCGGCCCCGGACCTCACGGACACCGAGGTGCGCTCCGTCCTCGGCTCGTTCCTGTTCTCGGGCGACGACGCCGACAAGCCCACGCACGTGCTCTCGGGCGGCGAGAAGACGCGCCTCGCGCTGGCCACCCTCGTGGTGTCGTCGGCGAACGTGCTGCTGCTCGACGAGCCGACCAACAACCTCGACCCGGCGTCGCGCGCCGAGATCCTGGGCGCGCTGCACACCTACGAGGGCGCGATCGTCATGGTCACGCACGACGACGGCGCGGTCGACGCGCTCAACCCGGAGCGCGTGCTGCTGCTCCCCGACGGCGACGAGGACCTCTGGAACGAGGGCTACCGGGAGCTGGTCTCCCTCGCCTGACGGTGGCTCGTGGCAGGGTCGACCCGTGAAGTCCTCCCTGGTCGCGTACCGGCTGCGGGCGCAGCGCCTGGCCGGCGACCCGCTGCCCGACGGCGCGGCCGCGGTCGGGCACCTCGGCGCCGTGCAGTCTCAGCTGCACGACATGGCGCTGTGGGCGCTGTCCGGACGCACCGGGCGGACGCGCGCGGAGCTCGCCGCGGAGTTCGACGCCGGGGCGTTCGTGCGCACGCACGTGCTGCGCCCGACGTGGCACCACGTCCTCGCCACGGACCTGCCCGACCTCCTCGCGCTCACCGCCGAGCGTGTGCGCCGCACGATGGACACCGGCGCCAACCCCTCGGGGCTCACCCCGGCAGAGCGTCATGCGGCGGCCGACGTCGCCGTCGCCGCCGTCCGTGCGGAGGGTCCGGTGACCCGGGCGGAGGTGACGGCCCGCCTGGTCGAGGCCGGACTCGCCGGGCCGGGCGGGGCGTGGACCTCCGTGCCGCTCGCCTTCGTGCTGCTGGAGGCCGAGCTGCGCGGAGCCGTCGGCTCCGGGCCGATGCGCGGCAAGCAGCACACCTACCGGCCGCTGGACCTTCCGCCGTCCTCGCGCACGCCCGACGAGCGCCTCGCACGGCTCGCGACCACGTACGTGCGCGGGCACGGCCCGGCACGCCCCGAGGACCTGGCGTGGTGGGCGTCGCTGCCGATCACCGTCGCACGCCGCGCCTTCGCGCAGGCAGGGCTGCGCCCGGTCACGCTCGCCGGCGTCGACCTGTTCACGCTCGACGACGGCGAACCGGCCGCGGACGACGTGCCCGCCGCGATGCTGCTCGCCAACTACGACGAGCTCATCAGCTACCGTCGCGACCCCGGTGACTGGGGCGCGCAGGGCACCGACGCCGTGCTGCGAGCCCAGGGGCTCGTGCTTCTCGACGGCGCGCTGGCCGGGTCGTGGACCCGCGCCGAGACGGCGAAGGGCGTGACGGTCGCGGTGACGGCTCCGGGACGGCCGACGCGCCGGGTGCGCGCCGCCCTCGAGGCGGAGGCGGAGCGCTACGGCCGGTTCGTCGGCGCGCCGGCGACCCTCGCCTACGCGTCCGGCGGCTGAGCCTGTCGCAGGCCCGGCCGCCGGACGTCGGTCACGCGAAGACGTCGGTCACGCGAACGAGAACAGCGGCGGGAACGCGAGCACCACGACGGCCGCCCACGCGGCGTAGACCGGCAGGTAGCGGGTCTGCCAGCGTTCGACGGCGTCGAACGTGCCGCGGCGCCGCAGGAACTGCCACAGCAGCCAGCCGGTGCCCACGAGGTGCACGAACAGCACGACGTTGAGGCCGAGCGCGGCCGTCTTGTTGGCCGTCCAGCCGGCGTCGGCGATACGGCTGACCATCGCGGTGAGCGCGACGACGTTGACCGCGAACGCGGCCACCACGAGCGCGAGCTGGAGCCAGTCGAACGGCTTGCCGGGCGCGAGCGGGTCGCGCGCGCTGATCGAGTAGAGCAGCAGCGCGAGCACCAGCAGCAGGATCGCGTCCATGAGGATGAGCAGGTTGCGGTCGACGGCCGTGAGGGGCCCACCGGTGAGGAGCGCGAAGAACGCGGCGACCAGCAGCACGAGCGTCAGCGGTGTGAAGACCCGCGTGAGCACGGGCGCCATGTTCTCGACCACGTTCTTCTTGGCCTCGACGAGCCAGGCCGCCACGAGGAACGCGCCGGGCACGGCGAAGGGCATGAGCCAGCTCTCGACGAACGGCTCGATCTCGATGTCGACGATGCCGAACGTGGCGAACGTCAGGCCCACGAGCAGCCCGCCGCCGAGCGAGATGAGCGCAAAGTAGATGAGGAGCTCGCCGGTGAACCGGACGAAGTCCATGCGGCGGGCGTGGTCGCGCCACGCTCCCCCGGTGTACGCGACGCCGAGCAGCAGCCACAGCAGCACGGGCAGGTGGGTGGCGGCGAGGGTGAAGGTCATCCCCGTGCCGCCGGTCTCGGTCGCGAGCGGGTAGAGGTTCACGGCCAGCCCGACCGCCGCGGCGACCGCGACGAGCACCCCCGCGACGCGGGCCGGCAGGCGGCGCGACCAGGCGAAGTACGCGGCGAGGAACGGCAGCACCGCGAGCGCCGCGTTGAGCCCGAGCACGGCGTCGTCGTGCAGGCCCAGCAGCACCTTGACGACGATGCCCGCGCCGACGGCGAGCGCGACGAGCACGCCGAGGTCGCGCCAGCGGCCGCCCTCCTCGGGGGCGTCCGGCACGAGCACGAGCTGCTTCCACAGCCGCTCGGAGTGCTCGCGGGCGAACTCGCGCGAGACGTCGTCGAGGTTGCCCATGCGCTTGACCGCGACGAGGAACGCCTCGTCGTCGTCGAGGCCGCCGGCGCGCAGGTCGGCGACCTGGCCGCGGAGGTTGTCCTCGAGCTCCTCGGCGTCGTCGGGCGTGATGGCCTTGCGCCGCAGCACCCAGGCGCGCCACTGGTCGATCTGCGACTCGAGGCCGGCGCGGGCGTCGATCGAGAACTGCTCGCTCATGCCCATGCCTCCGTCGCCGTGGGCGCCTGGAGGGCGTTCCACACCTGCTTGAGCGCGTCGGCGACGACGTCCCACTGCGCCTGCCGCTCGCCCAGGGCCTCGCGGCCGGCGGACGTCAGCGCGTAGTGCTTGCGCTTGCGGCCCGCGTCCGAGACGCCCCACTCGGCCGAGACCCATCCGTTGCGCTCCAGGCGGTGCAGCAGCGGGTAGAGCATGCCGTCCGTCCACTGCATGCGGCCCCCGGACAGCTCGCCGACCCGCTTGAGGATGGCGTACCCGTGGAGGTCGCCGTCGGCGAGGATGCCGAGGACCAGCGGGGTCGCGGAGGCCGCGACCAGGTCCTTGTCGATGTGCACGCGCGTGCTCCGATACCTCGAAGTGCTAGGGGTTTGAACCCTAGCACCACAAGGTATCGATGCCTAGCGCTGCCACGTATCACTCTCCGACGGCCTGCTCGTCCTTCGCGAGGTCGCCCTGCGGGCGGTCGACGTTCGCGTCGTCCGCCGCCTCCTGCCCGGCTGTCGCCTCGTGGGCGTGGCGGTAGTCGGGGCGGGCCGGCTGGGGCGGCTGGTCCGAGCCCTCGCCGCCCTCGCGCCCCCCGAAGGGGCGGCCGTGGTCGGCGAACTCGTCGCGCTCGAACGTCAGCGTCCACTCCCCCACGGTGAACGTGGCGCCCGCGTGCAGGGGCTGGTCGCCGGGCGTGTCGACGTTGTGGCCGCCCGCGGCCGTGGGCGCCGTCCCCGGGTGGTTCAGGTGCAGCACGTAGTCGTCCCGCTCGTCGTGGCGGATCTCCGCGTGGGCCGCGGCGATGCCCTCGAGGCGCAGGTCGGCGTCGGGGGCGGAGCCGATCGTGGTGACCTCGCGGGTGATCGGGAAGAACCGCTGCCGCTCGCCTTCCCACATCCAGCCGTCGTTGCCGAGCATCAGGCGCGGGTTCCCGGCGCCGTAGGCGGCGTGCGTGGTCCCCGGTCGGGGTTCGTTGACATCGGGCGTGTCGAGATCGGGCATGGTGCCCTCCTGGGTCGGGGGCGCTCGCGCGTTGCGAGCGCCCGCAGGGTGTGCCTAGCGTCGGGGAAGGGTCAGGCCGCGGCCCGGAGCCACCCCGGAGCCACGGCGGGGATCAGGTGAAGATGCTCACCCCGCCCGGCCCGACGAGGAGCCCGACGATGACGAGGACCGCACCCCACAGCCACTCGCGTCGGAACAGGGCGACGATGCCAGCGACGACCAGGATGACCGCGATGATCCACAGGATGAGCGCCATGGCTCCTCCTTCTCGAAGGCCGACCGGGGTCGCCACGACCTGACGGTCCGTCCGGCTCGATCCACCCAGCCTGGCCGGGGCGACCGGGACTCGCAACGCGGCCGCGACACCCACGGGAACCGGGCCGTCTACGCAGGAGGTGCGGCATGAAGGCCACGAGGACGATCTACCTCGCCACGCTCGCGGGGATCGCGGTCGGCCTGGTCTGGGTGTACGCGTGGGCGCTGGCGGGCCGATGAGCGCCCCCGTGCCGCGCCGCGGATGGCGCACCACCCTCCGCGAGAACGCCCTGTCGCTGATGTTCGCCGCGCTGTTCCTGGGCTCGCTGCTCGGGCAGGCCCTGGCCGGCTGCGCCCGCTTCAACCGCGAGCAGGTGGACGCGGGGGTCGCGCCCGTGAGCCTGGGACGGTACGTGACGTCGAGCGCGTTCGGCGTCGACGTCCTGGAGAACTGGCAGTCCGAGTTCCTCCAGTTCCTGCTGTTCATCCTGGCCACCGTGTGGCTCGTGCAGCGCGGCTCGCCCGAGTCGAAGCCGCTGGGTCGCGCAGGCCGCGAGTCGGACGCCCAGCAGCAGATGGGGGTGCACGCCGGCCCGGCCGCCCCGCGCGCGGCCCGGGCGCGCGGCTGGCGCCGCACGCTGTACGCGCACTCGCTGGGCCTCGCCATGGGCACGGTGTTCCTGCTGAGCTGGGCCGGGCAGTCCGTGGCCGGGGCCGTGGCCTACTCCCAGGAGCAGGTGCGCGACGGCCAGGACCCGGTGTCGTGGGCCGAGTACGTCCGCCTGCCCGACTTCTGGGACCGCACGCTGCAGAACTGGCAGTCCGAGTTCCTGGCCGTCCTGGCCATGGTGATTCTCACGGTCTACCTGCGCGAACGGGGGTCGCCGGAGTCCAAGCCCGTCGGCGCACCGCACGACAGCACCGGAGTCGAGGGGTAGGTTCGACGGTGAGGCGTCGGGACCAGGCACCCGAGGACGAACCCTGGAGGCCACGATGCCCTCGTCCTTTCCTGACCGCCGGCACGAGACCGTACCCCACCCCGTGGGCGCCGAGGACGTCGCCCGGGTCCTGGGTGCAGGAGTGCCGCTGCTCGTCGGTCGCATCCACGTCGACCTCGGCTCGGGCCGGTGCACCTGGTCGCCCGAGGTCGAGATCATGCACGGCCGGCGCGCCGGCGGGCCCACGCTCGCGTCGCTGCACAGCGCCCTGCACCCCGACGACCAGGAGCGGGTCGCCTCCGCCGTCGTCGACTCCGCCCGGCGGGGACGGCCCTTCGCGGCCGCGCACCGCGTCGTCGACGGCAGCGGCCGCACGCACACGCTCGTCGTCGTGAGCACCCGCCGGGCACGCTCCGGCGACGCCGTCGAGGGCGCCGTCGTCGACGTCACCCCCGCCCAGCACGAGGCGCTCGCCCGCGAACGGTCCGGCGTCGTCTCGCGCGCCATGGTGGAGCGCGCCCACGTCGAGCGCGCGCTCGGCGCGCTCATGGTGGTCGGCGGCGTCGACGACGACGAGGCCTCCCGGCTGCTGCACGACGCCGCGCGCCGCGCGGGCGTCACGTCCGCCGAGGCCGCGGGCCAGGTGCTCGCCCGCCTCGTCCCGCCGACGGCGGAGCGCGCCGACGTCGAGGAAGCCCTCGGCGCGGTGCACGAGGTGGCCCGCCACGACGCGGCCCTGCTCGCGCGGCGCCGGCGCGCGTCCTGAGGAGCGCACGATGGCACACCACGACCAGTTCCCGCCGCAGCAGCAGGAGCCGCCGGGCCTGACCGGCGCCATGGACCCGACGCCGGACCACGGCGAGGCGAGCTACCAGGGATCCGGCCGCCTGTCCGGGCGGCGTGCCCTCATCACGGGCGGCGACTCCGGCATCGGCCGCGCCGCCGCGATCGCGTTCGCGCGCGAGGGCGCCGACGTCGCGATCGGCTACCTCGCCGTGGAGCAGGAGGATGCCGAGGAGACCGCCCGGTGGGTGCGCGAGGCCGGGCGCACCGCGTGCCTGCTGCCCGGCGACCTCACCGACGAGTCCTTCGCCCGCGGCCTGGCGCAGCAGGCAGCCGACGCGCTCGGCGGCCTCGACGTCCTCGTCAACAACGCCGGCTACCAGATGGCCCGCGGCACCTCGATCGACACGCTGGACAGCGCGGACGTCGACCGGGTCATCCGCACGAACCTGTACGCGCTGCTCTGGGTGACCCAGGGCGCGCTGCGCCACCTGCCGCGCGGCGGCGCCATCGTCAACATCTCCTCGATCCAGGCGTACGAGCCGTCGGGCACGCTGGTCGACTACGCCTCGACGAAGGCGGCGATCAACAACGTCACCGTCAACCTCGCGGGCGAGCTCGGCGCGCGCGGCATCCGCGTGAACGCCGTCGCGCCGGGCCCCGTCTGGACACCGCTCCAGCCGGCGACGCAGGACGCGGAGCACCTGACCGAGTTCGGCGCGAACGTGCCGCTGGGGCGCGCCGGCCAGCCCGCCGAGGTGGCGCCCGCGATCGTGTTCCTCGCGTCCGAGCGCGACGCGAGCTACGTCTCCGGGACCGTGCTCGGAGTCACCGGCGGGCGGCCTGTTTTCTAACATTCTGTTGCCATCCGCACACCCCTGTGCCTAGGTTCGTTGACAGGGTCAGGCCCCGGCCCCACCGCACGCGTGGAAAGGACGGGTTCCATGGCGAGCACGCCGCACGAGCTGCACGGTGCCCTCACGGGAGGGCTTGCCTACCGGACGGGCGAGTTCCGGTACGACGTCGGGTCGGACTCCTGGTGGTGGTCCGACGAGGTGTTCCGGATGCACGGGTTCGAACCCGGCGAGGTGGTGCCGACGACGGCGATGATCCTCGCCCACAAGCATCCGGAGGACCGCGAACGTGTGGCCGGAGCGCTGGCGAGCACGAGCCTGCACGGCGGCACGTTCGGGTCGGTGCACCGCATCCTCGACGCCACCGGTGCCGAGCGGGTGCTCGGGACGATCGGCGAGGCCCACCTCTCCGACGACGGGTCCGTCGTCGACATCACCGGCCACTTCGTGGACGTGACCGGGTCCGTGCAGCGGTTCGCCGCGGACGAGGCGACCCGGCAGATCCGGGCCGCCGATGCGCACCGCGCCGTCATCGACCAGGCGACGGGGGTGCTCGTGCACCACACCGGGTCGACGCCCGGCGAGGCGTTCGACCTGCTGCGCGAGACGTCGATGCGGACGAACGTCAAGCTGCGCGACCTCGCCCGGAAGGTCGTCGACGCGGCGGCAGCCGGGGACACCGAGGTGCTGGACACGCTCACGCTGCTCGCGGGCGAGGCGTAGCGGCCCGTCGATGACTCCCGCCCGGCCGCGGCGTCCTATCCCACGACACGCCCGGGACCGACAGGAGGACGCCCCATGGGCACCATCGACATCGAGCTCTTCGCCACCCTCGACCTGGTGGCGCAGGCGCCCGGCGGGCCCGAGGAGGACCCGCTGGGATTCGAGTTCGGCGGCTGGCAGGCGCCGCTGGTCGGCGACGTCGCCGACGACTGGGTCGCGTCCGCCTACGAGGGCACCGAAGCCCTGCTGCTGGGCCGGCGCACCTACGAGATCTTCGCCGCGTACTGGCCGCGGTACGAGGGCCACGAGGCGTCGGAGATCGCGCGGCTGTTCAACGCGGTCCCGAAGTACGTCGCCTCGCGCGGGCGCCCGACCCTGGACTGGGACGGCTCGGTCAGGCTCGGCCCGGACCTCGCCGCCGCCGTGCGCGAGCTGCGCGAGAAGCACCGCAAGACCAAGGTGGTCGGGTCGCTCAACCTCGTCCAGTCGCTGCTGCGGTACCAGCTCTTCGACGTGCTCGACCTGTGGGTCCACCCCATCGTGCTCGGTCAGGGCAAGAAGGTGTTCGACGGCGGGGCGGTGCCCACCAACCTCACCCTGCTCCGCCCGCCCGCCGCGAGCGAGAAGGGCATCGTCTGGCTGCAGTACGGCCTGGCCGAGGGCGTCCCCGCGACGGGCGACATGGACGACCGAGACTAGACGTCCCGGTTCGCCTGGAGCGCGGCGACCGAGAAGAGGTAGCCCCACCGCTCGTCGTCGCCCGTGTCGTCGAGGTACACCTCGGCGGTCCAGTACTTCTCCGGGTACGGGATCATCACGGCGTCGCCGAGGGCGAGGTTGCGCGTGGTGTCGTAGAGCGCGTCCACGTCCCAGCCGTCGGAGGCGTGGACGACGGCGTCCGGCCCGGCGAAGGTCGCGTACGCGACGCTCGACAGGTACGGCGGGCCGGGCACCCCGTCGTCGTCGATGACGAGGTCCAGGTGCGTGAAGCCGGACGGCACGGGCGTCCCGGCCGCGTAGAACCGGCCCAGGAGCCGCTGCGGCTCCGGGACCTCGTCGACGCCGGCACCGCCGTGGTGGGACAGCAGCAGGTCGTGGTCGACGCCGGAGCCGGAGGCGGGCAGGCCGTCGAGCGGCGCCAGCAGCGCGCGACGCCGCTCGGGCGCCGGCTCCGCCTCGCCCGGCACCAGCGGCACGCCGACGAACCGCATCTCGGGCAGAGCGCGGTACTCGTGCTGCTCGACGGTGAAGCCTCGCGTCTGCGCCCGCACGAAGCCGGGCATGAAGAGCGCCCACTGCAGCGAGGCGTCCCGGTCCCTGAGCTCGCCGACGACGACGGCCAGGCGCTCGCGCGCGGCACGGTCACCCGCCGGGAGGCCCGCAGCGCGAGCCCGCGCGACCTGGCCGAGGAGCGCGTCGAGCTCCCGGAGCGCCGGTGGGCTCACCAGGCCGGGGTGCTCCGCGTCCAGCCGGCGCAGCGCGGACCGCAGCGACGCGCGGTACGCCTCCAGGCGGTCCAGGCCGCGCGCCCACAGCCACTCCTGGTTCGCGGCGACCTGGGCGCCGGTGGCCCACGCGGCGTCGTCGAGCAGCCACGCGACCATGCGCGGGTAGGCGGACCAGTTGAGGCCGGCCCCCTCGCCCAGGGTGCGACCCTCGGTGTTGCGGAACGCGTGCGCCCACCGGGTGATGCACCGGTAGGCGTCGGCGCCCGCGGGCCGCTCGCCGGTGCGCTCCCCGGCGACGAGGAGCCCCGTGCACCGCTCGGCCCAGTCGGCGACGTGGTGCACCTCGCCGTCGGGCCCCTCGCCGTCGGGTCCCTCGACGAGCAGCCCGTCGTCGTCGGACCCGACGACGAGACACGTGGACGGCCCGGGCTCGAGGAGCCCGGACGCGACGACGGGGTGACCGGCGTCGAGCGACCTCTCGATCGCGCCGAGCCAGGACGCGCGCGGGAGCGCGCGGCTTGCAGGGACGTCGGCGCGCTCGCCGGGCGGGGACCAGTCCGGCAGGCGCCCCACGGTGAAGAAGTCGCTCCGGTACCCGAGCGTGCCCAGGACGCGCGACACGATCTCGGGCACGACGGCGACGTCGTCGCACGGCGCGCCCGCGCCCCACGGGAAGCACAGCCCGACGCCGCTCAGCGCGACGAGCTCGTCGCGGTCGACGGGGTCGCCGAGCGACGCCAGGAGCCGCTGGACGGCGTCGACGAAGGGGATCGCGGGGACCTGGTTCACCATGCCGCGACCGTAGGCGACGGGCTCGCACGGCACAGCGCGCACTGTCGCGGGGTGCGCGGGAGAGACTCGGTGCATGACCTCACTGACCCCGCTGGACGGCCCGACCGTCGTCATCGAGCTGGCAGGCACCCGGTTCCTCGTGGACCCCACGTTCGACGCGCCGCAGGAGTACCCGGTCGGGTCGCGCTCGCTGCGCAAGCTGACCGGCCCCACGTGGTCGGCCGAGCGGGTCGGGCCCGTGGACGCCGTGCTGCTCTCGCACGACCAGCACGCCGACAACCTCGACCACGCGGGGCGCGCGTACCTCGCCACGGCGCCCCTCACACTGACGACGGGGCTCGCGGCGGAGCGGCTCGGTGGGACGGCGCGGGCGCTGCCGTCCTGGGAGACGGCGACCGTCGGCGCGGTGACCGTGACGGCCGTCCCGGCGCAGCACGGCCCGGACGGCACCGAGCACCTGACCGGGCCGGTCACCGGGTTCGTCCTGACGGCGGACGGCGCACCGACGATCTACGTGAGCGGCGACAACGCGTCGCTGCGGGTCGTCGACGAGGTCGCGGCCCGGTTCCCGGCCGTCGACGTCGCCGTGCTGTTCGCCGGCGCCGCGCGCACCCCGCTGGTCGACGACGTCCTGACGCTGACGAGCGACGCCGCGGCGGAGGCGGTGCGGCGGCTGGGCAGGCCGCGCACGCTGCCGGTCCACACGGACGGCTGGGCGCACTTCACCGAGGACGGCGCACGCCTGCGCGCCGCGTTCGCGACCGCGGGCCTCACGGACGTCCTCCTGCCGGCGCTCCCCGGCGAGCCGGTGCGCCTCTGACGGGCTGCCGCGCCCCGGTCGCGGTCGATCTGCGACCCCACGGCCGGACGGCCCTGCGGCCCCCCTACCGTGGCGGGCATGGCGACCTCGCAGGACCCCGCGTCCACCCCCCGGAACCGGCGCCTGACCCGGAGGATCTCGCCGTACCAGCTGGTCGCGCTCCTGCTCGCCTTCGTGCTCGTCGCGGGTGCGGGCGGCATCCTCGCGGCCGGGTTCGCGATCCCGGTCGCAGCCGGCGTGCACACGACGGCCGTGCACACGCGCGCGGTCCTCGACGACGTGCCCACCGAGCTCCAGCGTCGCGCGCTGTCCCAGGCGTCGACGGTGTACGCGGCCAACGGCGAGCACCTCGCCACGTTCTACGCGCAGAACCGGATCGTCGTCCCGCTCGACCAGATCTCGCAGTACATGATCGACGCCGTCGTCGCCATCGAGGACGAGCGGTTCTTCGAGCACTCCGGCATCGACGTGCGCGGCATGGTGCGCGCCTTCGTCAACAACCTCCAGGACGGCCCGACGCAGGGCGCCTCCACCATCACGCAGCAGTACGTCAAGAACGTGCTGATCGACGCGGCGTACCACGCGGACGACCGGTTCGGCGTCATCGAGGCCCGCGACCAGAGCATGGCCCGCAAGGCGCGCGAGGCCCAGCTCGCGATGGCGCTCGAGCAGCAGATGACCAAGGAGGAGATCCTCCAGGGCTACCTCAACCTGGCCCAGTTCGGCCGGCAGAACATCTTCGGCGTCGAGACCGCCGCACGCTTCTTCTTCAACAAGCCGGCCAGCGACCTCACCCCGGTCGAGGCAGCGACGATCGCCGGGATCACCAACGCGCCCAGCCGGTTCGACCCGACCGTCAACCCGCGCCTCTCGGAGCAGCGCCGCAACCTCGTGCTGCACCGCATGTGGACGCTCGGCAAGCTCACCACCGAGCAGTGGGAGGAGGCGCGCGCGACGCCCGTCGAGGACACGCTCGACATCACCCCGGTGCCCACGGGCTGCCAGGCCGCGGGCGACGCCGCGTTCTTCTGCGACTACGTCATCAACGTGATCCGCACGAGCCCCGAGTTCGGCGAGACCGAGGCGGAGCGCCTCGACCTGCTGCACCGCGGCGGCCTGCGCATCCACACGACGCTCGACATGGACCTCCAGGCGGCGGCCGCCGAGGAGGTCGCCTCCCACGTCCCGGGCGGCAACACCGCCGGCCTCGAGGCCGCGATCGCCGCCGTCGAGCCGGGCACGGGCAAGATCCTCGCGATGGCGCAGAACACCCCGTTCGACGCCAGCCGCAACCCCGCCCCGGGCACGACGGCGATCAACTTCTCCGCCGGCCCGTCGCACGGCGCGTCGCGCGGCTTCCAGCCGGGATCGACGTTCAAGCCGTTCCAGCTGGCCGACTGGCTCCTCGCGGGCCGCACCCTGAACGAGACCGTGAACGCCAACCGCGTGTCGCGGCCGCAGTCGGCCTGGAACGCCTCGTGCACCCGGTTCGGCGGGCCGTCGTGGTCGCCGCGCAACGTCGAGGGCAACCTGGGCGGCAGGATCTCGGTGCAGCGGGCGATGTCCGACTCCGTCAACACCGCCTTCACGGACATGTCGACGCAGGTGGACCTGTGCACGCTGCGGGACACGGCGTGGGACATGGGCTTCCGCCCGACGACGCGTCCGGGTCCGGGCGGCACCGTCGTCACGCTCTTCGACCCGACGCCGGACGACGTGCTCATCACGCCCGCGATGATCCTGGGCACCCAGACGACGTCGCCGCTCCAGCTCGCGGCCGCGTACGCGACCCTGGCCAGCAACGGCACCTACTGCGACCCGGTCGCGATCACGCGCGTGATCGGCGCCGACGGCCGCGACCTGGCGGTGCCGCGCGCCAGCTGCACCCCGGACGCCCTGCCGGCCAACGTCGCGGCGACCGTCACGTACTCGCTCCAGAACGTCATGACCGACGGCACCGGACGCCGCAGCCAGCTCTCCGGCGGCCGCGTGTCCGCCGGCAAGACCGGCACCAACCAGGGCTCGTCGCAGACGTGGTTCGTCGGCTTCACCCCGCAGCTGTCGACGGCGGCGTGGGTGGGCGAGGCCTCGGGCGAGACCACCAACTTCAACATCACCTTCAACGGCCGGTTCATCCGCACGCTGTTCGGCTCGACGCTCGCCGCGCCCATGTGGGCGGACTTCATGGACCGCGCCCACGCCGACCTGCCGCAGCTCGCCTTCCCGGCACCGGACCCGGCGCTCGTGGGCACGCCGGCACCGCGCGTCACGGACGACAGGACGACGGACCGGGTCGACCAGCCCACGAGCCCGCCGGCGGACCCGCAGGACGCGCCGCAGGTCTCGCCGCCCCCGGCGCCGGCGCCCACCCCGACGCCGCCGGCGGTCGACCCGGTCCCGGACCCCGGCCCGGGAGCCGGCCCCGGAGCGGGCGCCGGCGAGGGTGACGGGGACGACTGACGCGCGGGCGTGCGCCGTCCGCGCAGCGCACGCCCGCACCCGTCCGGAACAGGACGGGCGTCCGCACGGTTGACCGGGGCATGAGCGAACCCGTGCGCGTCGACGTGTGGTCCGACGTCCAGTGTCCTTGGTGCTATATCGGCAAGCGCCGCTTCGAGCAGGCTGTCGCCACGACCGGCATCGACGTCGACGTCATCTACCACTCCTTCGAGCTGTCCCCCGACACCCCCGTCGACTACGACGGCACGCCCGCGCAGTACCTCGCGGAGCGCAAGGGGCTGTCGATGCCGCAGGTCGAGCAGATGATCGACCGCGTCACGGGCGTCGCGGCGTCCGTGGGGCTCGACTACGACTACGACCACATGCACCAGACCAACACGGTCAAGGCGCACGAGCTGCTGCACTATGCGAAGGCTCATGGCCGCCAGGCCGAGACGAAGGAGGCGCTGCTGCGCGCGTACTTCGTCGACGGCGGCCACGTGGGCCGCGTCGCCGACCTCGCGGACCTGGCCGCGGGCCTGGGCCTCGACCGTGACGACGTCGTCGCGGCGCTCGAGGCCGGCACGTACGCGGCGGCCGTCAAGGAGGACGTCGCGGAGGCGGCGGCCCTCGGCATCCACGGCGTGCCGTTCTACGTCGTCGACGGCAGGTACGGGATCTCGGGCGCGCAGGAGCCGGCGCTCTTCGCGCAGGTGCTGGAGATGGCCCGCGCCGAGCAGGCGGACGTCGCGTGACCGGCCTGACGGTGTTCGGGGCCGACGGCGTCGCCTGCGAGGGCGACGCCTGCGTGCTGCCTGCCGGGCCTGCCGGCTCGACGCCGCACCCCGAGCCCGTGGGCGCGGACGCACGGCGGCCCGCGCCGGAGCGGACGCTGCCCGAGCGCTGACGTCGCGCGCGCCGGGCCGGGCAGTGCCCTACCGGCCCGGCCCGGCCGCGTGATGCACTGTCCCCGTGCCGTCGCTCGTCGGGCAACCAGGTCGCGTTCGCCCGCATCGTCACCGACGGCGTGACGTTCGGGTGGCTCGCCGACGTCGTCGTCGACCCGGCCCACCGGGGCCGCGGGATCGCGCACGCGCTCGTCGACGCGGTCCTCGCCGACCTCGAGCCGCTCGGCCTGCGGCGCATCCTGCTGAAAGCCTCCGACGACGCCGCGGGCATCTACCCGCAGCACGGCTGGGCCCGCCTCGAGGACCCGGACGCGTGGATGGTGCGGCCCGGGCGCTGACCGGCGCCGCGCGGGCCGCCGGCGCGCAGGCCCTACGGTGGGGCCCATGACCGCGTACACGCTCAGCACCACCGTCGCCCGCCCCTTCGCGGAGACCGTCGAGGCCGTCCGGGCCGCCCTCGCCGAGCAGGGCTTCGGCGTCCTCACCGAGATCGACCTGCAGGCCACGCTCAAGAAGAAGCTCGACGTCGACGTCGTGCCGCAGGTCATCCTCGGCGCCTGCCGCCCGCAGCTCGCCTACCGGGCCCTGACGATCGACCCGTCGATCGCGGCCGTCCTGCCGTGCAACGTCGTGGTCCGCGCGGCCGACGACGTGACGGTGGTCGAGGCCTTCGACCCCGACGCCATGGTCGGCCTGGCCGGCGACAGCGAGGCCCTCGCGCTCGTCGCCGAGGACGCACGGACCCGCCTGGGCGCCGCGCTCGCCGCGCTCTGACGTCCGGCGCGGCACCCCGCGGTGCCGGACGCGGTCCGGCAGGGCGTCCTGCGGCTCAGGCGACCGCGCCGAGCGTCGCCCGGAGGTCGGCCTGCACGGCGACGAACCGCTCGAGGAACGCGCGCTCGTCGAGCTTCTTGCGGCGCAGCCACGCCGTCACCTCGTCGTTGCACTTGCTCGCGTTGCACGAGGCGCACGCGGGCACGACGTTGTCGAGCGTGTACCGCCCGCCGCGCGAGACGGGCAGCACGCAGTCGCGCTGCGGCCGCCCGCCGGGCGCGCCGCAGTAGGCGCAGCCGCCCCAGGCGGCCTGGATCGCGGCCCACTGCACGTCGGTGAGGTCGTTGACGACCTTCCCGAGCCGTCGACGGCGCCGCCGCGAGGCGCGGGCCTGCCGGGTTCTGCTCACCGCCATGGCGTCATGGTAGGAACACGCCAGGCGTGCGGGGGCAGCGACTCACCGGCGGTGCCCGCCGGCAGGGCTACTTCGCCTTGTGGGCCTCGCGCGCGGCCTCGAGCTCCGTCTTCGCGCCCTCGGTCGCCAGCGCCCCGCCGGTGCTCTCGAGGTGCGCGCGCACGAACCAGTGGAAGAGCTCGAGGTCGTGCAGGTGGCCGATGAGCAGGTCGTTCGTGACGGCGTCGAGCTCCTCGGTGTCGGCCGCGGCCTTGCGGTGCGACGTGATGACGCCCTCGTACACCTCGTCGAGCGCCCCCAGGTGCTCGATCGCCGTCGCGCGCCCGAGGTGGTAGTCGTCCCACGACCGGGCCGCGACCAGCGCACCCGGCGTGCCGACCGGCGCGACGCCCAGGGTCGCGATGCGCTCGGCGACGGCGTCCGCCATGAGACGCACGGCGTCCACCTGCGGGTCGAGCATCTCGTGCACCGCGATGAAGTGGGGCCCGACGACGTTCCAGTGGATGTGCTTGAGCGTGAGCTGGAGGTCGTTGAGGGAGTGCAGCCGCTCCTGGAGGATCTTCGCGACCTTCGCCCCGTTCTCCTTCGTCAGGGACGGGACGGTGTAGCGGGGCAGCGCCATGGTGGTGTCTCCGGTTCTGCTGGACGAGCGTGCGGTCCCCTTCAGTCTGGGCGGGGATGCGCCGACTCGCGCGTCGTCCCCCGGCGACGGCGGCCCAGGCGCCGAGGCGGGCGCCCGACCAGCTCCAGGGGTGAGCCCGTGCGCAACGAGCCATCCGGCCAATCAATACATGCACGACCTCTATCGGTGGCATCCCGTCTGTCTATGGTTTGAGCACGCCCGACCGGGCGGCCCACCCGAGCAGAGCCCACCCGAGCAGAGGACGTGCCATGAGACGCCTGAGGACGCTGTCGACCGTCGCCGTGACGATCGTGACGGGCATGGTCCTCGCGGCGTGCACCACGGGCGGCGTCACGGACCGGGCCGCCGACGGCGTGGCCCGCACCACCGCCTCCGTCGTCGTGTTCCAGGACCTGAACTCCATCGACCCCGCCCAGGGCGTGGACCAGAACTCGGCCAACGCGATGCACAACTTCTTCGAGGGCCTCTACCGCCTCGACGCGCAGAACCAGCCGGTCCCGGCCGGGGCCGCGGCGCTCCCCGAGGTCAGCGAGGACGGGCTCGTCTACACCATCCGCCTCAACCCGCAGGCGCGCTGGTCGGACGGCACCCCGGTGACCGCGCACGACTACGTCTTCGCGTGGCGGCGGGCCGTCGGCCTGCCCAACGCCGCCGAGCACCAGCGCACGCTCGGGTTCGTGCGCGGCGCGGACGAGATCATCGCGGGCGACGCCGAACCGTCCACGCTGGGCGTCACGGCGCTCGACGACCTGACGCTCCAGGTGACCCTGCGCGCCCCGGCCACCTTCTTCCCCTCGCTGCTGGCCACGCCCGTGTTCTTCCCGGTGCCCGAGCACTTCGTCACCGCGCAGGGCGACGCCTTCGCGACGACGTCGGAGCACGTGCTGTTCAACGGCCCGTTCGCCCTCGAGGGCTTCGCGGGCGCCGGCATCGGCGGCGACTGGGCGTACGTCCGCAACCAGCACTACTGGGACGCGGCCTCGGTCGCGCTCGACCGGGTCGACGTCCGCGTGATCCGCGAGACCACCACGGCCGTCAACCTGTTCAACGCGGGCGAGGTCGACCAGGTGGTCATCTCCGGCCCGCAGGTGCAGGCGAACAGCACGAGCGCGGCGTTCGTCGCCGACACCACCGCGACCGTCGGGTTCCTCGGCTACAACCACGACCACCCCGTGCTCGCCGACCAGCGCGCCCGCGAGGCGATCTCGCTCGCCATCGACCGCGAGGCGCTCACGGAGCGCGTGCTCGCCGACGGCTCCACCCCGGCCACCGGCCTGGTGCCGCCGGGCCTCGCCGCCGGCCCCGGCGGGACGGACTTCGCCGCCGACGCCGGCGACCTGCTGCGCACCGACGTCGCCCGCGCCGCCGAGCTGTGGGCGCAGGTGCGCGCCGACCACGGCTTCGAGCGGCTGACGCTCTCGCTCGAGACGTTCGACGCCGACCGCATCGCCACCGTGGCCGAGTACCTGCAGAACGCGCTCGAGACCGCCCTCGAGGGGCTGACCGTCACCGTCACCACCAACCCGGTGGGCGTCTTCCTCGACAAGACGGCACGCCAGGACTTCGACCTCTACCTGCCGACGTGGGCCGCGACCTTCGCCGACCCGTCGAGCCACCTGAGCCTGTTCGGCACGGGCGAGAGCACCAACTGGGGCGGCTACTCCAACCCCGAGCTCGACGCCCTGCTGGCCTCCGCCCAGGGCGTCAACGCCGCAGACCCGCAGGCCCGCTGGGACGACCTGCTCGCCGCGCAGCAGGTGCTCCTGGCCGACCAGGGCGTGACCCCGATCTTCTTCCAGCCCTCGACGCTGCTGCGCACCCCGTCGCTGCGGGGCGTGGAGTTCCGCACCTCCGGGCCGACGTTCTTCTTCGGCAACGCCTACTTCGCGTAGACCCCGGCCACGTGGACCTCGGTCACGCCAGGACCGCCGCCGCGAGCGCGACCGCGAGCAGCGCGACGCCTACCGTCGTCAGTAGCGTGCTGCGCGCCCCCCGTCCCGGTTCCCGGGCGGGGGCCGCGGCGCCGCGGCGGGCCCGCAGGACGTCGAAGTGGCCCGATCCCACGACCTTGGCCGCTGCGCCCACCACGACAAGGACGACACCCACGATGAACGCCACGTCCGAGACGACCCTCACCGCGGACACCCCACGATGACGCTCGCCCTGTACGCGCTGCGGCGTCTCGCCTCGATGCTCGTCACGCTGTGGATCATCGTCACGGTGACGTTCTTCCTCCTGCGGTTCCTGCCGGGATCCCCGTGGGCGAACCCCATGGACCTCACGCCCGAGCAGGTGGCCCTCCTCAACGCGCACGCCGGCCTCGACCGCCCGCTCATCGAACAGTACGGCCTGTACCTGCTCAACCTGCTGCGCGGCGACCTGGGCGTCTCGTTCCAGTTCCGCAACCAGCCCGTCACCGCGCTCCTGGCCGGGCGCATCGGCCCGTCGCTCCAGCTCGGGCTGCAGGCCATCGGCGTCGGCGCGGTGGCCGGGACGGCGCTGGGCGTCGTCGCGGCCGTGCGCCGCAACACGTGGCTCGACTCGGGCTCGACCGTCACGGCCGTGCTGGGGCGCTCGGTGCCGAGCTTCGTGGCCGCGGCCCTGCTGCAGTACGTCCTCGCGGTGCGGCTCGGCTGGTTCCCCATCGCGGGGTGGAGCTCGTTCGCGCACACGATCCTGCCGACGCTCGCCCTCGCGCTGGCGCCCATGGCCGACGCCGCCCGCTTCGTGCGCACCGAGATGGTCGAGGTGCTCGCGTCCGACTACGTCGACCTCGCGCGCGCCGGCGGGCTCGGCCCGTGGCAGGTCGCGTGGAAGCACGGCCTGCGCAACTCCGTCATCCCGATGCTGACCCTGCTCGGCCCGATGGCCGTGGCCCTGCTGACCGGCTCGCTCGTGGTGGAGAACATCTTCGGCGTCCCCGGGATCGGCGAGCAGCTCGTCCGCTCGATCCTCGTCAACGACTACCCCACCGTCATGGCCGTGACGATCCTCTACTCGGCGCTGCTGCTGCTCGTCGTCTTCGTCGTCGACGTCCTCTACAGCGTCGTGGACCCGCGGGTGCGGCTGGGAGGTGCGCGCCGATGACCGTCCGCAGCGTCTCCCCCTGGCGCCGCCTGCTGCGCCGCCCGACGGCGGTCGCGTCGCTCGTGCTCCTCGCCGTCGTCGCGGTCGTCGCCGTGGGCGCGACGACGCTCGGCCTCGTCGACCCCACGACCCAGGACCTGACGGCCGTCAACCAGCCGCCGGGCGGCGCGCACCTGCTGGGCACGGACGGCTTCGGCCGCGACCTGCTGGCGCGCCTGCTCCTGGGCGTGCGGGTCTCGCTGACCATCGCGTTCTTCGCGGGCCTGCTCGACCTCACCGTCGGGGTCACGTGGGGCCTCGTCTCGGGCCTGGCCGGGCCACGCGTCGACGCGCTCATGCAGCGCGTGCTCGAGGTGCTGGCCGGCATCCCCACGCTCGTCGTCCTCGTGCTGATGCTCCTGGTGCTGCCGCCCGGCATGGTCTCGATCGTCCTCGCGATGGCGCTGACCGGGTGGATCCCCATGGCCCGCCTGGTGCGCGCCCAGGCGCTGCGCCTCAAGGAGCAGGAGTTCATGCTCGCCGCGCGCGTGCTCGGCGCCCGCCGCCCGCGCCTCGCGCTGCGCCACGTGCTGCCCAACAGCCTCGGCCTGATCGTCGTGCAGACCATGTTCACGATCCCCACGGCCATCTTCTTCGAGGCGTTCCTCAGCTTCATCGGGCTCGGGCTGCGCCCGCCCGTCGCGTCCCTCGGCACCCTGCTGAGCACGGGCTTCCAGACCATGACGTTCCTGCCGCACCAGCTCCTCGTGCCCGCGATCACGCTCTCGGCCGTCATGGTGGCGTTCAACCTGCTCGCCGACGGGCTGCGCGACGCGTTCGACCCGCGGGGGGTGACCCGCCGATGACTCCCCCGCTCCTGGAGGTCGACGACCTCCACGTCTCCTTCGCCACCGACGCCGGCCGCGTCCAGGCCGTGCGCGGCGTCTCGTTCGCGCTCCAGCCGGGCGAGGTGCTCGCCGTCGTCGGCGAGTCGGGCTCCGGCAAGTCGGTGACGGCGCGCGCGATCCTCGGCCTGCTGGCCCGCAACGGCCGCGTCGACGCGGGCGCCGTGCGCCTGCGCGGCCGCGACCTGACCCGGGCGAGCGAGCGCGAGCTGCGCCGCGTGCGCGGCAAGGACGTCTCGATGGTCTTCCAGGACCCGATGACGTGCCTGGACCCGACCATGCCCGTCGGACGTCAGGTCATGGAGCCGCTGCGCCACCACACGCGCGCCTCGCGGGCCGAGGCCCGGGCCGCGGCGGCCGAGCTCCTGGACCGCGTGGGCATCGACCCCGCCCGCATGCGGCAGTACCCGCACCAGTTCTCCGGCGGGCAGCGGCAGCGGATCGCCCTGGCGATCGCGCTCGTCAACAGCCCCGACGTCGTCCTGGCCGACGAGCCGACGACGGCGCTCGACGTGTCCGTGCAGGCGCAGATCCTCGACCTGCTGGCCGAGCTGCGCCGCACGACGGGCACCGCGCTGGTGTTCGTGACGCACGACCTGGGCGTCGTCGCGTCCGTGGCCGACCACGTGGCCGTCATGTACGCGGGGCGGATCGTCGAGCTCGGCACCACGCGCGAGGTCTTCTACCACCCGCAGCACCCCTACACGTGGGGCCTGCTGGGCTCGCTCCCCACGGCGGACACCGGCCGTCTCGCGACCATCCCCGGGTCCCCGCCCAGCCTGCTCGACCCGCCGCCCGGCGACGCGTTCGCCGCGCGCAACCCGTACGCCGTCGAGCGCGACCACGTCGAGGCGCCCCCGTTCTTCGACGTCTCCCCCACGCACCGGGCGGCGACCTGGCTGCTGGCGCCCGACGCCCCCGCCGTCGAGCCGCCCGCCGACGTCAGTGCCCGCTGGGACCGCTGGGAGGCCGGCCGATGACCCTCCTCGAGATCGCGCACCTGCGCCAGACGTACGGCCGAGGCCGCTCGCGCACCGTGGCCGTCGACGACCTCAGCCTGAGCATCGCCGAGGGCGAGACGTTCGGCCTCGTCGGCGAGTCCGGCTCGGGCAAGACGACGACCGGCCGCGCCGTCGTCGGCCTCCAGACGCCGACCGGCGGCACGGTCCGCTACCGCGGCCGCGACCTGGCGTCCGCGCTGCGCGGGCGCGGCGGCGCCGCGGTGCGGCGCGAGGTGCAGATGGTGTTCCAGGACCCGTACGCGTCGCTCGACCCGCGCCTGCGGGTGCGCGACGTCGTCGCCGAGGGCCTCGTGATCGCCGGGGAGCGCCGCTCCCTGGAGGCGCGCGTGACGACGGCGCTCGAGGCCGTCGGGCTCGACGGCGCCCTCGGCGAGCGCTACCCCCACGAGCTCTCGGGCGGGCAGCGGCAGCGCGTCGGGATCGCGCGCGCCCTGGTCGTCGAGCCGCGGTTCCTCGTGCTCGACGAGCCGATCTCCGCGCTCGACGTGTCGGTGCAGGCGCAGGTGGTCAACCTGCTCTCCGACCTCAAGCGGGAGCGCGGGCTGACCTACCTGTTCGTCGCGCACGACCTGGCGATGGTGCGGCACGTCAGCGACCGGATCGGGGTCATGCGCCGCGGGCGGCTCGTCGAGGTGGGGCCCGCCGCGCAGGTGTGGGCCGAGCCGCTGCACGCCTACACGCGGTCGCTGCTGTCGGCCGTGCCGCTGCCCGACCCCGACGCGGAGCGCGGCCGCGTGCGCGTGGCGTACGACGGCGCCGCCGACGGCGGGGAGCTCGTCGAGGCGTCTCCCGGGCGGTGGGTGCGTCAGCCTCGCCGAGGCTGACCCTCCGACCCCCGACGGCGGCGCCGGCAGCGGGACAGGACCGCGAGCATCGCCGCGAGCACGAGCCCGGGGCCGACCACCCACACGGGCCGCGTGAGCCACCAGCCGCCGGTCGGCTCGGTGGCGAGCGTGAACCCGGCCCGCTCGTACAGCCACAGGAACGCGACGAGCGCGGTCATGTGCCACACGAACACGGGCATCGCGAGCCCGTTGGCGGCGACGACGGCCCGCCAGGCGCGCGGCCGCTGGAGCCGGGCGGCGAGCCACGGCCGGGCGAGCAGCGCCAGGCCGAGCTGGAACACCGCGAGCGCCGCGATGGGCGCCGTCGTCGGGAACATGTTGCTGGTCGCCTCGCCGGCGACGGACACCATCGAGCGCGAGTACGGCCCGAGGGTCGTGAGCAGGACGAGCGCGGCGAGCCCGACGGCGGTGACGGCGGCGGCGGTGCGACGCCCGCCGCGCAGCAGGGTGCCGTCGCGCCAGAAGTAGCCGAGCTGGTGCGCGAAGAGGAACACGGCGAGCGAGCCGAGCAGCCCGGTCACGGGCGCGCCCCAGCCGGGGCCGAGGCGGACGGCGTCGGCGGCGAGCACGACCACGGCGAGCGCGGCGAGGACGCGCCACCCCCAGGCGGCGTGCAGCCGGGCCGTGAGCGGCACGGCCGCGACGACGGCGGCGTACACGCCGAGGAACCACAGCGGGGCGAGCACGGCCATGCCCCAGGCGAGGACGGAGCGCCCGCCCGCCGCCTGCACGACGACGTCGAACACGACCCAGCACGCGAGCCACGGCAGCACGGGCGCGAGCAGGCGCCGCATGCGCGCGGCCAGGAACCGCCGGGCGCCGGCGCCGTCGCGCGTGACGGCCTGCCAGCCGGCGAGGTTGGCGTACCCGCCGACGAGGAAGAACACGGGCATGACCTGGAGCACCCAGGTCATGGCCCAGCCGCCCGGGACGTCGGGGATGGGGTTGGGCATGGTGAGCGCGCCGGCCGCGTTCCACTGCGTGAGCGACAGCGACCAGTGCCACAGGACGACGACGCCGAGGCTCAGGACGCGCAGCAGGTCGACCACGCGGTCGCGGGTCGTGGGCGTGGCGGCGACGAGGGCGTCGAGGTGCGCGGTCATGGGTGCTCCGTCCCAGGTGGGTGCCAGGCCAGGATCGCCGCAGGCGGCCGCTGCCACGGTGGCCCGTGCGCGGTTCCCCGGCCCGGCGTGCGTGGTGGCACGCAGGCCGTGCCGGGACCCGGCGCGGGGTGCGCCAGCCTCGTTCCTCGTGCCGGTTGCGGTCGGGCACCGCTCTTCTAGCCTCGAAGGCACCAGAGTCGCGGGGTCGCGAAGGAGCGCACCATGTCCGACCAGTCACGCCAGTTCCCCCCGGGCTTCTTCTGGGGCGTCGCCACGTCGTCGTACCAGATCGAGGGCGCGTGGGACGAGGACGGCAAGGGCCCGTCCATCTGGGACACCTACGCCCACACGCCCGGCATGATCGCGAACGGCGACACGGGCGACGTCGCCAACGACCACTACCACCGCTACGTGCAGGACGTGGCCCTGATGAAGGACATCGGGGCGGGCGCCTACCGGTTCTCGGTGGCGTGGCCGCGCATCTTCCCGGACGGGACGGGCACGCCCAACCCGAAGGGTCTCGACTTCTACTCCCGGCTGGTGGACGAGCTGCTGGCCGCGGGCATCGAGCCGTTCGCGACGCTCTACCACTGGGAGCTCCCCCAGGCCCTGCAGGACCGCTGGGGCGGGTGGCAGTCGCGCGACACGGCGTCCGCGTTCGCCGACTTCGCGGGCACCGTCGCCGGCGCGCTCGGCGACCGCGTCGGGCACTGGTTCACGATCAACGAGTTCCACACGTTCGTCGACATGGGCCACCAGGGCATCACCTCCGACGTCGGCGGCGGCGCGACGGTCCGCATCGCGCTCGCGCCCGGCCTCGAGCTCGACGACGCCGCGCTCCACCAGGTGCGCCACCACGCGGTGCTCGCCCACGGGCTGTCGGTCGGCTCGATCCGGGCTGCCGCCCCGCGGGCACGAAGATCGGCTTCGCGGAGAACATCACGACGGCGGTGCCCGTGATCGACACCCCCGAGCACCGGCGGGTCGCGGAGGCCGCGACGCGCGAGCTCAACGCGCCCTACCTCACGGTCATGCTCGAGGGCCGCTACACCGACGCGTACCTCGCCGCCGCCGGCCCGGCGGCGCCGCGGTTCACCGACGAGGACCTCGCCACCATCGCCAGCCCCGTCGACTTCGTGGGCGTCAACGTCTACCGCCCCGGCATCTACGTGGCGCCCGACGACAGCCCGCAAGGGTTCCGGACCGTCCCGATCAACGCCTCGCACCCGAAGATGCACTCCTCGTGGCACGTGCTCGGCCCCGAGGTCATGTACTGGGCCCCCACCCAGGTCAAGGCGCTGTGGGACCCGCCGTCCATCTACGTCACCGAGAACGGCTGCGCCGCCCTCGACGTCGTGGCCGACGACGGGAGCGTCGACGACACCGACCGCGTGATGTTCCTGCGCGCGTGCCTCGACCAGCTCCAGCACGCGGTCGCCGACGGCGCGCCGGTCGACGGGTACTTCCAGTGGAGCTCGCAGGACAACTTCGAGTGGACGGCCGGGTACGGCAACCGCTTCGGGCTGATCTACGTCGACTTCGAGACCCTAGAGCGCACGCCGAAGCTGAGCGCGGCCTGGTTCCGCGAGGCGGCCCGCCGCAACGCCGTCGTGTAGGCGGCCGTCAGCCCTTGACGGCGACGACCTCCAGGTACGGCGACGGCACCTCCATGCGCCGCGGGTGGGTGGACAGCTCCGTGGCGAGGCCGGTCAGCGCGGCCCAGAGCGCTGCCGCGTCGACGTCGGGGCGCGCGAACGCCGCGCGCAGCGGGCCGTAGCGGCCACGGAACACCGTCAGCCAGGCGCGGGCGTCGGCGTAGCGGAAGACGTGGGAGCGCGGCGTGCTCGTGACCGTCACGCCCGGACCGAGCAGGCGCGCGACGGCGTCGGCGTCACCCCAGGCCAGCGGGCTGGGGACGCCGGCCGGTGGCGGGGCGGCCTGCCCGACCGTGCGCAGCATGCGCCCGACGAACCCGTCCGGCGTCCAGGCCGTCAGCCCGATGCGGCCCCGGGGCGGCACACCCGCACGAGCTCCGCCGCCGCGGCGGCCTGGTCGGGCGCGAACATCACGCCGAAGGCCGAGAGCACGACGTCGAACGACGCGTCGGCGAACGGCAGCGCCTCGGCGTCGGCCTCCTGGACGCGCAGGGGCAGGCCGTCGGCGGCGGCCCGCCCGGCCGCCTGCTCGAGGAGCCGGGGCACGTAGTCGGTCGCGACGACGTCGGCACCGCGGCGGGCGGCCGCGAGCGCCGCGTTGCCGTTGCCGGCGGCGACGTCGAGCACCGCGTCGCCGGGGCCGGCGTCGACGGCCTCGGCGAGGAGCTCGCCCGTGAGCTGGAGGGTGGAGCCGATCGCGGCGTAGTCGCCGGACGCCCACCCGTGGCGCTGCGTGTCCTTGACGGCCGCGAGCAGCGACGCGGCATCGGTGGTGGTCATGTCCGGGACGCTAGGCCGGCGGCGGACCGGGCCGCGTCGGTGCCCGGACCCATCTGTGGCCGCGCGGTGGCAGGCGGCACGTAGCCCGCCGCTCAGCGGCCGCGCGCGTACCGGGCCGCGAGCGCCGCGCGGGCGGCGCTGCCGCTCAGCCCGAGGCGCGCGTAGATGTTCGACAGGTGCCGCTCGACCGTCCGGACGCTGAGGACGAGCGCGGCGGCGATCGCGGCGTTGTCGAGCCCGTCCGCGACGAGCCGTGCGACGTCGCGCTCGCGGCCTGTGAGCGGGAGCCCGACGGCGGCCGGCGCCCGCCCGAGGAAGGCGGTCATGCGCTCGACGACGACGGGCCAGGCGTCGTCGTCGGCGCGCATGAGGTGGTTGCGGCCGGGCAGGGCGAGGAACTGGGCGCCGGGGACGAGGCCGGCGAGCTCGGCGCCGTGCTCGGCGGGGACCATGACGTCGTCGGCGGCGTGCATGACGAGCGTGGGCGCGCGGACGCGCGGGGCGTCCGCGCGCACGTCGAGCCCGGCGCGCGCCCGCAGGATGCGCGCGGCCGTCTCCCCCGACGCGGAGCGGCGCTGCAGCTCGATGATCGGCTCGAGCTCGGCGTCGGTGCCGTCGGGGACGAGGAGCTGGGTGAAGCGGCGACGCAGCTCGCCGGCGGCGCGCCCCCAGCCCGCGGCGACGAGCCCGGCGCGCAGCTCGGCCTCCTCGCGGTCGGCGGCGGTGCGGTGCGCCCGCCCGCGGGCGTACCCGCCGAACAGCACGAGGCGGCGCACCCGCTGGGGGTGCCGGGCCGCGTAGGCGACGGCGATCGCGGCGCCCGCGGACACGCCCCACAGGTCGAACACGGGCACCTCGGCCGCGTCGACGACGGTGTCCAGGTCGCCCACCCAGGCGTCGAGCGAGAGCTCCCGCCCGTCGAGGTCGCGCTCCGACAGGCCGGCGCCGCGCTCGTCGTAGCGGACCACGGTGCTCGTGCGACCCAGCATGTCGAGCCAGTGCCGCCACAGCGGGTTGGTCAGGTCGTACTCGAGGTGCGTCAGCCACACCCCCGCGCGCACGAGCGGCGGGCCGTCGCCGGTCACGGCGTAGGCGAGCCGCACCCCGTCGGGGGCGTGGCAGAAGCGGATGCTCTGCTCCACGGTTCGAGGATCGCACCTGGGGGCGCCGCGGGCCGGGGCCCGCGCGGCCTCAGCGCGGCCGCTTCCGCTCCCAGAAGTCGAGCGTCTGCACCAGCCAGAAGACGACGAAGAAGAACAGCAGCACCCACTCGATCCAGAACAGCCGCGACGAGCCCTCCGCGGCGGGCACCGCCAGGAAGATCCCGACGACGGCCACGAGCGACAGGCCGAGAGCGACGGTCGAGACGAGGTAGAGCGCCGCCACGGGTGCCTTCACGGCCGGGTCCGGCCGGGTCCGCGCCCGCAGCGTGCGGGAGACGGCGACGACGAAGACGCCGCCGAACAGCCCGATCGCCGCGACGCCGTGAGCCCCGCGGACGAAGCCGTCCCGCGCCACGACGAACCAGACGAGCATCGCGACGTAGAACCCCACGGTGACGGCGAACCCGACGATCACGTGCGGCGCCGGCCCGCGCCCGCGGAGCACGGTCAGGGCCAGGAACACGGCGATGACCACGCCGCCCGCCACGAGGGTGGCGACGATGCTGGTGGCGATCCTGCCCTCGAACCCGCTCTGCCCCTGGCACCACGTGCGGTAGGGCGCCACGGCACCGCAGCTCGCCCAGTACGTCGGCACGAACCCCACCACGGGGGCGCACAGCCCGGACGCGTTGAGGCACGTCTCCTCGAAGCTCGTCTCGCCCTTGATGGCGATGAGGCAGATCCCGTAGCCCACCAGCACGGCGATGAACACGCTCTGCGCCGACGTGTACCAGTACGAGCTGATCGACCCCAGCGCGACGAAACCCTCGAGCTTGCCGTCCCAGGACAGCTCGCGCAGGTGCGCGTTCTCGAGGAACACGGCGACGGCCAGCAGCGCCGTGAGCGCGATGATCGCGACCCGCAGGCCCAGGTAGCTGATGAGCTCCGGGCTCGCCTCGTCCAGCGCCTTGGTGAGCCCGGAGCGCACGCCCGGCGCCGGTGCGTCGGCACCCGCCGTGGACCCGGTACGGACGTCGGCCGCGCCGTGCGTCGTCGAGGTGTCCATACCCACCAAGACACCACGACCGGCGGGCTGATACGTGCCGGGACGCGCCGCGCACTGCCGTCGTTCGCCGAGCCCTGAGGTCGGCGCAGGACCCAGGCACGACCGGTCATCGCGCGCCGGGCGCAAATAGACGGTGCCACCGGGTCCCCGCCTTCCTACGATCCCCACCATGAGCAACCCCGCGCCCGCCTGGCGCATCGTCGAAGTCCCCGCACCGCCCGTCGGCGCCGACTGGGAGTGGGAGTGGCGCTGGGTCTACCAGGGCTACTCCCGCATCCGGCAGGCCGTCGAGCTCGAGACCTGGGGGCACCACGACCGCTGGGCCCCGACCCCGATCCTCATGGCGTTCCTGGCCGACAACCCCTGGAAGCGCAACACCCTGGTCGCCGCCGTCCGCGACGACGCCGACGGCAGCGACCACACGGCCGTCCTCGGTGTCGCCGAGATCGGCCTGCCGCAGCAGGACGACGAGCACCTCGCGTTCGTCAGCGTCTCCGTGCACCCGGACCACCGCGCCCAGGGCATCGGCACGGCCCTCGCCGACGCGGCCGACACGTGGGTGGCCCGGACGGGCCGCACGGTCGCGGTCAGCTGGAGCGCGCACGCCCCCGAGCCCGATCCGGGTCCTGGCGTCGTCACGGCGCCGACCGGCTCCGGCCGCGTGGACACGACGGACGCGGCGGCGCGCTTCGCCCTCCGGCGCGGCTTCGCGCTCGAGCAGGTGGCCCGCGCGTCCACGCTGCCCGTGCCCGACACGACGTCCGACGTCGAGCAGCATCTCGCCGCGGCCGTTGCCGCCGCGGGGGACGACTACGTGGTGCACACGTGGAACCGCACCGTCCCGGCGGAGTTCCACGAGCGCCTCGCCGTGCTGTGGGCCCGGATGAGCACGGACGCCCCGCACGCCGCCGTCGAGACCGAGGCGCAGCAGTGGGACGCGGCCCGTGTCGCCGCGCACCTCGAGGAGCAGGCGCAGGCCCACCAGCAGGTGCTGCTCACGGCCGCCGAGCACGCCCCCACCGGCGCGCTCACGGCGTTCACGGAGCTGGCCCTCCCCGACTTCGACGAGGTCGACTTCGGCTTCCAGGGCGACACCCTGGTGATCTCCGACCACCGCGGCCGCCGTCTCGGCATGCTCGTCAAGGCCACGAACCTGCTCGCGATGATGGCCGACCGCCCCAAGATCCGCCGCATCCACACGTTCAACGCCGAGGAGAACACGTTCATGCTGTCGATCAACGTGGCCCTCGGGTTCCGCGGTGCGGGCGTCCTCGCGACGTGGCAGCGCCACGACGTGCCGGGGTCCGACGCCGCGGCGCGGTAGGCCCGCGGGCGCTACCGTCCGTCTCATGGACCGCCGTCGCGCCGCTGCCGTCGTCGTCGTCGCGCTCGGCGCTCTGCCGACCTCCGCCGGGTGCTCGGCGACGGCGTCGCCCGGGGCGGCGTCCTGCGTGGCCCCGGAGGTCTCGGCGCCCGCGGGCGCCGCGCCGGGCGCGCAGATCGAGGTGGACGGCCGGCACTTCTTCGACGACTGCTTCGACACCGGTCAGGCGGGCACCCCGGCGGGCACGACGGGCATGGAGCCGGTCCTGACGGTCGACGGCGTCCGCCACGACGTCGACCTCGTCGAGCCGCTCGACGCGGACGCCGAGGGCCGGTGGACGGTCCGGCTCGCCGTCCCCGGCGACCTCGCCCCGGGTGCGTCGCTCCGGGTCGGCGTCTCCGCGCACGGCATCGACTACCTCTCGGACGCGGTGTCGATCGTCGCGCCCTGAGCCGCCGTGGGGCTGCGGGGCCTCGCCGGTCGGCGGGCCCCGCAGCCCGGGCCCGTCCGCAGGTCGGGCGCCCGCAGGGTCAGTCGCCCGGCGAGCTCTCCCGCACGACGAGCCGGTGCGGGACAATGACGGTCTCGGGATCGTCCCGGCTCCCTTCGAGCCGTGCGGTCAGCCGCCGGAACGTCGTGCGCGCCAGGAGCGCCTTGTCGGGGCTGATGGTCGTCAGCGACGGGGCGGAGAACCTGCCGTCCTCGATGTCGTCGAAGCCGACGACGGCGACGTCGTCGGGCACGCGGACCTTCCGCTCGTACAGGGCGCGCATCGCCCCGAGCGCCAAGGGGTCGGAGAAGCAGAAGACCGCGTCCGGGCCGCGGTCGAGCAGCTCGTGCATCGCCCGGTAGCCCTCGGTCCGGGTGAACCCGCTGACATAGCCGACGAGCTCGGGGTCGGCCGGCACGTCCGCGCGCGCCAGCGCGTCCCGCCAGCCGTCGAGGCGCTGCGCGCTGGTGCCCCGGCCGGGCCGCTCGGCGCCGATCACGGCGATCCTCCGCCGGCCGGCGTCAACCAGGTGGGTCACCGCGTCGCGGGCCGCTGCCGCGCCGTCCACCATGACGTGGTCGAAGCCGGGGAACTCGTCCTCGCCGAGGAACACCACCGGGCTGTCGCGCGGGAAGAGGCCCACGTCACCCGGCCGGAGCGCGAGCGGGCTCAGGATCAGCCCGTCGAACAGGCCCCCGTGGGTGGTGCGCTCGATCCAGGCGAGCTCGCGGTTCCGGTCGCCCTCGGTCTGGTCGATCACGACGGTCAGGCCGTGGCGCGACCCCTCGCCGACGAGCGTGCGGGTGATGTCGGCGAAGTACGGGGTGTCCAGCTCGGGCAGCATGAGGCCAACGAGGCCGGACCTGCCCACCCGCAGGCTGCGGGCGAACTCGCTGGGGCGGTAGTCGAGCTGCTCGATCGCCCTGAGGACGCGCTCCCGCGTCCGGGGGGCGACGTGGGCGGCCCCGCTGACGACGTTCGAGACGGTGCGGACGGAGACGCCTGCGGCGACGGCGACGTCCCTGCGTGATCCCATGCAACTCCCTTGTCAGCGGCTCGGACGGAAGTCTGGCACAGACGCTTGACACCGGCCTAGTCCCCGAGGATGCTGAGCGGCGGGCGAAATGCATCGATGCAAAATCGCCTCCTGGCGACGCTTCCCTGGGGTCGTCGGGCGACCCACACGACGGAGTGACGAGGCCCGGCCCGGACGCAGGAGTCCGGGCGCAGACCTCGGAGAGGATCAAACCCATGAGGAAGGGACTCCTGAGTCTCGGCGCTGTCGCCGTGACTGCAGCGCTTGCCCTGGCGGGATGCAGCGGTCCGTCAGCCGGGAGCGCCCCCGGCGGCGGTGCCACCGCCGACGTGAACGAGGACGGCACCGTCAACAACCCCGAGAGCGTCAAGACCGACCCCGACAAGCTCGTCCTGTGGTCGCTGTTCTCCGGAGGCGACGGCGCCTGGATGGACAAGATCGTCGAGGAGTACAACGCGACGAACCCGAAGAAGCAGGTCCAGTCCGTGATGCTGGTCTGGGCGGACTACTACACGAAGCTCACGACCGCGGTCGCGACCGGCAACGGCCCCGACATCGGCATCTCCCACATGTCGAAGCTGCCCGAGCTGGTGGCCAAGGACGTCGTCGTCCCGATCGACGACTACACCTCGGCGGCGGGCACCGACTGGAGCGAGTACCCGAAGGCCTCCCAGGACGGCGTCTCGTTCGACGGCCAGCACTACGCGATCCCGCTGGACACCCACGCCGAGATCATGTACTTCAACAACGACCTCATCCAGAAGGCCGGCATCCAGCTCGACGCGAACGGCCAGCTCCCCGTCGCGAGCTCCGACGACCTGCTCGGCATCCTCAAGCAGCTCAAGGACTCCGTCGGCGCGGACGTCTCCCCGCTGGCGCTCCCCCAGCAGGGCGACGACCCCTACCGCGTCTGGTGGGCCACCTACTTCCAGATGGGCGGCGCCCCGCTGGTCTCCAGCGACGGCACGAAGATCACGATGGACCGTGCCACCGCCGTGAAGGCCGCCGACTTCCTCAAGGGCCTCTACGACGACGGGTACGTCCTGCCCGGCATCGAGGACCACCAGAAGCTGTTCCAGCAGGGCCAGGCCGCGATCATGTTCGGCGGGACCTGGGCGACGGGCGCCTTCGAGCAGAGCGACGGGCTGAGCTTCACGCCGCAGAACTTCCCGGCCCTGTTCGGCGGCAGCGACGCCGCCTGGGCGGACTCGCACACCCTGATCATCCCGGCGAACCCGAAGCGCTCCGACGAGGACACCCAGGCGGCCGTCGACTTCATCAACTGGGTCGCGTCGCAGGGCGGCCTGACCTGGGCCGGGTCGGGGCAGATCCCCGCCAACTCCCAGGTGACGTCCAACCAGGCCTACCTGGACATGCCCTTCCGCAGCAGCTACATGCACGAGAAGGACGTGGCGGTGCTGCCGTCGAGCAACGAGCACTTCTACGCGCTCAAGGACACCATCATCAAGAACCTCGACACGATCTGGGCCGGGCAGAGCGACTCCGGCACCGCGATCGACAACATGATCGCGGAGATGGGTTCGGACCTGCAGTAGTCACGCCGTTCCTCGGCGGTCACCCCACCCCTGCGGCCGGCCGCGCGCGCCATGGCGTGCGGCCGGCCCGGGCGACCCGTCCTCCGACCCGTCCTCGACCGGCAGCGTGGCCGGTGCGCACGAAAAGAGACCCAGGTGAAGTTGCTGAACCGGCGCGAGCTCGCGATCGCGGGCGCGCGGCAAGCACAGAGGCGCCCCGCGCGGAGACGCCGACCACAGAGCCACCAGACGACGTCGCGGAACCGGCGTGAGCTCACCACCGCGCTCGTGTTCATGGCGCCCTTCCTGCTGCTGTACACGGTGTTCACGATCTGGCCCGTGTTCCAGGCCATGTGGGTGAGCCTCAGCAAGTGGAGCCTGACCGGCTCCCAGGGCTTCGTCGGCCTCGCCAACTACGCCAAGGCGCTCGACGACAAGTACTTCTGGGCGGCGCTGGGCAACACGGTGAAGTTCACGATCATCACCGTGCCCACGATGATGGTCGTCGCCGTCCTGGTCGCCCTGCTGGCCAACCGCGCGAGCCGGGTCCGGGCGTTCGCCCGGTCGGCGTTCTACATCCCCAGCGTCCTGACCGTCTCGGTCATCTCGTACATCTCGCGGTTCATGGCGTCGCCCCACACGGGGTTCATCAACCACTTCCTCCACGACATCGGGCTCCTGCCGGCCGACGTCGAACCGCAATGGCTCCTCGGGCCACGCCTGGCGTGGGTCACGCTGGCGGGAACCACCGTGTGGTGGACGATCGGGTTCGCGATGCTGCTCTATCTCGCGGCGCTCCAGGAGATTCCCGACGACGTCTACGAGGCCGCGTCGATCGACGGCGCGAGCAAGGGACGGCAGCTCTTCTCGATCACGCTCCCGCTCATGTCCCGCACGCACTGGCTGGTGTTCCTGCTGCAGGTCATCGCGTGCTTCAAGGTCTTCGGCCAGGTGCAGCTGATCACGGGAGGCGGGCCGGCCGGCTCGACGACGTCGCTGGTTCTTTACATCTACCAGACGGGATTCGGGAAGGACAACCTCGGGTACGCCTCCGCCATGTCCTTCGCCCTGTTCCTCATATTGCTGGTCTTCTCGCTGCTCCAGCTGCGAGTCCAGACCCGAAGCGAGAAGTGACCATGAAGAAGCGACTCACTCCCGGCGGCGTCCTGCTGACCTTTGCGACCGTCGTCCTCGCCGTCACCTTCCTGGTGCCCGTCCTGTGGTCGCTGGCGGTCTCGCTGCACCACGAGGGGCAGACCATGTCGAACGTCTTCGACTGGTTCCTCCCGCCCTACACGCTCGAGAACTATCCGACGGTGCTCCTGCGGTCGGGCGTCTGGGTGTGGTTCGTCAACAGCCTCATCATCGCGATCGTCTCGACGGCGCTGACGCTGCTCGTCACCCCCATGGCCGCCTACGCGGTCGCCCGGATCAAGTTCAAGGGCGCCACGTTCTTCTACATCTTCATGATCCTCGGCCTCATGGTGCCGGGCGAGGCCACGATCACCTCGCTCTTCGTCACGGCCAACTGGATGCACCTCATCAACACGTACGCGGGCCTGATCCTCCCGGGGATCGCCGCGTCGATGAACTTCATCATCATCACGGCATTCATCAAGCAGCTGCCGAACGAGCTCACCGAGGCCGCCACGGTCGACGGCGCGGGCCATTGGCGCATCTACTGGAGCCTCGTCCTGCCGTTGTCGAAGACGATCCTCCTGACCGTCGGGATCCTCACCTTCACCGGGAGCTGGAACAACTATCTGTGGCCGTTGCTCGCGACGATGACGGCCGACATGTTCACGCTCCCCATCGGCATCCCGACGTTCGCCAGCACCTACACCGTCGACTATGTGCTGCCGATGACGGCGAACATGGTGGCGTCGCTGCCGATGATCGTGCTCTTCGTCATCTTCCAGCGCTACATCGTCAAGGGCGTCAGCCTCACCGGGATCAAGGGCTAGCCCGTGCGCGCCCCGCATCAGACCACGAACAGCAGTGCAGAAAGAGGTTGTGCAGTGAACGAGACCCCCAGGCCTGAGCACCCGCGCCCCCAGCTCGTCCGGGACGAGTGGGTGAACCTCAACGGGACGTGGGAGTTCGAGCTGGACCGCGGCGACTCCGGCATCGACCGCGGCCTGCTCGAGACGCCGTACGAGGGGCGGATCCTGGTGCCGTTCGCGCCCGAGTCGGCAGCCTCGGGCATCGGGAACCCCGACTTCCTCTCGGCGGTCTGGTACCGCCGGACCGTGCGGGTGCCGCAGACGTGGGCGGGGCGCGACGTGCTGCTCCACTTCGGCGCCGTCGACCACGACGCCACCGTGTGGGTCGACGGCCGGGAGGTCGCCCGGCACCGCGGCGGGTTCACGTCGTTCACCGCCGACCTGACCGGTCTCGTGCGGGCCGGGGACGAGTTCACCGTCGTCGTGCGGGCCCGGGACACTCGCGACGAACCGCAGGCGCGCGGCAAGCAGGCGACGTACTTCCACAACACGGAGTGCTTCTACACGCGCACGACCGGGATCTGGCAGACGGTCTGGATGGAGGCAGTGGCGCCCGCCCACGTGGCGGCCCTCCAGGTGGTCCCCCAGGTGGCGGACTCGACCTTCCGGGTCACCGCCGAGCTGTCGTCGCGCGCCGCCGGGCTGACGCTCGAGGCGGTGCTGCGCGACGGCGCCGGCGACATCGTGACGGCGAGCGTCCCGGTGCTGGAGCTCGCGCCGAGCCTCCGCCTGGAGGTTCCCGCCGACCGCGTCCGGCTCTGGTCGCCGCAGGACCCGCACCTCTACGACCTCACCGTGCGGCTCCTCGACGGCGGGGCGGTGGTCGACGAGGTTTCCTCCTACGCCGGCCTGCGGTCGGTCACGATCGACGGGAACCGGCTGCTGCTCAACGGGGAGCCGGTGTTCCAGCGGCTCGTCCTCGACCAGGGCTACTGGCCCGACACGCTCATGACGGCCCCGTCGGACGAGGCGCTGCGGCGCGACATCGAGCTGGGCATCGCGGCCGGGTTCAACGGGGCCCGCATCCACCAGCGCGTGGCGGAGGAGCGCTACCTCTACCACGCCGACCGGCTGGGCTACCTGGTCTGGGGCGAGTTCGGCGACTGGGGCGCGGGCGGTGCCGGCCCGCGCGGCGACAACCAGCGCCCGACGGCGTCGTTCGTCACGCAGTGGGTCGAGGCGGTGCGCCGCGACCGGAACCACCCGTCGATCGTCGGCTGGTGCCCCCTCAACGAGACCTGGCAGGCGCTGCACGACCGGATCACGCAGCTCGACGACGTGACCGTGGGCATGTACCTCGCCACGAAGGCGGCCGACCCGACCCGGCCGGTCATCGACGCCTCCGGGTACTCGCACCGCGTGCGGGGCGTCGACGTGTACGACAGCCACTGCTACGAGCAGGACCCGGACCGGTTCCGCGCGCTGATGTCGGGGCTGGCGGAGGGCACCCCGTACGTCAACCTCCACGACGGCGCGCAGATCTCCCTGCCCTACGAGGGCCAGCCCTACTTCGTGTCCGAGTACGGCGGCATCTGGTGGAACGAGGAGCTCGCGCAGCGCGCCCTGGCGCAGGACCCGACCCGGGCCGGCTCGTGGGGGTACGGCGAGCGGGTCCGGACGGCCGAGGAGTGGCACGAGCGCTTCGCGGGCCTGACGCGCGTGCTGCTCGACGACCCGCTCATGTTCGGCTACTGCTACACCCAGCTCACCGACACGTTCCAGGAGGAGAACGGCATCTACGACGCCGACCGGAACCCCAAGGTGGACATCGAGCGCGTCCGCGACGTCCAGGTCCAGCAGGCCGCGTACGAGAAGAGGGCGCAGGCGGCCGAGGACGCCGCGTGACACGTGCCCCACGGGCACCCCGCCTGGGGCTGACGGTGGGCGCGACGGTCGTGGCCGTCGCGCTCGCCGTCGGCGGCTGCACCGGCACGCAGCCCTCGGAGGCCGACGGCTGGCGGCGGGGCGCTCCCCCGCTGACCACGCCGTGGACCGACGAGGTGGGCCCCGGCGACGCGCTGCCCGAGTACCCGCGGCCCCAGCTGGCCCGGCCGACGGCCGCCGACCCGGACTGGCTCGACCTCAACGGCGTCTGGCAGTACGAGGCATGGGACGGGTCCGGCGCGATCCCCTTCGGCACCGACCTGCCCGGCACGATCCTCGTCCCGTACCCGGAGGAGTCGGCGCTCTCGGGTGTCCAGGAGCACGCCGACCACGCGCTGTACCGGACGACGGTGGAGGTCCCCGACCGCTACGTCGCCGACGGCGGCCGGGTGCGGCTCCACTTCGGCGCCGTCAGCCACGAGGCCACCGTCTACGTCAACGGCCGGCAGGTCGCGCAGCACGCCGGGGGCTACGACGCGTTCAGCGCCGACATCACGCCCGCGCTGCGCGCGACCGGGACGCAGGAGATCGTCGTCGCCGTGGACTCGCCCGTCGACGCCGCCGCCGTCCCCGTGGGCAAGCAGCGGCTCGAACCCGGCGGGATCTTCTACACGGCGTCCAGCGGCATCTGGCAGACCGTCTGGCTCGAACCCGTCCCCCCGGTCAGCATCGCGACGCTCGTCGCGACCCCCGACGTCGACACGTCCACCTTCACCACGACCGCGACCTTCCACGGCGACGCGGCGGGTGCCCGGCTCGCGATCGACGCCTACGCGGACGGGGTCAAGGTCGCCACCGCCTCGGGGCCCGCGGCGTCGGCGCTGACGCTGACCGTCCGCGAGCCGCGCCTGTGGACGCCCGACGACCCCTTCCTCTACACCTTCACGGCGACCCTGTCGGGCCCCGGCGTGCACGACGCGGTGGAGACCTACGCGGGCCTGCGCGAGATCGCCGTCGAGAACGTGGGCGGCAAGCAGCGCATCACCCTGAACCACGTCCCGACCTTCCTCCTCGCGACGCTCGACCAGGGCTTCTGGCCCGACGGCATCTACACCGCGCCCACCGACGACGCCCTGCGGTTCGACATCGAGAAGACCAAGGACCTGGGGTTCAACGCCATCCGCAAGCACGTCAAGGTCGAGCCCGCACGCTGGTACGCCTGGGCCGACCGGCTGGGCGTCCTGGTCTGGCAGGACATCCCGTCGATGCCGAACGGCAGGAACGACACCCTCACGCCGGGCGACCAGCAGGGCTTCCGCGCGGAGACGACGCGCATCGTCGACCAGCTCCGAGGCGTCACGTCGGTCATCGGCTGGGTCACCTTCAACGAGGGCTGGGGCCAGTGGTCCGTCCAGGCCGCGAGCGACCTCGCGGCCCAGGTCAAGGCCCAGGACCCGTCCCGGCTCGTCGACGCCGCCAGCGGGGTCAACTGCTGCGACGTCCCGACCGACTCGGGTGGCGGCGACGTCGTCGACTGGCACGTGTACCAGGGCCCCGCGCTGCCGAGCCCCGGCACGCGGCGCGCGGCGGTCGACGGCGAGCACGGCGGGCTCTCGCTGCCCGTCGACGGGCACGCGTGGCCGGGCGCCGACCTCAACCCCTACGGCGCGGTCCCCGACCGGGACGCCCTGACCGCCGGCTACGTCGCCAACACGACGGCCATGCTCCGCTCGGCCGCCGCCTACGGCATCTCGGGGTCGGTGTACACGCAGATCACGGACGTCGAGACCGAGCAGAACGGGCTCCTCACCTACGACCGCCGCGTCGTGAAGGTCGACGAGGACGCCGTCCGTGCCGTCAACCGCCAGACCATCGCCGCAGGGTCGCGGTAGCGAAGGAGCCACGATGCACGACACCTCCCGGCTGGTGGAGGCCCGCCTCGACCGGTTCGTCGACGAGCGCCTGACACCCGCCGTCTACCGCCGCACGACGCCGCTCACCGTCACCCGGTGGGAGGCGCCCGGGGAGCCGGTGCCGTTCGCCGACGCCGTCGCCCACCGGTTCGAGCCCTTCGGCGCCGGGCAGGCGTTCGGCCGGCCCTGGGGCACCACGTGGCTCCACGTCACCGGCACGGTGCCGGCGGGCTGGGAGGGCGGCGACCTCGAGCTCGTCTTCGACCTCGGCTTCACGGCGGCCGGGCCGGGCTTCCAGGCCGAGGCCACCGTCTACCGGCCGGACGGCGCGATCGTGAAGGGGATCCACCCGCGCAACCGGTACGTGCGCCTGAGCAGCCTCGGCGGCGTCGTCGACGCGTACCTCGAGGTCTCCTCGAACCCGAACATCGGGCACCGGGGCTTCGGGCCGACACCCCTGGGCGATCCCGCGACCGCCGGCGACGCTCCCCTCTACGGGCTCGCGCAGGCCGTGCTCGCGGAACGCGACGTGACGGTGTGGGAGCTCGCGGCGGACGTGTGGACGCTGCGCGGCCTGGTGCGCGAGCTCCCGGCGGACCAGCCGCGGCGCGCCTTCGTGCTGCGCGCGCTCGAGGACATGCTCGACGTCGTCGACCCGTTCGACGTCGCAGGGACCGCAGCTGCCGGGCGGCGGGCGCTGGCGGGCGTGCTGGCCCAGCCGGCGACCGCGAGCGCCCACCGGGTCGTGGCCACCGGGCACGCCCACATCGACTCGGCGTGGCTGTGGCCCCCACGCGAGACGGTGCGCAAGTGCGCCCGCACCTTCTCGAACGTGCTCGACCTCATGGACACCGACCCGGACCTGGTCTTCTCGTGCTCGTCGGCGCAGCAGCTCGCCTGGGTCCAGGAGGCCTACCCGGAGCTGTTCGAGCGGATCCGTGCCCGGGTCGCGGAGGGCCGGTTCGTCCCCGTCGGCGGCATGTGGGTCGAGTCGGACACGAACCTCCCCGGCGGGGAGGCGATGGCGCGGCAGTTCGTCGCCGGCCAGCGGTTCTTCCGCGAGGAGCTCGGCGTCGAGCCGCGCGAGGTGTGGCTGCCCGACTCGTTCGGGTACTCGGCCGCGCTGCCGCAGATCGCGAAGGCGGCGGGTGCTCGGTGGTTCCTCACGCAGAAGATCTCGTGGAACGACACCAACACGATGCCGCACCACACCTTCTGGTGGGAGGGCATCGACGGCACGCGGCTGTTCACCCACTTCCCGCCCGTCGACACCTACAACGCGGAGCTCTCGGGCGAGGAGCTGGCGCGCGCGGAGAGGCAGTACGCCGAGAAGGGCCGGGCCAGCGTCTCGCTCGTCCCGTTCGGCTGGGGGGACGGCGGTGGCGGCCCGACGCGCGAGATGCTCGCAGCGGCCGCGCGCACCCGCTCCCTCGAGGGGTCGCCGCGGGTGCGCGTCGGCAGCGCGGCGAGCTTCTTCGCCGACGCCGAGGCCGAGTACCCGGACCCGCCCGTGTGGAGCGGCGAGCTCTACCTGGAGCTCCACCGGGGCACGTACACGTCGCAGGCCCGCACCAAGCGGGGCAACCGCCGCAACGAGCACCTGCTGCGCGAGGCCGAGCTGTGGGCGACGACGGCGGCGCTGCGCGCCGGGGCGGCGTACCCGTACGACGACCTGGAGCGGCTGTGGCGCCTGATCCTGCTGCAGCAGTTCCACGACATCCTGCCCGGGTCGTCGATCGCGTGGGTGCACCGCGAGGCGGAGCGCAACCATGCGGCCGCGTCGGCGGAGCTCGAGGGACTGATCGGCGCGGCGGTGGCCGCCCTCGCTGCCGCCTCGCCGCCGGCGGGCGAGCGTGCGGGCGATGAGCCTTCGAGCGGCGAGCGTGCGGGCGGCGACCCAGCGGGCGGCGGCACGCCGCTGGCGTTCAACGCCGGGCCGTACGAGCTCGACGGCGTCCCGGCCTTCGGCGCGGGCCCGGTCGTGCGCGGGTCCGACGCCCGCGTCACCGCCACCGACGGCGGGTTCGTGCTCGCCAACGACCGCGTGCGCGTCGTCGTCGACGCCGACGGCCTGCTCACGTCCGTGCGCGACCTCGCCGCCGACCGCGACGTGCTGGCGCCGGGAGCCGCGGGCAACCTGCTCCAGCTCCACCGCGACACCCCGGCGCGCTGGGACGCGTGGGACGTCGACGCGCACTACCGGCGCTCGGCGACCGACCTGCGCGCGGCCGACGCCGTGACGCTCGACCTGGACACGCCCGCGAGGGTGGCCGTGCGGGTCCGGCGCACCTTCGGGAGCTCGACGGTCGAGCAGGTCGTGTCGCTGGACGCAGGCTCTCCGGCGGTCGACGTCGAGACCACCGTGGACTGGCACGAGCGCCAGCACCTGCTCAAGCTCGCGTTCCCCCTCGACGTGCACGCCGACCGGGCGACGTCCGAGATCCAGTTCGGGCACGTCCACCGGCCCACGCACGCCAACACGTCCTGGGACGCCGCCCGGTTCGAGACCGTCGCGCACCGCTGGGTGCACGTCGGCGAGCCGGGCTACGGCGTCGCCGTCGCCAACGACGCCACGTACGGCCACGACGTCACGCGGGCGGCCCGCGCCGACGGCACGACGACGACGGTGCGCCTGTCGCTCCTGCGCGCACCGCTGTTCCCCGACCCCGACGCCGACCAGGGCGTGCACACGCTGCGCTGCTCCGTCGTCGTGGGGGCGGGCATCGCGGACGCCGTGCGGGCGGGGTACCGGCTCAACCTGCCCGTCCGCGTCGTCGGGAGCGCCGCGCCGGTCGCGCCGCTGCTCACCGTGGACGACGACGCCGTCGTGGTCGAGGCCGTCAAGCTCGCCGAGGACCGCAGCGGCGACGTCGTCGTCCGCCTCTACGAGGCCCACGGCGGGCGGGCCACGGCCCGGGTCACGCCGTCGTTCGCGTACGCGGGCGTGACGGAGACCGACCTGCTGGAGCGGGCGGTGCCCGCACGCGCGCTCGCCGACGCGGACGGCGGACCGGACGGTGTCGTCGTGCTGTCGCTGCGGCCGTTCCAGCTCGTGACGCTGCGGTTCACCATGCTCCCCTAGCCCGCATCCGCCGCCCGCGGCTATCGTGGCCAGACGCCCGTGACGTGCGCCCGACCTCGCGTGACCTCCGCCTCCTGAGGAGCCGACGATGTCCCTGCCGGTGGTCATCGACCGCTCGCCCGACCCGGAGCTCCCGACCCCGGCGCCCCGACCTCCGTCGATCGCCGCGTGGGTCCGCGCGACGGGCAGCGCCCGGGTGGGAGCGCTGCTGCTGGTCGTCGGTACCGTGCTGGCGATCGTGTGGGCGAACGTCTCGCACGCCACGTACGAGAGCTTCTGGGGCACCCACCTCACCGTCGGCATGGGCGACCTGGGCCTCGACTTCACGCTGCACGCGATCGTCAACGACGCGCTCATGGCGATCTTCTTCTTCACGGTCGGTCTCGAGGTGCGCCGCGAGTTCGCCATCGGGGAGCTCACGAGCTGGTCGCGTGCGATGGTGCCGGTGGTCGCGGCGCTCTGCGGGCTCGCCCTCCCGGCGCTGCTGTTCGTGCTGGTCACCCGCGGCACGGGGTGGGAGGGCGCGTGGGGTGTCGTCATCTCGACCGACACCGCGTTCCTCGTGGGCGGGCTCGCGCTCGTCGGGCCGCGCGCCGCAGGGCGGCTGCGCGTGTTCCTCCTGGCCCTCGCCGTCGTCGACGACATCGGGGCCCTGACGATCATCGCGCTCGTCTACACCGACGACTTCCATCCGATGCCGCTGCTCGTCGCCGCCGTCGGCCTGGTCGCGATCTGGTTCGCCCGGTACGTCCCCTCGGGGCGCGGCCCGATCTACGCCACCCTGGCGATCGGCGTCTGGTTCGCGTTCCTCGCCTCGGGCGTGCACCCGACGCTCGCGGGCGTCGCCGTCGCGCTGCTGGTGCCCGTGTACCGGCCGAGCCGGCGCGACGTCGAGCACGCCCTCGCCCTGGCGCGCACGTTCCGGCAGTCGCCGAGCTCGCAGTACGCGCGTGCCGCGGCCAACAGCCTGCGCGAGTCCATCTCGATCAACGAGCGGCTGCAGTCCGCGTACGCGCCGTACGTCTCGTTCGTCATCCTGCCGCTGTTCGCCCTGGCCAACGCGGGCGTCCAGCTCTCCGGCGACGTGCTCGCCGCCGCGATGACGTCGCCGGTGACGTGGGGCATCGTCGTCGCGTTCGTGGTCGGCAAGCTCGTCGGCGTCCTCGGGAGCACGACGGCGGTGCGCGCCCTCGGCCTGGGCGACCTGGGTCCCGGGCTCACGACGGGGCGGCTCACCGGCGGCGCGGCACTGTGCGGGATCGGCTTCACGCTCGCGCTCTTCATCGTCGACCTCGCGATCGACGACCCCGCGGTGCAGAACGCCGCCCGGGTGGGCGTGCTCATCGCCTCGGTGCTCGCCTTCGCGCTGGCCGCCGCGATCTTCCGCGTCGTCGAGCGCTCGCAGGCCGACGCCGAGATCGGTCAGACCCTTGCCCGGCTCGTCGACCCCGAGGCCGACCACATCTACGGCCCGGTCGACGCGCCGCTCACGCTCGTCGAGTACGGCGACTTCCAGTGCGGCTTCTGCCTCAAGACCGCCGGCACCATCCAGGAGGTCGTGGCCGAGCTCGGCGGGCAGCTGCGGTACGTGTGGCGGCACGCGCCCCTGCTCAGCTACCACCCCAACGCCGTCGCCGCGGCGGAGGCCTCCGAGGCCGCCGCCCTGCAGGGCAGGTTCTTCGAGTTCGAGCGCGCCCTCTTCGCCGACCAGGAGCACCAGCAGCCCAGCGACATCCTGCGCAGGGCCGCCGAGATCGGCCTCGACGTCGTGCGCTTCGAGAAGGACCTCACCTCCCCCGAGGTCGCGGCGCGCGTGCGCGACGACATGCTCGACGCCGAGGCCATGGACATCACCGCGGTGCCGACGCTGTTCGTCAACGGCGTCCGGCACACGGGGCACCACGACGCCCGGTCGCTCGTCGAGGCGCTGCTCGCCACCCGGTAGCCCGGCGGGCGGACCCCGTCCGCAGACGGGCGCATCGCACAGGGTACGCACAGGGACCGCACAGGGCCCGCCGGGGTGCGGCCCGCACCATGGCCGCATGAACGGCACGACGACGTCCCCCTCCCCCGCACCGTCGGCCGGCGAGCAGCCCGCCCTGACCCGCCCCGACGGAAGCCCGCTGCGGGTCCTCGTGGTCGACGACGAGCCCCACCTCGCCGAGCTCCTGACCGCGGCGCTGCGGTACGAGGGGTGGCACGCACGCGCCGCCCTCGACGGGCGGGGCGCCCTGCGCGCCGTGCGCGACGACCGGCCCGACGTCGTCGTGCTGGACGTCATGCTCCCCGACCTGGACGGGCTGACGGTGCTGCGGCGCATCCGCGAGCAGGACACGCGGGTCCCCGTCCTGTTCCTCACCGCGCGCGACGCGGTCGAGGACCGCGTCGCCGGGCTGCTCGCGGGCGGCGACGACTACGTGACCAAGCCGTTCAGCCTGGAGGAGGTCGTCGCCCGCCTGCGCGCGCTGCTGCGCCGCGCCCGCACGACGGCCGCCGAGCAGGACGCGGCGCTGGTCGTCGGCGACCTGGTGCTGGACGAGGACGCCCGCGACGTGACGCGCGGGGGCGACCCGGTCACGCTCACCGCGACCGAGTTCGAGCTGCTGCGCTACCTCATGCGCAACCCGCGCCACGTCCTGTCGAAGGCGCAGATCCTGGACCGGGTGTGGCACTACGACTTCGGCGGCCAGGCGAACATCGTCGAGCTGTACATCTCGTACCTGCGCCGCAAGGTCGACAAGGGCCGGGCGCCCATGATCCACACCGTGCGCGGCGTCGGCTACATCCTCAAGCCCGGCGCGGACGTCGCGTGACGGCCCGCCGGACCCGCGGCTGGCCGCTGCGGCGCCAGCTCGTGCTCGTGCTGATCGCCGTCCTGCTGGTGTTCACCTCGGCCGTCGCGCTCGCCTCCACGCTCGCGCTGCGCGGCCAGCTGATCGGCCGGCTCGACGCGCAGCTCACGCACGCGGCGCAGCGCCTGGTCCAGCCGCCCCCGGCGACCGGGCCGTTCCGGCCCGGCGCGGGCGAGCCCGAGGCGGCGCGCCCGTCGGACCCGCCAGCCGGCACCCGCCCCGACGGTGGCGAGCGGGCGTTCGGCCCGTGGATCGGACAGGACGCGGGCACGGTCGTGCTGGTCTCCGCCGACGGCGAGGTACGCCGGGCCGGCTACCTCACCCAGCGCAACGCCTTCACCGAGCTGACGGACGAGCAGGTCGCGGACCTGCGGGCGGTGCCGCAGGACGGCCGCCAGCACGACGTGCGCGTCACGGGCCTGGGCGACTACCGCGCGACGGCGGTCGTCACGTCCGCCGGCGACCAGGCGGTCATCGCCCTGCCGACGTCACAGGTGACCGACACCGTGCGGCGCTACGTCCTCGTGGAGGCGGTCATCGGCGTCGTCGGGCTGGCGCTGACCGTCGCGGGCGGGACGTGGCTCGTGCGCCGCTCGCTGCGGCCGCTGGAGTCGGTGGCGTCCGCCGCCGGGCGCGTGTCCGAGATGGAGCTCGCGAGCGGCGTCGTCGCCCCGATCCCGCGCGTGGCGGACGCCGACACCGACGAGCGCACCGAGGCCGGGCTGGTCGGCGCCGCGCTCAACCGCATGATCGACAACGTCGAGGCGTCCCTCGCGGCCCGGCACGCCTCCGAGACGCACGTGCGCCAGTTCGTCGCGGACGCCTCCCACGAGCTGCGCACCCCGCTGGCGTCCATCCGCGGGTACGCGGAGCTCGTGCGCCACTCCCCCGACGTCGTGCCGCCGAGCACGGCCCAGGCCCTGCGGCGGATCGAGTCCGAGGCCGCGCGGATGGGCGCGCTCGTCGACGACCTGCTGCTCCTGGCCCGCCTCGACGCCGGCCGCCCCCTGGACCGCGCCCCGGTCGACCTGGCCCTGCTCGCCGTCGACGCCGTCGCCGACGCCCACGCCGCCGGACCCGACCACCGCTGGGAGCTGGACCTGCCCGGGCTCGACGACACCGACACCGACATCGACCCGACCGGCGACCTCGCGGACGACCTCGTGGTCCTCGGCGACGAGGCCAGGCTCCGGCAGGTGCTGACCAACCTGCTCGGCAACGCCCGGGTGCACACGCCCGCCGGGACACGCGTCGTCGTGGGCGTGCGCGCGGACGGCGCGGGCGACGTCGTCGTGTCGGTCCGCGACGACGGCCCCGGCATCCCGGCCCCGCTGCGGCCCACCCTGTTCCAGCGGTTCACCCGCGGCGACGCCGCCCGCACCCGCGCGGCCGGCTCCACCGGTCTGGGCCTGGCGATCGTGCAGTCGATCGTGGCCGCCCACGGCGGGAGCATCGACGTGGTCAGCCGCACCGCCGACGACGCCGTCCCGGGCGTCCGCCGCGGCACGACCGTCGAGGTGAGCCTGCCGACGGGCTCGGCTACGCCCGCCGAGCGGGCACCGGGCACGTCGGACGGTACGGTCCGAGGTCGCCCAGGTACGTCGCCCGCTCGGCCGGGGTCATCATCGGGTCACCCACCGCTCTCGGTGCGGGATCCCGCGCCCGACGGCCGGTAGCCAACCGCCGGCCCCCGTAGCCGCCCGCCGGACCCGAGCACGCGCGGGACGCGCCCAGCGCGTGCTCGGGTTGCGCGCTGCGGGCGCCCGCAGGACCGTAACCGAACTGGCACCAAGTCGGGCGCGGGACGGTCTTGACCGGGCAGGGCTTCCACGCTTCGATGCAAGAGACTTCCTGAGAGGCGCCCGAGCGTGCGCCGAACGGGGGTGACACCTGTCGCGCACTCAAGGGAGAGGCGATGGCACTGAGGGTCGGGCTGCTCGGGGCTGGGGCGGTGGCGCAGGCCATCCACCTCCCTACGCTCGCGCGGCTGGCCGACCGGGTCCGCGTGACCCAGGTGATGGACGTCGACACCGCCCTGGCGGCGGCGGTCGCCGCCCCGCTGGGCGCAACGGTCACCGGCAGCGTGCCGGAGCTGCTCGCGGGCGGGATCGACGTCGCGGTGATCTGCTCGCCCGACCGGTTCCACGCCGACCACGTCGAGGCGCTCTGCGCCGCGGGCGTGCGCGGCATCCTGGCGGAGAAGCCGCTGGCCACGTCGCGCGCCGAGGCCGAGCGGGTGGCGGCGGCGGTGACCGCGTCGGGTGCCGCGCTCGTGCTGGGCGCGATGCACACGTTCGACCCCGCGTGGCTGGCCGCGTCGGCAGCGTTCGCCGACCCGGGCCCGTTCCACGTCCGCTCGGCGATCTACCTGCCGGCGAACGCGCGCTTCGAGGACATGGCCACCACCATGGTGCGGCCCGCGCCGGGCGCGCCCCGGCGGACGTCGGAGGCGGAGGCGCTGCGCGCCGGGGTGCTCGGCCTGGCGATCCACGACCTGCCGCTGGTGCGCCGCTTCCTGCCCCGGATCGACCGCGTGGAGGTCGCCGCCCGGGTCGAGCCGTGGGGCTACGTGATCACCGCCTCCGGCCCCGACGGCACGGTCGAGCTCCTGGCCCGCACCGGCGGCACCTGGCAGCCGGACTGGACGCTGACGGTCTGGGGCCGGCAGACCGAGCTCGAGGTGGCGTTCCCGCCGTCGTACGTGCACGCCGGCTCGGCCGTCGCCACGCTCCAGGGGCCGGACGGCGTCACCACGTGGGGGCCCTACGCCGCCGACGGGTACCTCGCGGAGTGGGAGGAGCTGCTCGCGGTCCTGGGTGGCGCCCGGCCGCGCCAGCCGCTCGACGTGCTGCTCGACGACCTCGACCACGCGCTCACGCTCGCGGACCTGGCGGTCGACGCCGTCGACCGGGCGTGGGAGGCGGCATGACCGCGCCGACGCCCCCGCTGGGCCTGCGGGCGCTCCCGGCCGCCACGCCCGACCTCCGGGCGGCGCTCGGCACCGTCCCGGGTCTCTTCCGGCTCACCGACGACCCCGCCGCGGCGGTGACCTGGCTGACGACAGGCGACGAGGGCTGGGCGCCGCGTGCCGACGCCGCGCTGGCCGCCGGCGCGCGGCTCGTGGTGCTCGACACCGACCAGCCGGTCACGCCGGACGACGTCGCACGGCTCGGCGGGCGACCGGTGGTGCTGCTCGGCGCCTGGACGCACGCGCCCCAGCTGCGCGCGCTGGCGCAGGCGCTGCCCGGGCTGGGCGCGGCCGACCTCGTCGACCTGCTGGTGGTCGACGGCTCGGACGACGCGCCGGCACCCGAGGCGGCGCTGTGGGGGGCGACGTCGATGCTCGCCGCCGTCGGCCTCGGCCTCGACTCCGTCCCCCGGGTGACCAGCGCCGATCACGTCGTGACGGCGGACGCGACGGCCCGCACGGCGCGGGTGCACGTGACCTGCGTGCACCGCCCGGGGGCCGCGGCGCGCGCCTCGCTGAAGGTCTTCACGCCGGAGGGAAGTGTGGAGGCGACTCTGGGAGACCCCGGGGTCGCAGCACCCGGACGGGTGCTGGTGGTCACGGCCGACAGCGGCTCGCTGACCGGCACCGCGTACGAGACGCCCCGCCGCGTGGCGTTGCACGACGCCCACGCCGCCCTCGCCCGGCCGGGCTCCTCACCCCCGCCCGGCCTGCTCGACACGCACGCCCACACGGCCCGGCTGCTCAGCGAGGTCTCGTGGGCGCCCGGAACGGCAGTCACGTCCCACCCACTGGAAGGAACACGATGAGCATCCACCGCAGGTCACTCGCCCTCGCCTCCCTGGCGGCTATCAGCGTCGTCGGCCTCGCGGCCTGCGGTCCGTCGTCGCCCGAGGCCGAAGGCGACGACGGGTCCGTGACCCTCGAGTTCTGGGACATGTCCTGGGGCCCGGCCGGCCAGTACGACGTCAAGGCACAGGAGCTGGTCGACAAGTTCGAGGAGGAGAACCCCGGCATCAAGGTCAACTACACCTTGAACACCTGGGACAACTGGTACCAGACGTTCGCCCAGGCCGTGGCGTCGGGCACCGCGCCCGACGTGTCCACCGGCGGCGGCTTCCAGCCGTTCGGCCTCCAGCAGGACGCCGACGCGATCCTGCCGCTGAACCCGCTGATCGAGAAGTGGCAGGAGGACGGCACCGCGGACGACTTCACCGCGGGCAGCCTCGACTACTACAAGGACGCCGACGGCAACTACCTCGCCGTCCCGTGGGCCACCGACATCCGCGTCTGGTACTACCGCACCGACCTGCTCGAGCAGGCGGGCGTCCCGGTGCCCACCACGTACGACGAGCTCAAGACCGCCTGCGAGGCCGTGCACGGCCTCGGCGGCGACATCTACGGCATCGCCGACGGCGGCACCCCGCACTGGACGTTCATGCAGGGCATCGCCAACGGTGCCGGCATGTTCGACAAGTCCGGCGACGCGCAGCTCACGACCAACCCGAAGGAGCTCGCCGCACTGGAGTACATCGCGTCCATGGGCCAGGGCGGGTCCGGCTGCATCAACCCGTCCGCCACGACCATCACGCAGGACGACGCCATCTCCCTGTTCGACCAGGGCAAGGCGGCGTTCGTGATGGACTCCCCGTCGTTCGGGCCGCACATCTCCCCGGAGACCCAGAAGGTCACCAAGGTGCTGCCGCCGCTCGCGAACGCCGACGGCCAGAAGCTCGGCCTGTACTTCGTCAACGGGATCATGGCCTACAAGCAGACCGAGCACCCCGACGAAGCCATGAAGTTCATCGAGTACTGGTCCGGCGTCGGCGACCAGCTCATGCTGGCCGGCGCCTCCGGCGTCTCGCCGCGCGAGTCCCTCGACTCCAACCCGGCCTTCGACGACGCCTTCCTCTACCGCGAGTCGGCCGAGGCGTGGGGCGCCCCGGTGGGCCAGCCGCTGTTCGCCCAGGCCCCGAACGGCTTCGCGGCCCTGAACACCATCGACGGCGACCCGACCATGCTCGACCTGGAGCGGTCGCTGTTCGCGGGTGACGACGTGAAGACCGCCGCCGAAGCAGCCCAGACCAAGGTCCAGGGCTTCGTCGACGCCGGCAAGTGAGACGGGGCCGGCCGGTCCGCCGGCCGGCCTCGACAGACGATCGAAGGAGACACATGGCAGCCACCGGGCCGCTGGCCGCTGACCGGGCGCTCGCAGGCCCCCGGCCTGCCGGGACGCGCAGACGCTCCCGCTCCAGGACCGACCTGCAGACCAGGCGCGACAGGATGTTCTCCATCAACCTGGCGCTGCCGTCCATCCTCCTGCTGGGCTTCGCCCAGATCTGGCCGATGATCCAGGGCATCACGTACAGCTTCCAGAAGGGCGTGATGGCCAAGCCCTCGCAGGGCTGGGTCGGGCTGGAGAACTACCGCACGGTCCTGAGAGACCCGGCGTTCTGGGACGCCGTCCAGTTCACGATCGTGTTCACGATCGGCGGCGTGGTGCTGTCCTACGTGCTCGGCCTGGTGCTGGCGCTGGCGCTGGTCCGCAACATCCCGATGCGGGGCTTCATCCGCGTCGGCCTGATCCTGCCGTGGGTGGTGCCGCCGATCGTCGGCATGAACTCCTGGCGGTGGATGCTGCAGGACCAGGCCGGCGCGGTCAACCAGGTCATCACGTTCTTCGGCGGCCAGCCGATCTTCTTCTTCAACGATCCCGACATGACCGTGGTCGCGGTCATCATCGCCAAGGCGTGGCGGTCGTTCCCGTTCATGCTGGTCTCGCTGATGGCCACGCTCTCGTCCCTGGACGACAACATCCTGGAGGCCGCGTCCATCGACGGCGCGAACGCCTGGAAGAAGTTCTGGAGCATCACGTTCCCGCAGATCCTGCCGATGAGCGCGATCCTGTGGGTGCTGATGACCATCTGGTCGGTCAACGACTACGAGACGCCCTACCTGCTGACCAACAACTCGGCCAACGCCCGCAACATGATGATCTACACCTTCGACACGTCGATCTTCGGCCTCAACGGGCTCGGGGTCGGCTCGGCCTCGGCGGTGATCACCCTCGCGGTGCTGGGTGTGCTCGCGTACTTCATGCTCAAGCTGCAGAAGGCAGGGGGGAACGAAGGATGAGCACGTCCACGATGCCCGCGACCGCCGCCGGGACGGTGGTCGACACCCACCGCGCCCGGGCCAACCGCCGGCGCGTCCTCACCTGGGGCAAGGCCGTCGTGCTGCTGCTGGTCATGCTCGTGATCAACATGCCGCTGATCCTGACCGCCGTGAACTCGTTCCGGCCCCGGCTCGACATCATGGCCGGGTCCACCCTCATGCCCGAACGGGTCACGCTGGACAACTACCGGGCCGTGATCGGCACCACCCACTATCCGGAGTGGTTCCTCAACTCCGTGTGGGTCTCCCTCGTCGCCACCGCGGTCGTGCTGGTCGCCTCGGGCCTGGCGGGCTACTCGCTGTCGCGGTACCGGACGCGGGTCAACTCGGTCTACTCGAACATGCTCATGGTGTTCCAGCTGTTCCCGCTCGTGCTGTCGATCGTCGGCCTCATGGTGCTCTTCGTCTCCGTCGGCCTCACCAAGACGTTCGTCCCGGCGATCGTGCTGTACATCGTGATGGCGCTGCCGTTCTGCACGTGGATGTTCAAGGGGTTCTTCGACTCCATCCCCCGCGAGCTCGAGGAAGCCGCGCGGGTGGACGGGTGCTCGTCGTTCCGCGCGATGATCTCGGTCGTCGTCCCGCTCGCCGGACCCGGTGCCGCCGCGGTGGCGATCTACGCGTTCCTCCTCGCGTACAACGAGTACATGGTCGCGTCGGCGTTCCTGAAGAACCCGGCGTCGCTCAACACGATCTCGATCGGCCTGCGGTCGTTCTTCCAGCAGAACACCACCGAGTGGGGCCAGATGCTCGCGGCCTCGACGCTCGCGGTGCTGCCGCCGCTGGTGCTGTTCCTGCTGGTGCAGAAGTGGATGATCCGGGGCATGGCGGCGGGAGCGGTGAAGGGCTGACGCGGCCGGCATCCGTCGTCACCCTGCTGCGAGGAACACCGATGAGAGCCCTGATCGTCGTCGAGACCTGCTTCGGCAACACGGAGCAGGTCGCCCACGCCATCGCCGCAGGGCTGCGTTCCCGCGGTGCCGACGTCGAGGTCGCCGCGGCGGTCGACGCCGACGACGTCCTGGGACGCGATCTCCTCGTCGTCGGCTCGCCCACGCACAGCATGGGCCTGCCCGGGGCGGCCACCCGGCGGCAGGCCCGGGCGCAGGGCGGCCACCCGCACGACACCGGCGTCTCCGAGTGGCTGGACACCCTCCCGCGTCTCGACGGGCAGCGCGTCGTCGCGTTCGCCACCGTCACCGGAGGGTTCTTCTCCGGGTCCGCCGCCAAGGCCATCGAGAGGCGGCTCCGCAAGCTCTCCGCCGCCGTCGCCGCACGCGAGGACTTCCGTGTGACGGGTGTCGAAGGGCCCCTCGTCGACGGGGAGCTCGAGCGCGCGACCCGGTGGGGCGCGTCCCTCGCCTGACTCTGACTCTTCTCGACCGCTCGGCGCGTCCGGATCGCGAGACGGCAGCCGCCTGCCGGAGCGGCGCACCGGTCCCGGACGTAGCGTCCGAACCGTGCCGCTCCTGCGGCCCGCCGGACACCGTCGTACCGAAGGGGTGAAGAATGTCGGTGCTGAAGGAAGTGCTCGCCGCCAACGCCGCCTACGCCGCAGACTTCGGCGAGAAGGGCACCCTCGCCCTCCCGCCCGCGCGCGGGTTCGCGATCCTGACCTGCATGGACGCCCGGCTCGACCCGGCCCGGTACGCGGGGCTCGCGGAGGGCGACGCGCACGTCATCCGCAACGCCGGCGGCCGTGCGTCCGACGACGCGATCCGCTCGCTGGTCATCTCCTACAAGCTCCTCGGCACCCGCGAGTGGTTCGTCGTCCACCACACCAACTGCGGCATGGAGTTCTTCACCGACGACGTCATGCGCGGGCTGCTGGCCACCAGCCTCGAGACGGCCGAGCTCGGCCCGGACGGCTTCTACGACGTGGGCGCGGGGCCCGGCTCCGCCGAGGGCCAGTACATCGACTGGCTGACCATCTCCGACCAGGCACGCAGCGTCACCGACGACGTGCGGCGGATCAAGGCCCACCCGCTCGTCCCCGCGCGCATCCCCGTCTACGGGTACGTGTACGACGTCGCCACCGGCCGGCTCGTCGAGGTCCCGGAGGCGACCGCGGCCGGCGCGGCGACCTGAGGCCGACCCGCGTGGCGGGTCCGCCACTGGGACGCCGGTTCCCGCAGAGGACGGTGGTGAGCTCGGTCGGCACGCTCGTGTGGCGCTCCACGACGACCGCTGCCATCGGCGAGCTGTTGGGCGGCGTCGTGTTCAGGCGCTTCATCCTGGCGCGGGTGAACTTCGCACCCTCGCCGCGCTGACGTCGGGCACGGAACCGATCCTGGTGAGCAGGTCGGGCTCGTGCGGCTCGAGGCGGATCGGTGCGAGTTCGGGCTGATGAGGTGACGGCAGTGCTGGGAGGTCTGACCTTCGGATCCGCCGAGGTCATCGCGACACTGGCCCTGGTCGCGTCCGTGGCGTCGCTCTTCATCTCGTGGCGGAGCCAGCACCACAGTGCGAAGATCACGACCTACCGAAGCGCGACCGACCTGACTCTCGACATCGACCACCAGTTCCTGGAGCACCCGGAGCTCCGGAGGTACTTCTACAAGAGCGCGGAGCCCGCGGAGGGTGACGTCTCGAGCGTCGAGGCGATGTCAGAGCTCATGCTCGACTGCTTCGAGTGCATCTGGGACCTTCGGAAGACGTACTCGCCGAGCGACCGTCGGTCCTGGGGCCGGTACATCCTGGACATGCTCGACACCTCCCCTGCGATGAAGGAGATGTGCGAGGAGCGCCTGGACGACGGCTGGTACCCCGCCCTCTACCGGCTGCACCAGGCCAAGGAGAAGCACCAGTTCGAGCCGCGAAAGGTACGGCTGCGGTCATGGGTCCGCCGCTGGCGCGCTACCGTGGGGATCCGCTGACTCGACGGACTTCGGGAGCCCCATGTCCACCTCGCAGCGACCCTCGGGTCACGGCTCGGAGCTCGAGCTCGTGCGGTTGAGCGACGCGCCCCTGAGGCTCGTGGAGGCTCTGTACACAGAGCTCCTGCAGACGACGTTCCCTCCCGACGAGCTGGAACCTCTGGAAGCGCTGCTGGGGGCCCTCGGCGAGACGACCGACGGCGTGCTGGCGCACAGGGACGGGCGGGTCGCCGGCGGCTTGGTCTACGACCACTACGTCGACGGCACGGTCCAGCTGCTCGCCTATCTCGTGGTCGATCCGTCTGCGCGGGGGCACGGACTCGGTTCGCTGCTGCTGCGCCGTGGGCTGGGCCAGTCCACTAGCCGGCTCGTCCTGGGAGAGATCGAGGACCCACGGCACTGGCCGACGACGGCGGTGAGCGACCCCGCTGCCCGCCTGCGGTTCTGGGCGCGGAGCGGGTGCAGGCTCCTGGCCCTGCCGTATGTGCAGCCGTCGCTCGACGCGACCGCGCGACGCGTGCGTCACCTCCTGCTCATCGTCGTGCCCCCGCAGGGCAACCCGCTCCCGGAAGCCGTCCCCGGGGACCTTGTCGGGCGTTTCCTTCGTGAGTACTTCACGGCCTCAGAGGGGTCGTTCGACCCGGACGACGACGAGCTCGCGCCCCTTCTCCGGTCGTGCGACGTCGAGTCGTTGAGGCTCTGGCCGCTCGACCACCTGGAGGTTGTGGACTGAGCCCGTGGCGTCGGCCAGCTGCCTCAGGCGTCGCAGCTCTCGATGTGGAGGATGACCGACCTGTCGGGGTCCAGCGCCGGCATCTCCAGCCCGACGGCGCGCAGCACCCGACCGGGCAGCTCCACCCCGTCGACGACCCAGGCCGGCTGAGCACCCGAGAGCGGCTCGGCGCCGTCGGGGGCGACGACGCGGACCCGGTGTCGCCGGGCGTCATCGAGACCGGGAAGGGCGATCCGACCGAGCGGCCACGTGCGCGGGCGTTCGGTCAGCGACAGCGCGAACAGGGCCTCGGACCCGTCCGCCGCGACCACGCCGTCAAGCCGGGCAGCGGGCTCGGCGAGGTCCGCGTGCACCGAGACCCCGCCGTGCAGCAGCTCACGGTGCCTCTTGTGGAACGCGATCCAGGCCGCGACGTCGGCCCTCGTCCGCTCGTCCTCGGCCAGCAGGTTGAGCTCGACACCCAGGTTGCCCCAGAGCGCCTTCTCGCCACGGTACGAGAGCGGGTGCTGGCGGTGCGTGGTGTGCGAGTGCTCGGCGCCGATGTGCGTGCCCTGGTACTCCGGCGGCACCAGGAGCCCGGTCCAGCGCTGGATCTCGGCCCGCTCGTGCGGGTCGTTGCAGTCCGAGGGCCACACGCGCTGGGTGCGGGCGAGCACCCCGAGGTCGATGCGCCCGCCGCCCGACGCGCACGACTCGATCTCCAGCCCCGGGTGGCGGCGGTGCAGCTCGTCCATGATCCGGTAGGCCGCGAGCGTCTGCTCACGGAAGCCGGGGCGGCCCGACGGTGAGTGCCCGGCGTCGAGCAGGTACCGGTTGTGGTCCCACTTGATGTAGGCGATGCCGAGCTCCTTGACCAGCGCCGACATCGCCTCCAGCACGTACGACTCCGCCTCGGGGTGCCCCAGGTCGAGCACATGCTGGTAGCGCGACGGCAGCCCCGCCCCGTGACCCGCGTCGAAGAGCCAGTCCGGGTGCTCGCGCGCCAGGTCGGAGTCGAGGTTGACCATCTCGGGCTCGAACCAGAGGCCGAAGTCCATGCCCAGCTCGCGGACGCGATCGGCGAGCGGGGCGAGCCCGGCCGGCCACCGCTCCGGGTCGATCGTCCAGTCCCCCAGGGACGTCGTGTCGTCCCGCCGTCCCACGAACCAGCCGTCGTCGACGACGAACCGCTCAACCCCGGCAGCGGCTCCGCGCTCCGCGAGCGCCACGAGCGTCGCGGGGTCGTGCTCGAAGTAGACGGCCTCCCACGTGTTCAGGATGACGGGCCGCGGGCTGCGCGGGGCCCCCGCCGAGGCCCGCAGGTGGCGGTGGAACCGCGCGGCGAGCTCGTCGAGGCCGTCTCCCCAGGACCCGTACTGCCATGGCGTCGCGTACTCGTCGTCCCGGCCCAGCACGACCTCGCCCGGCACGAGCATCTCGGACGCCACGAGACGCCGCGTGTCCGCCGGCGTGCGCTCGGCTCCGAGCGTCTGGTTCCCGCTCCACGCGAGGTGGGTGGCCCAGACGCGACCCGACCGGAAGCCGAACCCACGCTCCCCCGCCAGCACCAGCGTCGTGTGCTCGAGGCCGGGCTTGCCGCCGCGCGAGGTGCGCACCCACTCGCCGACGTCGAAGGCGCGCCGCTGCGGGACGCGCTCGAGCGACCAGCGGCCGGTGAGGTCCATGACCTCGTCGGCGGCCTGCGGGACGGGAAGGGCGAGCTCGATCGCACCGACACGCAGCGGTGCGGGCTCGCGGTTGCGCAGCACCGCACGCTGACGGACGAGCCCGCTCGCGTGGAGCACCTCCAGCTCGATCTCGAGCTCGAGCCCGTACGGCTCGTCGACGGCGCGCACGGTCAGCGTCCTCGCCTCCGCCGTCTCCGCCGTGAAGGCCGACGCCACGAGGAACCGGGCGGCCCACTGCGTGCCGTCTCGGTCCGCGACGATCCCGGGACGTCCCAGCCACCCCTCGGGGACCTGCGCGAGCACCGGGACCGGCTGGGGGTAGGTGACGGAGCTGTCCCCGATGCCCGGCATCGCGGCGGCGGCGATGGTCGTGAGGTCAGCGTCGGAGAGCGTGCCGAGGTCCTCACCCCAGTGCAGCACCCGCGGCAGCCGCGCGTCGGAGAGCTGGACGACGACGCTGGTGCCGCCCGCACGCAGGTGGACGACGTCGCCCACCGGCTCGGTCGTCAGGGCAGCAGCGGGGTTCCGGCCCGCCGACGTCGTGAGGTCGGGCGTGTGCGTCTTCATCGACTCCTCGATCTGTTGTGCCTCGTCGCGCGGGACCACCCACCGTGGCGCCCCGGTGCGACGAAGGCCCAGCCTAGAGGGCGACGATCGCGCCGCACATGGCCGCAACCACTGGGGAACCTGGACAATCCGACGGCTGGTGCCGATACTCGGGCCGTGCTCATACCTGATGGCTTCCCCGGCCAGCGCCTGCTCGTCCTCCCGCGCCCGCTGGTGCGCGAGGTGCGGCAGCTGACGGGCACGCCGCAGCTCATCGTGACCGACTGCGGCTACTTCCCCCGCGCCCACTCGCACGGGTTCCGCCGCACGACCCCGGTCGACGAGGTGGTGGTGATCGCGTGCGTCGACGGCGCGGGCTGGTGCGAGACGGAGGCCGGCAGGTTCCCCGTGGCGCGGGGGCAGGTCATCGTGCTGCCGCCCGGCCGCCCCCACGCGTACGGCGCGGACGCGGACGACCCGTGGACGCTGTGGTGGTTCCACGCCTCGGGCCCCGAGCTCGACGCGTTCCTGGACCGTGCGGGGATGACCGTTCGCGCACCCGTGCGCCGGCCGCACGACCCGCACCGGGTCGCGGCCCTGCTGGCCGAGGTCCTGGGGTGGGCCGAGCGCGACACCACGCTGCCCAGCCTGCTGGCCGCGTCGGGCGCCGCCTGGCACGCGCTCACGCACCTGGCGGCGAGCCGCACGGTGGCAGACGACTCGGACGCCCTCATCGAGCAGAGCGTGCAGTACCTGCGCGAGCACCTCGCCGAGCCGCTGAGCGTCACGGGGCTGGCGTCGTCGGTCGCGTTGAGCACCTCGCACTTCAGCGCGCTGTTCAAGCGTCACACCGGACAGTCGGTGCTCCGCTACCTGACGATGCTGCGCATGGCGCGCGCCCGCGAGCTGCTCCACATCACCACGTGGACCGTGGCCGCCGTGGCCGCCGAGGTCGGCTATCCCGACCCGTTCTACTTCGCGCGGCAGTTCAAGAAGGTCCACGGCGTCAGCCCGCGTGAGTACCGGGGCCTGAGCGACTGACCCGCGTCAGACGTCGAACGCCGCCACGAGCCGGTCCATCAGCGCCTCGCGCCCGAGCTCGCGGACCTGGGCCTCCGGATGCGTGTCGTACCAGGCGACGATCCGGCGCGCGCCCTCGGCGAACGACACGGTCGAGCCGTGCTGCGGCACGAGCGAGCGCACCTTCGAGCTGTCGAACACCGATGAGTGCGCCCGGTCCCCCAGCAGCACCTCGCCCCAGCCGGCGTCGTGCGTGGCGATCACCTCGGAGGGCACCGCGACGTAGCGCGGCACCGCCCCGGCGGCCACGGCGACGGCGTCGAACGCCTGCCGCCAGCTGATGGCCTCGTCGCTCGTGATGTGGAAGGCCTCGCCGTGCGTGCGCGGGTCTCCGAGCAGCCGCACGAACGTCGCGGCGAAGTCGTCGGCGTAGGACAGGGCGCACAGCGGGCGCCCGCCGTCCGGCAGGACGACCGGCCGGCCCTCTCGCATCCTCTGGACCACGGTCCACCCGCTGTCCATCGGGAAGAGCGTGCGGTCGTAGGTGTGCGAGGGCCGCACGACGGTGACCGGGGTGCCGCGCTCCCGGTACTCGTGGACGAGCACGTCCTCGCACGCGATCTTGTCGCGGGCGTAGGCGAAGTAGGGGTTGCGCAGCGGGGTCGACTCGCGGATCGGGAGGATGGCCGCGGGCTTCTGGTAGGCGGCCGTCGTGCTGATGAGCACGTACTGCCCAGAGCGCCCGGCGAAGAGCGCGAGGCTCGTGCGCACGTGTTCCGGCGAGAAGGCGACGAAGTCGGCGACGACGTCGAAGCGCTCCTCGCCGATCGCCCGCCTGACCGACGCCGGGTCACGGACGTCGCCCTGGTGCACGACGACGCCGCCGGGCGGCTCTCGGTGCGAGCCGCTGCCACGGTGGAGGACGTGCACCTCGTGGTCGAGCGCGAGCGAGGCGCGGACGCAGGCGGACGAGATGACGCCCGTGCCACCGATGTAGAGGACGCGAAGAGACACCAGACCCCGATCGCAGAGCCAGGCGGCGGGCCGTCGGTGGACGGCCCGCCGCACACGAAGGACAGGTCAGCCCTGGGCGAGGATCCGCTCGGTCTCCGTCGCCATCTGGTCGAAGATCTCGTCGCCGGCCGAGAAGTTCCAGTACTTCTCCCACAGCGGCTTGAGCGTGGCGTCGAGCTCGCCGCCGCGCTGGAAGACCGGCGTGGTGAACACGTCACCGTCGTCGACGAGCTTGACCAGCGGGGCGACGTCGATGTCCTTCGCCTTGAGCGCGTCAGCGGTGACCTGCATCGACTCCGCGATCGACGGGAAGAACGTCCCGTCCTTCCCGGCCACGCTCTGGCAGGCGGTCGAGCCCAGGTACGAGACCCACTTCCAGGCCTCCTCCGGGTGCTTGGTCCCGGCCCAGATCGAGTCGCCGTTCGAGTTCACGAGCGACTTGCGCGCGCCGTCCTTCCCGATCACCGTCGGGGCGAACCCGATGTTGACGCCGTCGAGGCTGGTCAGGGCGCCGAGGTTGGCCGTGTGGCTACCCGCCATGGCGATCTTGCCGGAGCCCAGCCAGTCGGCGATCTCCGTGGTGAAGGCGCCGTTCGCGGGGCTGAAGCCGTCGGAGCTCAGGCTGCGGATCCAGTCCATCGCCGCCTTGAACTCGGGGTCGTCGTACTGGAAGCGGGTGGGCCAGTTGGGCTTGTCGCCCAGCGTCCATCCCATGGTCGACGTGAACCCGCTCCAGGAGTCCTGGTCGTTGTTGCCCTGCAGACCCATCGGCATGAGGCCGTAGACGGCCACCGAGTCCTTGTTGAAGCCCGGCTGGTCGCCGTGCACGCCGGCGGTGTCGACGGTGAGCTTCTTGACGATCTCGCCGAACGTGCCGGAGCCGTCGGGCGCCCAGGTCATGTTCTGCATGTCCTCGTCGGTCAGGCCGGCCGCCAACACGTCGTCCTCGTTGTAGTACCAGACCTCGGTGGCCCAGTCCTTCGGGAGGCCGTAGTGCTTGCCGTCCGTGTAGGTCCACGTGTCGACGCCGACGGCGAACCGGTCGAGGTCGAAGTCCGAGGCCTTCATCAGGTCGTCGAGCGGGAGGAGCTGCCCCTGCGAGACGTACTCCGGGAAGTAGTTCGCGTGGTTCATGAACGTGTCCGGCGCGTCCCCGGCCACGAAACCGGCCGTGATCTTCGTCCAGTAGTCGTTCCAGTTGTAGTACGAGACCGTGACGTCGATGCCCGGGTTCGCGGCGTTGAAGTCGTCGGCGCACTTCTGGTACGAGACCGACTGCGCCTGGTCCCAGGTCCACCACTGGATCGGGACGGCGCCACCGGCGTCGCTGGCACTTCCCGAGGAGCTGCAGGCCGTCAGCGGGGCCAGCAACGACACCGTTGCCGTGACGACGGCGACCTTGGTGGCGGTCGAGCGGTTGATCATTCTCTTTCCTTCGGTCGGAGAGACAGGAGAGATCGGAAGGGGTCAGCGGACTCCGGAGAACCCGATGGAGTTGACGATCCGGCGGCCGAAGACCATGAAGATCAGGAACATCGGCAGCGCGGCGATGAGCGCGGCTGCCATGAGTCCTGCCCAGTCGGTGGCCGTGCCCGGCGCGGACTGGCGGAACACGGCCAGCGCCAGGGTCAGCGGCCGCACCTCGTCGCCCGAGGTCGAGACGAGCAGCGGCCAGAAGTAGTCGTTCCAGGCACCGATGAAGCCGAGGATGAGGAGCGTCACGATGGGGCCCTGCGCCATCGGCATGATCACGCGGAACATGACGCGCAGCCGGCCGGCGCCGTCGATGATCGCCGCCTCCTCGACCTCACGGCTGATGCCGAGGAAGAACTGCCTCAGGAAGAAGATGTTGAAGGCCGAGAAGAACGCGCCCGGCAGGATGAGCCCGGCGAACGTGTTGACGAGCCCGAGGTTCTTGACGAGGACGAAGTTCGGCAGGAGCGTCATGATGCCGGGCACCATGAGGGCCACGATCAGCACGGAGAAGACGAGGTTGCGTCCCGGCCACTCGAGCCGGGAGAACGCGTAGGCGGCGAGCGTCGAGAACAGCACCACGAGCACCGTGGAGGTCACCGCGTAGATGATCGAGTTGCGCATGTAGATGCCGATGTCGAACCCAGCCACGTTGCCGCCCTGCGCCTGCGCCTCGGCGAGCGACGCGAGGCCCAGCACACGCCGGAACGCCTGCACGGTGAAGCCCACCGGGAGCAGCGAGCTGGGGTCCGTGGCGAGCGCCTTGTTGTTCGAGAGCGCGGTGCGCAGGATCCAGTAGAACGGGAAGACCGTGACGAGCAGGACGAACCCGAGGTAGGTCCAGCCCGCGATGCGGCCGAGGCCGGCCCGGCGGCGGCGCACGGAGACGTCTGCGGTGGTCATGCGACCCCCTCCGAGTCCGACTCGTTGATGCGCGAGATGCGCATCTGGACGAATGTGATGACGAGCATGATGAGGAAGAGCCCGAGCGAGAGGGCCGAGGCGTACCCGAAGTCGAACTGCCCGAACGCCTTGCTGTAGATGTAGTTCTGCAGCACGTTGGTCGAGTTCTCGGGGCCGCCCTTGGTGGTCACCTGCACCAGGTCGAAGATCTGGAAGCAGTTGATGATCGTCAGGATCACGACCATGGCGAGCACGGGGCGCAGCATCGGGATCGTGATGCGGAAGAACATCTGCACCTCGCTCGCACCGTCCAGCCGCGCGGCCTCGTAGACCTGGTGCGGTAGCGCCTGCAGGCCCACGAACAGCAGGATCGTGGTGTACCCGAGGCCCTTCCAGATCGTCACCGCGGCCAGCGAGGGCACCGCCCACTGCGGGTCCGTGAAGAACTGGATGCGCGGGATCCCGACGGCCTGGAACAGCTCGTTGGCGATGCCCAGCTGCGAGTCGAGCATCCAGGTCCAGATCACGCCCGCCACGATGTTGGACACCAGGAACGGGATGATCACGAGGCTGCGGATCGTGGTGGACGCCGTCAGGCGGTGCAGCACGACGGCGGTCACGAGCCCGAGCACGATGACGCCGCCCGCCGAGAGCAGCACGTAGTAGATGGTCACGCGCAGGGAGTTCCAGAAGACCTCGTCGTCCATCATGCGCGCGAAGTTCGCCCCGCCGATCCAGTGCGCGTCGCCGAGCACGCGGAAGTCGGTGAAGCTCAGGTAGATGCCTCGCAGCGTGGGGTACGCCGCGAAGACGAGGAAGCCGAGCAGCGCCGGCGCCACGAGGAGCCACGCGAGCGGGGCGTCGCCGCGGTGCGCGGCGGCGACGGAACGGCGGGTGGAACGACGGGTGCGCTGGGCGACAGCGGCGGTGCGCGCTCGGTGAGCGGGGGCGACGTCAACGGCCACGGGGGTGGGCCTCCGTCCGGTTCAGCAGCTCAGGTCGTCGAGCTGGGTGTTCGTCGGTGAACATTTCACAAACGTAGGTCGTGGATTTCCGCGAGAACAGGCAGCATTCCATGGGATACCTAGACAAAACGATGACATGGACCGACGTGCGGTCAGAGCGCGCCGATGCGCCAGCCGGCGCCGACGGCCTGCCACGGGTCGACCGCGAGCAGGCCGACCCCGGAGTTTAGGGCGTCGGGTTGGCACGTCATGGGCTCGATGGCGAGCGCCGAGCGACGCACCCCGTCCACCGGATGGTCGGCGCTGTAGAGCTGCACGAAGGCGCACCGCGCGTCCCAGGTGATCTGCGTCCCGCCTCCGCGCGGGTCACGCAGCCGGGCGCTGACCGTGCCGTCGGCAGCCGGCCGCAGGCCCGTGAAGCAGTGGTTGAGCACGGTGTCCCCCACGGTCCGCGGCGCCCGGAAGTCGAGCTCCGGGGCGTCGTCCACGTGGACCGTGCGCTCGGGAAGCATGCGGTCCGGCGACGGCACGAGCGCCTCCGCGGCGTCGAGCTCGAGCGTCCACCCGTCGAGAGACGAGTCGGAGCTCGGCCCGGCCACCAGGTAGGGGTGCCCGCCGATGCCGACGGGCGCCGTGCGGTCCGACTGGTTCTCGACCTCGACCTCCTGACGCAGACCGTCCTCGGCCAGCGTGAACGTCACCGTCACGCCGAGTCGCCACGGGTAGCCGGGCCTGGGCGCGAGCGTGCCGCGCAGCTCCAGGCCGTGCTCGACCGGCTCCCCCGGGGTGAACGGCGACCAGGCCAGCAGCCCGTGGGTGGCGGTGCGCGTCTCGGGCTCGTCGACCGGAAGCCGGTGCGTCTCGCCCGCGAAGGTGTACGCGCCGTCGGCCGTGCGGTTGGGCCACGGCACGAGCAGGGCGCCGCGCATCGCGGGCCGCAGCCGGTCGGCGGAGAACCCGGCCACCAGCTCGCGGCCGCCCGCGCTGAGGGTGCGCAGCGTGGCTCCTACGGCGGCGACCTCGGCCCGGTACCCGAACCCCTCCAGGACGTACTGCTCCCCGCTGAGCGGGACCTGTCCCATCGCGTCAGTCCTCCGGCGTCTCGCGCGCGAAGAGCAGCAGCTCCGGCAGGCTCGTGGCGAAGTAGTCGGTGACGCCGTCGTCATGGCGCGCGACCGGCGGGGTGAACGGCGACCGTGCCTCGCCGAGCGACGCCGGCGGGTCGGTGCGCGGCAGGCCGAGCGCCTCGTGGGCGGCGTCCCACACTGCGAGCGCCTGTCCCTCGCCGCCCTCCCACGGGTGGAAGGGGCGCTCGGTGAGGATCCGCAGCGCGGCGGCGGCCTCGCCGGACTCCACGAGGAGGCCGAGGTAGGCGATGGTCAGGTCGTCGCGCGTGAGCACGAGGTCGACGACGCGGCGCAGACGGGCGAGGCGTTCGGCGCCGGTGTGACCGAGGCGCAGCGCGAGCTGGTCCTGCTCGTGACGCAGCCGGGCGTCGTCCGGGGCGACGGCGACGGCGTGCTCGTAGAGGGCCCAGGCGCGGTCGTCGTCGTGGCGCACGTTGTAGGCGGCGAGCGCGGCGTTGCGCAGCAGCACCGGGTCCTCGAGCCCGGCCGTGATCGCGCGGTCCCAGTCATGCGCGGCCGCGGTGCGGCGCCCGTGGGCGTAGAGCAGCATGCCGCGCAGGTGGAGCGCGACGGCGTCAGCAGGGTCGGCGACGACGGCGGCGTCGAGCGCGTCGAGGGCGTCGAGACCGGCGGGGAAGGCCCGGCGCAGGTCCTGCGTCCGGGCGGTCGCGCGCTCGCGCGCGGCGGCGTCGTGCTGCCCGAGGCGGTCGTGGAGCGCGGCGGCGAGGTAGTGCGCGAGCGGCGCCCAGGCGCAGGCGGCTCCTCCGCCGGGCGCCGCGGCCCGGGCGAGGACGGCGAACGCGGCGTCGCCCGCGCCCGCCTCGCGCAGGTCGAGCGCGGCGTCGACGAGCCGGCCGGCGTCGGCGGCGACGGGCCTGCCGGCGACGACGCGCAGGGTCGTGTCGAGCGGGTCCTCCGCCAGCGCCGCCTCGAGGACCGCGTGGGCGGCGGCGTCCTGGCCGAGCCGCTGCAGCACGAGCGCGCGCAGCGCGGGCCGGCGGGCGTCCCGGCCGGCCACCGCGTCGACGTCGTCGAGCACGCGCAGCGCGGCACGCAGCCGGCCGCGACGCGCGTACGAGCGGGCCAGCTCGAGCCCGGCCGGTGCCGCCCACGTGGCGTCCCAGCCCGCCTTGCCCCAGGCCTGCTCGGCCTCGACGTCCCGGCCGAGGCGGGCGAGCGCCAGCCCGCGCAGGTAGAACGCCTCGGCGTCCAGGGGGTTGGCGTTCCAGCGCGTCAGGCGGCGCAGCGCGGCGTCGGCGTGCTCGAGCGCCTCGGCGTACCGGCCGGCGCGGAGGAGCCGGTCGCCGAGCGCGAGGTGCGTGGGGGCGTGGCCGGGGTCGCGGTCGAGGGCGGCGTGCCAGTACGGCAGCGGAGACCGGGTGGGATGGCGGTACTGGCTCAGGTGGAGACCGGTGAGGTAGAGCGCCTCGGCCGAGTCGAGGCCCGCCGGGGACGGCGGTTCCTCGGCGACCCACGGCTCCTCGTCCGGCACGGCGACCGGCTGCCAGCCGACCAGCAGGCGGCCGGTGGCGTCGCGCAGCTCGACGCGCAGCCCGGCGCCCGCGGCGTCGGCGTCCAGGTCGGCGTCGAGCGCGAAGGGCACCCCCGGGACCAGGTCGGCCTGCTGGGCCGCGACCGCGGTCTCGTCGCGCAGGATCGTCAGGACGGCGCGGGGTTGCGGGGCGGTCACCGCGACGACGGCGCGGGTGCGCTCCCCACGGTCGACGTGGACCGCGGCATCGACGGTGGCCTGGTGCGCCACACCCATCGCGGGGATCGGGTACCAATACTGGCTGAAGGTCTTGGTCTCGCCGGGCAGGAGCCAGCTGAAGTCGGGCTGGTTGTCGGTGTAGACGCCGGCCATGAGCTCGACGTAGGGCCCGTCGCCGTCGGTGAGCTGCGCGTCCCAGGCGTGGCCGAAGGGCGCGTCGCCCCACGTCCACTGCTTCTTCCCGGGCGAGATACGGCGCTCGGCCCAGTGCACGAACCCGGCGCCCGCGGTGTGGTCGTACCCGCCGAAGAAGTCCTCCTGCGAGTCCACGATCATGTACGACGTCGGCACGGGGATGTTGCGGTACCAGTCGATGCGGTCCGCGCCCGGGGTCTCGTCCGCGCGGGCCGGGTAGTCGACCCCGTAGTACGGACGGTCCGCCGACGGGAAGGCCGTGAGCGCACGCCGGGCGTGGTCGGCCACGTAGCGCACGTCCTCGGGGAAGAACGACTGGTAGCCCTCGTGCACGCGCGCTGCCACGTTGGCCCACCACAGGAACGACTGCCGCTGCGAGGTGCGGTTGTGCAGGCGCACCACGAGCTCGACCACCGCGCGGTCGGGGTGCAGCCGCACGCCGTGGTGCGCGGACATCCGTGAGAACGGGTCGTGGTCGTGGCACCACACCGTCACCGAGCCGTCCACGCCGTGCTCGATCGAGGTCTCGACCGGCAGGTACGTGGCCGGGCGGTGGTGCTGGGGCCAGTTGAGCTCGACGCCGCCGCTGATCCAGGGGCCCGCGAGCCCCACGAGCGCGGGCTTGATGACGTTGTTGCGGTAGAAGAAGTCGTAGCCGGTCGACTTGTCGTACCCGACGTGGATGCGGCCACCGAGTTCCGGGAGCACCACGAGACGCACGTACCGGTTCTCCAGGTGGACGGCCTGCCAGTCCCGCTCGACACCGACGTCGGAGACGCTCTCCACGAACGGCAGGGGGTACACCTTGCCGCTCGAGCCCTGGTAGACGCGCTGGTCGAGGTACATGGGGTACGGGCTCGGCTCGCCCGCCTCGTAGGTCAGGATGCGCAGCGGCTCGTCCCAGGCCACCGCCTCGCCACGGTCCAGCCGGGCGGCCAGGTCCGCCGGCGCGTCGGGCAGGACGATCCGCGGACCGGTGCCGCCGTGATGCTGTGCGGGCTGGTCCGCTCGCTCGGGCAGGGCGGAGACGGTGGGCGAGGTGGTCATCGGCGACGTCCTTGTTCGTGGAGGCAACACGACGCACGGGGCGGCGGCGCCCTCGTGGTCCACCTCGAAGGTATGGCCGCAGGTCGCCGGCGTGTATAGCCGGAACGCGGACGGTGCTGGACGAAACGACGATCACGGACGCATGCCGCGGATCGTCGGATCGTCCAGGTCTCACGTGGGTGTCTGCATTCCGGCTCCGCTCCTCCCCCGCGTTGGCTGAGGGAGCCTCGTGACCGTCCGGCGGGGTACCGACGACGACGTTGGAGAACGTATGAGAACGCACCACCGCTGGGAGGCGGTCACCGCCTCTCTCCTGACCGCCGGAGCGCTGACGCTCTCGGCAGGTGCCGCGCACGCGGCCCCGGTCCGCGGCACCACCGACGGTGCCGCCGTGAGCAGCAGTCCCAGCCCCACCCCCTACCAGGGCTGGAACACGTACTTCGGCCTCGGCGGCGACTTCGACCAGGACGAGGTGCTCGACGTCGCCGACTACCTGGTCTCGTCCGGCCTCGCCGACGCCGGGTACGACATCGTGTGGCTCGACGGCGGCTGGCAGGCCGACGTCTCGCGCGGCGACGACGGGCTGCTCCAGGGCGATCCCGCCCGCTTCCCCGGCGGCATGAAGGCGCTCGCCGACGCCATCCACGCCAAGGGCCTGCGCGCCGGCATCTACACCGACGCGGGCCCCTACATCCCCGGGACGTGCGGCCTGGGCAGCTACGGCAGCTACCAGACGGACGCCGACACGTTCGCCGCCTGGGGCTACGACGCCGTCAAGGTCGACTTCCTGTGCGGCATCACCGCAGACCTCGACCCGAAGACCGTCTTCACCGCGTTCTCCACCGCGCTGCGGAACAACTCGTCGCACCGGCCGATGATCGTCAACCTCTGCAACCCGGTGACCTCGCCCGACTGGGGCGACTACCCCGAGTCGCAGCAGTCGACGAGCACGTGGTCGTACGCCTCCGACATCGCCGAGTCGTGGCGCACCTACACCGACGTCGGCTTCGTCGGCGATATCAAGATCAAGGACGCCTTCCGCAACTTCGACGCCAACGCCCGCCACCCCGAGGTGGCCGGCCCCGGCCACTTCTCCGACCCCGACTACCTGGGCCCGGGCCTCGGCATGACGGACGAGCAGTTCCGCACGCAGATGACGCTGTGGGCCATCGCGGCCGCGCCGCTCGTCATCGGCAGCGACCCGCGCACGCTCTCCGACGAGGCGCTCGCGATCCTCACCGACGACGACGTCCTCGCCGTCGACCAGGACCCGCTCGGCGTCCAGGGCACGCGCGTCGGCGACGCCGCGACCACCGAGGCGTGGGCCAAGCCGCTCGCCGACGGCTCCGTCGCCGTCGCCCTGGTCAACCGTGGCGACTCGGCCGCCGAGGTCTCGACGACGGCCGCTGAGCTGGGCCTCACCGGGGACCGCTTCACGGTCCTCGACACGTGATCCGACGCCGTCACCGAGTCGGCGGGCACGCTCCGGGCCGCCGTCCCCGCCCAGGGCGCCGCCCTGCTGCGCGTCTCCCCCGCCACCGGCAAGCCGGCCGCGCCGCGCCTCGTCGCGTCGGCCCCGGAGGTCGTCGCGATCGACGGAGAGCCCGTCGCGGCGTCGACGGACGTGCTGGTCTCGGCCGGCCAGTCCGTGCGGGTGCGCGTGACGCTCCACGACGACGGCACGACGCCGGTCCGCAGGCCGTCCCTCGCGCTCGCCCTTCCCGAGGGCTGGCGCTCGACCGTGGACACCGGCCCGCGGATGATCACGCCCGGCACGGCCGCCACGGTCGACGCCACGGTGACGGTCGGCGCCGATGCCACGACCGGCCCGGTGCTCGTCTCCGCCGAGGCATCGTTCGTGCCCACGGGATCGCGCGACGTCGTGACCGTGCCGGGTGCGCCGTCGGTCCTCACGGTGGCGCCGGCACCGCCCACCGGCGCAGGCGTGGCGCTCTCGCACGAGCCGTGGGTCTCGGCGACCTCGGGCTGGATGCAGCCGGCGGTCGACGAGAGCGTCGGCGGCGGCAACCCGCTCCAGGTCGCCGGCACCGTCCACGCCACGGGCCTCGGCGTCGCCAGCCCGTCGGCCGTGCGGTACCACCTGGGCGGCGTCTGCACGCGCCTGACCGGTGCCGTCGGCATCGACGACGTCGTCGGCTCGGTCGGCCCCGACGGCGGCACCTCGACGTTCGACGTCGTGGGCGACGGCCGCACGCTGTGGTCCAGCGGCGTCGTGACGCGGGGAGCGGCCTCGCCGTTCGACCTGGACGTCACCGGCGTCCGCGACCTACGGCTCGTCGTCGGCGACGCGGGCGACGGAGGCTACAACGACCGCGCCGACTGGCTGTCGCTGACCACCGACTGCGCCTGACCCACCTGAGTGCGGTGTCCCGCCGGGCGCGGGACACCGCACTCGCCGTCCTGGCCGGGCACACCTGTCGCCGAGGAGAGCCAGACCATGACCGACATCGAGCAGCTCGTCCCCTGGACCTCGCAGGAGGGTTCGCGCCGTGTGCGCGCCCTGTTCCTGCGCTGCTTCGGCGACCACCTCGCCGCCTCGACGACGGCCGGCGTGTGGTCCGCGCCGGGCCGCGTCAACGTGACCGGCGAGCACACGGACTACAACGCCGGGCTGTGCCTTCCCGTCGTGCTGCCCCACCGGACGTTCGTCGCTCTGCGGCGTCGCGACGACGACCTCGTGCGAGTGGTCTCGGCGCAGACCGACGCGCCGTGGAGCGGACGCCTGGACGAGGTCGGCCCGGGTCGCGTCTCCGGCTGGGGCGCCTACGTCGCCGGGGTGGTCTGGGCGCTGCGCGCCGCCGGCTTCCCCGTCGGCGGCTTCGACGCCGCGGTCGACTCGTGCGTCCCGTTCGGTGCCTCGCTCTCGAGCTCGGCCGCTCTCGAGTGCGCCGTGGCGGTGGCCCTCGACGACGTCTTCGACCTGGGGCTCGCCGGCAGCCGTCCCAGGCGGGTCGTGCTCGTCGACGCCTGCGTCCGGGCCGAGAACGAGATCGCCGGCGCCGCGACGGGTGGGCTCGACCAGTCGGCCTCCCTGCTCTGCCAGGCGGGCGAGGCGCTGCTGCTCGACTTCCGTCCGGGGCTCGCGCCCGAGGAGCGCGCGACGCCCGTCCTGTTCGACCTCGCCTCGGCCGGTCCCTCGCTGCTGGTGATCGACACGCGCGCACCGCACCGGCTGGTGGACGGGCAGTACGCGTCCCGGCGCAGGGCGTGCGAGGACGCCGCAGCCTTGCTCGGCGTGCCGTCGCTGCGCTCGGTCGCGCCGGGTGACCTGGAGGACGCGCTCGCGCAGCTCGCTCCCCACGACGAGGACGGCGTGCTCCGGCACCGTGAGCAGATGACCGACCTCGGCGGCCCCTGCCGCACCCTCTGTCTAGGCGCGACGCCACCGCCTTGATCGGCGTCACGGCTGTGCTCGCCGGGCACGAGCTAGAGCCGACACCGGGCCCATGGCGTGGTGCGGTTTCCGCCCTCCCTTACTCGCAGGCGATGCCGTCCTTGTCGCGGTCCATCGCCAAGCGGTACCCAGGGTCGCCTGAGTATAGGGGGGCTGCACCGGCGGCACGAACGTCGCTGCAGTTCGCGTAGTAGACGGGCGCCTCGGGCTCGGTGGACGAGTTGTGGTCCGGAACGGTGACCGGCGGAGCAGCGATCGTGCCCGAGCCGGACGACGAACCGGAGGACGACGTCGTCGAGACCTTAACTCCGTCGGGCAGCGGTTCGTCCGGGCACCCGGACAGCACGCGGATCATGGCGTCACGCTCCGCCGTCGTCACCCACAGGCCGTAGTGGGCCTTGACCGCGACCTGGCGGGCGACGTACCTGCACCGGAACGCCTTGTTTGGCGGCAGCCACGTGGCGGCGTCACCGGCGCCCTTGGACTGGTTGAGCGACCCGTCCGAGGCAAGGAGGTTGAGGGGGTCGTTAGCGAACGCCTCGCGTTTGGTGGCATCCCACTGCTGGGCGCCCTTCTGCCAAGCGTCCGCAAGGGCGACGACGTGGTCGATCTGGACGAGCGAGCTCTTCTCGCCTCGCTCGAACTCGATGGTCTCGCCCGAGTACGGATCGGCGAACGTGCCGGCCAACACTACGCAGCCCTGGGTCCCCGCCTTGAAAGACTCGTCGACCAGGTCGCGCTTGAGGATGTCGTTCCGAGTGTCGCAGCCATTGTGGTCGACGTCGGTCCAGGCCGGGCCGAACTCCTCGCGCTCGTACCCTGTCATTGGTGCGCGGCCTTTGAAGGTCAGCATCGCGACGGCAGCCAGCGCGGTACCCCTCTCGGCGCCCTCGGGGTCGACGGACGGCGACGGGCTGGACGTGTGCATCGGCGTCCGGGAGGCCGTCGGAGTCGGGCTCGTCCCCGTGGCGGACAGCGTCGACGACGCCGCGATGGGCGTCGTGGACGGCTGCGCACCCGCCGCCTCGCCGTCGGACGCCAATGCACTCGAGGCGCCCGCGAAGACCATCGTGACCACCAGCAGAACGGACGCGCGGCGGCGACGCAAGCGGCCCCACCAGGTACGGGTGGTGAGCACTCCCCAGCCGGCGCTCAGCGCCAGGTAAACGCAGGCGAGGGCCAGCGCGCTCGCCCACCCGTCGGTGAGCCCGAGGAGGGTAATAAGCACGAGGCCGACGATGCCCACCCAGAAGGCGGGACGATAGCGCACGTTGGTGGAAGTGGTCATGGTCCTGTCATGTCGGCGTCGAGGTTCCTTGCCGGAGCGCTGCACGCGGTCTCCTGGCGGACCGGAGGCTAGCGGACCTGCGACGACGCTCGTCAGGTGGTCCGTCGACCCGGTCGAATTGCGCAGAGTTTCACCCGACGCATAGCAGAGAAGAGACGCCTGCCGACAGCCTCTTTGGGGTGATTTTTCATATCACGTTGGCAAACGGGTGAAACGGTCTTTGCGCGCTTGTTGCCAGGTCTCGCGGCCTGCTACGTTCACGCCGCTTATCACCGTTCTGGAGCCTCGGGGGCGCTCATGTCGACACCAACCACCACTCCGGCGCCGACCCTCATCCTTGAGGCCCCGGCGGCGGCACCTCGTGTCACGGACGCGCAGGCGGTCGCCACGATTGCTGCACAGAACCCGGAGCTCGCCGCGCAGCAGTCGGAGTCCGAGCGCAAGGCCGCCGTCCTCGTGACGGAGATCGCAGCGCTCGACCCGCAGTCGCCGGCTTTCGCCCAGAAGGTCACGGCGATCAGCTCGCTCGGCGACGGCGACATCCGCAGCTCCGCGCTGGCCTCCAACCGCATGCTCGAACGGCCGGCCGCGCAGGCGAGCGACTCCAGCCCGCAGGGCAAGGTGGGCACCACGCTCGTCGAACTGCGGCACACAGTGACCGACCTCGACCCGAACCGGGCCGACCTCTCCGGCGTCAAGAAGGTCCTCAAGTTCCTCCCGGGCGGCAACAAGATCGACCGCTACTTCTCCAAGTACCAGTCGGCTCAGGCGCACCTCGACGCGATCATCCGCTCGCTGGCCTCCGGCCAGGACGAGCTGCGAAAGGACAACGCGGCCATCGAGGTCGAACGCTCCCGCATGTGGGAGACCATGAAGAAGCTCGGCGAGGTCAAGGTGGACCTCGAGGCGCTCGACGCTGCGGTGAGCGACAAGATCGCGCAGCTCGAGTACGCGGGTGACACGCAGACTGCGGAGGCGCTGCGCTCGGACGTCCTGTTCGCCGTCCGCCAGCGCACCCAGGACGTCATGACCCAGATGGCCGTCTCCGTCCAGGGCTACCTGGCGATGGACCTTGTCCGCAAGAACAACCTCGAGCTGATCCGTGGCGTCGACCGCGCGCAGAACACGACGATCGCCGCCCTGCGCACGGCCGTCATCGTCTCGCAGGCCCTGGGCCAGCAGAAGCTCGTCCTCGACCAGGTCAACGCCCTCAACTCCACGACGAGCAACCTCATCGAGGCGACGTCGATGCAGCTGCGCCAGCAGGGTGCGGCCATCCAGCAGCAGGCGGCGCAGAGCACGCTCGAGATCAGCAAGCTGCAAGCCGCGTTCGACAACGTCTTCGCGACGATGGACGCCATCGACGAGTTCCGCTCGCAGGCGACCGAGTCGATGGCGGCGACAATCTCCACGCTCGAGCAGCAGGTGGCCCGCGCCAAGCCCTACGTGGAGCGGGCCCAGCGCTCTATCGCCGGATGAGCACATCCGGCCCGCAACCGGCGCCCAGCGCCCCCGGGGTCGTCTCGCGCCTGGTCTCCCGGCTACGCAGCCAGGTCGCAGAGCCGGTCACGGCACGCGTGCAGGCGGCCGCCGAGGAGCCCGACTCTCCGGCAGCGCTCGTGCGGCAGGTCGCGACCGTCGAGAAGGCCGTCGACCAGAGCTCCGGTGCGCTGCCCCCCGAGGCCACGGTGCTCGCACGCCTGGTGACAGACGGCGCACGGCAGATCCTCCGATCTGGGTCGGACGGCGGCCTGGACATCCACGCACGCATCTCCCTGGCCGCGGTGCTGCGCGACTACCTGCCCACGACGATCGCGCGATATCTCGATGCCGCGCGATCGTCCGAGGTGATCGACGTCGAGCGGCAGCTCGTCGAGCAGCTCGGGCTGATGAGGCAGTCCGTCCTGGAGACGCTTGCGGCCGTGCTCGACGATGACGTGCGCGCGCTCGAGGTCCAGGGTGCGTTCCTGCGCACGAAGTTCGCGGCGGCAGACCTGTGACCCCGGCGCTGGCACGCGGCGCGAACGTCGCGCTCACCCGGGAACTGCCTGATCTGCGGCAGGTCGTCGTCGGCATCTCCTGGGACCCTCGCACCGACCCCGCGCTCGCCGACAACGTGCGTCTGGCAGCCGTGCTGTGCGGTCCTGGCGGGACGGCTCGCGGCGACGACGACCTCGTGTTCTTCAACCAGCTCGTCTCCGCCGACCTGTCCGTGGCGGTCACCGACGACGCCGGACCGGGCGACATCGAGCAGATCGAGGTCGACCTGCGGCTCGTTCCGGGGGGCATCGAGCGTGCCGCGTTCGTGCTCTACCTCAACGAGGGCAGCCCCAAGCGCCGCACGCTCACCCAGCTGCGGTCCTGCGTCGTCCGCGTGCTCGACGGGGAAACCGGCTCGACCATCGTGCGTTCAGTCGACCTCGTCAACGAGCTCACGACCGAGACCGCCGTGATCCTCGGCGAGCTGTACCGGCACCGCGACGACTGGAAGTTCCGCGTCGTGGGGCAGGGTCATGCCGACGGCATGACGGGTCTGGCGCGCCAGTTCGGGCTGCCGGCATGACCGCCGCCCGCCCGCTCACGCCCGGCCACGTCCGTGACGACCTCACATTCCTCCGCCGCCGAGTCCTGGCCCGGCCCCTTGCTGCCCCGCCCGTACTCAGCGTCCTGCCGCCGACGCCCGTCGCGACGACCTACCCGACCGCCCCCGCTGCGCCGATGTTCCCGGCAACCGCTCCTGCCACGCCTGACGCCGTTCGAGCGCCGGTCGTGCCACGAACCACGCGGCGCCCTCCGGCACCGCTGCTCACGGGAGTGCCCGTGCTTGGCGCGAGCGAGCGCCGCCGTCTCACGGACGTCGACCCCGTCGTCATGCTCGGCCGGATCGCGAGCGCGACCGGCGCCCTGAGCGTGCGGATCCTAGCCTCCACCCCGGCATCAATCGCACTCGCCTACTCCTCGCGAGGCGTCCAGGGCGTTCTCGCGCCGGGCCTCGAAGAGCACGGGCCTGACACCGCGCACCCGCGCGTCAGCTTGACCTCCGGCACCGCACGCATCGACCTCGGGCACGTCGACGAGCTGACCCGGTTCGCGGTCGTCGTGCGTGATGCCCGCGGCACTCTCGTCGCCACGACGGCGTTCGGGAGCCAGGTCAGCGTCGACCTCGAGAGCGCACCGACGGGCCAGATCGTCGCCCTCACCGGGCACGTCGTCGGGGGAGCGCTCGTGCTCCGTGCCGAGCTGCGCCACGTACCCGGGTCGCTGCGAGACGCCATCACCGCGTTTGGGTTCAACCAGGTCGCCTGGGCGTCCGGAGACCAGCCCTTGCCACCCCACCACTCGTAAAAGAGAAAGGAACTACCGCATGAGTGTCAGCCTCACCAAGGGCGGCAACATCTCCCTCGAGAAGGTCGCACCCGGGATGACCCACGCCTGCGTCGGACTGGGCTGGGACCCTCGCACCACGGACGGCGCGCCGTTCGACCTCGACGCCTCAGCGGTGCTGCTCGGCGTCGATGGCAAGGCCGTCTCAGCCCAAATCCACCGCTCGGCGGCTGTCCGGGTGGGTCTGTCTTGTGCCCGAGAGCCGCGGGTGTGGCCGCTGATCTGCGAAAATGGGTACCTCTGGCATGGACTGGTCCGCGGTGAAGCCCTGTCACCTTGTGGGTGAAGAGGCTTCGGGCAGGCGATCGCGGCACTGGCGGTGCGGCAGGCTCTCGCCTCAGGTTGCCCAGTCGCTCTTGACGGATCATCTGAAGGCCGAGGTCGACCAGCGCGAGCGGACAACTGGCTGACCGCCACCGCGCCCGAGCGATCTCCCGCTTGTCGAACCGTTCGGTCAGCGTCAGCACGGCATCGGGCGGGCCGCGTGTCGGAGACTCGACCATGCTCCGTTCGATGCGCCGTCCGCCCATCCGCCTTCCTCGACTCGCCGCAGCCCTGCTTGTTCTGTGCACGCTGTCGTTCGGTCTTGCCTCCCCTGCGGCGGCATCTGCGCCGGAAGTGATGCCCTTGAGTTCGGCTTCGTGTGCTGCCGGTCGCTTCTGCCTGTGGTCGGGCAGCATGTATGCCGGTACGTTCTACGGCACGACTGGCAACCAGAACGTGACTGGATTGTCGAGCGCAAAGTCGGTGTGGAACCGGTCTGGGCGAGCCGTCCGCGTGTTCTCGGGTGCTGCGGGCACCGGCACGTCCCAGTGCTTCGCGGCCGGGGTGCAGTCTGCGTCGGTGTCGGTGCCCGCCGGATCGGTGCGGTTCTTGACCACGACGTCGTGCTAGATCGCTTCCGTCACGGCCCTGGTCCTCAGACTGAGTTCGACGGTTTCGAGGAGTTTGCGCGTTGCGTGTACTCCTGTCTTCACGGGTACGTGCTGCGCCAGGTCGGCCCGAACGATGTCGACGACGTCGTCTCTGAGGCACTCACGGTGGCGTGGCGTCGCTGGGGCGACCGCCCGCCAACGGGGGACCGGTGCCGGGCGTGGGTGTTCGGGATCGCCCACAAGAAGGTCCTCGAGTTGTACCGCGCCCGCGACCGGGACCGGTGCGTCGTGGATGCCGTCGCGGCCCAGCCGCCTGGCGCGTCTGCGGCCGTCGACGACGTCGTGGCCACGGACCGGGTGCAGCGCTGGCTCGGCGAGTTGCCAGTGCATGAACGGGCGTCGGTGTACCTGGTGGCGATCTGCGGGTTCACCCTCGCCGAGGTGGGGATGATCCTGGGGCACCCGACCTCGACGATCAGTGCGCGGGTCACCCGCGCGCTGCGGCGGATGCGCCCGCTCGCCGACACCGAGATGGCATCCGGCGACACCGAGATGGCGCTGGTCAACACGCAGATGGAAGGGAGCGGTCGTGGCCTCGGACGATGAGCAGGTTGTCGCCGAGCTGCGCGCGCTCCTTCGCGAGCAAGGCGTGTTGCCGTTGCCTGCCGAGCACCTCCCGGACCCCGACGACGTCGAGCGGATGCTGTGGCGGATCCGGGCCGCCGATCGGCGCCGCAAGGTCACGCGGGGGCGTGGCTGGCGTCGGCGGCCGCCGTGGTGACTGCGGTCACGCTCGCGATGACCATGGTGTTCGGGTCGGCTCCTGCGATGGCGTTCCCGGCGCCCCTGGAGTACACCATCGCTACCCCGCAGGGCGCGGCTGATGCTCCCGGCGCACACGAGGAGCTCCGCGAGGCGGCGCTAGCCGCACGGAACTACCCGCTGTCGGGCACGGGCGACGTGCACTATGTCGCACGTTCGGGATGGCTGATGTCCGTGGACGCGGGCGACGACGTCGAGGCCGACCTGGTCCCGACCGTCACGCAAATGTGGCTGGGACCAGACGGGTCGGCCCGCATGGACCAGTCACGCGGCGCCCCCCTCGACCTGGACGGTCTGCTCAAGTCGACCGACACCCCAGCACCGGGTGTCCTGGAGTCCACCGACACCGCCGAAGCAGGGACCTTCGACCCGCACCTGCCCGACACGCTGCCCCGCGACCCGCAGACCCTTCGAGTAGCCCTCCTGGACCGTTCGGCGTTGCCTGCCACCGCAAGCGCTGCGGAGCGAGCCTGGACACTCGCCGCCCAGATCGCGGACCTTCATGGTCTTTACGTCATCCCGTCCGACCTCGCCGCCGCCATGTGGGAGGTCCTCGCCGACGAGCCCGCTGTCCGTCTCCTCGGGCTCACCACGGCACGCGACGGGCGACCCGCTCACGGGTTCGCCATCGCCTGGGACCGGCCCGACACGGGCGCGCACCAGGTCTTCGTGCTCCACGTCTCGACGACCACCGGTCAGCTCATTGGCACCGAGACCATCACCGTCACCGACCCGGCACTCGACGTCACGGAACCCACGGTGACCGGGTTCGAGGTCTGGCTGAGCACCGGGATGGTCGACACGATCGGGACACCCGGCCCGTGATGTGACGCACGCCATACGGAATCCTGCGTAAATCCGAGGCCCAGATGTCACGTACAGGGTGAGCGGGCCAACCGGCCACGCTCACACCGGGTCAGATACCCGGCGTCACTCGGCAAGGAGGGACAGCAATGAGCACCATCAAGAGACCGCTGCTCCGCACGACCGTGGCGGCTTGCATCGCAGCCGCCGGAGTCGTGCTGAGCACCGCGCCGGCACAGGCGGCGTACACCGACTGCGCCAGCGGGTACGCGTGCATGTGGCAGTCGACGAGCTACTCCGGAAGCCCCAACTCGTCGTTCTCGATGGAAGTCAAACTCTCCACCTCCCGCAACAAGATCAACTCCATCGTCAACAACGGCACCAAGAAGATGGCGTACTTCTACGACAACTTGGACTACAGCGGAGCCGTCGTCTTCCTGGGCAACCCGGTGATCGGGGGCCAGTGGCGGGATCCGAACCTCTCGAACGGGACGGACGCGACCCCGATCGCGTTCGCCAACCGGATCGAGTCTGCCCGGTTCCAGTAGGAGTCGGCCCAGGAAGAGGACAAGCAAAGACATGACACGGCACAAAGTCCCGGCCATTCTCGTGATGGCTGGGGCTCTGCTCGCAGGCGGTCTGATCACCGCGTGCGAGCAGAGTCCCGCATCGAGCAGCGAAGCTCTCACGGCCCAAGAGGTGGCGGCCCGCTACGGCTATGACATCGACCGTGAGACGACAACCCCCGTGTACGCGCTGGTCCCGCAGTTTCGTGATCCTGACGACATCTACGCCCGGGAGTTGCTCGGACGCGAGTGCCTGGCCGGGGTGGTCGAGTACCGTCCCTCTCGGCCCGGTGAGGACACGAACCCCACATTCGACGAACGCACGATGCAGATCGTGTTCACCGAGGAGATCGCACAGCAGTTCGGCTACCCGCAACTACGGACGATCCCGCAGCCCGACACTGCCATACCTGACTCGGTCACGATCACCGCTGAGATTCAGGCCCGGATGGTCGAGTGCGGGCAGCGAGCCGATGAGCGACTTGGCGTCGCTCCGCAGCGACTGCTCAACGCCATCGAAGCCACGGCCTGGATGGGGGTCGAGGACGACGACGCTGTGGCTCAGGCGACCACCCGATGGCGCGAGTGCATGGCTCCCGTTGGCCTGATCGACCTTCCGGATCGGCCTCAGCTCATGCCTACTGACTCGATCAGGAACGCTGCATCGCCGACGGGTCAGGACGAGTCGGACAGCGGTTCGGTCGCTGCCTCCGAGTGGGAACGCGGCATCGCAGTAGCTGACGCGCACTGCCGCACTACAAGCGGATACGACCGGGCGGTGCACGTCTCGCGGACAACCGCGGAACTGGCGGCCATCGGCGCCGACATCGAGGGGTTCGAGGCTGCCCGCGCGGAGTATGTCGAGTATCAGAAGGGCGTCGACGCCGTCATTGCGGAGCTCGGTGGTTGAGCTGTGGGCGACCCGGGCGGGCCCTGTCGGCGTGACGAGGGAGAGTTGAGTGCGTAGGTGGTTGGTGGCGCTCTTGGCGCTCGTCGTTGTCGGGGTGGGGGCGTGGGCTGCGGCGGCCCGCTTGGAGTCGCCTGATCAGGCGGCGGCGAACGCTCAGCCGCCTGCCCCGGCCCCGCTGACTGCCGTCGTGCGGGCCGGGTACTTGCACGGCGCGGTCACGATCGCGGTGACGGTGGAGCCGCAGCAGGTGCGTTCGCAGGTGGCGCCTGCGGCGCTCACGGGAGTGGTCACCGCCCAGGTGGTCGCCCCTGGTGATGTGCTGCGGCCCGGTGCTCCTGTACTGCGGGTGGATGGTCGGCCGTTGTTCGTGCTGCCGGGCGACTTCCCGTTGTACCGCGACATCGAGCCGGGTGATCAAGGCGATGATGTCGCCGCGTTGCAGGAAGGGCTGCGTGCTGCCGGGTTCTTCGCGGGGCGCACCGACGGGAGTTACGGGCCGCGGACGCAGGCGGCGGTCAAGGCGATGTACCAGGCTGCGGGGTACGAGGTGCCGCGGGCCACTGTGGAGGTCCCCGTCCCGCCCGCCGCTGACCCTCAAGCCGGCGCTGCGGCGGGCGGCGGCGACGCCGCGGAGGCCGAGGGCGTTCCGGCTGACGCCGTCCCGGCCGACGTCCCGGACCCGGCCGGGACGCGCACGGTGCCGGGCGGGCCGCGGGTGCTGCGCTCTGAGGTGCTCATGGTTGGCGGGCTGCCCGCGACGGTGCGGTCGTTGGCCGCTGTGGGCTCACAGCTGGCTGAAGGTGCCGCGGTCTTCGACGTCACCGTCGGGGACCTTGTCCTTGCCACGACCGTGCCGGGGGCGTCGGCTGGTGTGCTCGCTGTCGGTGCCGAGGCCGTGTTCGCCGGCGACGAGGGGGATGCCAGGGCGAGTGTCACGGCTATCGACCACGACGCGGAGACTGGTGATGCGCGCATCGTGCTGACCGTGTCCGAGGGCGTCATCAGTGCGGGCATCACCTACACGGTGACCATCGAGAACCCCGCAGGTGAGGATGAGGCCGGGTTGCTCGTGCCTGTGACCGCCGTCGTCTCGCGCGGCGGGGTGTCCAGCGTGTACGTCGCCGACGGGGACTCGTTCCGGGAGGTGGCCGTGACGGTCGCGGGGCAACAGGGCGGGGTGGCCGCGGTGGAGGCGCTCGACCCGGATGCCGGGCTGGTAGCGGGGGCGAGCGTGCGGATCGGCCCGGAAGCCGCAGGTGCTCCCGCGGACACGGCGGACGCCACCGATGGGTGAGGCACGCGGCGCCGACCTCGGCGAGGGTTGCCGCCAGGTACGGGCGGTGGACCAGGCGAGCGAAGCACTGATCCGGCTCGACGGTGTCACACGGCGCTTCGGGCAGGACACGGTCGCGCTGGACCGCGTGAGCCTGACAATCGCCCCTGGTGAGACCGTGGCGATCGTGGGGCGCTCGGGCAGCGGGAAGAGCACTCTGCTCAACATCCTCGGCCTGCTCGACGCCCCGGACGAGGGCACGGTCGTCGTCGACGGGCAGCCGCTGACCCGCACCGACGACGCGACCCGCACCGCGTGGCGGGCGGCGGCGCTCGGGTTCGTCTTCCAGCGCTCGCACCTCATCGGCGGGCTCAGCGTCCGCGAGAACGTCGCACTCGGGCTGCGCTACGCCGCCACCTGGGACGGCGACGAACGATCCCTCACCTCCCGCGTCGACGCCGCACTGGCCGACGTCGACCTCGGCCACCGCGCCGACGCGCGCGCCTCGACCCTGTCCGGTGGGGAGATGCAGCGGGCAGCCATCGCGCGCACGCTGGTGCGCGGAGCCCGGCTGTGGCTGGCCGACGAGCCCACCGGGAACCTCGACACCACGCAGTCCGCCGAGATCATCGAGCTGCTGCGCCTGCGCGCCCGCCAGCACGGCGCAGCGCTCGTCGTCGTCACCCATGAGCCCGACATCGCCGCCCTGCTGGACCGTGTGATCACGCTCAGCGACGGACGGGTGGTGTCGGACACCGGTGACCGCACCGGGGGCGCGCGGCACGAGAAGGTGCTGGCCTCATCGGGCGTCGTCCCCGAGCGCCACGCGGCCCTGCCCGCCGGTGCGAGAACGTCTCGCAGGATCCGTCGGCAGGTCGCCCGCACGGCACGCTTCGTGCGGCAGGGCTTCGCGGCGGGGCCGGGACGGACGCGGGCCGGGATGCTCGCCGCTGCCCTCGCCGTCGCCCTCACGGTGACCGCACTCGGGCTCTCGCAGAGCGCGGCCACCCAGGTCACGGCCATGTTCGACGCTCGCCGCGCCTCGCAGGTGACCGCGACGTTCACCCACGACACCGGCACCCCGCGCTGGGACCTCGACATCGACTCGGTGCGCGCCTTCCCCGGCGTGACGGCAGCCGAGCGGTGGCGGCAATGGGACTTCATCGCGATGAGCAACGGCGAGGTAGCCGCCACCGACGCCCAGCTCAACGCCGTCGACGCGACCCCGGCGTCGGGCTCGGACGCGCGGATCCGCTGGGCCACCTCGGCCGACACGCATCTGCGGCCCGGGGAGGTCGTGCTCGGCAAAGTCCTGGCCGAACGGCTCGGCGTCACACAGCTCGACCTCAGCCCCGAGATCACCATCGCCGGCCAACGGCTGCGCGTGTCCGGGATCCTCACCGAAGCCCGTCCCGGGACCGCCGTCGGCGCCGCCTTCGTCACCCCGGACACCGTCTCCGGGCTGCCACCGTCCTACACCACCACGGTGTTCGCCCTCACCGAGCCCGGCGCCGCCAGCCTGCTCGCCACCCGGATCGGCCTGCTCGCCGACCCCTTCGAAGAGCATCGCCTGACCGTCGACCCCGTACTCGGCGCAGACGCCTACCGCGGCCAGCTCGAAGCATCGGTGTCCGTGGCCCTGCAGGTGCTGGCCGTCGTCGCGTCCCTCGCCGGACTCGCCGGGGTGGTCCTCGTCAACATCTTGTCGGTGACGAGCCGAATCCCGGAGTTCGGGCTACGCCGAGCACTGGGATCCAGGCGCGGCGAACTCGTCGGGCTGGTCGTCGCCGAATGCGGGGTGCTCGGGCTGCTCGGTGCCGGACTCGGGTTCGCGGTCGGGTTCGCCGCCATCATGGTCGTCACCGCCGTCGCCCGCTGGCAGCCGGTCTTCGACCCCAAGTTGGCGCTCATCCCCCTCGCCGCGGTGCTTGTCTTCTCGCTCGCCGCTGCGTCCTTCCCGGCCGTCATCGCCGCCCGCACCCAGCCCGCCGACGCCGTCCGCATCTGACCGTCGAACCGGACGGATTGCGTTAGCTTCAGCCCCGATCCGCGGCGGGTCCGTGGACGGTGTGGCGCGCCGGGCCTAGATCGCCGGAGTGCCCCGCTGACTGGGATGATGTTGGTTGCGAAGACAGCATCAGTCCAAGCAGAGGGGCACCCGGTAAGTGAGAGCATGCCACGGCGTCGTGCCGGTGTTCGACGATCCCAAACTCGTGTCCGCAGCAGGCCTGGTACCGGTGCTGGAACTGGCCGAGTCGGCCGGGTTGTCCGAGGCGATCGACGAGGCGTGCACGCTGCCGGCCGCGAACCTGGCGGCGAAGGTGCGCACGGTGGTTGCGGGGATGCTGGCCGGGGCGGACAGCATCGATGACCTGAACCTGCTGCGCGCGGGTGGCACCGCCCGGGTGCTGGGTCCGGTGCGGGCGCCGTCGACGATCGGGACTTTCCTGCGTTCGTTCACCCACGGGCACGTGCTGCAACTGCACGCCGCGCACCGTCGCCTGCTGGGCGGGCTTGCCGCGAAGGTCCCCGCCCTGGTCGGGGAGGACGACCTGGTGTTCGTCGACGTGGACGACACGATCCGCGAGGTCCACGGGTACGCCAAGGATGGTGCCGGGTTCGGGTATTCCGGGGTGCGCGGGCTGAACGCGATGATCACGACGATCAGCACGCCGTCCACGGCGCCGCTGATCGCGGAGTGCTCGCTGCGTCAGGGGTCGACGAGGTCGGGCAAGAGCGCCGACTGGCACCTCAAGCGAACCCTGACGACCGTCAAGGCGGTGACCGGCCCCGCCCAGCGGGTGTGGGTGCGCGGGGACTCCGCGTTCGCCACGGCCAAGAACGTCGCAGCCGCGCTCAAGGCGGGGGCGTGGTTCTCCTTCACGATCCCGGCGTGGAGGACCGTGACCACGGCGATCTCCCAGATCCCCGAGCAGGCGTGGACCGCGATCCAGTACCCGAACGCGATCCTCGACGAGGAGACCGGGCAGTGGGTCTCCGAGGCCGAGGTCGCCGAGACCTCGTTCACCGCGTTCGTCTCCAAGAAGAAGTCCGAGCAGGTGGTCTGCCGGCTGGTCGTGCGGCGTGTGAAGCGGCTCGGGCAGGCGCCCGCCACCGGGCAGGGCGAACTGTTCGACGTCTACCGCCACCACGCCTTCATCACCAACACCACCCTGCCCGCGGTAGAAGCAGACCGGTATCACCGAGGGCATGCGATCGTCGAGCAGGTCATCGCCGAGCTCAAGGCCGGCCCCCTGGCCCACCTGCCCTCGGGGAAGTTCGCCGCGAACGCCGCCTGGCTCGCCTTCGCGGTCATGGCGTTCAACATCTCCCGCGCCGCGGCCGTCGCCGCCGGCACGGGCAAGGCCCGCATGGCCACCATGCTCCGCACGATCATCTCCACCCCGGCCCGCCTCGCGGCCACCGGGAGGCGGCTGGTCATGCACCTCCCCGACCGGTGGCCCTGGCAGGCCGCGTGGACCAGCCTGTGGGACCACGCCGTCGGCCCACCCGCCCCAGCAACGTCCTGACCACCCAGCCCCGACGGGCACGACCGGAGAACCGCAGTGGAAGAGCCGTCCAGAGCGGCGGGTTCCGCACGCCCATCTCCGGTTATCCACAACCACGCTCCCCGAAACGCCACCGACGACCATCAAGAACCATCGACGGTGGATTCAGGCTCAGACCTGCACTTCGTCTTCTACAACAACCTCGAGGACCCCAGCGGTGCCGTCGTGCACCAGGGCGACAACCTGACCGGCGTCGGCGACGGGGACGACGAGACGATCAACGTCGACCTCAGCGGTGTCGAGCCGCAGGTCGAGCGGATCGTCTTCGTGGTCAGCATCCACGACGCGATCGCCCGCAGACAGAACTTCGGCCAGGTCTCCGACTCGTTCATCCGGGTCTACGACGGCGACGACCCGTGGAACGAGGCCAAGGTCGTCCGCTTCGATCTTGGCGAGGACGCGTCCACCGAGACTGCCCTCGTCTTCGGCGAGCTGTACCGGCACAACGGCGAGTGGAAGTTCCGCGCGATCGGCCAGGGCTACACGACCGGCCTCGCCGGTGTCATCGCCGACTACGGCCTCAACGCGAGCTGACAAGGAGCCGAACCATGACCATCAACCTCAGCAAGGGCGGGAACATCTCGCTCGCCAAGGTCTCCCCAGGGCTGCGCCGCGCCGCCGTCGGGCTGGGCTGGAACCCGCGCACCACGGACGGAGCCGCCTTCGACCTGGACGCCTCGGCGATCGTCGTCGACGGCGACGGCAAGGCGCTGTCCGATTCGCACTTCGTCTTCTACAACAACCCCGGTGATCCGAGCGGCGCCGTCAAGCACCTGGGTGACAACCGCACCGGTGACGGCGAAGGCGACGACGAGTCGCTCACCGTCGACCTGACGGCCCTTCCCGAGCAGGCCCAGCGGGTCGTCTTTCTGGCGAGCATCGACCAGGCCGACGTCCGCAGGCAGACGTTCGGCCAGGTCTCGGCCGCGTACATCCGGGTCTACGACGCCGAGCACCCCGATGACGCCGAGGCGCAGGCTCGTTTCGACCTGGGCGAGGACGCGTCGACCGAGACCGCCCTCATCTTCGGTGAGCTGTACCGGCACAACGGCGAGTGGAAGTTCCGGGCCATCGGCCAGGGCTACACCACCGGGCTCGCGGGCGTGCTGTCCGACTTCGGCCTCCTCGCCGGCTGATCCGCCACTCACCGGAAGAGAACCATGGACACCCTTCGCCACTTCAAGTGGGACCTCGTCGTCCTTCTTGCCGCGCTCGTCGTCGCCTTCGTCTACCAGGGCTGGGGCGCCGTCTGGCTAGCCGCGATCCTCATCGTCGTCGAGATCGTGTTCTCGTTCGACAACGCCGCCGTCAACGCCAAGTACCTCGCGCGCATGAACGCGTTCTGGCAGCGCATCTTTCTGACCGTGGGCGTGCTCGTCGCCGTCTTCGGCATGCGCCTGATCTTCCCCTTCGTCATCGTCTGCGTGACGGGTCAGATCAGCCCTGCCGAAGCCGTGCGCCTCGCCGTCGAGAAGGGCAACCCGCACGAGCCCGGGACGTACGGTTACCTGCTGGAGCAGGCGCACCCGAGCATCGCCGCCTTCGGTGGGATGTTCCTGTTGATGCTGTTCCTGGACTTCCTCTTCGACACTGAGCGTGAGTCGACCTGGCTGTCCTGGCTTGAGAAGCCGCTGCAACGTGTCGGCAAGGTGGACCAGCTGTCCGCCGTCGTCGCCGGCGCCGGCCTGTTGCTCGCTGCGCAGTTCCTCGTGGGTCCCGAGGAGAGGGCCACGGTGCTGTTCGCCGGGCTGTTGGGCATCGTCGTGTACATCGCGGTCAACGGGTTGGCGGCCGTGATGGAGGACCAGGAGGCGGCGAAGGCCGAGAGGTTCGAGCAGTCGGCGCCGGCGGGCTCGCAGGTCCTGCTCGCAGGCAAGGCGGCATTCTCGCTGTTTATGTTCCTCGAGGTTCTCGACGCGACGTTCTCGTTTGACGGCGTCATCGGCGCGTTTGCCATCACCCCGGACCCGATCATCATCGCGCTGGGCCTCGGCGTCGGTGCCCTGTTCGTGCGGTCCATGACGGTGTACCTGGTCCGCAAGGGCACGCTCGCGGAGTACCGCTACCTCGAGCACGGCGCCCACTGGGCCATCGGCATGCTGGCCGTGCTGCTGGTGCTGACCCTCTCGTTCGACATCCCCGACGTCGTGATCGGGCTCGTCGGCCTCGTGTTTATCGCGGCGGCCTGGGTCTCGTCCGTCGTCGCGAACAGGAACGAGCTCGACGCGCTGGACGAGTTGGACGACCTGCTGACCGGCATCGCTGAGCCAGTCGACGCCTCCAAGTAAGGAAGGAACCACCATGGCAATCACGCTGGCCAAGGGCCAGACCATCAACCTGGCCAAGCCCACCACCGGTGCGGGTCTCACGAAGGTCCGTATGGGCCTGGGCTGGGACACCAAGACCGTCGAGAAGCGGTCACTGTTCGGCGGCACCCGATTGGTGCAGAAGGCGATCGATCTCGACGCCTCCGCGCTGCTCGTGGGTGGCGGGCAGGTACGTGAGATCGTCTACTTCGGTCAACTTCGCTCGAAGGACGCGTCGATCCAGCACACCGGCGACAACCTCACCGGGGCGGGCGACGGCGACGACGAGTCGATCACCGTCGACCTGACCCGGGTCTCGTCGTGGGTCGAGCACATCGTGTTCACGGTGAACTCGTACAGCGGCCAGCCGTTCACGGACATCGACAACGCATTCGTACGTGTCGTCGACTCCACCGACCGCGACTCCGAGCTCGGCCGGTTCACGCTCACCGGCTCCGGACTGCACACGGCGCTCGTCATGGCGCGTGTCTCGCGCACGCCTGCAGGGTGGACGTTCACGGCGATCGGTACCCCGGGCCAGGGCCGGACCGCGAACCAGCTCATCCCGCTAGCGCTGCAGTCGCTCTGACGTTCCGTCGCGGGCGCTCGCCGACACGCGGTCGGCGGGCGCCCATTTCGCACCACAAGGGGGCCGCATGATCCTCCGCGCTGCAAGCTTCGACATCTGGCTGACGTTGCTCAGGAGCAACCCTGAGTTCAAGGCGGCCCGGAACCGGATGCTGCACCACCAGACCGCCCCCGACGTCGCGCCGGAAGCGTTCGCCCACGCGCTGCGGGCCGCGGACGTGCAGGCCGACCGCCTCTCCGAGCGCACCGGCGTCGACCAGGACCTCGGGGACCGCCTGCACGCCGCGCTACGGCTCCTCGGCAAGAACGACACACTCGGGGCCGACGACGTCGCCACCCTGCGCGCGGGGCAACACGCGCTCGCCGTGGAGCTGCCGCCGGTCGCGCTAGGCGCAGACCTTGCCGAGCACCTCACGGCTCTCGCGGCGCACGTGCCGCTAGCGATCACCAGCAATACCGGGATGATCCCAGGGGCGACCATGCGCGTCGTGCTGGAGTCTGCCGGCCTGCTGGCCCCCTTCGCGGTCCACACCTTCTCCGACGAGGTCGGCGCCGCCAAGCCCGACCCGCGCATCTTCGGCGCAACGCTCGACGGGCTGCGCGACGTCGTGCCCGGACTGCGTCCTTGTGAGGTCGTCCACCTGGGCGACAACCCGGTCGCTGACGTGACCGGCGCCGTCGACGCCGGGATGGCTGCCATGCTCGTCGACGCCGAGCGCCCGGCGACGGCAGTGGTCGCCGAGCTGCTTACGGCACTCGCGGCGACCGGCACCGAGGGGGACCACTTCGTCGCGGTGGCAGGGCGGCAGCGATGACCGCCCCCGCTGTGGTGCCGCCGATCCTGGTCACGTCCCACGTCCTGAGCGATCCCGCCGACCTGGCCCCGCCGAGCGGGCTCGACACGACGACCTACTCGCTCATGAAGCACGGCGACCTCACCGCGGTGCGGGCAATGGCGGGCCCGCTCGCCGAGCGGCTCGTCCGCGAGGTTCCCGAGCTCGTCGAGCACCCGGCAGTTCCGGTGTTCCCCGTCGCCTACAAGGCGGTCCGGCCGGCGTGCTGGTTCCTCGCTGACGCCGTCCTGACGATCGTCACCGCCGCGCGCGCCGAGCGCGGGCTCGCCCCTGGCCGCATCGTCCGCATTGCCAAGGACTCGGTCACGGTCACCGACTACGCCTCGTCGTCCGCAACCGCACGAGAGGAGGAGATGCGCCACATCGGGTTCCAGCTCGAAGAAGACGTCGACGGCGCCCAGGTGGTCCTGATCGACGACGTCCGGGTCACCGGCCTCGCGGAACGCGCAGCGCTCAACACGCTCGCTGCGGCAACACCGCTGCGGACCGTGCTCGCGTACGTCGCCGTCATCGAGGGCGACCTCGCCTCCGACCCGAGCATCGAGGCGCGGCTCAACCATGCGTTCGTCGAGTCCGTCGCGGCGATGGCCCCTGCCGCACGCGCCGGCGACTTCGCGCTCACGATCCGGTTCCTCAAGCGGCTCCTGCGGGCCCCCGCCCCGGAGCGCGCAACATTCCTCGCCACCTGCCCGCCACCGCTACTCGAGGCGATCGTCGACGGGGCGGACGCGACCGGTGCCGACTTCAGCTCTCGGTTCAGCGCCGAGCTCGACGAGATCCGCGGTCTGCTGGCGGTGACGGCGTGAGCCGGCGCTACGCTCTGTCGCGCCTAGAGCGGAGGCGTCAGGAACTGCGGCTGGTGCCCTCCCCATCGGCCTCCTTACCCGGCTCCACGCCCCCAGACGTCGCGACCTACAGCCGCTTCAAGCACGGTGACGGGGCGACCGCTCGCCTGTACGGCGAGAGCCTGGCCGCGCTGGCGCTGGCCCGAGTCCGCCGGCTGGGGCTCCTGCCCGTCGTCGTGACCGGCTCGGGCTTCGACGTCGTCCCTCCCGCGGCGCACTCACTCGTCGCGCCGTTCACGGAGACGCTGCGAGCAAAGCTCGGCCCCGACACGCCTGTCACTGCCGCGAAGATTGTCCGCACCCGGCCCTCCGAGAGCGACTACGCGGCGATGGATGCCACCGCCCGGCGCACCGCGATCTCTGGGGCACTCGACGTGAGCGCGCTCGCGGACACGGTCCGGGGCGCGCACGTGATCGCGCTCGACGACGTCATCGTCACAGGCCTGCACGAACACGCGGCGGACCAGGCGCTCCGCGATGCCGGAGCGGCAGCCGTGGACCACCTCTACGTCGTCGACGCGCACTGCCAGCGGCACACCCCGTGGGTCGAGTCCGAGCTCAACCAGGTCGCAGTCCGCACGGTCGAGGACGTCCTCGCGCTGGCCGCGCGGACCGACTTCGTCCCGAACTCACGGGTCGCGCGGCTGGTGTTCGCGCTGTCCCAGGCGGAGCTGGTCGCGGTGGCGGCAACCGCGCCCGAGTCGTTCCTCATCTGGCTGACCGACGTCGCGGCTACCGACCCACTCGCGGCCCCGCCCCGCTACGCCGACGGCGTCCTGGTACTGCGGGAGCTGCGGTCCGCGCTCCTCTCGCTGCCGCGCTGACTCGACTGATATGTAGGGCCTTGCTGTCAAGTGGCAGGTTGAAGCGCTCGCCCTGGGCGCGCAAGGTCTGGTCGTCGGTTTCCTGGGCGAGGCCCGTTCCCGCCGCGGGGACGGGCCTTTGTCACGTCTGCGTACACGGCGCCCGCGCGCCGCCAGGCGGCTGCTGGCACCCACCGATCGCGCAGCGCCTCCACGGTGAGGAGCATGGATCGGCACCTACGTTGGAGCATGAGCTTCAAGCCGACGAAGATCCTGAAGAACACACTCAAGATGGCCGGCAAGGCTGTTGCTGAGGTCGGGTCGTTTGCTGAGGACGCCAGCAAAAGCGCCGTGCATAAGGTTGGCGAAGTTGCCGGTGAAGTCGGCTCCGCAGCCGGAGATGCCGCCAGCGGGGTCGGGTCTGTCGCCGAAGACTTCGGCAAAGGTGCGGCAAGAGCTGGGAAGAAGGCCGTGGAGTACGTCAAGGACCACCCGGTCGAAACGGCTGCCACAGTCGCGGGACTCACGCTTGGCGGTGTTGCGGGCGCAGCCATCGGCGCTGGGATGGGGATCGCAGCGGGTGGCACTGCGGTCGCGGGAACCACCATCGTCGGGCAGGCGGGCACCGTGATCGGCGGCCTGGCCGCTAACCGCGTCGGCAAGGAACTCGACGACCAGAGGAAGAAGTAGCAGACCATGGCCCGTTCGTATCGCGTCGCTAACGGCCTGAAGGTCAGCGCTCATGGCAACAGCGTCGCCGCCGTCGGTCGGAGGACCACGTGACGACGCCAGACCCCGGGGACTCGCTCCCGGGCCGCGACGCCGACGGGGGCAACACCAGCGCGGTGATCGCCGTGGATCGGGCAGGATCGGACCTCTCACCCGGGAACGGCGACGAACTCGGTCAGTCATCTGCAGACAGCACGGCGACGCCAGCACCGCGCACCAAGCTCATCTGGTCCGGAGTCCTCTGTGCGCTGGCCCTCGTCTCCGCTTTCGTCATCGCACCAATCGCGACCAACCCCGCGATCACGGCCGGCGTCCGCGAACGGCTCAGCGATCAGCAGACTTCGGTCACCGCCATGGCCAGCGCCGCCGCCGGCCTGTCGGTCGCAACCGACTTGATCCCGAACGTCGACGGGATCCCCGCGCAGCTCGCCGACCTCAGCGGATGGTTCATCGTCATCATCGCGGCGATCATCCTGCAGAAGGTCCTGATCGGAGTCGTCGGCTACGTCTCGTTCGCCTGGGTCATTCCGGCGGCATGCCTCATCGGCATCGCATTCGTCATCACCCGGCGCGAGATCCTGCGCGCACTCGCCATCAAACTTGCGATCTTCGCGATCGTGCTCTTCGTGGCCATGCCCGCAGCGATCGCCGTGAGTGATCTGGCGACGAACACATTTAACGACTCCCAAGCCGCGATCGCACAGGCGGACGCCATCCAGGACGCGGCCGAGGAGGAGGCGGAGGCGGCCGCCGCAGCCGAAGCCGCCGACCAGGACGAGGCCGACACCACCGATCGAGGCGGCTTGCTCGGCCTGCTTGACGACGCTCGAGCCGCCGCCAGTCGCGCGGTGGATGCGGCAGGCGATGCCGTGGGCGAGGCATTCGACAGCGTCAGCGACGCAAAGGACGACGCCGTCACCTGGCTGGACAGCGCCATCCAGCAGATCGCCCTGTGGATCATCACGACCTGCGTTGTCCCTCTGCTCACGATCGCCATGTTCGCCTGGGTTATCAAGATCCTGTTCGGCTTCGACGTCAACGCTGGTGGAGCCGCGCGAGGCATTGCGGCTGGCGTGAGCCGCGCCGCCCGCGCCGGCGGAGCGAGGGCAAAGGCCCGCAGGGGACGAAAGAGCGGCAGCCAGGCGGCTAGTTGACGCAGCACCCGAACGCGGGTCCCGGCATGACCGCTTCTGGGCTCGTCACGGCCGTGCGGACACGCCGAGGGGTCGGCGTGCAGTTCATCGCGATGTCCTGCCTCCGCTCACCATCGAGCAGGCTGCCGGAGATCCCTGCTCCTCGGCGGTGGCGCCGTGTACCGGCGCGGCTTCGCCATCGGCGATGCGGTTGACACCGACGCCCTCGGTGGGTAGGTCCCGCCACCGGATCCCGGTCCGGTACCGGTAGATGATCCCCTCGCCGCTGGAGGGCGCGCGGCACTGCGCTCGCGCTGCCGCCGGCGGACTTCGAGATCATGACCACGGCCTTCGTGTCGCCCCGCTGGGCCGAGGCGTGCAGCATCGCCGGCTGAGAAGTCGCGCCGTGGTCAAGCGGCAGGCCGCAGCACCTGCCCCGGGCCGTCGCTCACCGAGACGCCAGCCGGGGCCGAGGTCGATCGACCGCCCGGGGTCATCGACCCCACGCGGTGTCGAGCATCTGCCGAAGGATCACGGACTTCTGCGGGTCCGCCCGGTACGTCTCCAGCCGCGACACCGCCAGCCGGTAGACCTCGTCGTCGACACGCCGCTCGATGACCCAGACGACGACGATCGTGCCGTCGTCGCGCACGTCGTAGACGATCCGGAACTCACGGTTCCCCACAACCAACCTGCGCAGCCCGGTCGAGTTTCCTGCGCTGCGCGACCCGACCGGCGCACCGCGTTGCGCCGGCTCGGTGCGCAGCTTCTCGATCCCCTTCGCGATGATCCGCCGGGCCGTTCCGTTGAGGTCGCGGAGGTCTTCCTTCGCCTCGTCCAGCAGCAGGATGCGCGCTGCGGTCACGCCTCGGCCTCGTCGTCTGCGTCACCGAGGTCGGTCAGGTCGATGCCGAGCTCGGCGGCGACGTCGTCCCAGTCATGCAGCACGGGATCCGGGGCCGCAGCCATCCGCACGAGAGCCATCGCGAGCAGCCGCAGGTCTTCCTCGCGCTCATCGAGCGCATCGATCTGCTCCATGACGGAGACCGGCGCGACCACGCCGACGGGACGGTTGTTCTTGACGACGACGATGGTGCGCCCCGCCTCGACCTCATCCGTGATCGCACCAGAGTTGCGGCCCACGTGGCTCGCCGAGCGGATGTCCCTGGTGTCCACCTTCATACGCAGAGTTCTACGCAGTTTCTTGCGCAGGGGCACCGTGTGGCGAGGCGCGCTTGCGGCCCCGTTCGGCGCCCATCATGCGCCGGGCGGGACCGAGTCCTGGCTCGGCCCCGCCCGACTGCCTTGGATGCAGTTCTCCTCAGCGCGCCGACCCGATCACCACGAGCATGTCCCTGCGCAGCTCGTCGACGTCGACCCGGATGAGCCGCCCCACGCGGTACGCGTGGAGCGTCCCGTCGGCGATGCGCCGCCGCATCGTCTTGACGCTCACACCAAGCTCGGCTGCAGCCTCCTGCAGCGACTCGAGCCTCCCGCTCGGCGGAACCCGCCGCGCCGCCTTCGTGACCATGATGTGCTCCTTCGATCAGTCGACCGCCGTACGCGCTCGTCTCACCAGCAGGTGTGCGGGCGCCGTCGGACACGAGCGGCCAGCCGCGATCGCGACGACCCCTCAGTCGCCCGACGCCGCCGTGTCCCGGCAGGCCCCTCCGACTGCGCTCGCTAGCCGCAGTCGATCGTCTGCAGGCCGCCGGAGATGACTTCGCTACCCGGGGTTCCGCTGACCACCAGGACGCCATCGTCAGCACCCCACGTGAGCTCGAAAGCACCGGCCTCGATCGGACGACCACCGTCGTCGACATCCCACGTGCCCACCCGGCGACCGATCCCCGAGCCCGCCACCACGTACGCATCCCCGGTCCCGGAGAAGAGGAAGGACTCCTCCCGGGACACCACCCGGCACCCGCCCGGGCCCTCCGGCTGCAAGATCCGGTAGGAAGCACCGAAGAGGAAGTCGCCCGCCCCCGCCGCTCCCACGCTCAACGCGGCCAGCACGACGGACGCGACGAGCCAGCGGAAGACGCCGGCCGGGCATCGACGCTCCGGCAGACCGTTCGGCACGACGGCGCGGCCGGCGACCCTCAGCACCAGCAGCAGTGCAACCGCAATGGCGACGAGGACACCTCCGACGACCCAACCGCGAACCACGAGTCCGCCGACCACACCCACGCCCGGCTTGAGATGCGCGTTGCCGTTCGGGAAGACCCGCACCCGCGCCCACCATGGGGCGACGATCGCCAGGGCCGAGCACACGGCGGCAGCGATGCCCACGGCAAGGCGAAGACGTGGCGTCAAGGTCACGCACCGGATGCTGCCACCCAGTAGCTCCGGGCCACCGACTCACCCGGCACCGCCACACGCCCTTCACGAGCCCCGCCGTCCTGATCCCTGACCGATCAACCGAAGGGTGGTCGGCGTCGCCATCAGTCGCCCGAAGCGGCCTCGCTCTCCTTGGTCTTCAGCGCCCGCCGGGCCGCGAGCTCGTCGGTCGCCATCGCGCCGATCCGTTCGGCGATCGCATGACGTCGTTCCGCACCGCCGATGTGCTGGTAGCGCAGCGCGATCGTCGGGTTCTTGTGGCCGGCGATCGCCATGAGCTCCGCGAGCGTCGCCCCCGAGCGCGCGGCCCAAGTCAGCGCGGTGTGCCGCAGGTCGTGGATGTGCATGTCCCCGAGCCCGACCTTCGCCCGGGCGACCGCCCAGTTCCGCTCCAGCACGGACGCGTGCATGATCCCGCCGCGCCGCGCGGTGAAGACCAGCGCATCCGGTCCGCCCTGCACATCCTCGCGGAGGTGCTCCTCAAGGATCGGCACCACGAACGACGGGATCGCGACGTCGCGCACGGACGCCTTGGTCTTCGTCTCGCCGATGGCGTTGTAGCGGCCGCTCACCTTCTCGTTCTTGGCCGAGCCGCGCACCATGACGACGGCGCGCAGCGGGTCGCGCAGGTCGAGGTGGCGACGCTGCAGTGCACGCAGCTCACCGTTGCGCAGCCCGGTGGTGGCGGCGAGCGGCACCATCGCCGCGAGGTAGTCGGGCATGAGCTCGTGGAGCTGCCACATCTGCTCCGCCGTCAGCACGACGGGCTCGTGCATCGCGTCGTACTGCAGCGCCCGCTTGACCTTCGCGGGCGAGACCTCGATCAGCTCGTGGTCGACGGCGTCGTTGAGGATCGAGGAGACCACCTGGTAGGCGCTGAACGCCGCCCCGCGTCCGTCGCCCTTGCGCCCGGCCTTCTTCGCCTCCGCCGCCAGGTCGGTCACCAGGCCGGTGTACCAGTCCGTGATGTCGAGCCGGGTCAGGTCCGAGAGCGGCACGTCTCCGAGCACGGGCAGGACCCGCAGCTCGAGCGCCCGCTCGTACCGGTAGACCGTCGAGGGGCGCAGCCGCTTGCCGGCGACGGAGCGTCGCGCCCACTCGCCGAACGTGATCGCCCGCTGCTTCGCGATCCGTGCCTGCCGGTCACGCTCCCGCGGCGGGATCCACTCGGAGCGGTCGATCAGCATCCGCTCCGCGTTGAGCCACGTCTCGGCGGCCATCTTGTCGACGAAGACGCGCGCGTGACGCTTCAGGTCCGGGCCGGTGTACCGCGCGCGGTAGCCGGTGATCTCACCGCCGTCGGGGCTCTTGCGCGGCTCAAGTTCGCCGAAACGTCGCTTTCGTAGGGGTTTGCGGGCCATGTTCGGGTACCTCCACCCGTCAGGTGTCCCGCCGACCCGCTCCCATGGGGGAATCGCACGCGTTCAAACGCCCCAGATCCGGGTGTCCACCTGCGTCCAGACCCCCATTTCCATGGGGGAACCATGGGGGAATGGGTGGCCGAAACCGACCACTTCTGCCCCTCGAAGCCTCCGTAAAGAGACTATAAAGCCGCAGGTGGGCGGCAGTTTCGGCCGGTCAGAAGACCGACCTGAACTGCCCCGATTTCCTAGACGTTGAACCCCAGCATCCGCAGTTGCTCGCGCCCCTCGTCCGTGATCTTCTCGGGCCCCCACGGCGGCATCCACACCCAGTTGACCCGGAAGTCGGCCACGAGCCCCTCCAGCGCCTGAGCCGACTGGTCCTCGATGACGTCCGTCAGCGGGCACGCCGCCGACGTCAGCGTCATGTCGATGGTGGCGTGGTTGTTCTGGTCGAGCTGGATCCCGTAGACGAGCCCGAGGTCGACGACGTTGATCCCGAGCTCGGGGTCGATGACGTCGCGCAGCGCCTCCTCGACGTCGGCGACGGTGGTCGCGCCCGGCGTCGGCACGTACTCAGACATAGGTCTCCTTGATGCGTTGGGTCATGAGGCCAGCGCGCCCGAGCGCGCGAGCGAGTCCTTGAGCGCGGCCCAGCCGAGCAGCGCGCACTTGATGCGGGCGGGGTACTGCGAGGTGCCGGTGAAGGCGGTGGCGTCGCCGAGCAGGTCCTCGTCGTCCTCGGAGTCGAGGCCCTTGCCGCGCGAGCCCATGAGCGCGTGGAACACCTCGTCGAGGCGGGCGACATCCGCGAGCGGAAGGCCCGTGACGAGGTCCGTCATGACCGACGTCGAGGCCTGCGAGATCGAGCAGCCCTGCCCTTCCCACGAGACGCTGGACACGACGCCGTCGGCGACCGCGACGCGCAGCGTCACCTCGTCCCCGCACGTGGGGTTGACCTGGTGCGACTCCCCCGCCAGCAGCCCGTCGGCGGCGGGGACGAGCCCCCGGCCGTGCGGGTGCTTCGCGTGGTCCAGGATCACCTGCTGGTACATCTGCTCGAGCGCGCTCATACCTCTTCCGTTCACTCTGCTCCGAAGAACGCGCGGACCCCGGCCAGCGCTTCCCGGAACGCGACGACGTCGTCGAGCGTCGTGTACACGGACGCCGAGGCGCGCGCCGTGGCGGCCACGCCGAACCGGCGGTGCAACGGCTGCGCGCAGTGGTGCCCGACGCGCACCGCGATGCCGCGGTCGTCGAGCACCTGCCCGACGTCGTGGGCGTGCACGCCGTCGACGACGAACGAGACGACCGCGAGGCGGTCAGCAGTGTCGACCGGCCCGATCACGCGCACACCCGGGATGTCGCCGATCTTGAGGAGCTCGGCCGCAAGGGCCCGCTCGTGCGAGGCGACAGCGGGCATCCCGAGTTCCCCGAGCCACTGCGCGGCGACGCCCATGCCGACGGCCTGGGCGACCATCTGCGTGCCGGCCTCGAACCGCTGGGGCGGCGGGGCATACGTGGTCGACACCATGGTGACGACCTCGACCATGGACCCGCCCGTGGTGACAGGTGGCAGGTCGGCGAGCAGCTCGCGCCGCCCGTACAGGGCGCCGACGCCGGTGGGGCCGAGCATCTTGTGCGCGGAGAACGCGGCGAAGTCGACGCCGAGCGCGTGCAGGTCGACGGGCAGGTGCGGCACGGACTGGCAGGCGTCGAGCACGGTGTACGCGCCGACGGCCTTCGCGGCGGCGACCAGCGCGGCGACGGGCGCGACGGCACCGGTCACGTTGGACGCGTGCCCGAAGGCGACGATGCGGGTCCGTTCCGTGATCACGTCGGAGGCGAGCACGACCCGGCCGTCGTCGGACACCGGGAACCAGCGCAGCACGGCGCCCGTGCGGGCGGCGAGCTCCTGCCACGGCACGAGGTTGGCGTGGTGCTCGGCCTCGGTGACGACGATCTCGTCGCCGGGCTTCAGCGCGAACCGCGACGACGCCGGCGCGCCCCGCCCCAGCGAGGCGTTCGAGAACGCGTACGCGACGAGGTTGAGCGCCGCCGTCGCGCCGGACGTCCAGACGATCTCGTCGTCGTCGGCCCCGACGAAGGTGGCCACGGCGGACCGGGCCTCCTCGAAGGCCTGCGTCGCCTCCTCGGCGAGGAAGTGCGCGCCGCGGTGCACGGCGGCGTTGCGCTGCTCGTAGAAGTCCACCTCGGCCTCAAGGACGACGTTGGGCTTCTGCGAGGTGGCGGCCGAGTCGAGGTAGACGAGCGGTCGGCCGCCGCGCACCGTGCGCCCGAGCAGCGGGAAGTCGGAGCGCACGGCGCTCCAGTCGATCCCCGCGGTGGAGGTGCTCGGGCGCACGGTGCCGGTGGCAGTCATGGCAGGGTCCGATCAGGCCATCGTCGCGCCGGTACCGACGTACCGGTCGTAGCCCTCGGCCTCGAGACGCTCGGCGAGCTCGGGGCCACCCTCCTCGGCGATCTTGCCGTCGACGAAGACGTGGACGAAGTCGGGCGTGATGTAGCGCAGGATGCGCGTGTAGTGCGTGATGAGCAGGACGCCGACGTCGGTCGACTCCTTGGCCCGGTTCACGCCCTCGGACACGACGCGCAGCGCGTCGACGTCGAGGCCCGAGTCGGTCTCGTCGAGGATCGCGAAGCGCGGCTTGAAGAGCTCGAGCTGAAGGATCTCGTGGCGCTTCTTCTCGCCGCCCGAGAAGCCCTCGTTGACCGAGCGCTCGCCGAAGGCCGGGTCGATGCGCAGGTTCTCCATCGCACCCTTGACCTCCTTGCCCCACGTGCGGAGCTTGGGGGCCTCGCCCGAGATGGCGGTCTTGGCGGTGCGCAGGAAGTTCGCGACCGAGACGCCCGGCACCTCGACGGGGTACTGCATGGCCAGGAAGAGGCCGGCGCGGGCGCGCTCGTCGACCGACATCGCGAGGACGTCCGCGCCGTCGAGCGTGACGGTGCCCGAGGTGACCGTGTACTTCGGGTGGCCGGCGAGCGCCGAGGCGAGGGTCGACTTGCCGGAGCCGTTGGGGCCCATGATGGCGTGCGTCTCGCCGCTGTTGATGGTCAGGTCGACGCCGCGCAGGATCGGCTTGGCGCCCTCCTTCGTCTCGACGGAGACGTGGAGGTCGCGGATCTCCAGGGTGGACATAGCTGTGACTCCAGGTTTAGTTCAGAACGGGGGCGTCGACGTCGACGAGAACCTTCTCGCCGTCGATCGTCACGGGATAGACAGGCACGGGCTTGATCGCCGGCAGCTGCACGGGCTTGCCGGTGCGGACGTCGAACTGCGAGCCGTGCAGCCAGCACTCGACGAGGCAGCCGGTCACCTCGCCGTCGGACAGCGAGACGGCGCCGTGCGAGCAGATGTCGCTGATGGCGTGGAACTCGCCGTCGGCGTCGCGGATGAGCGCCACCGGCACCGAGGCGCCGTCGATGCCGTCGAGCTCGACGAGCAGGGCCTCCTCCGTGCCGAGGTCGGTCACCGCGCAGGCGTACTGAGCGGTCATGCCTGGCCCGTGATGGCGCGCATGGACTTCTCGAGCTCGGCCTCGATGGACGCGAGCAGGCGGTCCTGCACGGCGGGGACGCCGATCTGCTCGATGAGCTCGGCGAAGAAGCCGCGCACCACCAGGCGTCGGGCGTCGGCCTCGTGGATGCCGCGCGCCATCAGGTAGAAGAGCTGCTCGTCGTCGAACCGGCCGGTCGCCGAGGCGTGGCCGGCGCCCTCGATCTCGCCCGTCTCGATCTCGAGGTTGGGCACCGAGTCGGCGCGGGCGCCGTCGGTCAGCACGAGGTTGCGGTTGAGCTCGTAGGTGTCGGTGCCCTCGGCGTGGTGCTGGATGAGCACGTCGCCGACCCACACGGTGTGGGCGCCGACGCCCTGGAGGGCACCCTTGTAGGTCACGCGCGACTTGCAGCGGGGCTGCGCGTGGTCGACGAAGAGGCGGTGCTCCTGGTGCTGGTCGGTGTCGGCGAAGTACAGGCCGTCCATCTCGACCTCGGCACCCTCGCCCGTGAACGTGGCGTCCGGGGTGATGCGGACGACGTCGCCGCCGAAGGTGACCACGACGTGCTTGAGGCGGCCGTCGCGGGCGATCGTCGAGCGGTGCGACGAGGCGTGGACCGCCCCGTCCTCCCAGTCCTGGACGGAGACGACGGTCAGGTGCGCGCCCTCGTCGACGACGATCTCGACGGTCTCGTTGAGCGTCGCGTCCCCGTGGTGGTCCACGACGACGACGGCCTCGGAGAACCGCTCGGCGTGGATCAGGAGGTGCGCGGCCGTCGCGTCCTTGGACACGCCGACGACGCGGACGGCGGTCACCTCGGACGCCACGGCCTCGGCCGGGATCGTCACGACGGTGGCCTGCGTGAACGCGTTCCACGCGGTGACGGCGGTGCGGTCGCCGGGCTTGCCGGTCGTCCCGAGCCGGGCGTCGTCGCGGGCGACGGACTCGACCTTGACCTCGGGGGCGGGATCCACCGTCACGGTGACGCCCGTCTCCGCGAGGGAGTCGGCGAACAGCGGCTGGAGGCGGGAGACGGGGCTGAAGCGCCACTCCTCCTCGCGCCCGGTGGGCACGGGGATGTCTTCCAGCTGGAAGGAGGTCAGACGCTCGGCGCGCGACCCGACGGGGACGACGACGCCGTGCGAGTGGGCACCGTCGGCGACGGCACGCGAGTGATCGGTGGTGAGGCTCATATCAGCCGACGGACCCTTCCATCTGCAGCTCGATGAGGCGGTTCAGCTCGAGGGCGTACTCCATGGGCAGCTCGCGCGCGATGGGCTCGACGAACCCGCGCACGATCATGGCCATGGCCTCGGTCTCGGGCATGCCTCGGGACATCAGGTAGAACAGCTGGTCCTCGCTCACGCGGGACACGGTGGCCTCGTGGCCCATCGACACGTCGTCCTCGCGGACGTCCACGTACGGGTACGTGTCCGAGCGGGAGATCTGGTCGACCAGCAGCGCGTCGCACAGCACGTTCGACGCGGAGTGCGAGGCACCCTCGAGGATCTGCACGAGGCCGCGGTACGAGGTGCGCCCGCCGCCGCGCGCGACCGACTTCGAGATGATCGACGACGACGTGTTGGGCGCCGCGTGGACCATCTTCGAGCCGGCGTCCTGGTGCTGGCCCTCGCCGGCGAACGCGATCGACAGCGTCTCGCCCTTGGCGTGCTCGCCGAGCAGGTAGATCGCCGGGTACTTCATCGTCACCTTGGAGCCGATGTTGCCGTCGACCCACTCCATGGTGGCGCCCTCGGCGGCCGTGGCCCGCTTGGTCACGAGGTTGTACACGTTGTTCGACCAGTTCTGGATGGTCGTGTACCGCACGCGGGCGTTCTTCTTGACGATGATCTCGACGACGGCCGAGTGCAGCGAGTCGCTGGAGTAGATCGGCGCGGTGCAGCCCTCGACGTAGTGCACGTACGAGCCCTCGTCCGCGATGATCAGCGTCCGCTCGAACTGGCCCATGTTCTCCGTGTTGATGCGGAAGTAGGCCTGCAGCGGGATCTCGACGTGCACGCCCTTCGGCACGTAGACGAACGACCCGCCGGACCACACGGCCGAGTTCAGCGCGGCGAACTTGTTGTCGCCGGAGGGGATCACGGTGCCGAAGTACTCCTGGAAGAGCTCCGGGTAGTCGCGCAGGCCCGTGTCGGTGTCGACGAAGATGACGCCCTGCGCCTCCAGGTCCTCGCGGATCTGGTGGTAGACGACCTCGGACTCGTACTGCGCGGCGACGCCGGCGACGAGGCGCTGCTTCTCCGCCTCGGGGATGCCCAGGCGGTCGTAGGTCGCCTTGATGTCGTCGGGCAGCTCCTCCCACGAGGAGGCCTGCTTCTCGGTGGACCGCACGAAGTACTTGATGTTGTCGAAGTCGATGCCCGACAGGTCCGCACCCCAGGAGGGCATGGGCTTCTTGCCGAACAGGCGCAGCGCCTTGAGGCGCTGGTTGAGCATCCACTCGGGCTCGTTCTTGAGCGCCGAGATGTTGCGCACGACGGCCTCCGACAGGCCGCGCTGCGCGCTGGCGCCCGCGGCGTCGGAGTCGTGCCAGCCGTACTCGTACGAGCCGATCGACGCGATGATCTCGTCGTCGGTGCGCTGCTCCGTAGGTGCAGTCATCGTGTTCCTTCCGGGATCTGCTCCGAGGCACTGGTCTGGGCTGCGCCCAGGAGGGCAGTGCCCAGGGGGAGGTTCGTGACACAGGCGTGCGCGCCGCCCGCGATCGTGGCCAGACGCTGGACGTGCGTGCCGAGCAGCTCCGAGAACGCGCGGGCTTCCGCCTCGCACAGCTCGGGAAACTCCTCGGCGACGTGCTGGACCGGGCAGTGACCCTGGCACAGCTGGGCGATCGGCACCAACGTGGCGGCCGCCACGGGCCGGACCGACGCCGCGTAGCCCTCGTCCGAGAGCGCCGCAGCGAGCTGCACGGCACGCTCGGCCGGGTCCGTCGCCGTCAGGAGCGGCGAGAGCCGCTCCACGACGTCGTCGTACCGCTGCGTGGCGAAGCCCGCGACGGCGGCGTCGCCGCCGGCGGCGCGCAGGTGCCGCAGCGCCTGGACGGCGATGTCGGAGTACGCGTCGTGCAGCTCCGCCTGACCGCCGGAGGCGACGACGTACGCGCGGGCGGGGCGCCCGCGCTTCACGGGGGCGAGGCCGGGGGTCGCGTGCACGGCGATCATGGCCTCCTCCTCGAGCTGCGCGAGGTGGCGACGGACGCCGGCCGACGTGAGGCCCAGGCGGGCGGCGAGCTCGGCGGCCGTGACGGGGCCGTCGCTCGCGACGAGCTCCAGCACGCGGCGGCGCGTGGACTCGGCGGACTCGTCCACGCCCTGCACCGGGGCGGCGTCGTGCGTGGTCACAGTCGTCCCCTCCCCTTAGTGGTCGTGCCGGTGGCTCGCACGGGTCGGCGTGATGCCGAGCGCGCCGTGCGATATAGGGAACATACCTGTTGCGTAATCCCGGATGTCAAGCAAGGGTTACCTCACCTCGGGCCGGTCGGCCAGGTCCGGCGCGTACGATCCCGGCGTGACCACCCCCGCCGCGAGCACCCCGACGCGCCTCGACGCGCCCGCGGACGCCACCGCCACGCGGGGCGAGGCCGCCCTGGTCGTGAACGGGCTGGTCAAGAGGTACGGCGGCCGCGCCGTCGTCGACGGGCTCTCGCTGACCGCCCGCCGCGGCGAGGTCACCGCCGTCCTCGGCCCCAACGGCGCGGGCAAGACCACGACCATCGAGTGTTGCGAGGGTCTCCGTCTTCCTGACGCCGGGACCGTCCACGTGCTGGGACGCGACCCCCGTTCCGACGCCGCCGCGCTGCGCCCGCGCGTCGGGGTGATGCTCCAGGACGGCGGCCTGCCCTCCGGCGCCCGCGCCCTGGAGGTGCTGCGGCACGTCGCCGCGATGTACGCCTCCCCCCGCGACGTCGGCGAGCTCGTCGACCGGCTGGGTCTCGCGAGCTTCGCGCGCACCTCCGTGCGCCGCCTGTCCGGCGGGCAACGGCAGCGCCTCGCGCTCGCCTGCGCCGTCGTCGGACGCCCCGAGCTCGTCTTCCTCGACGAGCCCAGCGCCGGCATGGACCCGCAGTCCCGCCACGCCGTGTGGGACCTCGTCGCCGAGCTGCGGTCCGACGGCGTCGCCGTCGTCCTCACGACGCACCTCATGGACGAGGCCGAGGCGCTCGCCGACGTCGTCCACGTCGTCGACCACGGCAGGGTCATCGCCTCGGGCGCGGTGGGCGAGCTGCTCGCCGCGGCGCCCGACGCCGGCACCCAGGCGACCGTGCGGTTCACCGCCCCACCCGGCGTCGACGTCGCCGCGCTGACCGCCTGGCTCGCCGCGCAGGGCGTCACCGACGCCCAGGTGGCCACCGGCCGCCGGACGCTCGAGGACGTGTTCCTCGACCTGACCGGGAGGCACCTGCGATGACCGCCGCCCTCGTCCCGTCGACCGCCGCGCCCGCCTGGCGCCGCGTCGTCGCGCAGGCCGCGTTCGAGGCCCGCACGATCCTGCGCAACGGCGAGCAGCTGCTCGTCACGATCGCGCTGCCGCTGTTCCTGCTGGTGGGGCTCGTGCGCACGTCGGTGTTCGAGCTCGACACGGCGGGCGCGACGCGCGTCGACTTCGCCACGCCGGGCGTGCTCGCCGTCGCGATCATGTCGACGGCCTTCACGTCGCAGGCCATCGCCACCGCGTTCGACCGCCGCAACGGCGTGCTGCGGCTGCTGGCCACCACTCCCCTGGGCCGCCGCGGGCTGCTCGCAGGCAAGGTGCTGGCGGTCCTCGCGATCGAGGTCGTGCAGGCCGTCGTGCTGTGCGGCGTCGCGCTCGCGCTCGGCTGGCGGCCCGACGCCGCCGGCGTCCCGGCCGCGATCGGTGCGGGGCTGCTCGGCACGGCCGCGTTCACGGCGCTCGCGCTGCTGCTCGCGGGCGCCCTGCGCGCCGAGGGCGTGCTCGCGCTCGCCAACCTCGTCCTGGTGCTGCTCGTCGTGGGCGGCGGCGTGCTCGTGCCGCCGGACCGGCTGCCGGCCGGGCTCGCGGACGTCGCGGCCTGGCTCCCCTCCGGGGCGCTCGGCGAGGCGATGCGCGGGGCGCTGCTCGGCGGCGGCGTCCCCGGCGTGACGCTGCTGGTGCTCGCGGGGTGGACCGCGCTGTTCTCCTGGGGCGCCGCGCGGCTGTTCCGCTGGCAGTGAGGCTCGCGCGCGGGCCAATCTCACAGCCCCGGCTCCCCCGCTGCGGCAAGGCCCGCCGTCGGCGGGCACTAGCGTGAGCATCGTGGCCGAGACCCTCGTGAACGACCCGACGGACCGACGCGACCGCCTGGCGCGGCTGCGCCCCTGGACGCGTGCGGTGCTGCTGGCCAACGTCATCGGGCAGGTGGCCATCATCGGCACGGGCGGGGCCGTGCGGCTCACCGACTCGGGCCTCGGCTGCTCCCGCTGGCCGATGTGCACCCCCGGCAGCTTCACGCCGCAGTACCACCCGGCCACGAGCTACCACCCGTTCGTCGAGTTCGGGAACCGCACGGTCACGGGCGTGCTCATGGTCATCGCCGTCGCCGTCCTGCTGCTCGTCTGGACCGACCGCAGCCGGTCGCGCGCCTACCGCGCCCTGGCCTGGGTGCCGCTCGGCGGCGTGGTCGCCCAGGCCGTCATCGGCGGGGTCGTCGTGCTGCTCGAGCTCGACCCGCGCTGGGTGTCCCTGCACATGGCCGTCTCGGCGGCGCTCGTCTGGTGCTCCGCCTACCTCCTGCACCGGCACGGCGAGGGCGACGACGTGCCCGTGCCGCTCGCCGGGGCGCCGGTGCGGGCCGCGGGCTGGGTGCTCGGCCTGCTGCTGGTCCCCGTCGTCACGCTCGGCGTGCTCGTGACGGGCTCGGGCCCGCACTCCGGCGACGACACGGTCGGCTACCGCTTCGCGTTCGACCCGCTGCTCATCACCAAGACGCACTCGGGCTCCGTGTGGCTGTTCGTCCTCGCGCTCGTGGTGCTGCTCGTGCTGCTCCATCGCCTGCCCGCCTCCCCCGGTGTCGGGGCCGCGCGCAAGGCCGTCTGGGTGCTCGCCGGGGTCACGGTGCTCCAGGGTGCGATCGGCTACACGCAGTACTTCACGGGCCTGCCGGCCTGGTTGGTCGGCATCCACATGGTCGGCGCGGCGCTGCTCATCTGGGCGACCGCCCACGCCACGCTCCACCTGCGCACGCGCGTCTGAAGCCCCCGCGACGGCCGTCGCTCAGCCTCGACCGATCCCGGACACCAGCTCCAGGGCCACGCGCCGGGCCGCGGCCCGGCGCTCCTCCGGGCCGCCGGGGACCGGAAGCGGACCCTCCCCGTTGCCCACGAGGGTGACCATCACGGCCGCGTAGGCGAGCACCGCGCGCAGCCCGTCCTCAGCCGAGGCGCTGTCGCCCGTGACCGCACCCACGACGTCGACCAGCCGGGCGATCGTCGCGTCGTGCTGGGCGCCCGTCATCGCCGTCGGGTTGGCCTGGACGAAGCGCATCGCCTGGCCGGCGTCGCCGTCCGCGAAGGCGAGGAGGCGGTCCACCAGCTCGGCGTCACCCTGCGGCGTGCGCGGGCGCGCCGCCGCCCACGCGCCGAAGGAGTGCACCTGGTCGAGGATGCCGGCCAGCGCGGTGCGCACGATGTCGTCCTTGGTGCGGAAGTGGTAGTAGAGCGCCGCCTTCGTGACCCCGACGTCCTCGGCGATCTCGCGCAGGGACGTCTTGTCGTAGCCCTGCTCGACGAACCGCTGCATCGCGGCCGTGAGGATCCGCTCGCGGGTCTCGCTGCCGTCACGTGGCATCCAGTCGCTCCTTTGGCTCCGAGAGATCAGGATACCCACCTGCGGTTTCGCGTACTTACTTGACGCCCGGCTAGGAAACGGTCCACGATGATCACGTTACTAGCCGGTCGACAAGTAAGTGAGGTTCCGATGAGCCTGCAAGCCACCGCCACGACCCCGGGGGCACCGCCGGTGCTGCAGGGCCGCCGCCTCCTCCTCTGCGTCGTCTCCCTCGGCATCGCCGTCGTCCCCGTGCAGCTCGACGCCCTCGTCGCGGCGACGGCGCTGCCCACCATCGCCGGCGACCTCGGCGGCTTCGCCAGCCTCGCCTGGATCGCCACCGCCTACCTCCTCGCGATGGCCGTCGGGACCCTTGCCTCGGGCCGTCTCGGCGACCTGTTCGGCCGCCGGGCGCTGCTCGTCGCCGCGCTCCTCGTGTTCGGCGTCGGCTCGCTGCTCTCGGGCGTCGCACCGTCGATGGGCTTCCTCATCGCGGCCCGCGCCGCGCAGGGCCTCGGCGCGGGGATGACCCTGACCACCCTGCTGGCGGCCGTCGCCGACGTCGCCCCGCCCGAGAAGCGTGCCCAGTACCAGGGTGTCCTCGGCGCGATCGCGCCCGTGTCGATGCTCCTCGGCCCGTGGGCAGGCGGGCTGGTCACCGACCACCTCGGGTGGCGGTGGGTGTTCCTGCTCAACCTCCCGCTCGTCGCCGTCGCGCTCCTCGGGGTCGTCGCCTTCCTGCGCCTGCCCGTGCGGCCCGCCGGCGGCCGGGTCGACGTCCTCGGTCTGGTTGCCTCCTCCGTCGCGGCGTCGGCGATCGTGCTCGCGGTGACCTGGGGCGGCAACCAGTACCCGTGGGGCTCCCCGCAGGTGCTCACGGCGGTCGGCGTCGCCGTCGTGGCCGTCGCCGCGCTCGTCGCCGTCGAGCGCCGTGCGACGCACCCGGTGCTCCCCCTGGGTCTCTTCCGCGACCGCACGGTCGTGCTCGCCCTCGTCGTCCTGGCGGTCGCGATGGGCACGGTGCTCATGTCGGCGACCAACTACCTGCCCGCATACCTCGAGCTCGTCCAGGGCCACTCGGCGGCCAACAGCGGTCTGCTGCTGCTCCCGCTGCTGCTGCCCGCCATCGCCACGGCGGGCGTGCTCGGCCGCTGGACCACGACGCCGACGCGCATCCGTGCCGCGCTGCTCGGCGGCGCGGCCGTCCTCGCGGCGGCCTGCGCGCTGCTCGCGACGATGACCGCTGCCACACCCGGCTGGCAGACGGCGGCCTACCAGGTCGTCGCGGGCCTCGGCATGGGCGCCCTGTTCATGACCCCCATGGTGCTGGTGCAGAACGCGGTGCCGCCGGCCGTCGTCGGCGCCGCGACGGGCACCGCTGGCTTCGTGCGGATGCTGGGCGCGGCGGCGGGCACGGGCGCCCTCGGCTCGGTGTTCACCCACGCCGTCGCGCAACGGCTGCCCGCCGGCGTCGACGCCGCGTCGCTGACACCGGCGGGAGTCGCAGCGATGCCCGAGGCGGCCCAGCACGCGGTGCGCGCGGCCGTCGCCTCCGGGTCGTCGTCGCTCTTCTGGGTCACGGCCGCCGTCGCGCTCGTCGCGGTGCTGGCCGCCGTCGCGCTGCCTCGAGGACGCCGCACCGGGCGGTGAGGCATGACGAGGGTGCGGCGTGCGGCGCCGCACCCTCGTCTACGGCGCTGACAGCGCCGCGCCAGCCGGTGACAGCCCCGTGACAGCCCGCTGACAGCGCCCGGCCCCACGCTCGGAGCCATGAACACCACAGCGATCGAGGCCGAGGGCCTCGTCAAGGTCTTCGGCGAGAACCGCGCCGTCGACGGCGTGGACCTGACGGTGGCGACGGGCACCGTCTACGGCGTCCTCGGCCCCAACGGCGCCGGCAAGACCACCACCATCCGCATGCTCGCCACCCTCCTGCGGCCCGACGGCGGCAGCGCCCGCGTCTTCGGGCACGACGTCGTCCGCCACCCGCAGACGGTGCGCTCCCTCATCGGCGTGACCGGGCAGTACGCCTCCGTCGACGAGGCCCTGTCCGCCACCGAGAACCTCGTGATCTTCGGCCGCCTGCTCGGCCTGTCCTCGCGGGCCGCCAAGAAGAAGGCGGTCGACCTGCTCGAGGAGTTCTCCCTCACCGAGGCCGCTCGCAAGCCCCTCAAGGCGTTCTCGGGCGGCATGCGGCGCCGCCTCGACCTCGCGGCGAGCCTCATCGCGCAGCCCCCGCTCATCTTCCTCGACGAGCCCACCACGGGCCTCGACCCGCGCACCCGCAACCAGATGTGGGACACCGTGCGCCGCCTCGTCGCGGGCGGCTCGACCGTCCTGCTGACCACGCAGTACCTCGACGAGGCCGACCAGCTCGCGGACCGCATCGCGGTCATCGACCGCGGCCAGGTGGTCGCCGAGGGCACCGCCGACGACCTCAAGCGGTCCGTCGGGCACCAGGCCCTCCAGCTCGCGGTCTCGCGCGCCGACGCCGACCGTGCCCGCGGCGTGCTGCTCGCCGTCGGCGGCCAGGAGCCCGCCTCGACCCCGCTCGCCGACGGCGTGCGCCTGACCATCCCCGTCGAGGAGTCGGGTGCCGTCACCGAGGTGCTGCTGCGCCTGCGCGAGGCCGGCGTCGACGTGCTCGAGCTCGCCCTCGCCAAGCCCTCGCTCGACGAGGTCTTCCTCACGCTCACCGGCCACGCGGCGTCGACGGACACGTCCGACGACGCCGACGACCGCCCGACCACGGCAGAGAAGGTGCTCGCATGACCGCCCTCGCGATCCCCACGACCCCGCTCCCGGGCGCCGCCGCGGCCCGCCCGATCACGCTGCTCACCACGGTCCAGCACTCGCTGACCATGGCGTGGCGCGGCCTGCTCAAGGTGCGCCGCACCCCCGAGCAGCTCATCGACGTCACGGTGCAGCCGATCCTGTTCACGCTGATGTTCACCTACCTGTTCGGCGGTGCCATCGCGGGCGACATCCCGTCCTACCTGCCGACGATCATCCCCGGCATCCTCGTCCAGACCGTCATCACGACCTCGACCGTCACCGGCGTCCAGCTCCGCGAGGACATGGACAAGGGCGTGTTCGACCGCTTCCGGTCGCTGCCCATCGCGCGCATCGCACCGCTGGCCGGCGCCCTGATCGCCGACATGCTGCGCTACGTCATCGCCACGACGCTGACGATGGTCATGGGTCTCATCATGGGCTGGCGCCCCGCGTCGGTCACCGGCACGCTCGGCGCCGCGCTGCTCGTCATCGTGTGCGCCTGGTCGATGAGCTGGATCTTCGCGTTCTTCGGCGTCATCGCCCGCAGCGCGTCCTCGGTGCAGGGCATCTCGTTCCTGATACTGTTCCCGCTGACGTTCCTGTCGAACGCGTTCGTCCCGGCGGACACGCTGCCGAGCTGGCTCAAGGCCTTCGCCGACGTCAACCCGGTGTCCCACGTCGTGACGGCCGTGCGCGGCCTCACGTCGGCCACGGGCGGCGGCTCGGACGTCCTGTTCGCCCTGCTGGGCGCCGCGGTGATCGTCGCGGTCTTCGCACCGCTCGCCGTCCGCGGCTACATGCGCAAGGCCTGACGCGCCTCGGCGGACGACGCCGGCCGGAACCCCCGGGTTCCGGCCGGCGTCGTCGTGCTACAGCGCGCCCAGCAGCTCCATCGCGCGGCCCGTGAGCGCCCCGCGCTCCAGCGCGCCGACCCGCGCGGCGGCCGCCGCGAGCGCCGCGTCCCCGTGCTGCTCCGTGAGCATCGCGATGATCGGGGCGCGCCGCAGCGAGGCGAGGTCCTGCCGCGCGCCGAGCGCGTCGCCGAGCAGGACGAGGTCGAGCCCGCGCTCGACGTCGGACGCCGCGGCGCCCGCGCCGTGCGCGAGCGCCACCCCGGCGCCGACGCACGTGGTCCCGAGCACGGGCCGGTCGATCGCGCGCGCGGCCCACAGGGTCATGAAGGCGGCGGTCCGGGTCGCGGCGTCCCGGGCGCAGTCGAGGGCCTCGTCCCGCTCCCCCGCCTGCGCGAGCCGTACGGCCGCGGCGGCGCCCAGCATGATCGCCCAGGGCGCGGCGCCGCCTTCGGCGTGGGCGATCCGTGCGCGCGTGCGGCGGTAGACGCCGAGCGCACCGTCGTGGTCGCCGTGCGCCCAGGCGAGCTCGGCCCGTCCCGCGCCGGCGGCGGCCCGCTGCTCGACGCCGCCCAGCGGCCCGCCCTGGTCGGCCTCGGCGGCGTCGAGGGCGTCGCACAGCCGCGCGGCCTCGCCGAGGTCGCCGAGGTCGAGGGCGGCGGCGAGGTCGATCCAGTCGAGCATGCGCCCGACGTCGCGCGTCCCGAGCTCGCGCATGCCGGTGCGGGCGACGGCGGACCACTCGAGGGCGCGCGCGGCGTCGCCGAGCTCGCTGCACCCGGAGGCGGCGACCATGGCGGCGAACGACCGCGAGGCGGCGTCGCCGAGCGGGAGCGCGGCCTGGTACCCCTGGACGGCGAGGTCGATCGACTCCTCGATGCGCCCGTCGTTCTCGGCGTCCTGGGCCAGGGCGAGATGGGCCATGACGGCGAGCAGCGGGTCGGCGTCCTCGCGCAGCGCGCCGACCACCCGCATGGCGCTCTCGGTGGGCTGCCCGGTCGCCACCAGGAACATCTGGGCGATGAGCCGCGTGCGACGTCCGACGGTGCCGCCCTGGGGGTCCCGGTCGTCGTCGCGCAGGATGCGGCGCAGGCGCGCGAGCAGGCGTGCCGCGCCGGTGCCACCCTCCACCCCGCGGGACATGGTGCCGAAGACGAGCGCGAGCGCGGTGGGCTCGCGCTGCCCGCGCGGCACCTGCCACCAGAGCACCGCCTCGGCGACGGCGCCGGCGAGCTGGGCGGCGCGCTCCTCGGCGCCCTGCAGCGCCCACTGACCCACGAGGGCGACGAAGAGCCGCACGACGACGTCGGGCCGCACCACGGCCGAGACGCCCGGTCGCGGCGGCCCGCCGGCGGGGCGGGCGGCGCCGCGCAGCGCGAACAGCAGGTTCTCGTGCTCGCGCCCGATCTCGGTCATGGCCTCGACCTGCCGCGGGCCGAGGAGGTCGCCGGAGCGCCGCTCCGCGAGGTCCGACGCCCAGGCCCACAGCGCGTCGTGCACGGCGGCCGCCTCGCCGGACTCGTCGAGGCGCACGAGCCCGAGCTCGCGGACGGTCTCGAGCATCCGGTACCGGGTGCCCCCGGGCACGTCGGTGGTCGCGACGATGGACTGCGTCACGAGGGCGTCCAGGTCGTCGAGCACGTCGAAGGCGCGCGCGCCGGGGTCGAGCAGGCCGATGACGGCGGCGGCCTGTGCCGAGAACCCGTCGGGCAGCAGGGCGACGCGCCGCCACAGCTCCTGCTGCGAGGGCTCGAGCAGGTTCCAGCTCCACGCGATGACGGCCTCGAGCGTGCGGTGCCGCTCGGGGGCCGAGCGGTCCCCGCCGCGCAGCAGCGCGAACCGCTCGTCGAGGTGCGCCTCGATCTCCTCGACGCTCAGCGTGCGCACGCGGGCGGCGGCCAGCTCGATCGCGAGCGGCAGCCCGTCGAGCCGCTCCACGAGCCGCACGACGACGTCGTCGGGCAGGTGCACGCCCGGGCGTGCCGCGGTGGCGCGGCGGCGGAAGAGCTCGGCGCCGGCCCCGGCGGCGTCGAGCGGCGCGGGGGCGTAGACCTGCTCGAGCGCGAGCTGCAGCGGGGCGCGCGACGTCGTCACGATGCGCAGGTCGGGGGCCGCGCCGAGCAGCTCGGCGACCCAGTCGGCGGCGCCCGCCACGACGTGCTCGCAGTTGTCGAGGACGAGCAGCGTGGGCGCCGACCGCACGCGCTCGACGAGCTGGTCGCGCACGTCGCCCGCGAGCAGGCGGTCCTGGAGCCGGGCCGACGTCAGCACCGAGATCCCGAGGGCGTCCGCGAGCGCCAGCAGCACGTCGTCGTCGGTGCGCACGCCGGCGAGCTCGGCGACGGCGACCTGCGGGTGCTCGGGCGCCCGGTCGAGCACCCGGCCCGCGACCTCGAGCGCGAGGCGCGTCTTGCCGAGCCCGCCGGGGCCCAGGATGGTCACGAGGCGGTGGCGGTCGACGGCGGCGAGCAGCGCGGCGACGTCGTCGTCGCGACCGAGGAGCGGCTGCGCGGCGACGGCGACGCGCGGCCGGCGGCCGGTACGGCGGGACGCCGGGGCGGGCGCGGGTTCGGCGGCGGGGGCCGCTGGCGCGGCGGCCGGGATCGCGGGCGCCGCGGCGCGGGCGAGCGCGACGGTCTCGGGCGACGGATCGGTGCCGAGCTCCGCGACGAGCGCGTGCCGCAGGCGTGCGTACACGCGCGCCGCCTCGTCCGTCCGCCCGAGTGCCGTGAGCGCGGTCAGCAGGTCGCGGGCGGCGACCTCGTCGGTGGCGTCGGCGTCGAAGGCTGGTGCGGCGAGGGCGGCCACGGTCTCGTGGTCGCCGAGCACGACGGCGGCCTGCCTCCGGACGTCGGCGAGGTCGTCGCCGAGCCGTCGGGCGACGCCGGCCAGGGCGCGCGTCAGGCCCCCGTACGCGGGCCCGAGCCCGTCGCCGGGCACGCCCCGCCAGAGCGCGAGCGCCTCCTGGGCCACCTTGGCGGCCTCGGCGCAGGCGCCGCGGGCGAGCGCCTCGCGGGCGGCGGCGAGGGCGGCCGTGGCCTCCCCGAGGTCGGCGGCGCCGTCGAGCGCGTACCCGCCCGGGCGGGCGACGACGACGGACCCGCCCGCCGTCGCGCGCAGCCGGGAGACGAGCGACTGGAGCGCCGCGCGCGGGTCGGCGGGCACGCCGTCGGTCCACAGGTCGTCGACGAGCGACGTCACGGGGACGGCCCGGCCGCCCGCCAGCGCGAGCGCGACCAGCAGCGCGGCGGCACGCTCGCCGCGCGGCGGCCGCGGCTCGCCGTCGGGCCCTGTGACGACGACGGGTCCGAGGACGCCGACGCAGGGCTCGATCGGTCGGTGGCTCACCCGGCAACCCTAACCGTCGTACCTTGCGGCGACGCCGGGTCCCGAGCGGGCGGCGCTAGGGGCGCGGCGGGAGCTGCTGGAGGGTCCAGCGGTTGCCGTCGGGGTCCTGGAACGTGACGAAGCGGCCCCACGCCTGCTCGTCGACGCCCTGCGCGTCCACCCCGGCGTCCCGCAGCTGGGCGAGCGCGGCGTCGGCGTCGGGGATCACGGCCTGGATGACGTCCAGGATCCCGGGGGCGAGAGTGTTGCCCAGCCCCGTGCCGAACGCGATGGAGCACGCCGAGCCCGGCGGCGTGACCTGCACGAACCGGAGCCCGGGCATCGGGGTCTGGTCGTGGTCGACGTGAAAGCCGCACTGGCCCTCGTAGAACTCCTTGGCCCTGTCGACGTCCGTGACCGGCACGTGGATCAGCTCGATCCGGACGTCCATCTGCAACGACATGCTGCACCCCTCGGGTCGGTGGTCGTCCTCCCAGGGGACGCGCTCCCGGCGCGACTGGCAAGCCCAGGGCTCAGCGGACGGTCGCGGCCGCCCGGTTGACCCACGTCTGCACGACCTCCATGCCGAGCTTGCGGTACAGCCCGAGCGCGCCCGTGCGGGAGTCGGTCGCGAGCGAGGAGCGGGCGGCGCCGTGCTCACGCGCGACGGCGAAGGCGTCGGCGAGCAGCGCCTGCGCGATGCCCCGGCCGCGCTCGTCGCGCCGCGTCGCGACGCTGTCGACGTACCCCTCGGTCAGGCCGCCGGGTGTCGTCAGCAGGATCACGCACGCGGCGACGACGACGCCCTCGGCATCGACGACGACGCGCAGGTGCCACGGCTCGAACCCGGGCCGCCCGGCGACCGTCGCGGCCCAGTCCTCGAAGGTCCGCCGCTCGCGCACCGACCACTCGAGGAACGCGTCCTCGATCACCTGCCAGCACGCCTCGCGCTCGTCCTCCCGCGCCTCGCGCACCACGTACCCGGCGGGGAGGTCGCGCGCCGGGATCGCGGCGCCCTCGGGCAGCACGAGCACCCAGCTCGTCCAGCGCACGGCCCAGCCGAGCGTCTCGAGCGCGCGGTCCGTCGGCGAGCCCTGCGGCGACGGCAGCCCGACGACGTCGGCGCCGCCCTCCCCCGCCCGCTCGCGCAGCCAGCGCGCGAGCTCCGGTTCGAGCCCGCGCCCTCGCTGCTCGGGGTGCACGCCGAGGTCGCCACGGTCCCCGCCGCTCACCTCGGCGTAGGCGACGAGATCGCCCTCGGGCCCGGAGACGCCGACGGTCGACGCGCCGAGGTCGAACGACGGGCGCGACCACTCGGCCACGATGTCGGCCTCCTCGATCTCCACCTCACCGGTGTCGAGCAGCTCGCCCGCGGCGATGATCGCGGTCACGGCCGCGGCGTCGGACGGCTCGAGCGGACGCTGGGAGAGGTCCGGGGGCAGGACGAGAGGTGCGGGCACGCGGGAAGCATCCCGGACGCGACCGCGCGGCGCCAGCCGGTTCGGCCACCCGGGGCCATGCGGCGGTCGGCCCGGCCACCCGGGGGTCAGCGGCGCACGGCGCTCGGCCGCCGTCCAACGCCCCGCCCTTCGCGCCGCTCAGCGAGGCAGCGCGTCCCGGCGGTAGGGCCACGGCGCGTCCGCGGGCCGCAGCGCGGCCCAGCCGCCCGCCCGGGCGGCGAACGCGGCCAGCGCGCCGACGATCGTCGACGGGTTGTGCAGCGACCCGTCGAGCACGCGGGCCACGACGTCGTCGAGGGGCGCCCAGCGCAGCTCCATCCCGGCCTCCTCCTCGGTGCGCACGTGACGCTCCGCCTCGGGGACCGGCGACAGGTCGCGCGCGAGGAACACGCGCAGCGCCTCGTTGCTGATCCCCGGGCTCGTGAGGAAGTCCGCGAGCACGTCCCAGCGCCCGGCCCGCAGGTCGGCCTCCTCGGCCAGCTCGCGGGCGGCCGCGCGCTGCGCGTCCTCGCCGTCGACGTCGAGCAGCCCGGCCGGGATCTCCCACAGCACGGACCGCACGGGGTGCCGGTACTGGTTCACGAGTGCGACGCGCCCGTCGTCGTCGAGCGCGACGATCGCGACGGCACCGGGGTGGTCGACGTACTCGCGCATCGCCGTGCCGGCGTCGCCGAGGTCGACGTCGTCGCGCACGACGTCGATGATGCGACCGGAGTATGCGACGTCGTCGCGCCGCACGGCGGGGCGCGGCGCGACGACGTCGGACAGAGGCGTTCCGGTCACGCGTTCTGCTGCTCGAGGGCCGCGGCGATCAGCCCGGCGAACAGCGGGTGCGGGCGCGTGGGGCGCGAGGTGAACTCAGGGTGCGCCTGCGTCGACACGTAGTACGGGTGGACATCGGCGGGCAGCTCGACGAACTCGACGAGCGACCCGTCCGGCGACGTGCCGGACACGACCAGCCCGGCGGCCTCGAGCTCGGGGCGGTACGCGTTGTTGACCTCGTAGCGGTGGCGGTGACGCTCCGAGACCTGCTCGGTGCCGTACACCTTGGCCACCTGCGACCCCGGGGCCAGCGTCGCGGGGTAGCCGCCCAGGCGCATGGTGCCGCCCAGGTCGCCCTTGCCCTCGACGAAGGCGAGCTGCTCCTCCATGGTCGCGATGACCGGGTGCGCGCTCTTCGGGTCGAACTCGGTCGAGGAGGCGTCCGCGTGGCCGAGCACGTTGCGCGCGTACTCGATGACCATCGACTGCAGGCCCAGGCAGATGCCGAGCGTCGGCACCTTGTTCTCGCGCGCCCAGCGCAGGGCGCCGACCTTGCCGTCGATGCCGCGCACGCCGAACCCGCCGGGCACGAGCACCGCGTCGGCGCCCTCGAGCGACGCCTGCGCGCCCTCGGGCGTCTGGCAGTCGTCCGCGGCGACCCAGCGGATCGACACCTTGGCGTTGTTGGCGAACCCGCCGGCGCGCAGGGCCTCGGTCACCGAGAGGTAGGCGTCGGGCAGGTCGATGTACTTGCCGACGAGGGCGACCTCGACGTTCGCGTCGGGCTCGTGCACGCGCTCGAGCACCGTGTTCCAGGCGTCCCAGTCGACGTCGTGGAACGGCAGGTCGAGGCGGCGCACCACGTAGGCGTCCAGGCCCTCGGCGTGCAGCACGCGCGGGATGTCGTAGATGCTCGGCGCGTCCGCGGCGTTGACCACGGCCTCGTTGTCGACGTCGCAGAACGACGCGATCTTGCGCTTCATGGCGTCGGGGATGTGGCGGTCGGAGCGCAGCACGAGCGCGTCCGGCTGGATGCCGATGTTGCGCAGCGCGGCGACCGAGTGCTGCGTCGGCTTCGTCTTGAGCTCCTGCGCCGGGCCGATGTACGGCACCAGCGAGACGTGCAGGAAGAAGCAGTTGTCGCGGCCGAGCTCGTGGCGCACCTGGCGCGCGGCCTCGAGGAACGGCAGCGACTCGATGTCGCCGACCGTGCCGCCGATCTCGGTGATGATGACGTCGACGTCGTCGGACGCCTGGGCGCGCATGCGCTCCTTGAGCGCGTCGGTGATGTGCGGGATGACCTGCACCGTGTCGCCGAGGTACTCGCCGCGGCGCTCCTTGGCGATGACGCTCGAGTAGATCTGGCCCGTGGTCACGTTCGACGACGCCGGAAGCTCGACGTCGAGGAAGCGCTCGTAGTGGCCGATGTCGAGGTCGGTCTCGGCGCCGTCCTCGGTGACGAACACCTCGCCGTGCTGGAACGGGTTCATGGTGCCCGGGTCCACGTTGAGGTACGGGTCGAGCTTCTGCATCGTCACGCGCAGGCCGCGCGAGCGGAGCAGGCGACCGAGGGAGGAGGCAGTCAGGCCCTTGCCGAGCGAGGAGACCACACCGCCCGTCACGAAGATGTGGCGCGTCGTGTGCGTGGCACCCGAGCGGCCGGAGGTACGGGTCTGGGTTCGGTTGAGGTGATCTGCCACGGAACTCCATCTTATCCGACGACGTCAGTCGCGCCCTGCGTGAACGGTGTGGGGCGCGGCACGTCGCCCGCGGCGGCGGCGGCGAGCGGCCCTGCGCTCGGTGTCGTGACCGAGGGGCGCGCACGTCAGGACGGCGTTCGTCCCGGTCAGCGACCCGCCGACGCAGGCGCGTGGTACGCCCGGCCTCGGGCTCGAGGTGCGCGACGCCACACCCCGAAGCTGGTCCGCGACCGTCGACGACCGCGGCCGCCCGACGGCCGGGGGTTCGCTTTCAGCGCCGCCGCAGCCGTCGTCCCACCGCGCGCCCGATCCCGAGCAGCCGGCCCCGCAGGCCGGGGTCGGCCAGCGTGACGGCGCCGAGCACGGCGAGCGCGACGAGCGCCGCCGCAACCCCGAGGCCGAGGTTCGCCGCGAGCGCCCCGCCGTCGAACCGGACCTGGCCGCGGTACGGGGCCGTGAGGTGGACGGGGACGAGCCACCCCGCGAGCCCGCCGAGGGCCACCCCGACGGCGAGGACGCCGAGCGCCAGCGGGACGCCGGTCAGCGCGGCCGCCCCGAGGTGGCGACGCACGGCGGCGAGCAGCCCCGCCCCCGCGACGAGCATCCCGAGCGTCATCGAGCCGCCGAACCACGCGAGCACCGCGTGCTGGGTGGCGTCACGGCCGAGCACCGTCGGCGCGAGCGCCACCCCGATCGTCACGACGAGCCAGCCGACCGCCGTCGCCGCGACGGCGGCACGACCCCGGTCGATCGTGTACAGCACGCGCGACAGGTGCAGGATCAGCGCGAACCCGACGAGCCCGGGCGCCATCCAGGTGAGCCCCTCGACCATGCCGGGCGCGTCGCCCGTGACCATGAGGTCGAACACGGTGCCGATCTGCGGTGCCGCGGCGATCACCATCGCCACGCCGGCGGCCGCGGCGAGCAGCAGCGCGCGGGTGGTCGTCGCGACCATGGCCCGCAGCGCGTCGAGCCGCTGGTGCGCCGCGTGCTCCGTGAACGCGGGGAACGCGCTGGTCGCGATGGGGAACGCGAGCACGGCGTACGGCAGCAGGTAGACCTGCTGGGTGTAGTTGAAGACCGTGTATGTGCCCGCGGGGAAGTACTGCGACGTCCGCAGCACGAAGAACACCGCGAGCTGCTGGGCGACGACGGCACCGATGCCCGCGAACGCCAGGCGCGCCGCTCGGGCGCCGTCCCCTGCCGGGAAGCGCAGCGTGGGCCGCAGCCGCAGCCCGGTGCGGTACGCGGGCAGCAGCAGCGGCAGGACGAGGAACGCGACGCCCGCGGTGGTCCCCCACGCGAGCCAGCCGAGCGCCTGGCCGGACAGCGCGGCGAGGTCCTGCGGGTTCTCGCCGAAGAGCCGGAACCCGAGGTAGACGCCGATGACGACGACGCTCGAGACGAGGGGCGAGAACGCAGGCCAGAAGAACCGTTTGTGCGCCTGGAGCACACCACCCAGCACGACGGCGACGCCGTAGAGCGGGATCTGCAGCGCGAACACCCGCAGGAACCCGGTCACGATGTCGGCTTCCACGGGATGCTGCACGTTGAGCAGGTCCACCGCGATGGGCCGGGCGAAGACCGCCACGACCACGCCGATCGGCACGAGCACGGCCAGCGACCAGCCCAGGAGCGCGGACGCGTTGCGCGACGCGATCGCGCGCGACTCGGCCGTGCCCTCCGCCGTGAGCGCCGCGCGGCTCAGGGGGCCGGCGACGAGAGGGATGATCGCGCCCGCGAGCGCGCCGCCCGCCGCCACCTCGAACAGGACGTTGGGCAGCATGTTGGCCGTGTTGAACGGGTCGCCGAGCCCGTCGGACCCGATCGACCAGCCCTGCGCGAGCCACCGCCCGAAGCCGACCACGCGGCTGGCCAGGGTGACGAGCGTGATGAGCAGCGCCGCGCTCGCGACGGTCTGCGCGCGGGGCGCGCGAGCCTGCGTCACCGCCGGCCCAGGTCGTCGACCGCCTTGAGCCACGGGGTCTCGGCGATCACCTTCGAGAAGCTCACCTTCTCGCTCGCGAGCGTCAGCCCCACGACGCCGGCGAGCGCGGCGAGCCGCAGGGGCCGCGGCAGCCCGAGCGCGAGCCGGGTGCCCAGCAGGGCGCCGAGCGCGTTCGCGCCGCTGTCGCCGAGCATGTCCTTCTCGCCCAGGTCGCCCGTCCAGGCGGCCGACGCAGAGCCGAGCACCGCGCCCGTCCCTGCCGCCGCGAGCGGCCCGCCCGCGGGCACGGCGGCCAGCGCGGCGGAGGCCTTGAGCGCCCGCCCGGGCCGCAGGTCGAGGAGGTTGAGGAGGTTGGCGGTCCCGGCGACGAGGGCGGCGTTGACGGCCACGTCGGCTGCCCACGCCCCGGCGGACCCGGTGCGCCGGGTGCCGATCGCGGCGGCGACGAGCGAGGTGGCACCGATGCCGAGCACCTTGAGCCCGCCGGTGGTCAGGCGGCCCTCGCGCAGCGCGCCGAGGTGCCCCCTGAGTCCCTTCGTCCGGGTCGAGGTGTCCTCCGCGAGGTCGTCGACGAGTCCGAACGCTCCCGCGCCCACGGTCGCGACGACGCCGGCGGCGCGGCCTCGGCCCCGCCCGGCCGCGAGCGCGCCGACGGCCAGCCCCGCGGCGACCGCGGGGCCCTCGAGAAGGCTGATCGGCTCGCCGCGATGGTTGGTGCGCGTCCACCGTTCGCCGCCGCCCGGCGGCCGCCTGTCGGCGGCGGTCCGCACGCCCGCGGTCACCACGGCGGACACGACCGCGCCGCGCACCAGGTGTCGCAGACCCATCAGCCGTTCCCGCCCGCGCCGGCCTCGCCGTCGGTCGCGGCACCGTCGGTCGCGGCACCGTCGGTACCGTCTCCGCTGGTCGCGGTGCCGTCGCCGGGTGCCTCGGGTGTCGCGCCGTCGCTGCCGCCCGCCGGGCGGACGACCGGCGGCAGCGGCGTCGCGCCGTCCTCGAAGCCGTACTGGCCCACCTCGCCGCTGTGGTGCGCGGCGAGGGCGAGCGGCACGACGATCCGCCCGACCGGCGTCTCGGAGCCGCTGACGGTGCTCACCTGCTGGGAGGCGTCGTCGTCGCCCCGCACGGTGGTGACCAGGTCCCCCGCGGAGGCCGTCGGCCCCGCGACGACGACGGGCGTGATGCTCTGGACGACGCGTGCGAGCGTCACCTGGGACGCCAGCACGTCCTCGGTGGGCTCGGGCGACGACCCGTCCTCCGCCTTCGGCGCCGCGGCCGACGAGAGCAGCAGCACGGCGTCGGCGGGCTCCGTGACGTCGCCCTCGACGGTGATGAGGTCGGCCTGCACGAGCTGCTGCTCGAGCGCCTTCGCGTCGTCGGTGCGCGCGCCCATGAGGTCCTTCTCGCCGAGCGCGACGCCGAGCGCCGCGGCCAGCAGCTCCTCGGTCGACGCGTCCGACGACAGGTCGGGGACGAGCGTCTCGAGGAGCGGCCGCATGCCGCTCGCCAGGGTGTCCCGGAGCCCTTCGTGGTCCGTGTCGGTCCACGCCGTCGTCAGCGCGCCCCGTGCGGCGACGGTGCCGCCGGCGGACTCGATCGCCTCGACCATGCTGTCGTGCACGTCCGGCGTGACGTCGTCGACGTCGACGACCGCGACCCGCACCCCGTCGAGCGACCCCTCTACCAGCGCGGGCCCCGCCGCCTGGATGAACTCCAGCCGCTTGCCGGCGTCGGCCTCCGACGCCGCGAGCTTGTCGCGCAGGTCGTTGGCGTCGGCGCGCAGCGCGTCGACCTGGGTGGTGAGCTGGTCGCCGATCGTGCCCTGGAGGGGCCCGGCGCCCAGGATGATCCCCACGGCGAGCGCGAGGAACACCGAGATCAGCGAGACGAGGTGGTACCGGAAGTCGATCACGGTGGGAGGGGGCTCCTTCTGGGGCGAGCGGTCGTGCGTCGAGGTCGGGGCGCGTCGGGTCGCGAGCGGTCAGCCGCCGAAGAGGCGGCCCACCCAGGACACGAGGTCGTCGAGCTGCGCGCCGACGAGGCCGAAGAACGTCTGCCCGACGTTGGTCGACCACAGGGCGGCGATGACGGCCGCGACGCCCGCGAGAGACAGGATCGTGAGCTGGGTGTTGGAGATGCGCGTGCGGTAGAGGCGCGAGACGCCCTTGGCGTCGACGAGCTTGCCGCCCACGCGCAGGCGCGTGAGGAAGGTGGAGGCCATCCCGGCGCGGCCCTTGTCGAGGAACTCGACGAGGGTGGCGTGCGTGCCGACGGCCACGATGAGCTCGGCGCCCTTGTCGTCGGCGAGCAGCATCGCGATGTCCTCGGACGTGCCTGTCGCGGGGAACACGACCGGCTCGACGCCGAGCGCCTGGACGCGCTCGAGCCCGGGGCGTTACCGTCCCGGTAGGCGTGGACGACGATCTCCGCGCCGCAGGCGAGCGCCTTGTCGGAGACGGAGTCCATGTCGCCGACGATCATGTCGAGCTTGAAGCCCGCGTCGAGGATGGCGTCCGCTCCGCCGTCGACGCCGATGAGGACGGGGCGGTTCTCCTTGATGTACGGGCGCAGCATGGCGAGGTCCTCGCGGTAGTGGTAGCCGCGCACCACGATGAGGATGTGGCGTCCCTCGAACTGCGTGCGCACGTCCGGCACGCCGACGCCGTCGAGCAGCAGGTCCTTCTCGCGCCGCAGGTACGTCAGCGTGTTCTCGGCGAACCGCTCGATCTCCTCGCCCAGGCCCTCGCGGGCCTCGGCGAGGTTCGCGACGACGGTCTCCTCCGTCTGGCGCACGCCCTCGGCGACGGTCCGTCCGCCGACGACGACGCGGCCGCCGTCGATCTCCACCGGCGACCCGTCGGGCACCGACATGACGGTCGGCCCGAGGTCGTCGACCAGGACGATGCCCGCGTCGAGGAGGATCCCGGGGCCCGCGTTCGGGTAGCGACCCGACGTCGAGCGCGCCGCGTTGAGCACGGCGGCGGGCCGGGCGGCGACGAGCGCGTCGGCGGCCACCCGGTCGATGTCGACGTGGTCGATGACGGCGACGTCGCCCGGGGCGAGCCGCTTCGTGAGGTCCTTGGTGCGCTTGCCGACGCGCGCCGGACCGTACGTCACCGCCTCGCGACGGCCGGCCTCGTGGGGGTGCGCGGGGTCGTCTCCAGACCTGCGGGGAATGAGCCTCATCGCGCTCATCGTCCCACGACCGACGTGGTCAGAAGCTCCACCGCATGCTTGCGAGCAGCGTCGGAGTCCTCCTGCCCGGAGAGCATGCGGGCGAGCTCGCGCACGCGGTCCTCGTCGCGCACCTCCTCGACGCCCGTGACCGTCCCGGCGTCGCCTGCGGACTTGGTCACGACCAGGTGCGCGTCGGCGAACGCGGCGACCTGGGCGAGGTGCGTGACGACGATCACCTGCGTGCTGCGCGCGAGCTGCGCCAGTCTGCGCCCGACCTCCACGGCTGCCCGCCCGCCGACGCCTGCGTCGACCTCGTCGAACACGAACGTGGGCAGCACCGCCGTGGTCGCCCCGGTCGCCGTGCTGACGGCCTCGGTCGCGAGGGCGACCTCGACGGCGAGCATCACGCGCGAGAGCTCACCGCCGGACGCGCCCTTGCCGAGCGGCCGTGCGGGCGCGCCTGGGTGCGGCACGAGCGCGAACGTCACCTGGTCGGCTCCCCACGCGCCGGGATCCGTCGCGGCGACCTCGACCTCGAGCCGCGCCCCGCCCATGGCCAGGCCCGTGAGCTCGTCGGTCACGGCGCCGGCCAGCCGCTCGCCCGCCGCCGTCCGGCCCGCCGTGACCTCGCCGCCCAGGCGGCCGACGGTCTCGTCGAGCTCGCCCACGCGCTGGGCGAGCCCGCGCAGCCGCTCCCCGCCGTCGTCGAGGTCCAGCAGCCGCAGGCCGGCGTCGGAGGCCCAGGCCAGCACGTCGTCGACCGTCTCGCCGTAGGTCCTGGTCAACGCGGTCAGCGCGGCGAGCCGTGCGTGCGACGTCTCCAGCGCGGCCGGGTCGGCCTGCAGGTCGTCGACGTACGCCGACAGCTCGGTGGCGACGTCGGCGACGAGATAGCCCGCCTCGGCGACGCGCGCGGCCAGGCCGGCGAGCGTGGCGTCGTCGTGCGCGGCCGCCTCGAGCGCGCGACGCGCCTGGGTCAGCAGCTCCACCGCCGACGACGCCTCGCCGAGGTCCTCGCCCGCGAGCGCCTCGTGCGCCTCCGTGGCCCCGACGCGCAGCGCCTCCACGTTCCCGAGCCGGGCGACCAGGGCGTGCAGCTCGGCGTCCTCCCCGGGCCGGGGGTCGACGCGCTCGATCTCCGCGAGGCCCAGGCGCAGCAGCTCGGCCTCGCGGGTGCGCTCGGCGGCGCGGGCCGTGAGGTCGTCGATCTCCGCCTGGAGCGCGCCGCGCTCGGCCCACGCCTCGCGGTACGCCGCGAGCGTCGCCTGGTGGGCCGGCCCGGCGAACGCGTCGAGCGCCTCGCGCTGCTTCGACGGCGTCCGCAGCCGCAGCTGGTCGGCCTGACCGTGCACCGTGACGAGCTCGTCGGCGATCTCCGCCAGCACGCCCTGGGGCACGCTGCGCCCGCCGAGGTGCGCCCGGGAGCGTCCCTCGGCCGCGACGGTCCGCAGCACGACGACGCTGCCGTCGTCGTCGACCTCTCCCCCGGCGTCCGCCACGCGTGCGGCGACCGCGGGACGTGCGGCCACCTGCCAGCGCCCTTCGACGACGGCGCCGCTCGCGCCAGGCCGGACGGATCCCGCGTCAGCCTTGCCGCCCATGAGCAGGCCGAGGCCCGTGAGCACCATCGTCTTGCCCGCTCCGGTCTCACCCGTGATCACCGTCAGGCCCCGCGACAGCGCGACACGCGCCGCGCGGATGACCCCCAGGTTCTCGATCGCGATCTCCTCGAGCACCTCACACCTTCCTGGCGTCGTCGCGCGATCCCACGACGTCGTCGACGCCCGGGTCCGCCCCGGCACGCGACGGGCTCGTCGTGTCGTTCCACCCACCCGCAGCGCCCGACGGGTCATCGGCACGGGCGGTGGCCGCGGCGCGCGACCCAGCGGGAACGTTGTCGGCTGTGTCGCCGCCTCCGTCGACAGCGGCGTCGTCCTCGTCGTCCTCGGTCACCGCGTCCGTGAGCGCGGCCGCGCGGGCACGTGCCGCCGCCGCGTCGTCAGCCGCCTCGCGCCAGCCGACCACCGGCAGGGAGAACTTGGACACCAGCCGGTCCGTGAACGGCGCCGTCGAGAGCCGCGCGAACCGCAGCGGGTGCTCGCCGCGGCGCACCTCGACCGTCGAGCCTTGAGGCAGGTCGATGCTGCGGCGGCCGTCGCAGGTCAGCACCGCCGACACGGGCGAGCGCTGCAGCACGGTGATCCGGTACGCCGACCGGGGCCCGATGACCAGCGGCCGCGCGAACAGCGCGTGGGCGGAGAGCGGCACGAGCAGCACCCCGTCGACGTCCGGCCACATCACGGGCCCGCCTGCGGAGAACGCGTGCGCCGTCGACCCCGTCGACGTCGACACGACGACGCCGTCGCACCCGAAGCTCGACAGGGGTCGCCCGTCCACCTCGATGCCGACCTCGACGACGCGGTGGCGCTGCCCCTTCTCGAGCGTGGCCTCGTTGAGGGCCCAGCCGTAGATCGGCTCGGTCTCGCCGGGCCGGTACACCTCGACGGCGACGACGGTGCGCTCCTCGACGACGTAGTCGTGCAGGGCGAGCCGCCGCACGGCCTCCCGCAGGTCCTCGCGCTCGGACTCGGCGAGGAACCCGACGTGGCCCAGGTTGATGCCGAGGATGGGCACGTCCGTGCCGTGCGTGAGCTCCGCCGCGCGCAGGATCGTTCCGTCACCGCCCAGGACGACGACGGCCTCCGACTCCGAGACCCGCTCGCGCAGGCCGGCGATCGCCGTCCGGTCCCCGAACTTCTCTGCCAGCTCGTCGTCGTGCAGAGCGACCTCGAAGCCGGAGGCCTCGAGCTCGCGGACCGCCTCGTCGAGCGAGGCGATGGCCTCGGCCCGGCCGCCATGGGTGACGACGAGGACTCTGCGGGTCACGGTGCACCTCCGGTGCGAGAGGACGGGTTCGTGGGATCGGTGGCCGCTCCGGCCGACGACGCCGAGCCGACGGGCGCCGCGCCAACCGCTGCGATCGGTGGCGCGACCGGTGTGCCGACCGTGAAGACCGGCGGCCTGACCGAGCCCGCGTCGTCGGGCTGCCAGGCGACCGCCGCCGTCACGGCGGGCCGCGACGCCTCGCGCGCGACCTCACCGACGAGGGGCTCGCCTCGCTCGAACGCGACGAAGTACTCGCGGTTGCCGCTCGGCCCCGGCAGCGGACTGGGCACCACGGCACGCACGAGCAGCCCGACGTCCGCCCCCGCGGCGACGACGTCGAGCACTGCCGACACATGGAGCGCGGGATCCCTGACCACGCCCCCCGTGCCGAGCCGGTCCTTGCCCACCTCGAACTGCGGCTTGACCATGAGCAGCGCCGGCGTGCCCGGCCCGAGCACCCGCGCGAGCGGCGGCAGCACCAGCGTCAGCGAGATGAACGACAGGTCACCGACCACCAGGTCCGGCGACCGCTCGAGGTCCGCGCGGTCGAGGTCGCGCACGTTGTACCCCTCGACGGCCGTCACGCGGGAGTCGTCTCGCAGCCGCGGCACGAGCTGGTCGTGCCCGACGTCGAGAGCGACGACATGGGCAGCGCCACGCCGCAGCAGGACGTCGGTGAACCCCCCGGTGGACGCGCCGAGGTCAAGGCACCAGGCACCAGGCACGGCGTCCGCAACCTGCTGGCCGGTCGCACCGGCGCCGACCTCGAGGTGGTCTCCGGGGCCGCTTGCGGCGAACGCGTCGAGCGCTCCGGCGAGCTTGAGCGCCGCGCGGGAGGCATACCCCTCGTCGAGAGGGTCGGCGACGACGTCGATCTCCGCGTCGTCACCGATGGCCGACGACGGCTTCGTCACCTGCAGCCCTCGCACGGAGACGCGCCCCGCCTTGACCAGCTCGCCCGCGTGCGCACGCGACCGCGCCAGACCGCGTCGCACGAGCTCGGCATCGACCCTCACCGACGTCACGCGACCCCGCCGTCCGTCGGCCGCCCGCCGAGGCTGTCGACCGGCTCTCCGGCGAGCCGAGCGCGCAGCGAGTCGTGGACCTCCTCGAACCGGGCGACATGCTCTGCGAGCGGCAGCGCGTCGAGGTCGCCGAACGGGTCGTCGACGGCACCCCCCGCGTCGTCGACGTGCACGACGCGGTGAAGGGCCTCGCTCGGCTCCTGGGGCATCGCTCCTCCGTCGGATGTCTCGGCCTGACAAGCCTCTGCTGCGTCGGGCCTGATCGCCCGCCACAACGCTACCCGCTGGCACCGACGTCCCGAAGGCTCCACCCACAGGGCAACCTCTCGGCGACGCCGATCCGCAGCCCACGACGCCTGCCGAGACGGTATCCACAGCCGTTGACGCAAAACCGGACGATCCCGCTATCTTGACGACCTGCGACATGACCGGATCACGAGGGGGCACCCGCATGCATCGCACCAACCACCGCTGGGCGGCAGCCGCGGCCGCCGCCGTCGCCACCCTGCTCCTCACAGCGGGGTGCACGCAGGATGCCCCCACCGCGGAGCCAAGCACCTCGCCAACCATCGCTGACTCAGCCAGTCCGAGCCCGGCCCCGAGCACGGTGATCGCGCCGCCGACCCGTCCCGCAGCGTTGGACGACGACGGGCCTGCTGGCGCCGAGGCGGCAGTCATCTACTTTCTCGCGCTGGACTCGTACATCCAGTCCACAGGTGACACCGCAGCCTTCGAGGCGATGTCCCACGCGACCTGTGACTACTGCGCTCAACGCCTTGCACAGGCCAAGGAGATCGCCGCTAGTCACTACATTTGGCGCGGGGGCGAGGCAACTGTCCAGATCAATCACACGTACACGCAAGATGCGGCCACCGGAATCTGGCCGATCGACATCACGGTAGATCAAGCCTCCAGCACGCTAAGCAACGGAGACGGAGTCGTCGTAACCGAGGTCCCGCGCGAGCGCATGGCGGTTCGAGCGGAAGTCGCACGAAGTGCCGGCAAGTGGGTCTTTGTCGAACTCGCTGACATCCCGGCCGGCTGACGTGAACATGCTCGTTGCCCTCTCTGCGGTAGCGCTCCTTGGGGTAGGTGGTGGCGCACCGTCTGGAGAAGGAGCGGCGCCACCGCCAGAAGTGTCGGGACTTCTCAACTCCCGTGCGTCAACCGTCGAGGTGGATGCGAACGGCGGCGCGTGGGAGTCCACGCCCGACGACCCGAAGGCGAAGACGTCCATCTTGCCGCCTACCAAGTACCTGCGGGCCGACGCCGCAACGTGCTCGTTGTACGACCTTGACGCCTACGTCGACACCATCATCCAGATGGGCGGCTGCACCGATGGCCGGGTCCAGGCCGTCGCCGACGCACCTTGCCCTTCCGGGACCTACGAGCTCGCACCGCTGTGGGTCCAGCGTCTCCAGCCGGACAGCACCTACGGCCCGGCCGAGCAGGTCACCGCAGCCCAGTGCATCACGCCGGCGGACGTCGCGACCCAGGCGCAGCAGGCCTTCGCCACGATGCACGTACCCGCGCCGACCGCGACCCTCCAGACGGGCAACCCGAACGTGCTGCTGGTCAACGCCTGGTACCCCGTCTACACGTCCGACGAGCCCGTCACCCAGCAGGCCACGCTCCTCGACGTGCCGGTCGAGATCCGGGCCGTTCCGGAACGGTTCACCTGGGACTTCGACGACCCGTTCTCCGGGACAGGTCCAACCCTGACCACCACCGACCCGGGCCGTGCCTGGCACGACGGCGAGGACGTCCCCGACGAGCGTTGGGTCGCGCACGCCTGGACGCGTCTCGGCAACCCGGACAGCGCCGCCGACCGTGCCCAGGGCACCGGCTGGGACGCCGACGCAGGCGCGAAGTACCGCACCGACGTCACCATCACCCTGGCCACCACGTGGCACGGGCAGTTCCGTATCGCCGGCACCCTGGCCTGGGCCGACATCCCCGGCCAGCTCACCACCACCAGCGCCGCCGGGACGTACACGGTCGCCGAGTCTCCCGCGCGCCTCTACTGCGACGACCTGGTCGGAGGCTCCACCTGCTGAGGGCACGCAGCACGAAGGCCGGCCTGAGCATGGGAGGCCGGCCTTCGTGCACCGCGGTCAGACGGTCAGCTCCGGAACGCTGTCGGCCTCGACCGGCGACCCGCCTGACTTCGGTCAGGTTCTCCACAGCCCGCGATCCGCAGTTCTCTGACCTGCGGTGATGGTCGTGGCTCTGTGGGTTAGTGTCCTCCTGGAGGCACTAAGTACGCTGCCGGGGTGGTGTGGGTTCGGCGGGTGAGGACGGCGTCGGGTGCGACGGCGGTCCAGATCGTCGAGTCCGTGAACGGGCGGCGGCGGATCGTGCGGCATGTCGGGTCGGCGCATGACGAGGTCGCGCTCGGCCTGTTGATGGATGAGGCGGCCGATCTGATCAAGGGTGACCAGCAGTTGGAGCTCGACCTTGGCCTGCAGGCCGTGTCGAGGTACGCCCCGTTGATTCCCGTCCCGCAGCCGCCGGCCCTGTTCGGGCAGACGCCCTCCCGTGCGCGTGGGTGGATGCCCGCGCCCCTGCTGCGGCGCTCGTTCTCCCGGATCCTGTACGACGCGATCGGGGGCGTGTTCGACGAGCTCGGTTTCGACATCGTCGGCGACGACACCTTCCGCGACCTGGTGATCGCGCGGATCGTGGAGCCGACCTCGCTGCTCGACGTCGACCGGGTCCTGTCCGACCTGGGCCGGGTCGCCGCGTCGCTGTCCACGCGGAAGCGGACGTTGAAGCGGGCGCAGGACGGCCGGTACCGGGACCTGATCGCGAAGGCGTGCTTCACGTTCGCGCAGGCCAGCGATGATGTGTCCCTCGTGCTGTATGACGTGACCACGCTCTACTTCGAAGCGGAGAAGGAAGACGACCTGCGCAAGGTCGGCTACTCCAAAGAACGTCGCGTCGACCCGCAGATCGTCGTCGGCCTCCTCGTAGACAGGACCGGGTTCCCCCTCGAGATCGGCTGCTTCGAGGGGAACAAGGCCGAAACGCTCACGATCCTGCCCGTCATCAAGTCCTTCCAAGCCAGGCACGGCATCGAGGGCATGGTCATCGTCGCGGACGCCGGCATGCTCTCCGGTGCGAACCTGCGCGAGCTCGACGACGCCGGGTTCTCCTTCATCGTCGGCTCCCGCCAGACCACCGCGCCCTCGACCTGGCCTCGCACTACCGGTGGCACGGCACCGTGTTCACCGACGGGCAGATGATCGACACGATCACCCCCAAGCACCGCGGCGCGACGCCCGTCAATGACGTCAACGTCAAGGCCGAGCCCGTGTGGACGAAGACCGGGACCCCGGCGTCATGGCGGGCCGTGTGGGCCTACTCCGCGAAGAGGTTCGCGAGAGACAACCGGACCCTGACCGCGCAGGAGGACCGCGCCCGATCAGTCATCGACGGTGACAAGCCCGCCCGCGCCACCCGGTTCGTCAAGACCACCGGAACCGCCCGCACCCTCGACGAGACCGCCCTGGCCAGGGCGCGGAAGGTCGCCGGCCTCAAGGGCTACGTCACGAACATCCCCGCCACGGTCATGGCCCCAGGCGAGGTCATCTCCAGCTACCACGATCTGTGGCACGTCGAGCAGTCCTTCCGGATGTCGAAGACAGACCTGCAGGCCAGACCCTTCTTCGCGAGGACACGCGACGCGATCGAAGCCCACCTCACCATCGTCTTCACCGCGCTGGCCGTCTCCCGCACGATCCAGGACCGCACCGGACTGTCCATCCGGAAAGTCCTGCGCGAGCTACGACCACTGCGCTCCGCGACCATCGAGATCAACGGCGTCATCCGCGACGCCGAACCCGCCATCCCCGCCGACAAGCAGGCCATCCTCGACGCGATCAGGAAGCCCGCAAGGCACTAAGGCTCTTGACCCAAGTCAGGTCCCCGGCCAGCTCACCACCACCAGCGCCGCCGGGACGTACACGGTCGCCGAGTCTCCCGCGCGCCTCTACTGCGACGACCTGGTCGGAGGCTCCACCTGCTGAGGGCACGCAGCACGAAGGCCGGCCTGAGCATGGGAGGCCGGCCTTCGTGCACCGCGGTCAGACGGTCAGCTCCGGAACGCTGTCGGCCTCGACCGGCGACCCGGCGTCAGCGGCGTCCCACGCAGCCGCGCAGGCTGCACGGATGACGTCGATCCCGACCGGACCCTGGCGGTCGAGCTCGAGCCGCCCGTCCACGACGCGCGCGGCGCGTCCGGAGCACTGCCACCACGAGTCCGCGCCTCGCACGGGCTCCGGGTGCGCCTCGAGCACGGACCGGAGGTCGGCGCCGATGAAGTGCGGTCGCAGGACCGGCTCAGCGAGGACGTCGTCACGCGCGGACGAGACGCCCGTCAGCACGTGCAGGCCGGGGAAGCCACCCGCGCGCGCCCCTTGGAGGTCGGTGTCGAGCCGGTCGCCGATGACGAGCGGCCGTTGCGCACCGACCCGCTCGACAGCGAGGTGGTACATGGTCGGCTCAGGCTTCCCCGCGCTGGCGGGCTCGATCCCCGTCGCCGCCACGACCGCTCCCACGAGTGCACCGTTCCCGGGCGCGTACCCGCGCGCGGTTGGCAACGACAGGTCCCGGTTGCTCGCCACGTGCCACGCCCCCGCCGTCACGGCGTAGGCCGCCTCGGCGAGATCCGCCCACGCCAGGTCGGGCGCAAACCCCTGCGCGACGGCGACCGGGTGGTCGTCCGCCGACGACACGACGTGGAACCCCGCGGCCTTGACCGCCGTCACCAGGCCCTTCCCACCGACGACGAGCACGCGCGCGCCCGGCTCCAGCCGGGTGCGCAACAGCGCGGCGCACGCCTGGGCTGCCGTCATGACCTCGTCCGCCGACGTCGGGATGTCCAGCTCCGTGAGCTGGCCGGCGACGTCCTCGGGCTCACGGGAGGCGTTGTTCGTCACGAACAGGAGCCGGAGCCCTTGCTCACGCGCCGCGACCAGGCTGTCCGAGGCGTGCTCGATCGGTAGGTGCCCGCGGTAGGCCACCCCGTCGAGGTCGACGAGCGCGAGGTCGTACGCCTCGGCGAGCGGAACGTCGCTCCCGAGCAGACCCGCAGCGCTCACGACGGCGACTCCTCGTCGCCGTCACCCGGGACGGCCGGACCGTCGGCGTCCTCGTCGTCGGACTCCTCGTCGAAGTCGTCTTCGTCGTCGTCGAAGTCGTCTTCGTCGTCCGGCGCATCGTCGGACTCATCGAGGTCCTCGTCCTCGTCCTCGTCCTCGTCCTCGAGGTCACCCTCGGCGGCGGAGTCGGAGTCGTCCTCGTCGGAGTCGTCAGCGAGGTCGCCTGCCTCGTCCTCGACGTCGGCCTCCTCGTCGTAGACGTCGTAGACGACGACCTCCTCCTCGGGTTCGGCGTTGCCGGCGGCACGCTCGAGGTCCTCGGGGTCGACGTCCGCGAGCAGCGCCGCTGCCTCGTCGGTCCGGCCGGCGGCCTCGAGGGCGGCGGCACGCGCCTGCAGGACGCGCAGCCCAAGGTCCCCCTTGAGCGTCGGCAGCTTGTCCAGCGCGACGAGCGCGGCGTCGTGCTCGCCCAGGTCAGAGCGGGCACCGCTGACGACGATCGCGAGCTCGACCTTGCTGTACGGGTCGAGCGTGTCCGCCTCCGGCGTCGCGGCGAGCGCGATCGCCCGCTCGGGCCGGCCGAGCCCGCGCTCGGCATCAGCCATGATCGCGAGGTGCTCGGACGAGCCGTTCAGGCGGCGCACGGTCCGCAGCTCGCTCAGGGCCTCCGCGAAGCGACCCGTCCGGTAGGCGGCGATGCCGGCAGCCTCACGGACCACGTCGATGCGCCCGCCGCGGCGCACCGCGGCCTGGGTGTGCTGGTACGCGAGCTCCGGGTCGATGTCGAGCAGGCGCCCAGCCATGACCAGGTGCTCACCGACACGCTCCGCGTTCTCCCGCGACAGGCCGCGCAGACGCTCGCGTGCGTCCTTCGCGAGCTGACGGAACGAGACGTCCTCGGCGATCTCCGGCTCCTCGATGCGCGGCTGGAAGGGCCGCTCGTCCCGTCCCGGCCGCGAGTCGCGACCCGGACGGTCTCCATCTCGACCGAACGAGGGACGCCCGCCTCGGTCGCCACCGCGCCGGTCACCGTCGCGGAAGCCACGCTCGCCGCGTTCGTCCCGAAGGAAGCCGCCATCGCCACGGTCGTCCCGACGGAAGTCTCCCTCGCGACGGTCATTGCCCCGGAACCCACCAGCAGGCCGCTCGTCACGGCGGAACCCGCCCTCACGGCGGTCACCGCCCCGGAAGCCACCGTCACCGCGGTCGTCACGGCGGAAGCCACCGGCAGGCCGATCGCCTCGGACACCACCACCCTGGCGGTCGTCCCGACGGAAGCCCTCGCGACGGTCGTCGCCACGGGGACCACCGGCACGGTCGTCCCGACGGAAGCCACCCGCGGGTCGGTCCCCGCCGCGGAAGCCACCAGCCTGGCGGTCGTCCCGACGGAAGCCACCCTCGCGGTTCGCGCCGCGCTCGTCGCGACGGAACCCGCCTTCGCGACGGTCACCGCCGCGGAAGCCACCGTCAGCACGGTCGTCCCGACGGAAGCCGCCCGCGGGTCGGTCCCCACCGCGGAAGCCGCCGCCCTGGCGGTCATCCCGACGGAACCCGCCTTCGCGGCGGTCACCCCCGCGGAAGCCGCCCTCACCACGGTCATCCGGGCGGAACCCGCCTTCGCGGCGGTCACCCCCGCGGAAGCCACCTTCACCACGGTCATCCCGACGGAAGCCGCCACCAGCGGGCCGGTCCCCACCGCGGAAGCCACCAGCCTGGCGGTCGTCCCGACGGAAGCCACCCTCGCGGTTCGCGCCGCGCTCGTCGCGACGGAACCCGCCTTCGCGACGGTCACCACCGCGGAAGCCACCCTCACCACGGTCATCCCGACGGAAGCCGCCCGCGGGTCGGTCCCCACCGCGGAAGCCGCCGCCCTGGCGGTCATCCCGACGGAACCCGCCTTCGCGGCGGTCACCACCGCGGAAGCCACCCTCACCACGGTCATCCCGACGGAACGCGCCTTCGCGGCGGTCGCCACCGGATCCGCTGCGCTCGCCGCGCTCGTCACCCCGGGACCATGAGCTCCCGCCCGAGCGGGGACCTTCGCCCGAGCGGGGGCGGTCACCGCCCGGCCGACCTCCGGCTCGGGGACCTCGACGGTCGTCGTCGAATCGGCGTGCCCGGCGCTCGCCGCCGCGCTCGTCACCCTGATCGCGGGTGGAATCGTTCACGGTAGTCCTCTCGGGGTTCGTGGGTCAGTCGATTCTCCCACGTCGGTGGGAGCAGGCACTCTCGGAGACTCGCGCCGAGCCTGTGACCTCGGGCATCACCGCCGGCGGTCGCCAACCGGAAACATCTGGAGATGCGAAAGACCCCGCACGTGGGGTGCGGGGTCTTTCGTGAAGGGTGTCCGGCGGCGTCCTACTCTCCCACCCCGTCTCCAGGGCAGTACCATCGGCGCTGTAGGGCTGAGCTTCCGGGTTCGGAATGGGACCGGGCGTTTCCCCTACGCTATGACCGCCGTAACAGTATCGAGTTGTCGGGTGCCCCCGTGTTCCCGCCCTGGTCGGGGGCGGGGGTGGGGGTGGTTGCCCGTTTCTCGGGAACCGCACAGTGGACGCGTAGCAAGTGTAAGTGTGTGTGTTGAAGTTGTTGGCTGATTAGTACCGGTCAGCTGCGGCAGTCGTTGGTCCTGCCTTCCACATCCGGCCTATCTACCCAGTGGTCTCGCTGGGTGCCTTCAGAACTTGCGTTCATGGAAACCTCATCTTGAAGCAGGCTTCCCGCTTAGATGCTTTCAGCGGTTATCCTTCCCGAACGTAGCTAACCAGCGGTGCACTTGGCAGTACAACTGGCACACCAGAGGTTCGTCCGTCCCGGTCCTCTCGTACTAGGGACAGCCCTTCTCAAGTTTCCTGCGCGCGCAGCGGATAGGGACCGAACTGTCTCACGACGTTCTAAACCCAGCTCGCGTACCGCTTTAATGGGCGAACAGCCCAACCCTTGGGACCTACTCCAGCCCCAGGATGCGACGAGCCGACATCGAGGTGCCAAACCATGCCGTCGATATGGACTCTTGGGCAAGATCAGCCTGTTATCCCCGGGGTACCTTTTATCCGTTGAGCGACGGCGCTTCCACAAGCCACCGCCGGATCACTAGTCCCGACTTTCGTCCCTGCTCGACCTGTCGGTCTCACAGTCAAGCTCCCTTGTGCACTTGCACTCGACACCTGATTGCCAACCAGGCTGAGGGAACCTTTGGGCGCCTCCGTTACATTTTGGGAGGCAACCGCCCCAGTTAAACTACCCACCAGGCACTGTCCCTGATCCGGATGACGGACCGAGGTTAGATATCCGTTGCAGTCAGAGTGGTATTTCAACGTTGACTCCCCCCGAGCTGGCGCCCGGGGTTCATAGTCTCCCACCTATCCTACACAAACTGCACCGAACACCAATACCAAGCTATAGTAAAGGTCCCGGGGTCTTTCCGTCCTGCTGCGCGTAACGAGCATCTTTACTCGTAGTGCAATTTCGCCGAGCTCGCGGTTGAGACAGCGGAGAAGTCGTTACGCCATTCGTGCAGGTCGGAACTTACCCGACAAGGAATTTCGCTACCTTAGGATGGTTATAGTTACCACCGCCGTTTACTGGGGCTTAAATTCTGGGCTTCACCAAAGGTTGACCCGTCCTCTTAACCTTCCAGCACCGGGCAGGCGTCAGTCCGTATACATCGTCTTGCGACTTCGCACGGACCTGTGTTTTTAGTAAACAGTCGCTTCTCCCTGGTCTCTGCGGCCCTCCCCGCGTCCCCACGCTAGGTGGTTGACGGTTCAGGCCCCCCTTCTCCCGAAGTTACGGGGGCATTTTGCCGAGTTCCTTAACCACGATTCGCTCGATCGCCTTGGTATTCTCTACCTGACCACCTGAGTCGGTTTGGGGTACGGGCGGCTAGAACCTCGCGTCGAGGCTTTTCTTGGCAGCAGAGGATCACCCGTTTCCCGCATACGCGGTCACTATCAGCTCTCACCCTGTGTGACACCCGGATTTGCCTAGGTGTCGGGCTACGGCCTTGGACGTGGACTACCATCGCCACGCCGGGCTACCTTCCTGCGTCACCCCTGTTAATACGCTTACCTACTGCCAGGTCGGGTCACGCGCCGCCGGCGCCGGTGTGGTCCGAAGACCACGATGGCGCCCTTGGGGCGTTTAGCATTCCTGGGTTCGGTATGGGCGGTTCTTCGCCGGTAGGAGAATATCAACTCCTTGTCCATCGACTACGCCTGTCGGCCTCGCCTTAGGTCCCGACTTACCCAGGGCGGATTAACCTGGCCCTGGAACCCTTGGTCATTCGGCGGACGGGTTTCTCACCCGTCATTCGCTACTCATGCCTGCATTCTCACTCGTGTAGTCTCCACCACTGGGTCACCCCGCGGCTTCACTGTCCACACGACGCTCCCCTACCCAGCACAGCCCCTGAACCAACGAATCAAGTTCGCGGCTTGGGTGTCGCTGCGCTGCCACGGCTTCGGCGGTGTGCTTGAGCCCCGCTACATTGTCGGCGCGGAATCACTTGACCAGTGAGCTATTACGCACTCTTTCAAGGGTGGCTGCTTCTAAGCCAACCTCCTGGTTGTCTGTGCAACTCCACATCCTTTCCCACTGAGCACACGCTTAGGGGCCTTAGCCGGTGATCTGGGCTGTTTCCCTCTCGACTACGGAGCTTATCCCCCGCAGTCTCACTGCCTCGCTTAAACTTACCGGCATTCGGAGTTTGGCTGACGTCAGTAACCTGGTAGGGCCCATCGGCCATCCAGTAGCTCTACCTCCGGCAAGAAACACGAGACGCTGCACCTAAATGCATTTCGGGGAGAACCAGCTATCACGAAGTTTGATTGGCCTTTCACCCCTAACCACAGGTCATCCCCCAGGTTTTCAACCCTGGTGGGTTCGGCCCTCCACACTGTCTTACCAGTGCTTCAGCCTGCCCATGGCTAGATCACTTCGCTTCGGGTCTAGACCCGGCGACTATCACGCCCTGTTCGGACTCGCTTTCGCTACGGCTACCCCGCACGGGTTAACCTCGCCACCGAGCACTAACTCGCAGGCTCATTCTTCAAAAGGCACGCCGTCACCCCAGCTAGGGAGGCTCCGACGGATTGTAGGCACACGGTTTCAGGTACTATTTCACTCCCCTCCCGGGGTACTTTTCACCTTTCCCTCACGGTACTAGTCCGCTATCGGTCACTAGGTAGTATTTAGGCTTAGCAAGTGGTCTTGCCAGATTCACACGAGATTTCTCGGGCCCCGTGCTACTTGGGATCCCCTCCACCAGGCCGCATCATTTCGTCTACGGGACTAGCACCCTCTACGGTCCGCCTCTCAATGCGGTTCGACTATGACGCGGCTTTCTCACTGGTTGGGAGACTGTCAGATCTCCCCAGAAGGTCCCACAACCCCGCACACGCAACGCCTGACAGCTTTAACACGTGTACGGTTTGGCCTCATCCGCTTTCGCTCGCCACTACTCACGGAATATCTCTTCCTGCCGGTACTGAGATGTTTCACTTCCCGGCGTTCCCTCCACACACCCTATATATTCAGGTGCGGGTACCTGCACATGACTGCAGGTGGGTTCCCCCATTCGGACATCCTCGGATCACAGCTCGTTTGCCAACTCCCCGAGGCTTATCGCAGGCTACGACGTCCTTCTTCGGCTCCTAGTGCCAAGGCATCCACCCTGTGCCCTTAAAAACTTCAACAAAAGCGTTGAGTCGTTAAGTACTCTTTGCGTTTCACACTACAGAGACATTCAGGAACACCCTCCCACAAGGAGAAGGTGCTTGAACATCTTGGATGCTCGCGTCCACTGTGCAGTTCTCAAGCAACGGACAGACCCACCGACCAGACCCGCCAACCCCAACCCCCACCCCGAGAAGAACTCTCGAGACGTGGTGGAGCGGTCCGGGCCATCTGGTGACCTGTACCAAGACTCCCGACCAGACCCACCCCTGACAGGGGCACGTCCCGCGGCCGGTTGCCTCAGGACCCAACAGTGCGTCCACGACCACCACCCGAACCCGTCACCCCGCGTTCCCACCCCCCAAGAGAGGCGTACTAGCAAGCTCACGACCGAGCAGCAGTCTTCTAGTCAATGTTCCACCCAGAGCACCACCACCAGCACGTTCGGCCGGCGCGTGGTCCACCATGAACACCCACCCCAGGCAAGCCTGCACGGCGGATGTTGGTGAGCTCCTTAGAAAGGAGGTGATCCAGCCGCACCTTCCGGTACGGCTACCTTGTTACGACTTAGTCCCAATCGCCAGTCCCACCTTCGACCACTCCCCCTCTTACGAGTTGGGCCATGGGCTTCGGGTGTTACCAACTTTCGTGACTTGACGGGCGGTGTGTACAAGGCCCGGGAACGTATTCACCGCAGCGTTGCTGATCTGCGATTACTAGCGACTCCGACTTCATGGGGTCGAGTTGCAGACCCCAATCCGAACTGAGACCGGCTTTTTGGGATTCGCTCCACCTTACGGTATCGCAGCCCTCTGTACCGGCCATTGTAGCATGCGTGAAGCCCAAGACATAAGGGGCATGATGATTTGACGTCATCCCCACCTTCCTCCGAGTTGACCCCGGCAGTCTCCCATGAGTCCCCGGCATAACCCGCTGGCAACATGGGACGAGGGTTGCGCTCGTTGCGGGACTTAACCCAACATCTCACGACACGAGCTGACGACAACCATGCACCACCTGTGAACCGACCTTACGGGGAGCACATCTCTGCACTTTTCCGGTTCATGTCAAGCCTTGGTAAGGTTCTTCGCGTTGCATCGAATTAATCCGCATGCTCCGCCGCTTGTGCGGGCCCCCGTCAATTCCTTTGAGTTTTAGCCTTGCGGCCGTACTCCCCAGGCGGGGCACTTAATGCGTTAGCTGCGGCACGGAACCCGTGGAATGGGTCCCACACCTAGTGCCCAACGTTTACGGCATGGACTACCAGGGTATCTAATCCTGTTCGCTCCCCATGCTTTCGCTCCTCAGCGTCAGTAGCTGCCCAGAGACCTGCCTTCGCCATCGGTGTTCCTCCTGATATCTGCGCATTCCACCGCTACACCAGGAATTCCAGTCTCCCCTACAGCACTCTAGCCTGCCCGTACCCGATGCAAGCCCGAGGTTGAGCCTCGGGATTTCACACCAGACGCGACAGACCGCCTACGAGCTCTTTACGCCCAATAATTCCGGACAACGCTTGCGCCCTACGTATTACCGCGGCTGCTGGCACGTAGTTAGCCGGCGCTTCTTCTGCAGGTACCGTCACTTACGCTTCTTCCCTGCTGAAAGAGGTTTACAACCCGAAGGCCGTCATCCCTCACGCGGCGTCGCTGCATCAGGCTTTCGCCCATTGTGCAATATTCCCCACTGCTGCCTCCCGTAGGAGTCTGGGCCGTGTCTCAGTCCCAGTGTGGCCGGTCGCCCTCTCAGGCCGGCTACCCGTCGACGCCTTGGTAGGCCATTACCCCACCAACAAGCTGATAGGCCGCGAGCCCATCCCCCACCGAAAAACTTTCCAACCCCACCCATGCAGGCAGAGCTCATATCCGGTATTAGACCCCGTTTCCAAGGCTTATCCCGAAGTGGAGGGCAGGTTGCTCACGTGTTACTCACCCGTTCGCCACTGATCCACCCCGAAGGGCTTCACCGTTCGACTTGCATGTGTTAAGCACGCCGCCAGCGTTCGTCCTGAGCCAGGATCAAACTCTCCGTAAAAGAATATCGCCACCCCGGACAAAACCCAGGATAACAACCATACGGTGCTTGAAAACTGGCCAGACGAGCTGAACTGCTCATCTGTCCAAAGGAATCCTCCCGAACCACCACAACGGTGACCCGACGAGGGTTATATTTGGCATTGACTATCAAACGCACTGTTGAGTTCTCAAACAACCGACGCACACCATCCGAAACCGAACCACTCTTCGCAGCCGGCCCCGTCCGGGGCAACCCTTCAACCTTACCCGATCCGCTTCTCCCTGTCCAATCGGCCCTTCCGGGGCTGATCGAGCGGGGCTTGCGGGCCCAGGCCCACTCCAGGGCGCAGAACGCCCCTTGAAGGAGGAGTGGTGTGTTGTCCTGCCCTTCCGGCCGACCACCTCGCGGTGTCCGTTTCCCGTTTGGGCGACGTCCGAGAACATTACACGGGGTTCCGGGGAGTGCCAAATCCGCAGGTCAGGGCACTCCCCGGAACCCTCGCACCGTCAGGAGACGGCAGCGACGGCGAGCGTCTTCTTGCCACGGCGCAGCACGGCGTACCGCCCGTGCAGCAGGTCGTCGGACGTGAAGGCCTGCTCCTCCGACGTCACCTTGACGTTGTTGACGTACGCGCCCCCCTCGGCGATCGCACGGCGGGCCGCGCCCCGCGAGGCCACGAGCCTCGACCCGACGAACGCGTCGACCACGAGGTCGCCCACGGCGACCGGCGTCGAGTCGAGCTCGGAGACGGCGCCGCGCAGCGTCGCCTCGTCGAGGTCGCGCAGCTCCCCACGGCCGAACAGCGCCTGGCTCGCGGAGATGACGCCGTCCGTGGCCTTCTGGCCGTGGATCAGCGTCGTCAGGTCGCCGGCCAGCGCGCGCTGCGCCGCGCGGGCGAACGGCCGCTCGGCCACCTCGACCGCGAGCGCCTCGATCTCCTCGCGGGTGCGGAACGTGAACACCTTGAGGTAGTGCACGACGTCGTCGTCGGCCGTGTTGAGCCAGTACTGGTAGAAGGCGTACGGGCTCGTGAGCTCCGGGTCGAGCCACACCGCGCCGCCCTCGGACTTGCCCATCTTGGAGCCGTCGGACTTGGTGATGAGCGTCGTCGCGAGCGCGTGCACCGACGCCTGCTCCGTCTTGCGGATCAGCTCGACGCCGGACAACAGGTTGCCCCACTGGTCGTTGCCGCCCATCTGGAGCGTGCAGCCGTGACGCTGGAACAGCTCGCGGTAGTCCATGCCCTGGAGGATCTGGTAGCTGAACTCGGTGAAGCTCAGGCCCTCGTCCGAGGCGAGGCGGCGCGCCACGATGTCCTTGCTGAGCATCGTGCCCATGCGGAAGTGCTTGCCGACGTCGCGCAGGAAGTCGATCGCGCTCATGGGCGCGGTCCAGTCCAGGTTGTTGACCATGACGGCGGCGTTGTCGCCCTCGAAGGAGAGGAACGGCTCGATCTGGGCGCGGATCCGCTCGACCCAGCCGGCCACGACCTCGCGCGAGTTCATGGAGCGTTCCGTCGTCGGGCGCGGGTCGCCGATCAGGCCCGTCGCGCCGCCGACGAGCGCCAGCGGGCGGTGGCCCGCCTGCTGCAGGCGGCGCATGTTGAGCAGCTGGACCATGTGGCCGACGTGGAGGCTCTGCGCCGTCGGGTCGAAGCCCACGTAGTACGTGATCGGTCCCTCGGCCAGCGCGGAACGCAGCGCGGCCTCGTCGGTGGTCTGCGCCACCAGGCCCCGCCACTGCAGCTCGTCGAGAATGTCGGTCACCGTGATGCTCCTCGTCGTGGTTCGTCCGGCGCCCGTCGCGGGCGCCGGTCCAAGTCTGCCCGACGACGACGCCGGGGCCGTGCCGGGTCCGCGCCCGGGACTCAGCGGCGGCGCGCCGAGACGGGACGGTAGGCCGACACCGTCGGCTCGTCCACGAGCCACGACCGCCACGGGTACAGGTCGCCGCGGCCGCCGTCGCCGCTCACGCCGACCCGCGGACCCGTCGCCACGGCGCCGCGCGTCCTGTCGAGCGGGAGCGTCAGCGCCAGGGCGCCGTCGGGGTCCGTGAGGTCCGCGCCGTCGTCGGCGAGGGACATGGCCATCGCGACGGTGAGGCGGGCCGGTCCGCGCGCGAGCTGGCGGTCGGAGTCGCAGACGCCGACCGCCGTGCGGCGCGACCGCGCGAGCTCGGCGCCCTCGACCACCTCGCCGGCGCGCAGCAGCACGGCCGCGGCGCGGCCGACGGGGCCGCAGACGACGTTGACGCAGTGGTGCAGCCCCAGGTGCCGGTAGACGTAGACGCGGCCGGGCTCGCCGAACATCGTGGCGTTGCGGACCGTGCGGCCGCGGAACGCGTGCGAGCCGGGGTCGTTCTCGCCGTCGTACGCCTCGACCTCGGTGACCCGCAGCGCGACCGTGCCCTCCGGGGTGCGGCGCACGAGGACGGCGCCGAGCAGGTCGCGCGCCACCGCATGGACGTCGCGCGCGTACCAGGCGTGCCCGGGGACCTCCCACGGGCTCACCGCGACGGGAGCCTGGGCCGGCGCGCTCGGGGTGCTCACGTTCCCGAGGTTACGCGACGGGCGACGCGTGCCAGGTCACGACCTCGCCGAAGCCGTCGAGCCGGACGTCGGCGCGGTCGCGCGTGCCCTCGCGCTCGTAGTGCGCGGCCTCGTCGGCCATCCACGTGGTCCAGTGGTCGCGCTCGCGCTCGCCGTCGCGCGCCAGGCCGCGGCGCAGGCGCTCGTCGTCGTCGGCCTCGACCCACAGCAGCAGGTGCGGGTGCGGGTCGAGCGCGCGGGCGCCCGAGCCACAGCCCTCGATCACGAGGAAGGCCGCCGGGGCGACCGTGTGCCACTCGGCGTACTCGTCCTTGGCCCAGTCGAAGCGGCGGTAGCGGCCCGGGCGGTGCTCCGCCAGCGGCGTCAGGACCCACGCGGCCAGGCGGGCCGCGCCGCCGTCGGGGCCGGCGGCCCAGCCCTCGTAGAGGTCGTCCATGTGGACGACCTGGGCGTGGCCGCCGTTGCCGTCGCCGAGGCGCGGCGCGAGCTGGGCGGCCAGCGTCGTCTTGCCCGAGCCGGCGGGACCGTCGACGACGACGAGGAACGGCCCGGCGCCCGGCTCGTTGGAGCGCCGGGCGCGCGCCAGCGCGGTCAGGGCTGCGAGGACGTCGGCGGAGACCGTCATGCGTGGCTCACCCGCGCGGGGCCGGGCGTCACGACTCGGCCCAGAACCGGTACTCCGTCGCACGCTCCTTCGCCGCGTCCAGCTGCTCGGCGACGCGTGCCGGGGCCGTGCCGCCGACGGCGTCGCGCGACGCGACGGAGCCCTCGACGGACAGCACCGTGCGGACCTCGGGGGTCAGGTGCTCGCTGATCGCGGCCAGGTCCGCGTCGGACAGGTCCCACAGCTCGATGCCACGCTCCTCGCACACCTTGACGCACGTGCCGGCGACCTCGTGCGCGACGCGGAACGGCACGCCCTCGCGGACGAGCCACTCGGCGATGTCGGTCGCGAGCGAGAAGCCCTGCGGGGCGAGCGCGGCCATGCGCTCGGTGTCGAAAGCCAGTGTCCGGACCATACCGGCGAACGCTGGGAGGAGGACGGTGAGCGTCGCCACCTGGTCGAAGACCGGCTCCTTGTCCTCCTGGAGGTCGCGGTTGTACGCGAGCGGGAGGCCCTTGAGGGTGGCCAGCAGCCCGGTCAGGTCGCCGATGACGCGGCCGGCCTTGCCGCGGGCCAGCTCGGCGATGTCCGGGTTCTTCTTCTGCGGCATGATGCTGGACCCCGTGGACCAGGAGTCGTCCAGGCGGACGAAGCCGAACTCCTTGGTGTTCCAGATGATGATCTCCTCGGCCAGGCGGGAGACGTCGACGCCGATCATCGCGGCGACGAACGCGAACTCCGCGACGACGTCGCGCGCCGCGGTGCCGTCGATCGAGTTCTCGACGGGGCCGTCGAAGCCGAGGTCGGCCGCCACCGCGGCCGGGTCGAGGCCCAGCGAGGAGCCCGCGAGCGCCCCGAGCCGTACGGGCTGCGGGCGGCGCGCACGTCCCAGTCGATGAAGCGGTCGACGTCGCGCAGCAGCGGCCAGGCGTGCGCGAGCAGGTGGTGGGCCAGCAGCACGGGCTGCGCGTGCTGCAGGTGCGTGCGGCCTGGCATGACGGCGGTGCCCGCGGCCTTGGCCTGGGCGATGAGCTCGTCGACGACGGTGAGCACCTGCGTGGCGATCGTGCGGGCCTGCTCGCGCAGGTAGAGGCGCACGAGCGTGGCGATCTGGTCGTTGCGCGAGCGGCCGGCGCGCAGCTTGCCGCCGAGATCGGCGCCCGCGCGGTCCATGAGGCCGCGCTCGAGAGCGGTGTGGACGTCCTCGTCCTCGAGGCGCGGGAGGAACGTGCCGTCCTCGACGTCGGCGGCCAGCCGGTCGAGGGCCGCCGCCATGCCGTCGAGCTCCTCGTCAGTCAGCAGGCCCGCGCGGTGCAGCACCTTGGCGTGCGCCTGGGAGCCGCGGATGTCGTACGGGGCGAGCTTCCAGTCGAAGTGCGTCGACTGGGACAGCGCCTGCAGCTCGGGCGACGGGCCGCCCGCGAACCGGCCGCCCCACAGCGCCACGGCGGGCTGGGCGGAGGCGGTGACGGCGGCACCGTCGTCGGGCGTGACGATCTCGGACATGGGGGCCCTTCCGGGTCGTGCGGGGCGGAGGTCAGGACGTGGTGGCGAGCGCGAGGAAGCGCTGGGCGAGCTCGTCGCCGCCGGCGGGGTCGCGGGAGATGACCAGGATGGTGTCGTCGCCGGCGATGCAGCCGAGCACCCCGGGGAACAGCGAGTGGTCGATGGCCGAGCCGAGGAAGTTGGCCGCACCCGGGGGCGTGCGCAGCACGACCAGGTTGGCGGACGCCTCCGCGGAGACGAGCAGGTCGGCGAGCAGGCGGCCGAGGCGGGCGGCCAGGTACTCCTGGTCCTGGTCGGCGCGCACGCTGCGGTCGCCGCCCTCCCCCGGCACGGCGTAGACGAGCGCGCCCGACGACGTGCGTACCTTCTCGGCGCGCAGCTCGATGAGGTCGCGCGAGAGGGTCGCCTGGGTGACGGAGAGACCCTCGTCGGCCAGGAGGCGGGCGAGCTCCGACTGGGAGTGCACGGCACCGCGCGTGACGAGCTCGACGATGCGCGCCTGGCGCGCGGCCTTGGTCAGCGGGGCGACGGACGCGCTCTCGGAGCTCATCGTCGCTCCAGCAGCCAGGTCAGCAGGGCCTTCTGGGCGTGGAGCCGGTTCTCGGCCTCGTCGAAGACGACGGACTGCGGGCCGTCGATGACGTCGGCGGTGATCTCCTTGCCGCGGTAGGCGGGCAGGCAGTGCAGCACGATCGCGTCGGGCTTCGCGTGCGCGAGGAGCTCGGCGTCGAGCTGGAACGGGACGAACGGGGTGGCCCGCTCGGCGGCTTGCGCCTCGGCGCCCATGGAGACCCAGGTGTCGGTGGCGACCGCGTCGGCGTCGCGCACCGCCTCGACGGGGTCGGTCGTGACGGTGACCGAGCCGCCGGTCTGCGCGGCGATCTCCTGCGCGCGGGCGACGATCTCCGCGTCGGGCAGGTAGGCCGCCGGGCCGCCGATGCGCACGTGCAGGCCCGCGGTCACGCCGCCGAGCACGTACGAGCTGCCCATGTTGTTGGCGGCGTCGCCGACGTAGGCGAAGACCTGGCCGGGGAGCGCCGAGACACCTCCGCGATGCTGGGCGACCGTCAGCAGGTCCGCGAGGATCTGGCACGGGTGGAAGCCGTCGGTCAGGGCGTTGACCACGGGGACGCGCGAGACCGCCGCCATCTCCTGGATGCGCTCGTCGCCGAAGGTGCGCCACACGATCGCGGAGACCATGCGGTCGAGCACGCGCGTGGTGTCGGCAACCGACTCCCGCGTGCCGATCTGGGCGAGGTTGCCGTCCACGACCATCGGGAAGCCGCCGAGCTCGGCGATGCCCGTGGCGAAGGAGACCTGGGTGCGCAGCGTCGGCTTGTCGGTGATGAACGCGACCGCGCGCGGGCCGTTGAGCGGCTGGCGGAAGTGGCGGTCCTCGCGGAACGCCATGCCCAGCTCGAGCACCTGCTTCTGCTCGGCGGGCGTGAGGTCGTCGTCGCGCAGGAAGTGGCGGGTCATCAGGCCTCCTGGCCGGTCGGCGTGTCGGTGGGGGCGTCGGTGGGCAGGCTCAGGGCGGCGAAGAAGGCTGCCGCGTCGCGCGCCTGGTCCGCGGTGAGGATCAGCGGCGGCGCGAGCCGGATCGCGTCGGGCGCGACGGGGTTGACGATGAGCCCCGCCTCGAGCGCCTGGGCGGCGACCTCGGACGCGACCGGGGCGTTGAGCACGACGGCGAGCAGCAGGCCGCGGCCGCGCACCTCGCGCACCAGCGACGAGCCGCACAGCTCGATCTGCTCGCGGAGCTGGGCGCCGACGTCGTGGACCTGCTGGAGCAGGCCGTCGCGCTCGATGACGCCGAGCGTCGCGAGCGCCGCGGCCGCGGCGACCGGGTTGCCGCCGAACGTCGTGCCGTGCTGTCCGCGGCCGAGCAGCGTCGCGGCGCGCTCGCCGTACGCGATCACCGCGCCGATCGGGAACCCGCCGCCGAGGCCCTTGGCGAGCGTGACGACGTCGGGCACGACGCCGCCGCCGATCTCCGGCTGCTGGTACGCGAACCACGACCCGGTGCGGCCGACGCCGGTCTGCACCTCGTCGAGGACGAGCAGCGCGCCGGCGTCGGCGGTGAGCGTGCGGGCGTGCGCGAGGTAGCCGGGCGGCAGCGGCCGGACGCCGGCCTCGCCCTGCAGCGGCTCGACGACGAGGGCCGTGACGGGGCCGCGCTCGGCGACGGCCTGCGCCGAGAACGCCGCCTCGAGGGCGGCGGTGTCGCCGAACGGGACGTGCTCGACGCCGCCGGGCAGCGGCTCGAACGGCTCGCGGTACGCCTGCTTGGAGGTGAGCGCGAGGGCGCCCATCGAACGGCCGTGGAAGGCGCCCTCGAGCGCGAGGACGCGGCCGGGGCCCATGCGGCGCGTCATCTTGAACGCGGCCTCGACGGCCTCGGTGCCGGAGTTGGTGAAGAAGACACGCGAGCCCTCGGGCGCCTGCGCCTTGCTCAGGAGCGTCTCGGCGAGCGCGATCTGCGTGGGCGTGCCGAAGAAGTTCGAGACGTGGCCGAGCGTGCCGAGCTGCGCGCTGATCGCGGCGGTCAGCGTGGGGTGGGCGTGGCCGAGGGCGTTGACGGCGATGCCGGCGAGCAGGTCGAGGTAGCGCCTCCCGTCGGCGTCCCAGACGTAGCAGCCCTCGCCGCGGACGAGGACGCGCTGCGGCGGGCCGAAGGTGTCCATGACCGCGTGGGTGTACCGGTCGGTCCAGGCGGCGACCGAGGCGACGTCGGCGCCGGTCTGCAGGTCGAGGAGCTCGCTACTCACTTGCATGACTATACACGGTGATGCATAGGCACACTAGACGGCGTCGTCGCTGCGCCGCGCCTTGCGCTGGGCGTTCACCAGGTGGACCGCCGTCGGCACGACGGCGAGGACGACCGCCGCGACGAGGACCAGGTCGAAGTAGCGCTCGACGAACCCCTGGACCGGCGGGATGAAGTGCAGGGCGTAGCCGAGGTACACGGTGCCGCCCGCCCACAGCAGCGCACCGACCGCGTTGTAGAGCGAGTAGCGGCGGTACGGCATGTGGCCCACGCCCGCCGCGACCGGGGCGAACGTGCGGATCACCGGGACGAAGCGCGCGACGACCACGGCGGCCGGGCCGAACCGGCCGAAGAACGCCGTCGTGCGCTCGACGTTCTCGCGGGAGAACAGGCCGGACTCCCTGCGCTCGAAGATCGGCCGGCCGGCCTTGTGGCCGATGGCGTAGCCGAGCTCGCCGCCGAGGAACGCGGCGAGGGCGATGCCGAGCGCCACCCAGGCCACGTGAGAGTGGAACGCCTGGACGCCCGGGGCCGACAGGACGCCGCTGATGAGCAGCAGCGTGTCGCCCGGGAGCACGAAGCCGACGAGCAGGCCCGTCTCGGCGAACACGATCGCGCAGACCGCGAGCAGAGCCCAGGGGCCGGCGCCGTGGATGATCGACTGCGGATCCAGCCACGGGACCAGAGATGTACCGAGCACGACGCTCCTGCTGCGCTGTGGAGATGATGAACACCCGCCCAACGTCGGAGCGCGACACCCTGTTCCGCCGTGGAGATGACGATCACGTCACATCGTGCGCGGACGCCTCAGTGCACGTCAGGGACCACCATCGTGCCGTTGCCGCGCGCCGTGAAGACCTCGAGCAGCACGGAGTGCGGCTGACGGCCGTCGATGACCGTGGCCGCGGGCACGCCGCCCTCGACCGCACGCAGGCACGCCTCCATCTTGGGCACCATGCCGGACTCGAGGGACGGGAGCAGGGCGGCCAGCTCGGTCGCGGCGATCTCCTCGACGAGCGACGTCTTGTCGGGCCAGCTCGTGTAGAGGCCCTCGACGTCGGTCAGGACGATGAGCTTCTTCGCGCCGAGCGCGACCGCGAGCGCCGAGGCGGCCGTGTCCGCGTTGACGTTGAGCACCTGGGTCGGGTCCTCGACGTCGGGCGCGACCGTGGAGACCACGGGGATGCGGCCCGCGGCGAGGATGTCCTCGACCGCCGAGGGGTCGACGGCCGTGACGTCGCCGACAAGCCCGACGTCGACCTGCTCGCCGTCGACGAGCGCGGTGCGACGCGTGGCGCGGAACAGGCCGCCGTCCTCGCCCGACAGGCCCACGGCGAGAGGGCCGTGGGCGTTGACGAGGCCCACGAGCTCGCGCCCGACCTGGCCCGTGAGGACCATGCGGACGACCTCCATGGCCTCCGGCGTCGTGACGCGCAGGCCGCCGCGGAACTCGGAGCGGATGTCGAGGCGGCTCAGCATCGCGTTGATCTGCGGCCCGCCGCCGTGCACGACGACGGGGCGCAGGCCGACCTGCCGCAGGAACACCATGTCCTGCGCGAAGGCGGCCTTCAGGGTGTCGTCGACCATGGCGTTGCCGCCGTACTTGACGACGACGAGGGCGCCCGAGAACTCCTGGAGCCACGGGAGGGCCTCGAGGAGCACCTCGGCCTTCTGGTCGGGAGAGAGTGCGGCGACCGCCGCGGAGCTCACCGAGGGGGTCATGAGGTGTAGGCGCTGTTCTCTTCGACGTACGCGTGCGTGAGGTCGTTGGTCATGAGCGTGACCTCGGCGTCGCCGGCGTGCAGGTCGATCAGGATGGTCACGAGCCGGCTCGCGGCCATGTCGACGCCGGCGGGGTCCTCGTGCGCCCCGCCCGCCTTGCAGACCATGACGCCGTTGACGGACACGTCGAGCTGGTCCGGGTCGAAGGGGGCGACCGACTCGGGGACGGTGCCGACCTGGGCGAGGATGCGGCCCCAGTTGGGGTCGTTGCCATAGATCGCCGTCTTGACCAGGTTGGAGCGGCTCACCGCGCGGGCGCACGCGAGGGCGGCGTCCTCGCTGGTCGCGCCGGTCACCGTGATCGCGATGTCGTGCGATGCGCCCTCGGCGTCCGCGAGCAGCTGGGCGGCGAGGTCGGCGGCGACGGCGCGCACGGCCTCGGCCAGCTCCGCCTGCGCCGGCTGGACGCCCGAGGCGCCCGACGCCATGAGCACGACCGTGTCCGACGTCGACATGCAGCCGTCGGAGTCGATGCGGTCGAACGTCGCGGCGGTCGCGCAGCGCAGGGCCGTGTCGAGGAGGGCCGCGCCCTCGTCGCCGTCGGGGACGACGGCGTCGGTGGTGATGACGCACAGCATCGTGGCGAGGGCCGGGGCGAGCATGCCCGCACCCTTGGCCATGCCGCCGATCGTGAACTCCCCCGCGGGGGTCGACACCGTGCGGGTGGAGACCTTGGGCACCGTGTCCGTGGTCATGATCGCCTGCGCGGCGGCGGCTCCCGCGGCGGCGTCGCCGGCCAGGGCGGCCGCGGCGACGGGGATGCCGGCCAGCAGCCTCTCGCGCTTGAGGCGGACGCCGATGACGCCGGTCGAGGCGACGAGGACGTCGATGGCGCCGATGCCGAGGGAGTCGGCCACGGCCTCGGCCGTGGCGTGCGAGTCCTGGAACCCGCCCGGGCCGGTGCACACGTTGGCCGACCCCGAGTTGAGCACGACCGCCCGGGCGACGCCGTCCTTGATGCACTGGCGCGACCACTGGACCGGGGCGCCGACCACGCGGTTGGACGTGAAGACGGCCGCGGCGGTGTGCTGCGGGCCGTCGTTGACGACGAGGGCGAGGTCGGGCTTGCCCGAGTGCTTGAGGCCGGCGGTGACGCCGGCGGCCCGGAAGCCCTGGGCTGCGGTGACGCTCATTCCGGGGCTCCCGCGAGATCGCGGGCGCAGGTCGGGGTCCCCGCGAGTCCGCGCAGCGAAGCGAGCAGACTCGCGGGGTGGCCGCAGCGAGTGATGTCGTGGGGCGGGATCACGGAGCGACTCCTTCGGTGGTCAGGCCGGCCGTCTCGGGCAGGCCGAGGGCCAGGTTCATGGACTGGATGGCGCCGCCCGCGGTGCCCTTGACGAGGTTGTCGATGGCGGTGACGGTCACGACGCGGCCCGCGGCGGCGTCGACGGCCACCTGGACGAGGGCCGTGTTGGCGCCGAGCGTCATGGCGGTGGAGGGCCACTGGCCCTCGGGCAGCAGGTGGACGAACGGCTCGTCGGCGTACGCGTCGGCCCAGGCCGCGCGCACGGCCGCAGGGTCGGCCCCGGCCTGGAGGCGGGCGGTCGCGGTTGCGAGGATGCCGCGGGACATCGGCACGAGGGTGGGCGTGAAGCTGATCCGCACCGTCTCGGCGCCCGCGACACCCAGGTTCTGCTGGATCTCCGGGATGTGCCGGTGCGTGCCGCCGACGGCGTAGGGCGCGGCGGAGCCGAGCGCCTCCGAGGCCAGCAGGTGCGTCTTGAGCGACTTGCCCGCGCCCGAGTACCCGTTCGCGAGGACGGCGACGACGTCGTCGGCCTCGATCAGGCCGGCGGCGACGCCGGGCTGGAGGCCGAGCGTGACGGCCGTGACGTTGCAGCCGGGGACGGCGATGCGCCGCGCGCCGCGGAGCAGGTCGCGCTGACGGGTGCCGTCCGTGTGGAGGAGCTCGGGCAGGCCGTACGGCCAGGTACCCGCGTGCGGGCTGCCGTAGAACTGCTCCCAGGCGGCAGCGTCCGTGAGGCGGTGGTCCGCGCCGAGGTCGAGCACCACGACGTCGTCGGGGAGCTGGGCCGCGATCTCGCCGGACGCGCCGTGCGGCAGGGCGAGCACGACGACGTCGTGGCCCGCGAGCGCCTCGACGCCGGTGGGCTCGAGCACGCGGTCGGCGAGCGAGCGCAGGTGCGGCTGGAGGCTGCCGAGCGTGGCGCCGGCGTTGGAGTGCGCGGTGACCGCGCCGATCTCGAGGTGCGGGTGGTTCGCTGCGATCCGCAGGAACTCGCCCCCGCATAGCCCGAGGCGCCGGCGACGGCGACCCGGACGGGCTTCGTGCTGACCATGTGCATGACTATACATACCTCTGCATAGGTGCGACACCGGGGTTCGCGGTGCGGACAGTCCTACGCTGACCCGCATGGACCCGACGCAGGCGGTGCGGGAGCGGTTCGACGGCCGCGCTCCCGAGTACGACGACAGCACGATGCACCGGGCGCTCGCCAGCGCCGTGGCCGAGTTCGTCGACCTGGACGGCGTGCGCGACGTGCTCGACGCGGGCACCGGGACGGGGCTCGTCGAGGGCGACGCCACCGCGCCGCCCTTCCCGGACGGGTCGTTCGACCTCGTCACGTGCGTGACCGCGCTGCACCTCATGCCCGACGGCGACGCGGCGCTCGCCGCCTGGGTGCGCGCGCTGCGCCCGGGCGGGCGGGTCGTCCTGGCGACGTTCGCGGGGTTCGACCCCGCGCACCACCACCGGCACGGCGCGACACCGCCCGCGTACCCGGTGCACCACGACCGGTACGACTCCGTCGAGAAGGTCCACGGCGTCGCGACGGCGGCCGGGCTGCGGGTGACGCGTCACGCGACGTGGACGCACGGGGACGAGGGCGTGCTGCTGACGGAGCTCGGCCTCTGAGCGGCACGTTTGAGCGGCACGATCACCGTGGACCGCCTCGAGCTCACCGACCGGCGACGCCGGGTCGCCGCGCCGTGCGCCGAGGCCGGGACGACCCCGCGTGGGCGTGCCCGCTCGCGCCGGCCGGGAACCGCGTCGACGCCGAGGTCCGGGCTGGTGAGGTGCTCCCGGCACAGCCGCCTGCGTGAGTAGGCTCCGCACCATGCGTGCAGTGCAGGCCCGCGAGGCGGGCGGTCCCGAGGTCCTGTCGGTCGTCGAGCTGCCGGACCCGGAGCCCGGTCCCGGCCAGCTCCTGGTGCGGGTGGCCGCCGCGGGGGTGAACTTCATCGACACCTACCGCCGCGCGGGCGTGTACCCGATGGCCTACCCGCACGTCGTCGGCGTCGAGGGTGCGGGCGTGGTCGAGCGGCTCGGCGAGGGCGTCGAGGGGTTCGCCGTCGGCGACCGCGTCGCGTGGGCGGAGGCTCCCGGGTCGTACGCGGAGCTCGCGCTCGTGCCGGCAGCCAACGCCGTCGCCGTGCCCGCAGGGCTCGACCTGACCGACGCCGCCGCGCTCATGCTCCAGGGCATGACGGCGCACTACCTCGTCGCGTCGACGTTCGAGGTCGGGCCGGGGCACGACGTGCTGCTCACCGCCGGGGCCGGCGGCGTCGGGCTCCTCGCGACACAGCTCGCCACCGCGCGCGGCGGGCGCGTCATCACCACGGTCTCGTCGGCGGAGAAGGCCGGGCTGTCGACCGCCGCCGGAGCCGCGCACACCATCGACTACGCCGCGATGACGGACCTGACCGCCGAGCTGCCCGCCGCGGTGCGCGCGCTCACGGGAGGGCAGGGCGTGCACGTCGTGTACGACGGCGTCGGGCGGTCCACGTTCGAGGCCTCGCTCGCGTCGCTGCGGCCGCGCGGGATGCTCGTGCTGTTCGGCGCGGCCTCCGGGCCCGTGCCGCCCGTCGACCCGCAGGCGCTCAACCGTGGCGGGTCGCTCTATCTGACCCGCCCGACGCTCGGCCACTACGTCGCCACGCGCGGCGAGCTCGAGTGGCGGGCCGGCGAGGTGCTGGCCTCCGCGGCGTCCGGGAACCTCGACGTGCGGGTCGGGAGGACCTTCGCGCTCGCCGACGCCGCGGAGGCGCACCGGGCGCTCGAAGGGCGCGCGACCACCGGCAAGGTGCTGCTCCTCCCCTGAACCGGCTGACGGGACCGGGCGGCGTCCGTAGGGTGACGGGCATGACAGCCTCCACCCCCGGCGGCCGGCGCGTCCGGATCGCCCTCCAGCTCCAGCCGCAGCACGCCGAGTACCGCCAGATCCGCGACACCGTGCTGCGCGCGGAGGACCTCGGCGTCGACGTCATCTTCAACTGGGACCACTTCTTCCCGCTCCACGGCGACCCGGACGGCAAGCACTTCGAGTGCTGGACGATGCTGGGCGCCTGGGCCGAGCAGACGGAGCGCGTCGAGATCGGCGCGCTCGTGACGTGCAACTCGTACCGCAACCCCGAGCTGCTGGCCGACATGGCCCGCACCGTCGACCACATGTCCGGCGGACGGCTCATCCTCGGGATCGGCGCGGGCTGGTTCCAGAAGGACTACGACCAGTTCGGGTACGAGTTCGGCACGCCGGGCAGGCGCATCGCCAGGCTCGCCGCCGACCTGCCGCGCATCCGCGCGCGGCTCGCCGCGGGGAACCCGGCGCCGACGCGCGACATCCCGATCCTTGTCGGCGGCGGCGGCGAGCGGAAGACGCTGCGGGTCGTCGCCGAGCACGCCGACATCTGGCACTCGTTCTCGGACCTCGAGACCCTCCGCCGCAAGTCCGCGATCCTCGACGAGCACGGCGCCGCCATCGGGCGGGACACCGCACGGGCGGTCGAGCGGTCGGTGGCGCCCCACGGGGAGCCGGAGCAGGCCGGCGAGGCGCTGGTCGCCGCCGGGGCGACCCTGCTGGCCATCGGCGTCAGCGGACCCGACCACGACCTCACCCGGCTCGCCCGGTGGATCGCCTGGCGGGACGCGCAAGGCTGAGCGATGCCAGGACGGACGACGGACTGGTCGCCCGGCGACTACCTGCGGTTCGGCGACGAGCGCAGCAGGCCGTTCGTCGAGCTGGTCGCACGCGTGCCCTCCGCCCCGTCGACCGTCGTGGATCTCGGGTGCGGGCCGGGACATCTCACGGCGGTGCTGCGGGCGCGCTGGCCCGCAGCCGACGTCGTGGGGCTGGACTCCTCGCCGGCGATGGTCGAGCGGGCCCGGGCCGAGAACGCCGACCCGCGAGCGCGCTACGTGCTCGCCGACGTCCGCGACTACGCGCTCGGGCGGTCCGCCGTGACCGGCGCCGACGTCGTGATCAGCAACGCGGCGCTCCAGTGGGTGCCGGACCACCGCACGCTGCTCCCCCGCCTCGCGGACACCGCGGGGCAGGCGTTCGCGTTCCAGGTCCCCGGCAACCACGACGCCCCCAGCCACGTGCTGCTGCGCGAGGTCGCCGCCCGCGCACCGTACGCCGACGTCGTCGGGCCGGTGGAGCGGCGGGCGACCGCCGACCCGGGCGAGTACCTCGACCTCCTGGCCCGGCCGGGGTGGGACGTCGACGTCTGGGAGACCACGTACACCCATCTGCTGCACGGGCCCGACCCGGTACTGGGGTGGATCTCCGCGACGGGGGCGCGGCCCACGCTCGACGCGCTCGCCGCACACGACCCGGCCCTGCGGGCCCGGTTCGAGGCGGAGTACGGGGCGGCGCTGCGGGAGGCGTACCCGGAGCGGCCGTCCGGGACGGCGCTGGCGTTCCGCCGGGTGTTCGCGGTCGCGACGCGGGCCGCGTGACCTCCACGGTGACGCGGGCCGCGTGACTGCGGGCGGGCTCGACCCGGTGGTCGAGCCCGCCCGGGATCAGCCGCGCAGGGTCGCGCCGGCCTCCGTCGCGGCCGCGACGATGCCCTCGCGGGCGGCGCGCACCTCGTCGGCCGTGAGCGTGCGGTCCGCGGCGCGCAGGCGCACCGAGTACGCCAGCGACTTCTTTCCCGCGCCGAGCTGCTCGCCCGTGAAGACGTCGAACAGGCTCACGTCCTCCAGGAGCGTGCCGGCGCCCGCGACGACGGCGGCGCGCACCGTCTCGGCCTGCACGGCAGCGTCGACGACGAACGCGAAGTCCTCCTTCGCGGCGGGGAACGCCGAGACCGGCGTGGCCACCACGGGGTCGCCGCTCGCGGCGTCCGCGAGGGCCGTCAGGTCGAGCTCGAACGCGACCGACCGCTTCGGCAGGCCCGTGCGCTCGACGACCTTCGGGTGCAGCTCGCCCGCATACCCGACGATCCGCTCGTCCGCGTCCCCGCCGTCGACCACCAGCGCCGCGCAGCGACCCGGGTGCCAGGGCATGACGTCGGTGGCGGGCTCGACCGAGACGGCCACGCCCGCACGGTCCGCGACGAGGCGGGCCAGCTCGAGCGCGTCGGACCAGTCGGCCGTGCGTCCCTCGCCCCACCAGCCGGCCAGGTCGTGGCGGCCGGTCAGCACGGCGGCGACGTGCCGCGGCTGGGCCGGGACGGCCGCCGCGAGCGCCTCGAGCTCGTCCGCCGTCGGGCGCACGCCCACCGGCAGCTGCGGCGCCGCGGGGGCGTCCGCCGTCGGGAGCGTGACGAGGCCGACCTCGAACACGGCGACGTCGGGCAGGCCGCGCGCGACGTTGCGGCGCGCGGTCTCCACGAGGGTGGCGAGCAGCGACGTGCGCATGAGCGGGCGGTCGTCCGCGAGCGGGTTCGCCAGGCGCACCGCCGTGCGGCGCGCGTCGTCGGCGGGCAGTCCGAGCGCGTCGAGCTCCGCCTCGCCGACGAACGGGTACGACAGCGTCTCGACGAGGCCGGCCTCCGCGAGGGCGCGGGCGACCGAGCGGCGCATGCGCTGCCCCGCCGTGAGACCGCGGCCCCCGGGGGCGGCCGGGACCACCGACGGGATCTGGTCGTAGCCGGCGATGCGCACGACCTCCTCGACGAGCGCGACGCGCTCGGTGAGGTCGGGTCGCCACGTGGGCGGGGTCACGACGACCTCGGCCTCGTCCTGGCCCGGGTCGACCGCGCAGCCGATCTGCTCGAGGATCCCGACGACCTGCTCGCGCGGGTACTCGACCCCGGCGACGCGGGTCGCCAGGCTCACGGGGAGGGTGATCGGCACCGGCGCGGTGGTCGCGTCGAGGTCGCTCACCGCCGGGTCGGCGACGCCGCCGCCGTGCTCGACCAGCAGGTCGACGACGCGCTGCGCCGCGACGGCGGGCAGGCGCGGGTCGACGCCGCGCTCGAAGCGCTTGGCCGCCTCGGAGGACAGCTTGTGGCGGCGGGCCGTGCGCGCGACCGTGATCGGGTCGAAGTGCGCGGCCTCGACCAGCACGGCCGTCGTCGCGCCGGTGACCTCGGACGAGGCGCCGCCCATGACGCCGGCCAGGCCGAGCACGCGCCCGCCGCGGCTCTCCGGGGAGTCGGTGATGAGGAGGTCCTCGGCGTCGAGCGTCCGGTCGACGTCGTCGAGCGTCGTCAGGCGCTCCCCCGGCGTCGCGCGGCGCACGACGACCGGCGCGGCGACCTTGTCGAGGTCGTACGCGTGCAGCGGCTGGCCGAGGTCGAGCATGACGTAGTTGGTGACGTCGACGGCGAGCGAGATGGAGCGCATGCCCGAGCCCTCGAGGCGGCGCTTCATCCAGGCCGGCGTGGCGGCCGTCGGGTCGATGCCACGCACGACGCGCGTCACGAACCGGTCGCAGCCGACGACCCCGTGGATCGGGGCGTCGTCGGCGACCTCGACGACGAACCCGTCTGCCGTGGCCGCGGGCAGGCCGTCGACGAGCGCCCGGTCGGTGAACGCGGCGCCCGTCGAGTGCGAGAACTCGCGCGCGACGCCGCGGTACGAGAACGCGTACCCCCGGTCCGGCGTCACGTTGATCTCGAGGACCTCGTCGCCCAGGCCCAGCAGCGCGATCGCGTCCTGGCCCGGGACCGCGCCCTCGATGCCGAGGTCGCGCGGGACCACGATGATGCCGTGCCGGCCGTCGTCGCCCATCCCGAGCTCGGCGGTCGAGCAGATCATGCCGTCCGACACGTGGCCGTACGTCTTGCGGGCCGCGATAGGGAACGGGCCGGGCAGCACCGTGCCGGGCAGGGCGACGACCACGAGGTCGCCGACGCCGAAGTTGTGCGCGCCGCAGATGATGCCGCGCGCGCCGCCCGCGGGGATGTCGGCGGAGTCGACGCCCTTGATCTGCGTGGCGTTGTGCTCCGGGCCGACGTCGACCAGGCACCAGTTGACGGTCTTGCCGTTCTTCTGCTCCTCCGGCTGCTGGACGAGCACGCGCCCGACGACCAGCGGTCCGGTGACCTTGGCCGCGTGCACCGCCTCCTCCTCGAGGCCCACGCGGACGAGGGCGGCCGCGAGCTGCTCCGCGGTCAGGTCCTTGGGCAGCTCGACGTGGTCGGCGAGCCACTCCGTGACGACGAGGGGCATCAGATCTCCGTCCCGAACTGGGTGGAGAAGCGGACGTCGCCCTCCACGATGTCGTGCATGTCGGCGATCCCGTGGCGGAGCATGACCGCGCGCTCGACGCCGACGCCGAACGCGAAGCCCTGGTACTCGTCGGGGTCGACGCCCGCGGCGCGCAGCACGTTGGGGTGCACCATGCCGCAGCCGCCCCACTCGATCCAGCCCGGACCGCCCTTCTTCTGCGGGAACCACAGGTCCATCTCGGCGGACGGCTCGGTGAACGGGAAGAACGACGGCCGCAGGCGCGTCTTGGCCTCGGGGCCGAACATGGCCCGGGCGAACGCGTCGAGCGTGCCGACCAGGTTCGCCATGGTCAGGCCCTTGTCGATCGCGAGGCCCTCGCACTGGTGGAACACCGGCGTGTGGGTCGCGTCGAGCGCGTCCGTGCGGAACACCTTGCCGGGCACCGCGACGTACAGCGGCGCGCCGCGCGCGATGAGCGAGCGGGCCTGCACCGGGGAGGTGTGCGTGCGCAGCACGAGGTTCTTGCCGCCGGCGACGTAGAACGTGTCCTGCATCTGCCGTGCGGGGTGGTCCGGGCCGAAGTTCAGGGCGTCGAAGTTGAACCACTCCGCCTCGAGCTCGGGACCCTCGGCGATCTCCCAGCCCATGCCGACGAAGAAGTCGGCGATGTTCTCCTGGATCGTCTCGACCGGGTGCCGCGCGCCCGCCGGACGGCGGTGCGTCGGCAGGGTGACGTCGACGGCCTCCTCGAGGAGGACCCGCTCGTCGCGCTCCGCCTCGAGCTCGGCCTGCCGGGCGGCGACCGCCTGCGCGACGGCGCCGCGGCGCGGGCCCAGGTTCTTGCCGGCCACCGCCTTGTCCGGCCCGGGCAGGGCGCCGATGGCGCGGTTCGCGAGCGCGAGCGGGCTGCGGTCGCCGGTGTGGGCGGTGCGCACGGTCTTGAGGGCCTCGAGGTCGGTCGCGGCCGCGACGTCGGCCAGCGCCTGGGCGACGGCGACGTCGAGCGCCGCGGCGTCGAGCGGGCTGGGACCCTCGGGCAGGGCGTCGGCAGGTGCAGACATGGTGCCTTCCGCTTTTCGATACAGGGTGAGGTCCGACGACGCCGCGCGGCGGCCGTGCGTGGACCGCGCTCAGTCTAGGTGGACGACGTCGTGCGACGGCGCGCGACGGCGGTCAGGCGGTGCCGCCGGAGAGCATGTCCTCGGAGAAGTGCTCGTCGAAGTGCTCGAACGCCTCGATCGCCGTGGTGATGGTGCAGTTGACGAAGTCGTCGAGCTGGTCGTTCGCGACGCCGTACCGCAGCGGGAAGTTGCCCTCGGCCCGGACCGTGCACTTGCCGTCCCCGACGGTCACGTAGACCTTCGGGAACAGCTTCTCGCGGTTCCACCGGTTGGCGACCGTGGCCGCCGCGACCTCGGCCGCGGCGCTCAGCTCGCGGCGCCAGTACGCGCGCACCTGGAGGCCGTCGGGCGTGTCCCCGAAGAGGGTGAGCAGGTTGAAGTAGACGTCCGCACCCTCCCAGCGCCCGCCGAGGACGCCGTCGGAGTCGATGAAGTACTTCCAGTCGTTGGCCTTCATGACCGCCTCGATGCGGTCACGGGTGATCGGCAGGTTCTGCCCGCCCGGCTGGGTGTTCTGCTTCCTCCACACCCTCGTGAGTCTAGGTCGGCGCGTCGCCCAGCGGGACCTGCGCGACGCCCGTGTGCAGGGGTCCCCCGAGCGGCCCGCGCCGAGCTCGCTCGCGACGACGTGCACCGCGTCGACCTGCCAGGCCGGGCCGCGGTAGACCGCGAGCGCGTGCGCCCAGTCCGCGAGCGGGGCGAGGTCCGTGACGCGGCGCCGCGTCCCGCCGCGATGGGGCATACCGCGCGGCGGGACGCGCGACGCCGAGGCTCGCGCGAGCGTCAGGTGCGGGCGGCCGCCCGCGCGGTCGTCGGCCCGGAAGCCGGACTCCTGCGCGGCCTCGCCGACCGCCGCGGCGAGCGTCCGGAGCCCGTCGACGCCCGTGCCGACCCCGGCCCAGAGCGTCCGCCCGGAGAACGTCCCGCCCCCGGCGAGGGCGACGTCGAACGGCTCCACCCCGGCGAGCGCCGCGCGCAGGGCCTCGGCGTACCCGGGCACGGCCCCGTCGGGCACCTCGCCGTGGAAGGCGAGCGTGACGTGGCGCTGCTCCTTGGGCACCCAGCGCAGCCCGGGGCCGGGATCGGACACGGCGGGGCCGCCGAGCGAGCCGAGCGCGAGGTCGAGATGGGCGGAGGCCTCCGGCGACGGGTAGACGGCGGTGAACAGGCGCATGGGCGGATGCTCCCAGCGGGCACCGACACCCTCAACCGGGAAGGCTCGGGCGAGGCGGCGACCGCCACGCCCGCACCTCGTGGACCCGGGCGGTCCGCGGGTAGGCGGCCGGGTCGCGCGGGCCGGCGTCGCCGTCGAGACCGGGCAGCTCGAACAGGTCGACCAGGAGCTGCAGCGGGTAGCGCAGCGTCTGGCCGACGGCGTGCACCAGGCGACCGTCGACGTACAGGCCCACGCCTTCCTCGCCCCACGCGGCGGCGTAGCGGTGCGGGCGGGTCGCGTCGACCGGCAGGTCCACGTCGGCGAGGTCGGTCACGAGCCGCGGGTCGTTGACGGCCTTGACCCCGCACCGCACGGTCGAGGCCGCCGGGCCGACCCGGTCGCCGAACAGCTCGGCGACCGTGATCTCGCCGGAGTCGTCGGGCGAGGCGTCCTCGACGCCGACAAGCCACACGGCCGTGAGGAAGCCCGGGTCCGGGCACGCGCTCACCGTGGCCTCGACGACGCCCTCGCGCGGCGTCCAGCCCCGGTGCGGCGCCACCGGGCGTCATGACGCGCGGGCCCGGGCGGTGCCGGTGCGTGCCGCGGTCCGACCCCCGGGGTCCGGAGAACGCGGCGGTCTGCAGGCTGGACACGCGCAGCGCGCCGTCGTCGTCCCGCCAGGGCGGCTGGTCCGCGTCGATGCGCAGCACGAGCCCGCGGGGGCCGAGGTCGTACCGGGCGGCCGACCGGTCCGGCGTCGTCCACTGCGGCAGGTAGTGGTCGACCCAGCGGCCGCGGTCGAGGGCCGGGCCGGCGAACGTCTCGACCCACGCGGGAGGGGACGCGTCCCGGTCGAACGTGGCGGGCAGCATCACCTCAGTCTCGCCCGGCCTGCGTGACGGCGCCCCCACCCGCCGGCGACGGCGCCGACGCCACCGGACCCGGCGGGTGCGGCCACCCGGGGTGGCCCGGTGCGGGCGACCCGCCCAGACTCGGGGCATGTTCCTCAACCACGTAGAGATCCAGTGCTCCGACTTCGACGCCTCCGCGCGCTTCTACGACGCGGTGCTCGCCGCGCTCGGCGCGGCCCGCCAGGAGGACAAGTCGCCCCACGCCATCGGCTACGGCACGGACGGGCCCGAGTTCTGGATCGGCGTCCACCGGTTCGGCGAGGGGTTCCGCGAGTCGCACCTGGCGTTCACGGCACCGTCCCCGGAGGCGGTCGACGCGTTCCTCGCCGCCGCGAAGGAGGTCGGCGCCGAGGTGCTGCACGAGGCCCGCGACTGGCCCGAGTACCAGGGCGGACCGATGAAGCGGCACTACGCCGCGTTCGTCCGCGACCCGGACGGCAACAACGTCGAGGCGGCGTTCCAGGAGTTCGACTTCACGTGGTTCGAGAGCCAGGCGGAGTAGCTCCCGCGCGGCCTCGCACGGTGGCGACGGTGCCTAGCGCTGGGCGCGGCTCGACGCGTACAGGCAGACGGTCGCCGCCGTCGCGAGGTTGAGCGACTCGGCCTTGCCCCGGATGGGCACGCGCACGACGGCGTCGGCGAGGTCGCGGTCCTCGGGCGGCAGGCCCCACGCCTCGTTGCCGAAGACCCAGGCGGTCGACGCCGCGAGGTCCGGGGTCCCCGCGCCGCGGGCACCCGCGTGCCCGGCGACGTCGAGCAGGTCGTCCAGGTCGTGCTCGCCCACGCCGTCGGCGGCGAGCACCGTCAGCCCGCGCGAGCGCAGGGCGTCGACGACGTCGGAGAGCGGCTCTCCCGCGACGACGGACAGGTGGAACAGCGAGCCGGCCGTGGACCGCACCACCTTGGGGTTGTGCACGTCGACGGAGTCGCCGGCGAGGACCACCAGGTCGGCGCCCGCGGCGTCGGCGGCCCGGATGACCGTGCCGGCGTTCCCGGGGTCGCGCACGGTGGCGAGCACGGCGACGAGCAGCGACCGGCGGCGGCCGCCGTCCGGGTCGTCCAGCGCGGCCAGCGCCTCGGTGAGCGTCTGCGGCCGCGTGTCGACGACGGCGAGGACGCCCTGGGCGTCCGGGCTCATCGCCTCGAGCACCTCGCGGGTGCCCAGGTGGACGTACAGCCCGGCGGCGCGGGCCTCGACCACGATCTCGTCGTAGCGCTCGGCCGTGGCCGGGGTGAGGTAGACGTCGCGGACGGCGTCGGGCGCGCAGCGGACCGCCTCGCGCACGCCCTGCGGCCCCTCGACGAGGAACTGGCCGTGCCGCAGACGCGCCGGACGCCCGGACAGCGCCCTCACCTGCTTGACGCGGTCGGCTCGCGGGTTCGCGAGCGACACGTCAGGCAGCGGGGCCGTCCGGGCGTCCGGGGTGGTGCTCAACGCAGCAGTCTGAGACTCAGGCCGCAGCGCGGGGCGCGTTGACGTCCGCGGGGAGCGCCGCCTTCGCGACCTCGACGAGCGCGTTGAACGCCGCGATGTCGTTGACCGCGAGCTCCGCCAGCATGCGGCGGTCGACCTCGACACCCGCGAGGCCGAGGCCCTGGATGAAGCGGTTGTAGGTGAGGCCCTGCGCACGCGCGGCGGCGTTGATGCGCTGGATCCACAGCTTGCGGAAGTCGCCCTTCTTGACCTTGCGGTCGCGGTAGGCGTAGACGAGGGAGTGGGTGACCTGCTCCTTCGCCTTGCGGTAGAGGCGCGAGCGCTGGCCGCGGTAGCCGGCGGCGCGCTCGAGGGTCGTACGGCGCTTCTTCTGGGCGTTGACCGCCCGCTTCACGCGTGCCACGTGATGCTCCTTGCAGTGTTGGGTCGGGGTGCTCCGCGCGATCCGTCAGGACCGCGGCGCGAGGTCACTTACCGAGCAGCTTCTTGATCTTCTTGACGTCGGCGGGCGCGACGACCTGGTCCTGGGCCAGACGGCGCGTGCGGGTGCTCGGCTTGTGCTCGAACAGGTGGCGGGCGTTCGCCTGCTCGCGCATGACCTTGCCGCTCCCGGTGATCCGGAAGCGCTTCTTGGCGCCGGAGTGCGTCTTGTTCTTCGGCATGACTGCCGTCTCTCCTCGGGTCGGTCACCCGCCGCGAGCGGCGGAGGACGTGGTGCGGGCGACGGGTTGCCGTCGCCCGGGTTCATCAGTGGTGGTTCAGCTCGGCTTGCGCGGGCTGGGCTTGGGGGCCGGCTTCGGAGCCGCGGGCTTCGGAGCGGCCGGCCGGGGGGTCGCGGCCGGCGTGGCGGCAGCGGGCTTCGGAGCCGCGGGACGCGGCGCCGCGGGCGTCGCCGGGCGGGCGGTGGCCGGCTTGGCGGCGGCCGGACGCGCGGCAGCGGGACGGGCAGCGGCCGGGCGAGCGGCAGCAGCAGCGGGACGCGCGGCGGCGGCACGCGGCGCCGGGGAGCGCGGTGCGACCGGCTCGGCCGGGGCCACGGGCTCGACCGGGGCCACCGGCGCGGCGGCGACCGCCTCGGTGGCGGCAGCGACGACGTCCTCGAACGGCACGCTGACCTCCTCGACCTCGACCTCGTCGATCTCGACCGGCGCGTCGACCTCGGCCGGGGCCAGGGGCTCGGCGGCCGCACGACGGGCCTCGGTCTTGGTCATCCGCTGCGAGTTGATCTCGTCGGCACGCTTGCGCTGCTCGGCCTTGGCGTCGGCCTTCTTCTTCACCGGGCCGAGCACCATGGTCATGTTGCGGCCGTCCTGCTTGGGCATGGACTCGACCGAGCCCAGGTCCGCGACCTCCTCGGCGAGACGGGTCAGCAGGCGCACGCCCATCTCCGGGCGCGACTGCTCGCGACCGCGGAACATGATCATGACCTTGACCTTGTCGCCGCCCTCGAGGAACCGGACGACGTGACCCTTCTTGGTCTCGTAGTCGTGCGGGTCGATCTTGAGGCGGAAGCGGATCTCCTTGAGGACCGTGTTGGCCTGGTTGCGCCGGGCCTCACGCGCCTTCATGTCGGACTCGTACTTGAACTTGCCGTAGTCCATGAGCTTGGCGACGGGCGGACGGGCGTCCGGGGCGACCTCGACGAGGTCGAGGTCGGCGTCCTGGGCGAGCTTCAGGGCGACCGCCGTAGCGACAACGCCGACCTGCTCTCCACCGGGACCGATGAGCCGGACCTCGGAGACGCGGATCCGGTCGTTGATGCGGGGCTCGCTGATGGTGATGCTCCTAGGAATCGTCGGTGGACCACCAGGAACGAGGAAAGGCCCCCGTCCTGAGCATCAGGATGGAGGCCTTCGGCATGCCCGACGACGGCGCACGGCGAACGCCGTACCCCTGCGGGCGACCGGACCCGGCCCCTGTCGGCGTGCGCCTGTCGGAACTCGGGTGGGAGGAACTCCACTTGATGCGCCCGTGACGTCAGACTGGTGTCGGAACTCCACGGGTCGGTCAGCCGTCAAGGCTAGCACGGAGATCGCCCGACGCCGAAGCGAGGTCCGGTGACGTCGGCGACACCGGCACCGCCGGTGCGCCCTGCGGGGGCCCGAGCCCTCCTAGGATGCCAGGTATGAGCACCGCGCCCGACGAGACCGAGCAGGCCACCCGCGACATCGCCGACGTCGCCGCCGTGGAGGTGATCACCGCCGCGGCGGTGCACCTCATGAGCGCCGCGGCCGTGAAGTGCGGCCTGGCCGAGGACGCCGACGAGCAGGGTCACCTCGACCTCGACGAGGCCCGCAAGCTCATCACCGCGCTGGCCGCGCTCGTGACGGCCTCGGCCCCCGACGTCGGCAACGTGCACGCCCGCTCGCTGCGCGACGGCCTGCGCTCGCTCCAGCTGGCGTTCCGCGAGGCGTCCGTGATCCCGGACGCCCCCGGCGAGGGCCCGGGCGAGAAGTACACCGGCTCCGTCGTCTGACCTCGGAGGACCCTGTGAGCGACCAGCGACCCGGCGACGACGCGACGGCCGCTGCGCCCTGGCGACCGGCCCCGGTCGCGCGGCCGGCGGCGTACCTGCCGCTGGACGCCTCCGCGTCCGCCTCCGCGGCACCGGCTCCCGCAGCACCCGTTCCCTCGGCGCCCGCTCCCGCGGGGTCGGTCCCGGCGGTCCCGCAGCCCGCACCGCCCGCCCCGTCGCGACGACGGCGCCGCGGCGTCGTCGTCGCGACGCTCGGCGTGCTGCTGGCGGCCGCGCTGGGACTGGCCGGCTACCTCTGGTACGCGGCTGACTCCTGGCGGGCGGACTCGGACGCCTGGCAGGGGCAGGCGCGCGCGCAGGGCGCGAGCGTCGCGGAGCTGCAGGCGCAGCTGGCCGCCACCACGCAGGAGCTCGGCTCGGCGCGCGAGCAGCTCGCCTCGGCGACCGACCGGATCACCGCGCTCGCCAACGAGAAGGCGCAGCTCGGCGACGCGAACGCCGCCTCCCAGCAGTACCTCGACTACCAGAAGCGTGTCAGCGACGCGGCCGGCGTGGTCGCCCAGGCCCTCGGGCGGTGCACCGACGGGCAGTCGCAGCTCATCACCTACCTGCGCACGCCCGAGCAGTACGACGCCGCCGACCTCCAGCGGTTCGCCGACCAGGTCGACGTCCTGTGCAGGCAGGCCACCGAGGCGAACGCGCAGCTCCAGCGGGAGCTCGCGCAGTGAGGCGTCGCGCCCGCGCGCTGCTCGGGGTGACGCTGGCCGCCGCCCTCAGCGGGTGCGGCGCCGTGCCCCCTTCCCGACGCTGCCGTCCGCCGAGCCGTCGCAGGTCGCCGCCAGCGACCTCGTGCCGGGCGCCGGCGCCGTCGCGCCGTCGATCGCCCCGTCCGACGCCGCGGCCCTGTCCCCCGACGGGTTCGACGCCGTCCAGCGCATGGCCGTGCGCGTCCGCAACATCGGCTGCGGGCAGCTGTCGACGGGCTCCGGGTTCGCGATCGACGCGAACACGCTCATCACCAACCGCCACGTCGTCGCCGACGCCGCGACGCTCCAGGTCAGCACGTACGACGGCCGGGACGTCGAGGTCGAGACGGCGAGCACCGCCAACCTCGCGGACCTCGCCGTGGTGCGCACCACCGACGCGCTGCCGTCCGCGCCGACCCTCGCCGACGACGACCCTCGCCTCGGCGACCCGGTCACCGTCGTCGGGTACCCCGAGGGCGGCGCCCTCACCGTCACGCAGGGCAAGGTCATCGGGACGCAGAACGACCCGCTCCACGAGAACCTCGGCCAGGTGCTCGTCACCGACGCGCGCGTGGAGCCGGGGTCCTCCGGGTCGGCCGCGCTCGACGCCGCGGGCCGCGTCGTCGGCGTCGTCTACGCCAAGACGGACGACGGGCGGTCGCTGCTGGTGCCCGTGTCGACCCTGCGGGCGATGCTCGCCGACACGAGCGCGTTCACGCCCGTGACGCCCTGCTCCTGACCGCCCTGCTCCTGACCGACCTTGCTCAGGACCCGCTCGGCGGGGCCGTTGCGGCCAGCTCGGCCGGGGAGCGCAGGATGCAGAAGTCGTTGCCCTCCGGGTCGGCGAGCCACACCCAGCCCGTGCCCGGGCCGGAGATGCCCCGGTGGTCCTGGACGACGGTGGCTCCGTGGGCCAGCAGGCGCTCCAGCTCGACGTCGCGGGCGTCCTGCGCGGGGCGCAGGTCCAGGTGCACGCGGTTCTTGACGGTCCGCGGCTCCGGGACCTCGATGAAGAGGACGCTCACGCCCTGGCCCGCCGGGTCGACGATGACGCACTCGGCCTGGCCCGGCTGGTTGGGGTCGTCGGGGTCGTCCTGGTAGCCGAGCACGGGCTTCCACCACTGGGCGAGCTCGTAGGCGTTGCGGCAGTCGACGGTGACGTGCGAGACGAAGGCGACCATGGGAGGGACCGTACCGCCGCCGGACCGCGGGCACGAGGTCAGCGGACGGCGGCCGCACGAGGTCACCGGGCGGCGGCGATCCGCAGCTCGAGGGAGTCGACGCGCTCGGCGACGACGTCGGAGGCGCCGAGACGGGCGTTGACCTGCGTGAGGACGCCGTCGAGCCCCGCGCGGTCGAGGCCGGCGTCGATGGCCAGCACGACGGCGACCTCGGCCGTGCGGCCCGGCTGCGCGCCGACCCGCACGACGTGCTGCACGGGCTCGGCGGCCAGGCGCACGGCCGCGACGACCTCGTCGTCGACGACCAGGCCGTCGGCCGTCGGGACGAGGGCGGGCGCCCACTCCTTGCCCTGCGCGAGCGCCCACACGGCGGGCCGCGGCACCGTCACGGTGACCGGGCCGGCCGGGTCGACCACGAGCAGCGACCAGTCCTCGCCCACCGCGGAGAGCGCCGCGCGGGCGGCCTCCACGGGGACGGGGCGGGCGGACGCGCGCCACGCCCGCATGGTCTCGACGCTCGTGAACACGGGCAGCGCGCGGCGCCCGTCCGGCGCCTCGAGCGCGACGACGCCCGAGGACGCCTCCTTGTCGACGTGCAGCTCCTGCCCGTCGACCACGACCGCCTCGGCGACCTCGATCTCGGCCAGCACGGGCACGAGCACGCGGGTCACGGCCAGCCGCGCCACGACGTCGCGCAGCGGAACCGTGCCGCCCTCGTACCCTGCGAGCAGCACCGCGAGCTCGGGGTCCGCCGTCCCGTCGTCGCCGGCGAACTGCGACGTCGGCTGGATGGACCGCAGGTGGCCGGGCAGGGCCCGGCCCTCGGCGGCCTCGTCGTGCGCGTGCGTCACGGCCGGCCCGCGACGTCGAGCGCCTCGGGGAGCGTGAACGCCCCGGCGTACAGCGCCTTGCCGACGACGGCGCCCTCGACGCCCGCCGGGACGAGCTCGCGCAGCGCGCGCAGGTCGTCGAGCGAGGAGATGCCGCCCGAGGCGACCACGGCCGCGTCGGTGCGCGAGGCGACCTCGCGCAGCAGGTCGACGTTCGGGCCGCGCAGCGTGCCGTCCTTGGTGACGTCGGTGACGACGTAGCGGGCGCAGCCGACCTCGTCGAGGCGGGCGAGCACCTCCCAGAGGTCGCCGCCCTCCTTCGTCCAGCCGCGCGCGGCGAGCGTCGTGCCGCGCACGTCGAGGCCGACGGCCACCAGGTCGCCGTACTTCTCGATGATGCTCGCGGTCCACTCCGGGTTCTCGAGCGCGGCCGTGCCGATGTTGACGCGGCGGGCGCCCGTGTCGAGCGCGCGCTCGAGGGACTCGTCGTCGCGGATGCCGCCCGAGAGCTCCACCTGCACGTCGAGTTTGCCGACCACCTCGGCGAGCAGCTCCGCGTTGGAGCCGCGGCCGAACGCGGCGTCGAGGTCCACGAGGTGGACCCACTCGGCGCCGCCGGACTGCCAGTCGAGCGCGGCCGTCAGCGGGTCGCCGTACGAGGTCTCGGAGCCGGCCTCGCCCTGGACGAGGCGGACGGCCTGGCCGTCGGCGACGTCGACGGCGGGCAGGAGCACGAGGCGGTCGATCATGGGATCTCCGATCAGAGGGACGTGACCCAGTTCTCAAGCAGGGTCGCCCCCGCGTCGCCCGACTTCTCGGGGTGGAACTGGGTGGCGGCGAGCGGGCCGTCCTCGACGGCCGCGACGAAGCGGGCCCCGTGCTCGGGGGTGCCGTGGTGGGCCCACGTCACGAGCGGCGGGGTGAAGCGGGGGGTGGCGGCGTCGTCGTGACCCTGCGTGAAGGCCTGCGCCGCGTAGGAGTGCACGAAGTAGAAGCGCTCGTGCTCGACGCCCGCGAACAGGCGTGTGCCGGCCGGTGCCTCGACCGTGGACCAGCCCATGTGCGGGACGACGGGGGCGTCGAGGCGCTCGACGACGCCGTCCCACTCCCCCAGGCCCGCGGTGTCGACGCCGTGCTCGACGCCGTGGGCGAACATGACCTGCATGCCGACGCAGATGCCGAGCACGGGGCGGCCGCCGGCGAGGCGGCGCCCGACCACCTGGTCGCCGCGGACGGCGCGCAGCCCGGCCATGCAGGCGGCGAACGCGCCGACGCCCGGCACCACCAGGCCGTCGGCCTCGAGCGCCCGCTCGCGATCGGCGGTGAGCTCGACCTGCGCGCCCACGCGCTCGAGGGCGCGCACGGCGGAGCGGACGTTGCCGAACCCGTAGTCGAGCACGACGACGTCGGGGCGGTCGTCGCGCGCGGGGCGCACGGGGCGGGCGTTCAGCTCGGCGGACGCGCCGCCGTCGGGGAGCAGCGGGGGCAGGCTCACTGGGACTTCTTGGCCTTCCGCGCGATGCCCGTGAGCATGCGCATGGCCTTGAACCGGCCGATGCCGCCCGAGGCGATGCCCCCGGGCAGGTCCGCGACCGAGAGCTGGCCCGTCAGCAGGTCCTCGAGCGCCTCGGGCGCACCCGAGAGCACGAGGCCGGGCGGCAGGTTCCCCTCGGCGACGCCGCCGTCGTAGCGCACGCACGTGAGCTGCCCCTCGGCACGCGTCACGAGCACGAGCGCGGCGCCGGACACGAGCTGCGAGACGGCCGCGGCGGCCTTCTCGGGTGCGTCGCCCGACGGGTCGCGCAGCACCGCGAGCGCGCCCACGGGCGTCGGGACGGCGTCGACGTCGAGCTCGGCGAGCGCGCAGGCGGCGGCGAGCGCCTCGGCGTCGGCGACCTGCGTGAGCAGGACGGCGAGCTCGGCACCCTTCGGGGCGGTGAGAGACGAGAGGTCGTCAGGGATGACGAGGTCGTCCGGGAAGTCCTCGGTCACAGTGCTCCCTTGGTGGACGGGACGCCCTCGACCCGCGGGTCGAGGGCGACGGCGGCGCGCAGGGCGCGCGCGAGGGCCTTGAACTGGGCCTCGACGATGTGGTGCGGGTCGCGGCCGGCGAGCACGCGCACGTGCAGGCAGATGCCCGCGTGGTGCGCGAGGGACTCGAGGACGTGGCGGGTCAGCGAGCCGGTGAAGTGGCCGCCGATGAGGTGGTACTCCTGGCCGGCCGGCTCGCCCTCGTGGACGAGGTAGGGGCGCCCGGACACGTCGACCACGGCGAGCGCGAGCGCCTCGTCGAGCGGCACGGTGGCGTCGCCGTAGCGGCTGATGCCCGCCTTGTCGCCGAGCGCCTGCTTGAGCGCCTGGCCCAGCACGATCGCGGTGTCCTCGACGGTGTGGTGCGCGTCGATGTGCGTGTCGCCCGTCGCCTTGACCGTGAGGTCGATGAGCGAGTGCTTGCCCAGCGCGGTGAGCATGTGGTCGTAGAACGGCACCGACGTCGAGATGTCGGTGCGGCCCGTGCCGTCCAGGTCGATCTCGACGAGGACGCGCGACTCGCTGGTGGACCGTTCGATGCGGGCGGTGCGACCCATCAGTTCTCCTTGAGGGTTTCTACGAGGGCGTCCTTGAAACGGGCGGTCTCGTCCGGGGTGCCGACGGAGACGCGCAGCCAGCCGGGCGGGCCGACCTCGCGGATGAGGACGCCGCGCTCGAGCAGCCCCTGCCAGACGGCGTGGCGGTCCTCGAACATGCCGAAGAGGACGAAGTTGGCGTCGGTGTCGGCGACGGTGTGCCCCTGCGCGCGCAGCCACGTCACGAGGTCGTCGCGCTCGGCGCGCAGCGAGCCGATCTGGGCCATGAGCGCGTCGGTGTGCTTGAGCGCGGCCCGGGCGGCGGCCTGCGTGATCGCCGACAGGTGGTACGGCAGGCGCACGACGCGCAGCGCGTCGACGAGCCGCTCGCTCGCCGCGAGGTAGCCGAGCCGCATGCCCGCGGCGCCGAACGCCTTGGACATGGTGCGGGAGACGGCCAGGTGCGGGTGGGCGTCCAGCAGCTCCAGCGCGGACGGCGTGCCGCTGCGGCGGAACTCGGCGTACGCCTCGTCGACGACGACGACGGCCGAGGCGCCGAGCGCGCCGGGCACGCGGACGCGCGTCGCGGCGTCGAGGACGGCCTCGACGACGTCGAGCGGCAGGGCCGTGCCCGTGGGGTTGTTGGGGCTGGTCAGCAGGATGACCGAGGGCTGCTCGCGCTCGATGACCTCGCGGGCGTGGTCGGGGGCGAGCGTGAAGTCCTCGTTGCGGCGGCCCGCGACCCAGCGGGTGTGCGTGTCGCGCGCGTACTCGGGGTACATCGAGTACGTGGGCGCGAAGGAGACGACCGTGCGGCCCGGCCCGCCGAACGCCTGGAGCAGGTGCAGCATGACCTCGTTCGAGCCGTTCGCGGCCCAGACCTGCTCGGCGCGCAGCGCGACGCCCGACTCCTTGCGCAGGTAGGCGGCGAGGTCGCCGCGCAGGCCCAGCGCGTCGCGGTCGGGGTAGCGGTTGAGGCTGCGCGCAGCCTCCGCGACATCGGCCGCGATGGTGGCGACGACGTCGTCGGACGGCGGGTACGGGTTCTCGTTGACGTTGAGGAGTACCGGCACGTCGAGCTGCGGGGCGCCGTACGGCTCCTCGCCGGCGAGCTCCGGGCGCAGCGGGAGCAGCCCAGTGGGGGTGGTCACGCGGTCAGTCTACGAAAGCGAGCGGACGGGTCGGACCGCATTTCACGCCCTGAACGACCACGAACGGCGGCCGGTCGCCCGGGGCCGCGCCTCGACGCTACGCGAGCACGACGTCGTCGCCCTGGATCTCGACGGCGATCTCGGCGAGCGGCGACCCCGCCGGGCCGCCCAGCACCGCCCCGTCGGCGAGCGCGAAACGCGAGCCGTGGCACGGGCAGTCGAGCTCGCCGTCGGCGGGGGCCACCTGGCAGCCGGCGTGCGTGCAGATCGAGCTGAACAGGTGCACCTCGCGCTCGGCGGGGCGGGTCAGCAGGAGGGCGTGGCCGTCGAGGTCGACGGTCGTCGCCGCGCCCACCGCGACGTCCGCGAGCGCCGCGACCTTGGTGCCCTGGCCGCGGGCGGCGACGGCCGACGCGTCGTCCTGCGGCGAGGGCTTCGCCTCGACGCACCCGGCGAGCAGGCACGCGGCGGCGAGCCCGGCGCCCGCGCCGAGCACGACCTGACGGCGGGTGGGGCCCTGGGCTGCGCTGTCGTCCATAGGCACATCATGGCCCGGACGCCGTCCACGGTCCGACGCACGGCACGCTCGCGCACAGGCCGCGCGGCCCCGGGGCCCGGCGTCGGTGGCCGCGCCTACGATCGCCGGGTGACCGACTCGCACCCCGGGCCCGGCGGGCTCGACCCGGCCCCGCTCGACCGCGCTCCCCTCGACCGTGCTTCCCTCGACCGTGCTTCCCTCGACCCCGCCCCTCTCGACCCGGCGAAGCGCGCGACGCTGGCCATGCTCCGCGGGCTCATCGACACGGTCGGGCCGGACGGCGAGCACGGCGGCTCGACGCTGCGGGGCGAGGCCGAGACGGCGCTGCGCGCGCTCGTCGGGCGCGACGACGCCGTCCTCCGCGACGACCAGTGGACGGCGATCGAGGCCCTGGTCGCGTTCCGGCGGCGGGCGCTCGTGGTGCAGCGCACCGGGTGGGGCAAGTCGGCCGTGTACTTCGTGGCGACGTCGCTGCTGCGGTCGCGCGGGGCCGGACCCACGGTGATCATCTCGCCGCTGCTCGCGCTCATGCGCGACCAGATCGCGGCGGCGGCGCGGGCCGGGATCAAGGCCGTGACCATCAACTCGGCCAACGTCACCGAGTGGGACGAGGTGCACGCGGCGATCTCGCGGGGCGAGGTCGACGTGCTGCTGTGCTCCCCCGAGCGGCTCAACAACCCCGGGTTCCGCGACGAGGTGCTGCCGCGGCTCGCCGCGGACGCGGGCCTCGTGGTGATCGACGAGGCGCACTGCATCTCGGACTGGGGCCACGACTTCCGGCCCGACTACCGCCGCATCCGCACCCTGCTGGCCGACCTGCCCGCGGGCATCCCCGTGCTCGCGACGACGGCCACGGCGAACGAGCGTGTGACACGCGACGTCGCCGAGCAGCTCGCCGTGCACGCCTCGGGCCTGCCGGACGCCGACGTGCTCGTGCTGCGCGGGGCGCTGGACCGCGCGTCCCTGCACCTGGCGGTGCTCGAGCTGCCCGACCAGCCGACGCGCGTCGCGTGGCTCGCCGAGACGCTCCAGGACGTCGACGGCTCGGGCATCGTCTACTGCCTCACGGTGTCCGCGGCGGAGCAGGTGGCTGAGCAGCTGCGGGCGGCGGGGCTCGCCGTCGCGGCGTACACGGGCCGCACCGACCCGACGCAGCGCGAGGCCCTCGAGGTCGACCTCAAGGAGAACCGCGTCAAGGCGCTCGTCGCGACGTCGGCGCTCGGCATGGGCTTCGACAAGCCCGACCTGGGCTTCGTCGTGCACCTCGGCGCGCCCGCGTCCCCCATCGCGTACTACCAGCAGGTCGGCCGCGCGGGGCGTGGCGTCGACTCGGCGGTCGTCGTGCTGCTGCCCGGGCAGGAGGACCGCGCGATCTGGGACTGGTTCGGGTCGCAGGCCTTCCCCGCCGAGGGGCAGGTCCGGGCGACGCTGCGCGCCCTGGAGCAGGCGGACGGCCCGCTGTCGACGCCCGCCCTGGAGCCGCTCGTGGACCTCAAGCGGTCACGCCTGGAGACGATGCTCAAGGTGCTCGACGTCGACGGCGCCGTGCGCCGGGTCCAGGGCGGGTGGACGGCCACGGGACGGCCGTGGTCGTACGACGCGGAGCGCTACGCACGGGTGACCGCGACGCGCGAGGCCGAGCAGCAGGCGATGGTCGAGTACGTCCGCACGCCCGGGTGCCGGATGGCGTTCCTGCGGCGGCAGCTCGACGACCCGGAGCTGACCGGTCCGGGACTCGGGGCGGAGGCCGCGGCCTGGCGGTGCGGGCGCTGCGACCGCTGCGGCGGCGTCGACCTGCCCGCGGCCCCCGACGCCGAGGCCGTCGCCGCGGCCCGGCAGGAGATGGACCGTCCCGGCGTCGAGGTGGAGCCGCGCAAGCTGTGGCCGTCGGGCCTGGCCGCGCTCGGCCTGGACCTCAAGGGCAGGATCGGTGCGGACGAGGTGGCCGAGCCCGGCCGGGCGATCGCCCGGCTCGACGGCCTGGGCTGGTCCGGACCGCTCCGGGACCTGCTGGCCCCCGGCGCGCCCGACGGCGAGCTGCCCGTGGCTCTGCGGCGGGCGGCCGCGCGGGTGCTGGACGACTGGGCCGCGCTGCGTGCGCAGCCCGGCGCCCCGGACCCTGACGAGACGCTCCCGGCCGAGGCGCCTCCGGCCCCGGCCCCGGACGATGACGCGAGCCAGGCGCCGCTGCTGGTCGAGGCCGTCGTCGCCGTCCGGTCGGTCACCCGGCCCCAGCTCACGTACCACCTGGCCGACGGCCTCGCCCGGTACCTGGGCGTCCCCCTGATCGGGGCGGTCGGCCCGGCTGCCGGCAGCGAGGCGCCGGGGCGGCATGACGTCAACTCGGCCATGCGCCTCGCGGGCGTCGCCCAGCGGCTCGAGCTCCAGCTCTCCGAGCCCGCGCTACGCGGCCTGCCGGGCCGTTCGGTGCTCCTGGTCGACGACTGGACCGAGACCGGCTGGACTCTCGCGGTCGCAACGCGCCTGCTGCGCAAGAGTGGTGCCGCACGCGTGTTCCCCTGGGTGCTGGGGATCCGATGAGAGGCACACGGTGGCACGGAGCACGACACGGTCCGGCGACAGACGGCGAGGCAAGCTCTCGCGCGCCCTGATCGCCGCGTGCCTGGTGGTGCTGTGCGGCGTCGGGCTCGCGTTCTGTGGCCGCGCGATGCAGCACACCCTCGCCTTCCACCCGGGACGGGCGGCCCTCCCCCGGCGGCGAGCGTGCTGCCGTGGGCCGAGGACGTCACCCTGACCACGTCCGACGGGTACGACCTCGCCTCGTGGTTCGTGCCGCCACACCCGGGTTCGGACGCGCGCGATCAGGCCGTCCTCCTCGCCCACGGCAACGGCGGCGACGCCTCCGGCCGCGCACCCCTGGCGCGCGAGCTCGCCGAACGAGGCTTCGCGGTGCTCATGCTGGGGTACCGCGGGTACGCGCAGAACCCCGGGACGCCGTCCGAGGCCGGGCTGCTGCGGGACGCGCTGGCCGGACAGCGCGAGCTCGAGGTGCGCGGCTTCCCCGCCGGCCAGACCATCTACCTCGGCGAGTCCATCGGCACCGGTGTCGTCTCCGGGCTTGCCGTCGAGCAGCCGCCGGGCGGCCTGGTGCTGCGCTCGCCCTTCACCTCGCTGCACGACGTCGGCGCCACGCTGATCCCCGTCCCGCCGCTCGTCCGCTTCATCATGGACCGGAACCACTTCCCCGTCGCCGAGCAGGTCGCCGCGAGCGACGTCCCGGTGACCGTGATCCAGGGCTCGGCCGACGAGGTGGTCCCGGCCGCGCAGAGCGACGCCGTGGCGGCGGCCGGGAACCTGTTCGAGCACGTCGTCGTCGAGGGCGCGCGGCACAACGACGGGATCTGGCTCGGCTCGACGGTCGCGGACGCGGTCGCCCGGCTGGGGGACGCGATCGCGACAGACTGAACCCGAGGCCGTCACGGACGGGGCGCGGCACCCACGGTCGGCTTGGGCAGCTCTCGCGCCGGCGCGACGTCCGCCGCCGCTCCGGCCCGGGCCCGCGTGCGGCGCCTGACGAGCACGACGCCCCCGGCGAGCAGGGCTGCGGCGGCCACCCCGGCGAGCTGCGGCCACGGTGTCGTCCACGTGACCCGCTCGCCGAACCACACCAGCCCGACCACGCTCACCGCGGCGGCGACCACCGCACCGACCACCGTGCCCACTACCGGCGAGCGGCGGCCCAGGAGTGCGAGCAGCGGGAACACGACGGCGATGATGCCGAGCTGCACCGCCTCGATCCCCACGTTGAACACGAGCAGCGACCACAGCAGCGACCAGGACCAGGCGGCGTCGATGCCCAGGGCACCGGCGAAGCCGAGGCCGTGCACCAGGCCGAAGCAGAAGACGACCGCCAACCGCAACCAGTCCGCGCCGTCCAGGCCGAGCGGTCCCGTGGGCGCGGCGAGAGAGTCCTGCACGGGGCGGCGGCGCGCCCACGTCCGCCACAGGTGCCAGGCCGCCACGGCGGAGATGGACAGCGCGATGGTCGGCTCCACGAAGTCCGACGACACGTGCACCGCGCCGAGCGCGGCGAGCACGAACGTCACCGAGTGCGCCACGGTGAACGACGTCGCGGCGAGCACGACGTCGCGCAGCCGCCGCGAGCCGACGATGAGGGCGACCAGGAACAGGATGTGGTCGAGCCCGGTCAGCAGGTGCAAGGCCCCGAGCGAGAAGAACTCCGCGAACCGCTGGGGCAGGGTCTGCTCGGTGGAGAACTCCGGCCGCGACGCGTCCAGCGCGGCGCTGCCCGTCCGGTCGTCGAGGTCATAGGTGACGATCGTCTTGGTCCCGGTGACGTAACCCTCGGCGTCGGGGAACAGCCCGCTGCGCACGACGTGCCCGCCGTGGACGACGTGCGCGCCCTCCTCGAGCTGCCGGTTCGCAGCGAAGCCGGCCGGGCAGGTCCAGTCCAGCGTGAGCGTCGCGTACGGCACGTCGCGCCAGTGCACGGTCAGGTCGCCCGCAGGGTCGGGTGTGCACGCGTCCTGCGGCGTCTCGACCGAGAAGCGTCGCGTCACGTAGGCGACGACGGTCTCGGCGTGGCGGTGCAGCGCTGCGGCGAGGGCCGTGGCGTCGTCGGTCGCCTGGAACGCCCCGTCGCCGTCCTCGAACAGCGCGTCGTCGTGCTGGGCGTCGGCCGCCGAGACCACGAGCAGGTCGTACTCGAGGTCGATCGCGGTACGCACGACGCCGTCGGGTGTCGTGGTCGCGTCGACGTAGGCGACGGACGAGAAGCCGTGCGCGGTCGCGGGGGCGGACGGCCCGACGACGGCGGCCGCCGTCGCGAGCGCCGCCCCGAGCAGGGCGAGCAGGGTCCGCGCGGGGCGGCGCGAGGCGGACGGCGTGCGGACGGGCTGGGTGGTCATCGTGCTCCTTCGGTCGCCCCGACAGTGCCCGACGCACGTGAACCCGGGGCGTCCGCGGGGCGACCGCCGGGAGAACGTCGCCCTACCGGAGCCAGACGACGATGCCCCGGAGCCCCGACAGCACGCTGGCGACCCCGGCGCGCAGGGCGGCGGCCGTGCGCTGCGAGGTGAAGGACGCCGGGTCGTCCTTCGACGACGGGTCCAGGCCGTCGCCGCGGAACCCGGCCCCGTCCCAGACGGCGGCCGTGACGTTGCCCGTCGGCTCGTCCAGCTGCGCGCCGACGACGAGATACTGCTGGTCGAGGTGGTCGGCGGCCACGAGCGCGACCGGCGTGACGAGCACGTTTCCGACGGTCACCACCAGGTCCGCGTGCTGCTCGGTCGCCGTCATGACGGCCTCGAGCGGCGCGCGCGAGTGCTCGCCGAGGTCGCTCACGTGCATCGTGCGCAGGTCGACGTGCTCCGCGGACGCCCACCGGGTGACGGCCGTCTCGAGCGTCCTCGACGGCGTGTCGTCGGCGGCCGAGACCAGCAGCACGCGATAGCCGCGCGGCGGGTGGACGTCGTCCCACGAGCCTGCGGCGGGCGCGATCGTGCTCTCGGGCGCGGGCGGCGACGCCGCGTCGTGAAAGCCCGGGGCCAGCGCCCCGACGGCGGTCGGCGCGGGGTGAGGGTCCGACCAGTCGGCCTGCGACGCGCAGCCCGCGGCGAGCGCGACGGTCGCGACGATGCCCGGCAGGACACGGACGAGGGAGATGGGGCGCACGGGTCACAGGTCCTTCGGAGTGCGGGACGGGCGGCACCTTTCTACACCGTCGCACCGGCCCCTCCCGCCGCCTCATGACGCACGGACCGGTGACGGAGGCAATGTTCGCACCGGACCCACCCAGTCTTCAGGGACGGTTCACCCGGAAGACACCGGAGACCAAGACCCTGGCACCGGCCGGGGGGTCTCCTCTGGTCATGCCACTTTCCCGGAGGGATTCCTGATGCACGGAAATCTCCATCTCTCACTGCGGCGCCGCATCGCCACGTGCGCCGCCGCAGCAGTCACCGCTGCCGGGCTCGTGCTCGGCGGGGTCGCCGGCGCCGGCGCCGCCGCCGCGGACGCCACGGTCACGACGACCGGGGTCATCCTCGGCGTCGGTGCCAGCGAGTCGCAGCGCGTCGTGAGCTGGTACACGTCGAGCCTCGCGGCCCAGGTCGTCCAGGTCGTGCCGACGTCGAAGCTGCGCCGCGGCGCGTTCCCCGACGACGCGGCCACCTTCACCGCTGTCGTCGCGGCCAACAAGGTCAACGGCGGCTACAACGCCCACGCCACGATCTACGGCCTGAAGCAGAACACGGCGTACTCCTACCGCGTCGGCGCCGAGGGTTCGTGGTCGCCGGTGCAGTCGTTCACGACCCGGACGTTCAGCGGCGACTTCGACTTCCTGTTCTTCGGCGACCCGCAGATCGGGTCGTCGGGCGACGTGGCTCAGGACGGCGCGGGCTGGGCGGACACGCTCGACGTCGCGCTCAAGGCCAACCCCAGGTCGGAGCTGCTGGTCTCGGGCGGCGACCAGATCGAGACCGCCAACAACGAGGACCAGTGGAACGCCTTCCTGGCCCCGAACCAGCTGCGCGCCTACCCGTGGGTCGCCACCATCGGCAACCACGACGTCGGCGGCAAGGCGTACGAGCAGCACCTGTGGACGCCGAACACCGACCGCTCGAGCGCGTTCTACGCGAGCAACGCGGACACCACCTCCGGCGGCGACTACTGGTTCATCTACAAGGACGTGCTGTTCATCGACCTGAACAGCAACGCCTACGCCAACGGTGCCGACGCCGCCCACATCGGCTACGTCACCGACGTCATCGGCCAGCACGGCGACGACGCGAAGTACACGGTGCTCGTCTACCACCACTCGATCTACTCGCCTGCGGACCACGCGAACGACAAGGACAACCAGCAGCGCCGCCAGGACTTCCCGACGGCGTTCTCGAACCTCGGCGTCGACCTCGTGCTCCAGGGCCACGACCACAGCTACTCGCGCTCGTACCTCATCAAGAACGGCGCGAAGGCGGACGCGAACGAGAAGCCCGGCCAGACCTCGGTCACGCAGGGCCCCGGCGGCGTCATCTATGTGACGGCCAACTCGGCGTCCGGGTCGAAGTACTACGACCTGACCGACCCCGACACGACGGCGGACCCGAGCTACGGGCCGGACCCGCTCAACCCTGACAACCACTGGGCCAACTCGGTGGAGAACCAGGAGCACGTGCGCACGTACGTCAAGGTCGAGGTGCACGGCGACAAGCTCGTCGTCCAGAACCTCGTCTCGGGCACGTGCGCCTACCCGAACTCGGCCGTCGTCAACGGCAAGGTGCCGTGGTGCGGCCCGGACTCGGGCGCCAGCCCTGCCCGCCCGGTCGGCTCCGTCGTCGACCAGGTGACGATCAAGCAGCCCGGGGACAAGCACCACTTCCGTGGGCCGTTCCCGTCCGGCTGGATCTCGACCAAGCATGGCTTCGGCAGCTGGGGCGACGCGCGGTTCACGGTGACCTCGCTGTCCTGACCCGGCCGTTCCCGGCGCGGCGGGCGGGGTGCGTCAGCGCTCCGCCTGCCGTGCCGGGCGCCCATCCCGCCGCACCGACCCGAGAGATGACGACCATGTCCACCACGACCTTCCCGGCGCCTGCGCGGGCGCACGCCCGCCGCGGGCTCGCCGCGCTCCTCGCCACCGCCGCACTCGTCGCCACCGCCGCCCCGGCGCTCGCCGCCGACGACGAGACCCCGCCGTGGTCGGTCACCACCGCGAACAACGACTTCGGCTCGGGACGCCAGCACTTCGAGTACGCCGCGAACCATGGGGAGGCAATCACGGACGGGTTCGAGGTGCACAACCCGGGCACCGACCCCATGACGCTCGCCGTCTACGCCGCCGACGCCTTCACCACGGCCGACGGCCACCTCGACCTGCGCACCGACGGCGAGGACGCGACCGGTGTCGGCGCCTGGCTGAGCACCGGAGGCACGACGGTCACCGTCGCCCCGGGCCAGTCCGCCGACGTTCCCTTCACGCTCCGCGTCCCGGCCGGCGCGACGCCCGGCGACCACGTCGGCGGCGTCGTGACCTCGCGCGAGGAGACCGCGCAGGACGGCACCCGCGTCGAGCGTCGGATCGCGCTCGAGGTGCGCGTGCGCGTCGGCGGGGCGCTGCGGCCCGGGCTGACGGTCGAGGACGCGCACGTGCACGCCCCGGCCCTCACCGCCGGGATCGGTGCGCAGGACGCCACGGTCACCTACACGATCCGCAACTCGGGCGACGCCGCGCTCGCCGCCCACTCGGCGGTCTCGGTCGCCGGCCCGTTCGGCGCCGCGCGTGTCGCCGCCGCGGAGGTCGACGACTCCCCCGAGCTGCTGCCCGGCGAGACCTGGAAGGTCACCGTGCCCGTCCACGGCGTCCGGGCGCTCGGGCCGTTGGCGGCGTCCGTCACGCTCACGCCGCTGCTCGCCGACGCCGGCGGGTCCGTCCAGCCGCTCGACGCCGTCGCAGGCGTCGCGCACGGCTGGACGACGCCCGGGGTCCCGCTCCTCGTGCTCCTCGTGCTCGTCGCCGCCGGGATCGTGGTGGCGCGACGCCGCCGAGGAGCGGCAGGCAAGGGCGCGTCGGCGGACGGCTCGCCCGCCGACGCCACCGACGCCACGTCCACCGACGCCGACGCCGACGACCGCGCGCCGACGACCGTCTAGGCACACCGCGCACCCGCACCGGCTCGTCGCGCGGCGTGGGGCGGTACGTCGCCTACGCGGGCGCCGTACCGCCGCCCCACGGAGCGACAAGGCGCTCGAGCTCCGCCACGACCTCGGCCTCCGGCCGGTCGGTCGCGACGACGTGGCTCGCGCCGGCCCGCAGCACCGGCTCGACCACGTCGATGTCGTGCTCGATCTGCGCGCGTCCGGCGGCGTCCTTGCCGTACGGGTTGTCCGTGCGCGCCTCGATCCGCGCGAGCAACACGTCGCGTGGCGCCGTGAGGAGGACGACGGCGTCGACCCGGTCGTAGAGCTCCGGCTGGTTGCGCGCCGTCCCAGCAAGGAACAGCGGTCCCGCGCGGTGCGCGTCCATGAGTGCCCGGACCTTGGCCAGGTCCCACAGCTGCGCCCACCCCACGGGCTGGTCCGGCGCGCGCACGAGCGTCGAGTAGCCGTCGTAGTCGAGGTCGACGGTGGCGTGCCCGCGGGCCGCGAGCCCGCGCAGCGCCGCCGTCTTGCCCGCCCCGGACATCCCGGTCAGAAGCACGAAGACCGGCACCCGCGCTCCTCTCCGGCCGTCACGCCGCCGCAGGAGCAGGTCCTGGGCTTGCGACGCGCGCGGCGAGACCTGCACCCCAGCCGGAGGCTACTCGAAACGGCCCCGGACGGCCTCGCCGTGCGCGGGCAGGTCCTCGTCGTCGGCGACGGCGACGATACGGTCCGCGAGGTCCGCGAGCGCGTCGCGCGTGTACTCGATGACCTGCACCGACTTGAGGAACGACAGGACGCTCAGCGCGCTGGCGTAGCGGGCGGTGCCGCCCGTCGGGAGCACGTGGTTCGAGCCCGCCATGTAGTCGCCGAGGGAGACCGGTGCCCACGGGCCGACGAAGATCGCGCCCGCGTTGCGGATGCGGTCCGCGAGCGCGGGCGCGTCGGCGGTCTGGAGCTCGAGGTGCTCGGCCCCGTACGCGTCGACCACCTGGACGCCCTGCTCGACGTCGTCGACCAGCACGACCGCGGACTGCGGGCCGCCGAGCGCGGTCGCCACGCGGGCCGAGTGCTTCGTCGCCGAGGCGAGGTCGGCGAGCCGCTCCTCGACCGCGTCCGCGAGCGCCTCCGACGACGTGACCAGCACCGACGCCGCCATCGGGTCGTGCTCGGCCTGGCTGATGAGGTCGAGGGCGACGTGCCCGGCGTCGGCGGTGTCGTCGGCCAGGACGGCGATCTCGGTGGGTCCGGCCTCGGCGTCGATGCCGACGACGCCGCGCACCAGGCGCTTCGCCGCCGCGACGTAGACGTTGCCCGGACCGGTGATGACGTCCACGGGCTCGCACAGGGTCTCGCCGTCCTGCGGCTCGGAGCCCACGGCCCCGTAGGCGAACATCGCCACGGCCTGGGAGCCTCCGACGGCGTAGACCTCGTCGACGCCGAGCAGCGCGCACGCGGCGAGGATCGTGGGGTGCGGCAGGCCGCCGTGGTCCTTCTGCGGCGGGGAGGCCAGCGCGATGCCGGCGACGCCTGCGGCCTGCGCGGCGACGACGTTCATGATGACACTCGACGGGTAGACGGCCAGGCCGCCGGGGGCGTACAGGCCGACGCGCTCGACGGGGACGTAGCGCTGACGCACGACGGCGCCGGGCGCGAGCTCGGTGACGTGCTCCGGCGGGACCTGGGCGGTGTGGACCGTGCGGACCCGGACGATGGCCTCCTCGAGGCCGGCGCGCACCGTCGGCGACAGGCTCGCGAGCGCCTCCTCCAGCACGGCCGCGGGCACGCGCAGCGTCTCGGGGCGCACGCCGTCGAACCGCTCGGCGATGTCGCGCAGCGCCGCGGCGCCGCGGTGTCGCACGTCCTGGACGATCGGGGTGACGACCGCGAGGGCCTCGTCCACCCCCACCTCGGCACGCGGGAGGACGGCGAGCAGGTCGCGGCGCGTGAGCGTGCGGCCTCGAAGGTCGATGCGCTGGATCACGCAGGCCAGTCTAGGTGGGGCCGCGACCGCCGAGCCTGCGAAAATGTCTCCATGACTCCCGAAGCCGTCCCGATCCGCGACGACATGATCCGCCTCGGCCAGTTCCTCAAGCTCGCCGGCCTCGCCGACACGGGCAACGAGGCCCGCGATCTCATCGCCGACGGCGAGGTCACGGTGAACGGCGAGGTCGAGACGCGGCGCGGACGCCAGCTCGGGCGCGGCGACGTCGTCGCGGTGGCGGACCCGCAGGGCGAGCGGTCGGCGGTCGTCGCCTGACGCGGTCGGGTCACGCCATGTAGTCGCTGGCCAGCACCCGGTCCGCGGTCAGGCGCAGCACGATCCTGTCCTCGCTCGGCTCGACGTCGTGGTACCGCCGGGCGTGCCGCGCGACGGCGTCCGCGACGGCCGCGGCGTCGTCGACCGGCTCGATGGTGCCCTCGATCGTCAGCCAGCGGCCGCCGTCGACCTGGCACAGCGCGGCGCGCGGCGCACGGCCCTCTGGCGAGCGGCGACGGGCGTTGACCGCCTTGGCGGAGCCGCGCTCGGTCGTCATGAGCGCGGCGCCCGCGGCGGCGTCCCACATGAACGCGACCGGCGTGACGTGCGGGGAGCCGTCCGCGCGCAGGGTCGTGAGCGTCGCGAGGTGGCGCTCGGTGACGAAGACGAGCTGCTCGGGGTTCAGGCGCAGCATCAGAACCCGTGCACCATGAGGCGCGGCACGTCGCCGGCGGCGAGCGCCTGGAGCACCCGCAGCTCGTGCGGCACGACGGGCTCGGGGAGGGCGTCGAGCGGGAACCAGCGCAGGTCGGCCGACTTCGTCACCTCCTCGGTGCGCGGCTCGCCCGACCAGCGCCGCGCCGCGAAGAACATGTCGACGCGCTGATCGAGGGCAGGGCCGCCCGGCTGGCCGCGGTGCATGACCGTCAGGGGGCTCAGGTCGGCGGGGTCGATCGTGACGCCGAGCTCCTCGCGCGCCTCGCGCACGGCGGCGCCGAGCACGGACTCGTCCGCCTCGACGTGGCCGGCCGCGCCCGCGGCCCAGTGGCCGTCCATGAACCCGGTGCCCTGCCGCAGCTGGAGCAGCACCTCGTCGGGGCCGCTCGGCGTCTCCCGCAGCAGGAACACGTAGGCCGCGGGGACGACGCGGAAGCGGTGGTCGGCTGACCCGTCGTCGGCCCACCGCTCGCTCAGCCCAGGCACGCGGGCCCCAGCAACGCCTTGAGGTCGCCGAACAGGGCGGGCGACTTCTCGACCCGCAGGGTGTCCGCCGCCCGCACCACGGTCCGCTTCCCGGGCTCGACGACGGTCAGGTGCACCTCCGCCGACCCGGGGTGGGCGCCCAGCACCTCGCGCAGCCGCACCATGACCGGCTCGACGCAGCGCGTGTGCGGCACGGTGACCTGGACGGGCGCGTCGGCCACCGCCGACGTGTCGGGCAGCGCCACCTCCATGGCCTGGAGCGAGAGCTGGTCGTCGCGGCGCCGGACCCGGCCGCGCACGGCGACCACCTGGTCCTCCGCGAGCGCCGTCGAGTACGCCAGGTACGTCTCGCCGAAGAACATCACCTCGACGGAGCCCTCGAGGTCCTCGACGGTCACGGCCGCCCAAGGGTTGCCGTTCTTGGACATCTTGCGCTGCAGGCTCGTGATGAGCCCCGCGACGGTCACCGTCGAGTTCTCGGGACGGCCCTCGTCGCCCACGAGCGCGGCGATGGACGTGTCCGCGGAGCGGGCGAGCACGTGCTCCAGCCCGGACAGCGGGTGGTCGGAGACGTAGAGGCCGAGCATCTCGCGCTCGAACGCGAGCTTCTGCTTCTTGTCCCAGTCGGGCAGATCGGGCACGTCGACGCTGAACGACATCCCCGCGTCGTCGGGACCGCCGAAGCCCGCGAACAGGTCGAACTGACCCTCGGCCTCCTTGCGCTTGACCGCGATGACGGAGTCGACGGCCTGCTCGTGCACCACGAGCAGCGCGCGGCGGGACGTCTCGAGCGAGTCGAACGCGCCGGCCTTGATGAGCGACTCGATGGTCCTCTTGTTGCAGACCACCGCCGGCACCTTGTCCAGGAAGTCGGTGAACGAGGTGAACTTGCCCGCGGTCTCGCGCGCCTCGACGATCGCGGCGACGACGTTGGTCCCGACGTTGCGCACGGCGCTCAGGCCGAACCGGATGTCGGTGCCGACGGCCGTGAACTTGGCCGCGGAGTCGTTGACGTCCGGCGGGAGGACCGTGATGCGCATGCGGCGGCACTCGTTGAGGTAGAGCGCCATCTTGTCCTTGTCGTCCTTGACGGACTGCAGGAGCGCGGCCATGTACTCGGCCGGGTAGTTCGCCTTGAGGTACGCGGTCCAGTACGTGACGACGCCGTACGCCGCCGAGTGCGACTTGTTGAAGGCGTAGTCGGCGAACGGGACGAGGATGTCCCACAGCGTCTTGACCGCACTCTTCGAGAAGCCGCGCTCGATCATGCCGGCCTCGAAGCCGTCGAACTGCTTGTCGAGCTCGGCCTTCTTCTTCTTGCCCATGACGCGGCGCATGTTGTCTGCGGCGCCCAGCGAGTACCCGGCGAGCACCTGGGCGATCGCCATGACCTGCTCCTGGTACACGATCAGGCCGTAGGTCTCCCCCAGCACGGGCTCGAGCGCCTCGGCCAGCTCGGGGTGGATCGGCTCGATCGGCTGCCGGCCGTTCTTGCGGTGCGCGTACTTGTTGTGCGAGTCGGCGCCCATCGGGCCCGGGCGGTACAGGGCGGAGACGGCCGTGATGTCGGCGAAGACGTCGGGCTGCATCGAGCGGAGCAGCGCGCGCATGCCGCTGCCATCGAGCTGGAACACGCCCAGCGTGTCGCCGCGGCCCATGAGCTCGTACGTCGCCCGGTCGTCGAACGGGACGTCCTCGAGGACGAGGTCCTGGCCGCGGTTGGCCCGGATGCTCTCCAGGGCGTCCTCGAGCGTGTGGAGGTTGGACAGGCCGAGGAAGTCCATCTTGACCAGGCCGAGCGCCTCGGCCATGGGGTACTCGAACTGCGTGATCACCTGGCCGTCGCCCTTGGGGTCCATGATCGGGACAACGTCGATGATCGGCTCGCTCGACATGATGACGCCGGCGGCGTGGACGCCCGTCTGGCGGATCTGGCCCTCGAGGCCCAGCGCGGTCTTGTAGATCTTCTGGACGTTGGGGTCCGTGTCGTGCAGGGTGCGGAACTCCGCGGCCTCCGCGTAGCGGGGGTCCTTCTCGTCGAAGATCGCCTTGAGCTTGATCGACTTGCCCATGACGTCCGGCGGGAGCGCCTTGGTGATGCGGTCGCCCGTGGCGAAGTCGTACTCGAGGATGCGCGCGGCGTCCTTGATCGCGGCCTTGGCCTTGATCCGGCCGAACGTGGCGATCTGCGCGACGCGCTCGGTGCCGTACTTCTCGGTGACGTACGCGATGACCTCGCCGCGGCGGTGGTCGTCGAAGTCGATGTCGAAGTCGGGCATCGAGGGGCGCTCGGGGTTGAGGAAGCGCTCGAAGAAGAGCCCGTGCTCGAGCGGGTCCAGGTCGGTGATGCGCAGCGCGTACGCGGCGATCGAGCCGGCACCGGAGCCACGGCCAGGCCCGACGCGGATGCCGTTGCGCTTGGACCACTGGATGAAGTCGGCGACCACGAGGTAGTACCCGCAGTACCCCTTCTGCGCGACGACGCCGAGCTCCATCTCGACGCGGTCGCGGACCTCCTGGGTGAGCTTGTCGCCGGGGTAGCGCGTCTCGATGCCGCGCCAGACCTCCTTGCGGAACCAGCTCTCCTCGGTCTCGTCCGCGGGGATGTCGGCCCGGGCCATGTACCCGCCGGTCGACTCGACGAACTCGACGTCGCACCGCTCGGCGATCTCGAGCGTCGTGTCGCACGCCTCGACCAGGCCCTGCTTGCCCCACAGGTCGCGCATCTCCTGCGCGGACTTGATGTAGTAGCCGTTCCCGTCGAACGCGAACCGCTTGCCGCCCTGCGCGTACGTCGGCTCGGAGAGCCGGCTGCCGGAGTTCACGCACAGCAGCGCCTCCTGCGCGCTGGCGTCCTCCGGGTTGTTGTAGTGCGAGTCGTTCGTGGCCACGGGCTTGATGCCGAGCTGGCGCCCGAGCCTGAGCAGGTCGTCACGGACCCGCTTCTCGATCGAGATGCCGTGGTCCATGAGCTCGAGGTAGACGTTCTCGCGCCCGAAGATGTCCTGGAGCTCGCCCGCCTCGCGCACCGCCTCGTCGTACTGCCCGAGGCGCAGGCGCGTCTGGACGGCGCCGCTGGGGCAGCCCGTCGAGACGATGAGCCCCTTGCTGTACCGCTGGAGCAGCTCCTTGTCCATGCGCGGCTTGAAGTAGTAGCCCTCGAGGCTCGCGAGCGACGAGAGCCGGAAGAGGTTGTGCATGCCCTCGGTGGTCTCCGACCACATCGTCAGGTGGGTGTACGCGCCGCCGCCCGAGACGTCGTCGCCGCCCTCCTCCGCCGTCTCGCCCTTGCCCCAGCGCACGCGCGTGCGGTCCCCGCGCGCGGTGCCCGGCGTGAGGTACGCCTCGATGCCGATGATCGGCTTGACGCCGGCCCGCTTCGCCTTGGAGTAGAAGTCGTACGCCCCGTGCAGGTTGCCGTGGTCGGTCATCGCGATGGCCGACATGCCCTGGTCGGTCACGCGCTGGAAGAGACCGTCGAGCAGCGACGCGCCGTCGAGCATCGAGTACTCGGTGTGGACGTGAAGGTGGACGAAGTCGTCGGTCGCAGGCACGGACCGAGTCTTCCACGCCCTACCGACACGAAGGCCGCGCGAGCGCGTGTCGACGGCCACGGCGCCTCTCGCCGACGGGCGCCGGCGAGGTCAGGCGCCGAGCACCTTCGCCGCGTCCCGGTGGTCGATGCCCGCGTCCAGGTACACGGGTCCGTCGACGACGTACCCGAGCCGCTCGTAGAACCCGATCGCCTGCACCTGCGCGGACAGCAGGACCGTCACGGTCCCGCCCGGCCCGGCGTGCTCGGCCAGCGCGACCTCCTCGAGCGCACGCATGAGCGCCGCGCCGGCGCCGCTCCCGCGCGCGGCGGCCCGCACGGCGACGCGCCCGACGTGCACCTCGCCCGGGTGCGCCGGGTCCGTCAGCAGCCGGGCCGTGCCGACCACCTCCCCGGACGCCGCGCGCGCGACGACGTGCGTCGTCGTCGCGGCATGGTCGAGCTCGTCGAGCTCGAGCTCCTCGGGCACCTGCTGCTCGACGACGAAGACGTCCGTGCGGACGGCGAACGCCTCCGCGAGCTGCGCGGGCGTCGTCACGCGCTCGACCGTGAGCACGTCAGCCACCGTAGGCACCCCGGACGGTCTCGAGCGCGGCCGCCAGGTCCTGCGGGTACTCCGACGTCACCGACACCCACTCCCCCGTCACCGGCTGCTCGAACCCGAGCCGCACGGCGTGCAGCCACTGCCGGGTCAGCCCGGTGTGCGAGGCGAGCACCGGGTCGGCGCCGTAGGTCAGGTCGCCCACCAGCGAGTGGCGCACCGCGGAGAAGTGCACGCGGATCTGGTGCGTGCGCCCCGTCTCGAGGTGCACCTCGACGAGCGACGCCGCGGGGAGCATCTCGAGCACTTCGTAGTGCGTCACCGACGGCTTGCCGTCCGCGACGACGGCGAACCGCCAGTCGTTGGACGGGTGCCGCCCGATGGGCGCGTCGATCGTGCCGACCGTCGGCTCCGGGTGCCCCTGCGCGAGCGCGTGGTACACCTTCTCGACCGTCCGCTCCTTGAAGGCCCGCTTGAGCCCCGTGTACGCGGCCTCGCTCTTGGCGACGACCATGAGCCCCGACGTCCCGACGTCGAGCCGGTGCACGATCCCCTGCCGCTCGGCGGCCCCCGACGTCGACACGCGGTAGCCGGCGGCGGCCAGGGCGCCGACGACCGTCGGCCCCGTCCAGCCGGGCGACGGGTGCGCCGCGACCCCGACGGGCTTGTCCACGACGACGACGTCGTCGTCCTCGTAGGCGATGCCCATGCCGGGCACGGGCTCGGGCTCGACGACGGGCGCGGACGACGGGTCGGGCACGTCCACCTCGAGCCACGAGCCGGCCGTCAGGCGGTCGGACTTGCCGACGGGCCGCCCGTCGAGGAGCACCGCCCCGCGGCGGCCAGGTCGGCGGCCTGGGTGCGCGAGAACCCGAGCATGCGGGCCAGCGCCGCGTCGACGCGCTCGCCCGCGAGCCCGTCGGGGACCGGGAGGGTCCGCAGCGCCATCAGGCCTCGGGCCCGGTCTCGGCGGCGTCCTTCGCCGGGGCCTGGTGCGACTCGCGCGTCCCGTCGAGGCCGACACCCATGAGCGACAGGAGGGCGAGCATGACCGCGGCCACGACGATCGCGATGTCTGCGACGTTCCCGGTGAACCAGTTCCAGTAGCCGATGAAGTCGACCACGTGCCCGTGCGCGAAGCCCGGCTCGCGGAACAGCCGGTCACCGAGGTTGCCCAGGGCGCCGCCCAGCAGCAGGCCGAGCGTCACCGCCCAGGCCCGCGAGCGGATCCTGCTGATCACGCGCACGATGACGGCCACGACGACCACCACCACGATCGTCAGCACCCAGGTGTACCCGTACCCGATGCTGAGCGCGGCGCCCGGGTTCTTCACGAGGCGCAGCGAGAGGAACTCGCCCAGGAGGTTGCGCTGCGGCGCACCGAGCTCGAGCGCGGACAGCGCCCACTGCTTCGTGAGCTGGTCCACGGCGATCACCAGCGCGGCGAGCGCGAAGGTGGCGACGACCAGGCGACGGCTGGGCCGGCCGGGCTGCGGCGCCGCACCGTCGTCGGGCACGGCGGGGTCAGGGACGACGGGCGTGGCGTCGGGTTCGGTAGACATCGCCCGCCAGTCTAGGGTGCGCGTCACCGCGACGAGGCCGCGTCAGCGCCGCTCCTCGCGCGCCTTGGCCTCGACCGACAGGGTGGCCCGGGGGAACGCCTGGAGGCGCGCCTTGCCGATGGGCAGGCCGGTCACCTCGCACGTCGCGTAGGTGCCTGCCTTGATGCGGTCGATCGCGTGCTTGGTCTGCGCGAGCAGGTCGCGCATGTTGTTGACGAGCGTGAGCTCCTGCTCGCGCTCCAGGGCGCTCGAGCCGTAGTCGGCCTGGTCGTCGCCGGCGCCGTCGCCGGAGTTGCGCAGGAGCTCCGACAGGTCCTTGTCGGCCGCGGCGAGCTCGCGCTCGAGGCGGTCGCGGTCGGCGAGCAGGTCGCCGGCCAGCGCCTGGATCTCCGCGAGCGTCCACGGGTCCTCGCCGTCGCGCACCGGGAAGTCCTTCACGTCCCGTGCCAGGTCGGGGAAGGTCTGCTTGAGGAGTTCCTTGACCGTGGGCTCGGTCGCGTGCGTGGCCTTGCTCATTCGCGGTCCCCTTCGCTCGGAGTCTCCGCAGCGTAGAGGTACGGAAGGGCCCGCACAACATATGCCACGCCCAGGCGGGGCATCTGCCGTGCGGGCCCTTCCGGACCGTCGTGCGCGAGGTTCGACCTCAGAGCTGCGGGGTCGAACCCTGCGCCTGCGCGTTGCGGGACGGCAGGGCCGAGCCGCGGGCGTCGAGGTCGCCGAGGAGGTTCTGCAGGAAGCTCTTCAGGCGCGTGCGGTAGTCGCGCTCGAACAGGCGGAGCTCGTCGATCTTGCGCTCCAGGAGCGAGCGCTCCTGCTCGAGCTGCGAGAGCGTGCGGTGGCTCGTCTCCTCGGCCTCGCGCACGATGCGGGAGCCCTCAGACTTGGCCTCGGAGATGAGGCGGTCGCCCTCCTCCTGGCCCGAGCGCACGTAGTCGTCGTGCAGCTTCTGCGCGAGCTGGAGCATGCCGGTGGCGGACTCGGGCTCGGCCGTCTTCGGGGCGGGGCCACGGGGGCGGCCACGGGAGCGGCCGCGACGGGGGCCGGGGCGGCGGCGGCCGCGGCGTCGGACCGCGAGAGCTCCGCGACGCGGCGCTCGGCAGCGGCAAGCTTGGACCGCAGCTCCTCGTTCTCCTCCTGCACGGCGGAGAGGGTGCGCACGACCTCGTCGAGGAAGTCGTCGACCTCCTCGACGTCATAACCCTCGCGGAACTTCGTCGCCGCGAACTTCTTGTTGAGGATGTCCTCTGCGGTCAGCAGCGCCATCGTTTCACCTCACGCTCGTAGGGTTCGTCCGGTCGTTCGAACGACCACGGTAGCCGACACGACTGGTCGGGGCACCGCGACGTCGCCGGTCGCTCACGGTTCGTGCACGTCGTGCGCACGTGCCTGCCGGATCAGCGCCAGCCGGAGAAGACGTTCGACAGGATCAGGACGACGAAGAACACGAGCATGAACCCGATGTCCAGGCCGACGTTCCCGATCCGCAGGGGCGGGATCAGGCGCCGCACCAGGCGCAGCGGCGGGTCGGTGACCGTGTAGACCGCCTCGGCGATCACCAGGACCGCGCCCGTGGGGCGCCAGTCGCGCGCGAAGAACTGGACCCAGTCGAGCACCATGCGCACCACGAGGCACAGCAGGTAGAGCCAGAGCACGAACCCGATGACGTGAAAGACGGTTGCCACGCCGCCACCCTACGGGCTGGGACGCCGACGGCGGGCACCCGGGAACGGGTGTCCGCCGTCGGAGGAGCGAGCGGCGCCGACCGGACGTCAGCTCTGGTTGTAGAAGCGGCCGGGCGCCTTGGCCGTCGGACCCTCGACGTCCTCCTCGCCCGTGATCTCGACGTGCTCGGGCGACAGGAGGAACACCTTGTTGGTGACCCGCTCGATCGCGCCGTGCAGGCCGAAGATCAGGCCGGCCGAGAAGTCGACGAGGCGCTTGGCGTCGGCGTCGTCCATGTCGGACAGGTTCATGATCACCGGGGTGCCGCCGCGGAACGCCTCGCCGATGAGGCGGGCGTCGTTGTACGACCGCGGGTGGATCGTGGTGATGCGGCGCAGGTCGGACGCAGGTGCGACCTCACGCAGCGCGGGGCGACGCAGAGGCGTCACCTCCGCCGGGTACTCGTCGCGGTCACGCACGGGTGCCTCCAGCTCGTCCCCGAAGTCGTCGCCGTACTCGTCGGCGTAGTTCTCGGACTGTCCCTGGTCGTCGGCGAGCCCCAGGTACAGCATCGTCTTGCGCAGCGCTCCGGCCATCGCCCCTACTCCGTTCGTCGCGCCTGTGGTCGGTGTCTTGACGCTAGCCGCGTGGACACGGTAAGGAACGCGCGACACGCCGATGCCGGGACGTGCGCGTTCATGACAGGACGACCACTCCGGCCTGACGCCCCGTAGTGCTCCCGGCGGCGGTGGCGCGGCGGTGCGAGAACAGGTCGGGGTCCTCGAGGGTGCAGCGGTCGACGTGGACGACGTCGCGCACGCCGCTCGCGGCCAGCTGGGCGAGCACCGCGGCCGGCAGGTCGAGCGCGGGTGTCCCGGCCCGCGTCGTCGCGTGCGCGGCGGGCACGACGGCGGCGACGTCGTCGCGCATCGCGGCCGGGACCTCGTAGCACCGCCCGCACACGGCGGGGCCGACGGCGGCCCGCAGGCCCGACGTGGTCGCGCCGGCCGCGAGCATCGCGTCGACGACGCGGTGCACGACGCCGAGCCGCACGCCGCCGCGGCCCGCGTGCGCGACGCCGACGACACGCGCGGCGGGGTCGGCCAGCAGCACGGGCACGCAGTCCGCGACGAGGACGCCGAGGCCGAGGCCGGCCGCCGACGTCACGACAGCGTCGGCCTCCCCCGCCGCCACGGGCGGCGCCTCCGACGCCCACTCGGCCCGCTCGGACTCGCCGAGCACGAGGACGTCGTCGCCGTGCACCTGGTGCGCGAACGCCACCGGAGCGCCCAGCCACGCGCCGACGCGCGAGCGGTTCTCGCGCACGCGGGCCGCGTCGTCCCCGGTGGACGCGCCGAGGTCGAGCGACGACCACGGGGCGGGGCTGACGCCGCCGTGCCGCGTCGTGAAGCCCGCGACCACGCCGGCGCCGAGGTCGACCCGGAGCAGCCCCGCGCCGACCTCGTCCGGGAAGAGACCCTCCTGCGACCAGCCCGGAGGGGTGCCGAGGACGGACGTCATCCCCGGCACCCCTCCAGAACGGGTGCGCCTACGGTCACTTGAGGAAGTCGGGGACGTCGAGCTCCTCCTTGGGAGGAGCCTCGTTCCAGATGCGCGGCACCTCGACCGGGCGCTCGACGGTGACCCCCTGGGCCTCCTCGACCACGACGGACGCGCGGGCCGCGACGGGCTGCAGGCTCGCGGGCACGTCGTCGGGGTCGGCAGGGATCGGCCGCGGGAGCGTGTGTGCGCCCGTGACCGGCGGCTGCGGGACCGGCACTGTGGCCGGGCCGGCGGCGACTGCGACGTGCCCGGTGGGCGTCGTCGTCACGGTCGGCCGGGCCGGCTGGCCGGCGATCTGGCCGAGGCCGCCCTTGCGGACCTGCGGCACGCCGCCGTCGAAGCCCGCGGCGATGACGGTGACGCGCACCTCGTCGCCCAGGGCGTCGTCGATGACCGTGCCGAAGATGATGTTGGCCTCGGGGTGCGCGGCCTCCTGGACCAGGCGGGCGGCCTCGTGGACCTCGAAGAGGCCGAGGTCGGAACCGCCCTGGATGGAGAGCAGCACGCCGTGGGCGCCGTCGATCGACGCCTCCAGCAGCGGGCTGGAGATGGCGAGCTCGGCGGCCTGGACCGCGCGGTCCTCGCCGCGGGCCGAGCCGATGCCCATGAGCGCGGAGCCCGCACCCTGCATGACCGACTTGACGTCGGCGAAGTCGAGGTTGATGAGGCCCGGCGTGGTGATGAGGTCCGTGATGCCCTGGACGCCCGAGTGCAGCACCTGGTCGGCCGAGTGGAACGCCGCGATCGCCGAGACGTTGCGGTCCGACATCTGCAGCAGCCGGTCGTTCGGGATGACGATGAGGGTGTCGACCTCCTCGCGGAGCGCCTCGATGCCCTGCTCGGCCTGGACCGAGCGGCGGCGGCCCTCGAACGTGAACGGGCGCGTGACGACGCCGACGGTCAGCGCGCCGAGCGAGCGGGCGATGCGCGCGACGACGGGCGCGCCGCCCGTGCCGGTGCCGCCGCCCTCGCCCGCGGTCACGAAGACCATGTCGGCCCCGCGCAGGACCTCCTCGATCTCCTCCTGGTGGTCCTCGGCCGCCTTGCGCCCGACCTCGGGGTCGGCGCCGGCGCCGAGGCCGCGCGTGAGCTCGCGCCCGACGTCGAGCTTGACGTCGGCGTCCGACATCAGCAGCGCCTGGGCGTCGGTGTTGATCGCGATGAACTCGACGCCCTTGAGCCCGACCTCGATCATGCGGTTCACAGCGTTCACGCCGCCGCCGCCGATACCCACCACCTTGATCACTGCCAGGTAGTTCTGCGGAGTTGCCACGTCGATGCCTCTCGGGTCGATCCTCGTCCCCGACTCCCCCGGGCCCTCGTCGGCCAACCCTAAGGTTCGACTTGAGGGTCAGAGTTATGTCAGGTTGCTGCTGCGTCCGACGGTAAGCGGCCCGGTGTGACCCGGGCGGGATGCGGTCCGGCGTGTCGCCTCCGCGTGGTCCGCGCGTCGGGCGGCGTGACGGTCAACGGGTCACCGGGAGGTCCGGCGACCGCACGTCGTACACCGACGCGTCGGGCGCCGCCTGCTGCAGGGTCTGGACGACGGCGACCTTGAGCGCCATGCGCTGGTCGCTCCCCCACTTGACGGTCTGGCCCGAGGCGAGCGTCGTCTGGACGTCGTCGCGCGTGGTCGCGGTCACGCGCGTGACCTGCGACGCGAGCTCGGGCGGCAGGCCTGCGAGCACGCGCAGCGCGGCCTGGAGCGCGGGCGCGTCGTCGGCGCCGAGGCCCACCCGGACCTCCGGGAGGCCCTCCGGCCGGTCGGGCACCGTGCCCACGCGGACGCCGTCGGCGTCGACGAGCGCGACGCCGTCGTCGGCCGGGACCGCCGCAACGGGCTCGCGCGACGTGAGCGCCACGCCGAGCCCGTGCGGCCAGGCGCGCGTGATCCTGACGTCCTTGACACCGCCCAGCTCGAGGATCCGGTTGCGCAGGTCGATGGTGTCGAGGCGCGGCATCGGCATGCCCGCCTTCTCGGCCACGACGGCCTGGACCTGGGCGACGTCGATCGTCGTTCCCTGGCCGGTGATCTCGACGCGCTGGGCGTCCAGGGCGAGCAGCGGCGAGAAGAACGCACCCCAGACGACGACGCCGAGCGCGACGGCCGCGGCGGTCCACAGGGAGAGCGTCTTGAGCACGCGGTGGCGCCGCATCGCCCGCTTCTCGGCGAGACGGCGCGTCATCGCCGTCGAGACCGTGGGGCGGCCGCGGACCTGGCCGCGCGGCTGCGGGGTCGAGCCGGTCCGCGGGATGGAGCCCGTCCGCGGGACCGACCCCGTGCGGGGGCGCGGCACGGCCTCGGTGCGCGGGCCGGCGCCGGTGCGCGGGTTCGCTCCCGTGCGGGGGTTCGTGCCCGTCGCGGGCCGCGGGATCGCCTCGGTCCGGGCACCCTGCTGCGTCGTCCCGGTCCTCGCGGGCCTCGGGGGCTCGACGCCGGCGCCGCGGGCTTCGCGACGGCTGGCTTCGGAGGCACGCGGGGCCGGGCAGGGGGACGCACGCGCCTATCCTGCCGCGGACCCGCACCCGATCCGGGTATCCCCCGCCGGGCCGCCCGCACTCGGCGGCGTCCGGCGTCCAGACCTCCGGCGGCGCGACCTCCGGCCGTCCGCGTCCACCGGCCCGGCCTCCCGGCGTTCCGGGGCCCGATCAGCGCGCGAGCGCGGCGAGGATCTCCGGCCCCAGGTCCGTGACGTCGCCCGCACCCACGGTGATCACGAGGTCTCCGGGCCGTGCCAGGGAGGCGACGACACGGGCCGCCTCGTGCTTGTCATCGACGGCACGCACGCCCCCGCCCGACGCCGTCGCCGGCAGCAGGTCGGTGATCGTGCGGGCCGTGACCGACGGGTCGACGTCCTCGCGGGCCTTGTAGATGCCCGTGACGACGACCTCGTCCGCGAGGGCGAGCGCCGCGGCGAAGCGGTCGGCGAAGATGCGCGTGCGCGAGTAGAGGTGCGGCTGGAACAGCACCAGCACGCGGCCGTCGCCGGCCACGGGCCGCGCCGCGCGCAGCAGCGCCTCGATCTCCGTGGGGTGGTGGGCGTAGTCGTCGACGACGCGGACGTCGCCGGCCGCGCCGCGCGGCTCGAAGCGCCGGCCCGTGCCCACGAACGCGGACGCGCCCGCGACGGCGTCGGCGGCCGGCGTGCCGAGCAGCGCCGCCGTGACGACGGCCGCGGCGGCGTTGAGGACGTTGTGCGCGCCGGCGACCGCCAGGCGCAGCGGCTGCGGCGCATCGCCCAGCGGGCCGCCGCTCACGGTGGCCGAGGCGCCGTCCGCGCCCGAGACGACGTCGCGCACCACGACGTCGGCGTCCGGCGTCGTCCCGTACGTGACGACGGTGCCGCCGTTCGCGCGGTGCGCGGCCGCGAGCGCCGTGGCGCCGGCGTCGTCCGCGCACGCGACCAGGACGCCGCCGGGGCGCAGGCGGCCGGCGAAGGCGACGAACGCGGCGTCGAAGGCCTCACGCGTGCCGTAGTGGTCGAGGTGGTCGGGCTCGACGTTGGTGACGACGGCGACCGTCGGGGCGTAGTTCAGGAAGGAGCCGTCGGACTCGTCGGCCTCGGCGACGAGCACGTCGGACGTGCCGCGGTGCCCGCCGGGGACGGCGGTGACGGACCCGTCGTCGGCGCGCACCCGCACGGTGCCCCCGATGGCGAAGGACGCGTCGACGCCGGCCGCGCGCAGCACGGTGGCGACCATCGCGGACGTCGTCGTCTTGCCGTGGGCGCCCGCGACGGCGACGGCGCGCTGCCCGAGCATGAGCGAGGCGAGCGCCTCGGAGCGGTGCAGCACGCGGATCCCGGCGGCGCGCGCGGCGGCGAGCTCGGGGTTGGTCTCGCGCACCGCGGAGGAGACGACGACGGTGTCGACCAGCGGGCTGCCGTCCGCGCCGACGACGTGGGCGGCGTCGTGGCCGACCCAGACGCGCACGCCGTCCTCGCGCAGCGCGGCGAGCGCGGGGCCGTCGGCGGCGTCGGAGCCCTGGACGTCGACGCCGCAGGCGGCGAGGAGCCGCGCGACGACGGAGACGCCCGCGCCGCCGACGCCGATGAGGTGGACGCGGCCGAGGTGCTCGACCGGGAGGGCGGCGCTCATCGGCCCGCCTCCGCGACGGCCTGCTCGACGAGGTCGGCGACGCGGGCGGCGGCGTCGCGCACGCCCGTCGACCGGGCGGCCTCCGCCATCGCGGCGAGGCGGGCGGTGTCGGCCAGGAGGGCGGGCACGTGCGCGGCGACCCACGCGGGCGTGAGGTCGGCGTCGTCGACCAGCAGGCCGCCGCCGGCGCGGACGAGCGGCGTCGCGTTGAGGCGCTGCTCGCCGTTGCCGACGGGCAGCGGCACGTACACGGCCGGGATGCCGAGGGCGGCGAGCTCGCACACCGTGCCGGCGCCGGAGCGGGCGACGACGAGGTCGGCGACGGCGAGCGCGTGGTGCATCTCGGAGAGGTACTCACGCACGTGGTAGCGGTCGGTGTCGGTGAGCGGGTCGATGCGGGCCAGCGCCTCGCGGACCGGCCCGTCCTTGCCGCGGCCGGTCAGGTGCAGCACCTGGGCGCCGGCGGCCAGCAGCTCCGCGGCCGCCCCGACGACGGCCGCGTTGACGCTCAGCGCGCCCGACGAGCCGCCGGTGACGAGCAGGGTGGGCCGGGTGGGGTCGAGGCCCAGGGCGTCGGCGGCCGCGACGCGCGTGCCCGCGGCGTCGGCGTCGCGCTGGTCCACGAGCGCGGCGATCTCGCGCCGCAGCGGCAGGCCCGTGACGACGCCGCCGCGCAGCGCGGTGCCCTCGAACGTCAGGCCCACGCGCGCGGCCCAGCGGGCGCCGAGCTTGTTCGCGAGGCCGGGACGGGCGTTCTGCTCGTGGATGACCACGGGCACGCCGCGGCGCCGGGCGGCGAGGTAGGCGGGCGTGGAGACGTACCCGCCGAACCCGACGACGGCCTGCGCGTCGATCTGGTCGATCGCGGCCTCGGCGGCCTTGACCGCGGCGCTGAGCTTGCCGGGCAGCGTCAGCAGGTCGGCGGAGGGGCGGCGCGGCAGCGGCACGCGGGGCACGGGCCACAGGGGGTAGCCGCGCGCGGGCACGAGGTCGGCCTCAAGGCCCGTCGTCGTGCCGAGCACGAGCACCTTGGCCCCGGGCTCCCGGGCGCGGAGCTCGTCCGCGACGGCGAGCAGGGGGTTCACGTGGCCGGCGGTACCACCGCCGGCGAGCACGACGGACTGGACGGGGCTGTCACTCACAGACGACGACCCTACCGGGAGCCGCGGGGGGTCACCGCCGCCGGCCGGGCCTCCGCCGGACGCCGAGCACGGCCAGCGAGCGGCGCACCACGCTGCCCCGCGCCGCGAGCGCCTCGGCGGCGCCCGGCTCGGAGCGCGCGAACGAGATGACCATGCCGAGCGCGGCCATGGTGGTCACCAGGGCGGAGCCGCCCGCGGACACGAGCGGCAGCGGCACGCCGATGACCGGGATGATCCCGATGACGACGCCGATGTTGATGAACGCCTGGCCCACCACCCAGCACGCCACGGCGGCCGTCGTGATCTTCACGAAGGGGTCGGGGTGGCGGCGCACGACGCGGCTCATCGCGATGCCGAGGGCGACGAACAGGCCGAGCACCATGAGGGTGCCGAACAGGCCGAGCTCCTCGCCGATGATGGCGTAGATGAAGTCGTTGTGCGCCTCGGGCAGGTAGCGCCACTTCTCGCGGCTGGCCCCGAGCCCGACGCCGAACAGGCCGCCCGTGCCGAGCGCGAAGAGGCCGTGCTGCGTCTGGTAGCAGATGCTCGTGACGTCGCAGTTCGGGTCGTAGGCAGCCAGGATGCGGCTGACGCGGTTGCTGGAGCCCAGGACGAACACGTAGCCGACGATCACCGCGGCCATGCCACCACCGAGGGCAAGCAGGCGGGCCGGTGCGCCCGCCACCCAGAACGCCCCGAGCACGAGCCCGCAGACGACGAGCGCCGTGCCGAGGTCGTGCCCGAGCAGGACGAGCCCGATGACGAGCACGGCGCCCGGGGCGGCGGGGAGCAGCGTGTGGCTCCACTTGCCGAGCATCCGCTGCTTGCGCCCCAGGACGTGGCCGAGCCAGATCGTGAGGGCGAGCTTGCCCACCTCGGCGGGCTGCATGGTGAAGCCGCCCAGGGAGATCCAGCCGGAGTTGCCGCCCTGCGTGCGGGCCAGCGCGGGGATCAGGGTCAGGGACTGCAGGCCGAGCGCCACGAGGAGCGCGGGCCAGGCGAACCGCTTGTACCAGCGCACGGGCAGCCGGGCCGCGACGATCATCACGGGCAGCCCCATGAGGAAGAACTGCCCCTGGCGCACGAACTCGGCGTACGGCGAGTGGCCCGCGGCGATCGAGGTGATGGTCGAGCTCGACAGCACCATGATCAGGCCGACGACGAGCAGCAGCCCCGTCGCGCCGGTCAGCGAGTAGTAGGACGTGACGGCGGAGTTCCACTGGCCGAGCCACTGCCGCTCGTGGGTGCCGGAGCCCGTGCTCGTGGTGACCGCCATGCTGACCTCTCCCGCTACCGCATCGCCTCCACCGCCGCGGCGAAGGCGTCGCCCCGCTGCGCGTACGAGCGGAACTGGTCCTGCGAGGCGCCGGCCGGGGCGAGGAGCACGGTGTCGCCCGGCTGGGCGAGGGACCGTGCCGCCTCGACGGCGCGGCGCATCACGGAGTCAGTCTCTCCGGGGTCGACCACGACCACGGGGATCTCGGGCGCGTGTCGGCCGAGCGCGTCTGTGAACGGCTCCGGGTCGACGCCGATGACGACGGCGGCGCGCAGCCGGTCCGCGCGCGAGGCGACGAGCTCGTCGAACCGTGACCCCTTGGCCAGGCCGCCCGCGACCCACACGACCGACCCCGCGGGGAAGCCCGCGAGCGAGGCCGCGGCGGAGTGCGCGTTCGTGGCCTTCGAGTCGTCGACGTACGTGACGCCGTCGATCGCGCCGACCTGCTGGATGCGGTGCCCGCCGGGGCGGAACGCGCGCAGGCCGTCGCGCACGGCGGCGGCGGGCACGCCGTGCGCCCGGGCGAGCGCCGCGGCGGCGAGCGCGTTGGCCACGACGTGCGGCGGCAGCGCCCCGCCGGGGGCCAGGTGCTCGAGGTCGGCGAACGTGCCGAGCTCGGCGGCATAGGTCAGCCGGTCGACGGCGTCGGCGGGCGCGTGGAACGCGCGGTCCACCAGCACGTCCTCGACGACGCCGAGCTGCCCGGGCGCGGGGGCGCCGAGCGAGAACCCGACCGCCCGGGTGCCGTCGGCGACGTCGGCCTCGCGGACCTCGTGCTCGGTGGCGGCGTCGGCGGCGTTGTAGACGCACGCGACGGTCGCCCGCTCGAAGATGCGGCCCTTGTCGGCGCCGTAGGCGGCCATGGTGCCGTGCCAGTCGAGGTGGTCGTCCGCGAGGTTGAGGATCGCCCCCGCCTCGACGGCCATGGTGTGCGCGAAGTGCAGCTGGAAGCTCGACAGCTCGACCGCGAGGACGTCCAGCGTCGGGTCGAGGGCCGCCTCGACGAGCGGGGTGCCGACGTTCCCGACCGCGCGCGTGCTCAGCCCGGCGGCGTCGAGGATCGCGGCCAGCATCTCGACCGTGGTCGTCTTGCCGTTGGTGCCGGTGACGGCGAGCCACGGGGCGGGGCCCCGGCCGTCGGCGCGGTCGACGCGCAGGCGCCAGGCCAGCTCGACCTCGCTCCACACCGGCACGCCCGCCGCGCCCGCCGCCACGAGCAGCGGGTCGCTCGGCTTGAACCCCGGCGACGTGACGAGCACGTCGACGTCGGCCAGCAGCGCGGCACGCCCGGCGTCGTCCGCGGGGAGCGGGACGTCGGGCTCGCCGCCACCCGGTCCGGACGGGGCGGTGGTGACCACGGACGCGACGTGCCCCGGGAGCGCGCCGGCCACGGCGCGCCCCGTGACGCCCAGCCCGGCGACCAGGACGCGCGCCTGCGCCAGAGGCACGCGCGGCTCGACGGCGCCGTGCTGCTCGAACGCCATTACGAGACCACCCACTCGGCGTAGAAGATGCCCATGCCGAGGGCCGCGAACAGCCCGGCGATGAGCCAGAACCGGATCACGATCGTGACCTCGCCCCACCCCGAGAGCTCGAAGTGGTGATGCAGGGGCGCCATCTTGAACACCCGCCTGCGGGTCATCTTGAAGAAGCCGATCTGGATGATGTCGCTCATCACGATGATGACGAACATGCCGCCGATGATCGCCGCGAGGATCTGCGTGCGCGACAGGATCGACAGCGCGGCAAGCGCGCCGCCCAGGGCGAGGGCGCCCGTGTCGCCCATGAAGATCTTCGCCGGGCTCGCGTTCCACCACAGGAACCCGAAGCACGCGCCGACGACGGCGGCCGCGACGATCGCGATGTCCTGCGGGTCGCGCACCTCGTAGCAGCGTGGCCCCGCCACGGCGAAGCGCTGGCACGACTGGTTGAGCTGCCAGATGCCCACGAGCACGTAGCCGAGGAACACCACGAGGGAGACGCCGGTGGCCAGACCGTCGAGGCCGTCCGTGAGGTTGACGGCGTTCGACCAGGCGGTGATGAGGAAGTTCGCCCAGATCACGAAGAGGATCAGGCCCACCGTGGCGCCCGCGAACGCGAGGTCCAGGTTGGTGTCGCGCAGGAACGAGATGCGTGTCGACGCGGGCGTGCGCCAGTTCGAGTTCGGGAACTGCAGCGCGAGGATCGCGAACGTGACGCCCACGAACCCCTGGCCGATGATCTTGGCCCGCGGCGTCAGGCCCAGGGAGCGCTGCTTGCGGATCTTGGTGAAGTCGTCGGCGAAGCCCACCAGGCCCAGGCCGGTCATGAGGTAGAGCGAGAGCCACACGGTCGCGCTCGGCCACCTGTCGCTCACCGCCATGGCCGCGCCGACGCCGATGAGCGTCGCCCCGATGATGACGACACCGCCCATGGTGGGCGTGCCGCGCTTGGTGAAGTGGGCCGTCGGGCCGTCCTGCCGGACGAACTGCCCGTAGTTCTTGCGGACCAGGAACCGGATGAACAGCGGCGTGCCGAACAGGGCCACGACGAGCGAGACGCCCGTGGCGACGAGGATCGCGATCACTGGGCGGCGCCCAGCGTGCCGGCGGCCAGCTCGTCGCCCAGGCGCCACAGCCCCGAGCCGTTGGACGCCTTGACCAGCACGACGTCGCCCGGTCGGACGAGCTCGTCGAGCGCGGTGCGCGCGGCGTCGAGGTCCGGCACGAACACGGTCTCCTCCCCCCAGGAGCCCTCCTGCGTGGCCCCCTCGTGGATGTGGTACGCCCCGTCGCCGACGACGACGAGCAGCTTGATGTTCAGTCGGACCGCGAGGAGCCCGATCTCATGGTGCGCCACGCGGGCGTTCGCGCCCAGCTCACGCATCTCCCCCAGCACCGCCACGGAGCGGCGCTCGCGCCCGGCCATGACGGCCAGGGAGCGCAGCGCGGCCCGCATCGACTCGGGGTTGGCGTTGTAGGCGTCGTCGACGACCGTGACGCCGTCGGGCCGCTCCGTGACCGCCATGCGGTGCGGGCTGCCCGGCTCGGCGGCCGAGAGCCGCTCGGCGACGACGGCGGGCGACGTCCCGGCGAGGATCGCGGCCGTGGCGGCGGCGAGCGCGTTGGAGACGTGGTGCTCGCCGACGAGGCGCAGCGAGACGGGCAGACGCAGGTCGTCGGCCACCTCGCCCGCCGCGGCGACGCGGGCGCGCACGCGCAGCGTGAACGAGGCGCGGCCCGTGGCGTCCACGGTGACGTCCTCGGCGCGGACGTCGGCGGCGGGCACGCGGCCGAACGTGACGACGCGGTGCCCCGCGGCGGTCGCACGCGGGGCGAGGCCCAGCACACGCTCGTCGTCCGCGTTGAGGACGGCGACGCCTCCCGGGACGAGCCCCTCCAGCACCTCCGCCTTGGCGTTCGCGATGGCGTCCTGGCTGCCGAAGAACTCGATGTGCGCCGTGCCGACCATGAGGATGACCGCGACCTGCGGCCGCACGATCGACGCGAGGTAGCCGATGTCGCCGGGCTTGTCCGCGCCGAGCTCCAGGACGAGCTTGCGCGTCGCCGCGGTGCCGCGCAGCACCGTGAGCGGCAGCCCGACCTCGCTGTTGTACGACCCGACGGGCGCGACCGTGTCGCCGTCCTGCTCCGCCACGAGCCTGCCCAGCAGGTCCTTCGTGGTGGTCTTGCCGGCGGATCCCGTGATGCTGAAGACCTTGACGGCCGGGTTCGCGGCCCGCAGGCGCTCCAGCACCACACGGGCCAGGTCACCGAGCGCCCGGGGCACGTCGTCGACGACGACGACCGGCAGGCCCCCGACCTCGCGCGACGCGAGCACCAGGGCGGCGCCGTCGGCGACCGCGCCGGCGGCGAAGTCCGCGCCGTCGACGTGCTCGCCCGGGATGGCCACGAAGAGCGCGCCGGGCTCCACCTGCCGCGAGTCGGCGACCACAGGCCCGGTCACCCGGACGTCGGGGTCGGCGGCCAGGCGGCCGCCCGTCGCCTGCGCCACCTCGGACGCGGTCAGCTGGATCATGCGGTCCTCTCGTTCAGTGCGGCACGGGCCTCGACCCGGTCGTCGAGCAGGACGTCCACGCCTGCCACGTCCTGGATGGTCTCGTGGCCCCGTCCCGCGATGAGCACGGTGTCCCCCGCGGCCGCCTCGGCGACCACCTGCCGGATCGCGTCGGCCCGCGGTGCCTGCTCGCGGACCTCCACGGTACGGGTCGCGGCCTCCCGCTCGGCGGCGGCACGCGCGCCGGCGAGCACCTCGGCGCGGACGGCGGCCGGGTCCTCGCCGTGCGGGTCGTCGTCCGTCACGACGACGACGTCGGCGCCCGCGACGGCGGCCGCCCCCATGGCGGGGCGCTTGCCCTTGTCCCGGTCGCCCGTGGCGCCGAAGACGACGACGAGCCTGCCCGGCGTGGTGGCGCGCAGCGCGCCGAGCGCAAGCTCGAGCGCCTCGGTGTTGTGCGCGAAGTCGACGACGACGCGCGGGTCGGTCTCGCTGCCCGCCCCGACGACCTCCATGCGCCCCGGCACGACGCCCGCCAGGCCGCCGCCCGTCGCGAGCGCCTCGGCCACGTCCTCCAGGTGCGCGCCGCCCTCGACCACCATGACGAGCGCGAGCGCCGCGTTGGCGACGTTGAAGTGGCCCGGGAGCGTGGTCGAGGTGCGCAGCGTGCGGCCGTCCGTGTGCGTGACGGTGAACGCGGAGCCGGTGCCGTGCGGCGCGACGTCGGAGACCGTCCAGTCGGCGTCCGGGCCGTCCGGGACCGTCCGCAGGGTGGCGACGGGCACCTGAGCGGCGTCGGCCATGCGCACGCCCCAGGCGTCGTCGACGACGACGACGGCGCGGCGCGAGTGCTCGGGCGTGAACAGGAGCGCCTTGGCCTCGAAGTACGACTGCATGTCGCCGTGGAAGTCCAGGTGGTCCTGGCTCAGGTTGGTGAACCCGGCGACGCCGTAGCGGACGCCGTCGACGCGGTGCAGCGCCAGGGCGTGCGAGCTGACCTCCATCGCGAGCGTGCGGACGCCGTCCTCGCGCATCGCGGCGAGGAGCGCCTGGAGGTCGGCGGCCTCGGGCGTCGTGAGGCGCGAGGGCAGCACGCGGTCCCCCGAGCGCATCTCGACGGTGCCGATGAGGCCGCTCGTGAAGCCGAGCGAGCGCAGCAGGTGGTCGAGCTGGTAGGCCGTGGTCGTCTTCCCGTTCGTGCCCGTGACCGCGAACGTGGTCAGGTGCTCGGCGGGCGAGCCGTAGACCCACGCGGCGACGAGGCCGAGGATCGCGCGCGGGTCGTCGGCGACGAGCACCGGCACGGTCATGTCGGCCAGGAGGGCGGCGCCGGCGTCGTCGGTCAGGACGGCCGTGGCGCCGCGCGCGACCGCGTCGGCGGCGAACCGGGCGCCGTGCGCGTTGGCGCCCGGCAGGGCCACGAACAGGTCGCCGATGGAGACCACGCGGTTGTCGGAGGCGACCGACGTGACGGTCTCCTCCCCCCACGGGCCCGTGGCCCGGAGGTCGAACGTGTGGGCGAGGTCCCGTACCCGGCGGGCCGCGGTGGCAGCGGGCCGGATCCGTTCGAGCGGGGTTGTCACGGAGTAGACCCTAACGGTTCCCGGAGCCGCCTCCGAGGCCCTCGACGTACCGCGCCACGCGGGGCGGCCAGGGCAGACGCGCGGGCCGTCACCAGGTCAGCGGGAGCGGGTCCGGGGCCGGCGCGCTCGGCGGGACGCCCTCCTTCTGGAGGACGAAGCTCATCACGTCGCGGAACACCGGCGCGGCGACGACGCCGCCGTAGATCGAGGTCCGCGGGCTCTTGAGGAACACGCCGACGGCGAACCGCGGGGCGTCCGCCGGCGCGACGCCGACGAACGACGACATGTACGTCGTCGCCTTGCCCGGCATGATGATCTGCGCCGTGCCTGTCTTGCCCGCGACGCGGTAGCCGGGGATCTGGGCGCTCGCCGCCGTGCCGTCCTCGCCCGTGACCTCCTCCATCATGTGCAGCAGCGTCGTGGAGGTCTCCGCGGAGATGACGCGCGTGCCGGCGGCCCGCGCCGTCGGCACGAGCTCGCCGCCGGGGACGCGCGTGCCCTTGACCAGCACCGGGGGCACGTTCACGCCGCCGTTGCCGACGGTCGAGAACACGTCCAGCGCCTGGACTGCGTTGACGGAGACGCCCTGGCCGAACGTGACGGCGTAGCGCGTGCGCCCGTCCCAGCGGTCCACGGGGTGCAGGATGCCGTTCGACTCGCCCGGCAGGTTGAGCCCCGTGGGCTGGCCGAAGCCGAACTTGTGCATGAAGTCGTACTGGACCTGCGGCGGGATCTTCTCGGCGACCTGCACGGTGCCCGTGTTGGACGACCGCGCCAGGATGCCCGCGAGCGTGAGGTTCCACGTCGGGTGGTCGTGCGAGTCGCGGAAGGACTGGCCGTTCGGCGTCGTGAACCGGAACGGCACGGTGAACTGGCTGTCGACCGCCCACGCGCCCGTCTCGAGCGCCGCGGCCATCGTGATCACCTTGGCCGTGGAGCCCGGGTCGAAGATGTCCTGCACCGCGCGGGAGCCGCGGGCGACGTCGGCGTTGCTGCGGTCGTTCGGGTCGACCGACCCGGAGTCCGCGATCGCCAGCATCTCCCCGGTCTGGAGGTCCACGACGAGCGCGATGCCGAACGCGGCCCCCGACCTGCGGACCATGTCGTCCAGCGACGACTGCGCCTTCCACTGGACCTCGCTGTCGATCGTCAGCTGGACGTCGCCGCCGGGCACGGCGGGGGTCGACATCGACTGGCCGCCCGGGATGCGGACGCCGTCGAGCGAGCGCTCGAAGGTCTCCGACCCGGCCTGGCCCGCGAGCAGGTCGTCGAAGGCGCGCTCGAGGCCGCCCTGGCCCACCTGGTCGGCGTCGACGAAGCCGAGGAGCGGGCCCGCGATGGTCTTCTGCGGGTAGACCCGCTGGGAGACGAGCTCGGTGCGGATCACCGCCGCCAGGCGCAGCGCGCTGATCTCGCGCTGCTTGTCCGGCTCCACGTTGCGGGCCAGCACCACGTACCGGCTGTCGCCGTTGATCTGCGCCGCGAGCTCGGCCCGGTCGCGCCCCAGCACGGGCGCGAGCAGCTGGGCGACGCCGAGCGCGCCGTCGGCCACGGGGCTGCCGGCCGCGTCGGTGCGGCTGCCGCCCCGGAACTTCTGGATCGCCCACGGGTCCGCCGAGATCGTGTACCGGTCCACGGACGTCGCGAGCACGACGCCGTTGCGGTCCGTGATGTCGCCGCGGTGCGCGGGCACGTTCACCGTGGTCATGCGCCCGTCACGGGCCTGCGCGGCGAGGCCCGGCGCCTCGAAGACCTGCACCTGGACCAGCCGGCCGACGAAGATCGTCACGACGACCGCCGCGAGGACGGTCAGCCAGCGCTGCCGCCGGACGGGGTTGGCCGGGGCCGGGACCCGGCGCGGCGGGCGCGGTGCCCGGGTCCGCTCGAGCGTGCCGGTGGACCGGGAGACGGCCGTCGCGCGCCCGGGGGTGCGGGCCTGCCGCGTCCGCCCGGTGGCCGCGGCGTCGCGAGCGGACGCCGGACGCGCGCCCTGTCGCAGCTGGCCTGCGGCGGCGCGGGCCGGTGCTGCGGCCTGCCGTGGGGGCGCGGCCTGGCGCTGCCGGGCAGCACCTGTCGCGGGGCGCGCCGACGAGGGCGTCGCCCGTCCGCTGCCTGCGCTCACCCCACGAGTCTGCGGGGCGCTCCCCTGCGTCGGGCGCGAGGCGCGCCCGCGTGTCGCGGGTGCCTCGCGCCCCGTCACTGCCCCGCCCCGCGTCCGGCTGCCCGGCGTCCGTGAGCGGCTGCCCGGCGTCCGTGAGCGGTGCGGCCGCGGCGAGCGCGCCCGTGACGTCGAGCATCTGGGTGCCCTCGCTCGGCACCATGCCGAGCCGTCGCGCCCGCGCGTCCAGGCCGTTCTCGGCGGTCCGGAGCGCCTGCTGCTTGACCTGGATGTCCTGCGCGACCCGGTTCGACTCGCCCCGCAGGCGCGACATCTCGAACGACCCGTACGCCATCGACGTGTTGAGCACGAGCACCGTGAGCAGGGCACCGGCCAGGAGCGCGCCGCACATGACCAGGAACGGGGTCGCCGAACGCGCCTGCAGGGGCGCGCGGACGGCGGCGAACCGCCGCCCCTCGACGCGCCCGCCGTCGAGGGCGGTCAGCCGGGTGCGGCGCGCCGGCGCTGCCGGACGGCTCGGAGCGTAGGCGGGGGCTCGCAGAGCGCTCATCGTCGGTCCTCCTGGCGGGTGGTGCGGGTGGAACGGGTCCTGCTGGTCGGGGTGGTGCGCAGGTGGTCGGGCGTCGGCCGCAGCCGGGCGGCGGCGCGCAGGCGCACGGACGCGGAGCGGGGGTTGCGGGCCAGCTCCTCGGCGTCGGCCTCCTCGGCGCCGCGCGTGAGCGGCTCCAGGTAGGCCTTGTGCGTCTCCGGCTCGACGGGCAGGCCCGCCGGTGCCGACGACGTCGTGCCGCGCGTGATGGCGCGCTTGACGATGCGGTCCTCGAGCGAGTGGTAGGACTCGACGACGATCCGGCCGCCCACGGCGAGCGCCTCGATCGCGGCCGGCACGGCCCGCTCGAGCACCTCGAGCTCGCCGTTGACCTCGATCCGCAGCGCCTGGAAGGTCCGCTTGGACGGGTTGCCGCCCGTCTTGCGCGTGGCCGCCGGGATACAGGCCCGCACAAGATCCGCGAGCTCGTACGTGCGCTCCCACGGCTTGTCGACCCGCCGCCGCACGATCGAGCGTGCGATCTTGCCCGCGAACCGCTCCTCGCCGTACTCGCGCAGGATGCGGGTCAGCTCGTGCTCGTCGTACGTGTTGAGCACGTCCGCCGCCGTCAGGCCCGTGGTCTGGTCCATGCGCATGTCGAGCGGGGCGTCCTGGGCGTACGCGAAGCCGCGCCCGGCCTCGTCGAGCTGGAGGCTCGAGACCCCGAGGTCCATGAGCACGCCCTGGACGCCGTCGGCGTACCCGAGGCGCGCGACGACGTCGCCGATCTCGTCGTAGACCGCGTGCACGGGCGTGAACCGGTCGCCGAACCGCGCCAGGCGCTCGCTCGCGAGCCGCAGCGCCTGCGGGTCGCGGTCGATGCCCACCACGCGGGCGTGCGGCAGCTGCTCCAGCACGCCCTCCGTGTGGCCGCCCATGCCGAGCGTGCAGTCGACGAGCACGCTACCCGGTGCGGACAGCGCCGGGGCGAGCAGGTCGATGCAGCGCTGGAGGAGCACGGGCAGGTGGCGGTCGGCCGTGCTGCGCTCGTCGTCGTCGGACATGTGCTCCTCCGTCTCTGTCCGGGTGCCTGCTGGTGGATGGCGCTAGGTGGCGCGAGGACCCCGTACCGCCAGGTCTCCCTCCGCGTCGTTCTGGCGTCGGGGAAGTACGCCAGACCCTCGCGGCTGGAGGCCTCGTGGTGCGGGGCCCTTGCGCGTCTCGTGCTGTGCAGCTGTCATGCGGGCTCAGAACGCCAGGTCCGGGAAGATCTGCTCGGCCGTGTCGGAGTACGCGGACTCCTGCTCGGCCAGGTAGGCCTCCCAGGCCGTCCTGTCCCAGATCTCGACGCGGGTGCCGGCGCCGATCACGGCGACGTCCCGGTCGAGACCGGCGTACTCGCGCAGGACCGGCGGGATCGAGACCCGGCCCTGCTTGTCCGGCACCTCGTCGCTCGCCCCCGACAGGAGCACGCGCAGGTAGTCGCGTGCCTGACGGGAGGTCACGGGCGCCTGCCGGACCTGCTCGTACATGCGGCTGAACTCGTCCATCGGCATGAGGAAGAGACAGCGCTCCTGCCCTCGCGTCATGACCAGCCCAGCAGCGAGTCGGGCCCTGAACTTCGCGGGAAGGATGAGACGGCCCTTCTCGTCCAGCCGCGGGGTGTACGTGCCCAGCAGAAGGCCTGTCCCGACGAACGAGTCCACCCCTGCCACGGCCTGCACCTCCCTGAGCGCTCCCGCGCGCTCCACGCTACTCCACTTCCCTCCACCGCTCCTGGCGAAATGACGCTGGACGCTCCACCAGCCCCGGCGCGAGCCCCCGTCGGCGCAGGTCAGGGCGGTCACGGGTGAAGTGGAGGGAGGTGGAGCGCCCGGCGTCCACGCAGGGACGTGTCATCACGGCCACGTCGCCTGTCCACTAGGCTCGAAGCACGCGCTCTCTAGGGCGCGACAGGCTGTCGTCCTCGACGTGGAGGTCCTCGTGCACCCCGAACCCGCCATCCCCACGCTGGCCGAGCCCGCCCACGCCGCACCGGACGACGGGCGGGCGGAACCCGGCGCGCTGCGCGCGGGCATCGGCGAGCTCGTGGAGGTGACCACGCGGGTCCGCGCGGCCGTCGAGTCGGTCGTCTCCGGCCGCCCGTCGCTGGCCTGGCTGACGGTCGCGGTGCTGCTCGCCGAGGGCCACCTGCTGGTCGAGGACGTGCCCGGCGTCGGCAAGACGACGCTCGCCAAGGCGCTCGCCCGCTCGATCGACTGCCAGGTGGGGCGCATCCAGTTCACGCCCGACCTGCTGCCGAGCGACCTGACGGGCGTCAACATCTTCCGCGCCCAGACGCACGAGTTCGAGTTCCGCCCGGGCCCCGTGTTCAACAACATCGTCATCGGCGACGAGATCAACCGCGCCTCCCCCAAGACGCAGTCCGCGCTGCTCGAGTGCATGGAGGAGGGCACGACGACGGTCGACGGCACCTCGCACCGCCTCCCGCACCCGTTCCTCGTCGTCGCGACGCAGAACCCGGTCGAGATGGAGGGCACGTACCCGCTGCCCGAGGCCCAGCGCGACCGCTTCATGGCACGGCTGACGGTCGGCTACCCGGACAACGCGGCCGAGATGCTCATGCTCGACCGCCAGGAGGCGTCCTCCCCGCTGGCCCACCTGGCCCCCGTGACCACCGGGGCGACGATGCTGCGCCTCGCGGAGCTCGTGCGGCACGTGCACGCCTCGCCCGCGGTCAAGCAGTACGTCCTCGACGTCGTCGGCGCCACGCGCACGCACCCGTCGCTGCGGCTCGGCGGCTCGCCGCGCGCCTCGCTCCAGCTGCTCAAGGTGGCCAAGGCGAGCGCCGCGATGGCGGGGCGCGAGCACGTGCTGCCCGACGACGTGCAGCAACTCGCCGTGCACGTCGTCGCGCACCGGCTCATCCTCACCACCGAGGCCCGCCTGGCCGGCATCACGACGCAGGACATCGTCGCGCAGGTCGTCGAGCGCACGCCCGTCCCGGCGGCGTCCCCGGGCTGGCGCTGATGCGCGCGGCGCTGCGCCGCATCGCGCGCGTGCGTGCCACGCGCCGGGGCCTCGCGCTGGTCGTGGCCGGCGCCGGGCTCGTCGCGCTGGGCGTCACGCTCGGCCTGCCCGACATCCTCGGGCTCGGCGCGGCGGCGGTCGCGGCGGTCGCCGTCGCCTGGGTCTCCCAGGGCCTCCAGCGGCTCGACGTCGGCCGTGGCGCGCTGAGCGTCTCCCGGCACGTCACGCCCGACCCCGTCGTGCGCGGCGAGCAGGCGTCGGTCCAGCTGCTCGTCGGGCCGGAGCGCCCGTCCCCCGTCGCGTTCGAGCGGCTCGCCCGCATCCGGCTGTCCGAGCAGGCGTCCCACGAGCTCGCCGGCCAGCACGGCGTGCGCGCCCGCGTGACCACGCAGCCCGACCGGATCCAGGTGCGCTACGGCGTCCAGCCGAGCCGGCGCGGGCGCTGGCCGCTGGGCCCGCTGCTGACCACGCGCTCCGACGCGTTCGGGCTCGTGCGCACCACGCAGCCGCTCGGCGAGCCCACGCTCGTCTCCGTGTGGCCGCGCACCACGGAGCTGTCGGTGCGCACCGGCCTGCTGGGCGACCTCGAGCACGCGGGCACGGGCGCGCGGCTCACCGCCCCCGACGACGCCGTGCTGCGCGAGTACGTGCCCGGCGACGACCCGCGCCGGGTCCACTGGCCGACCGCCGCGCGCCAGGGCCGCCTCATGGTCCGCACCGACGAGGCGGCCGGCGTCCGGCCCGTGACCGTGCTCCTCGACCGCGCCCTGCTGCCCGCCCCCGGGGAGCCGCGCGCCGTCGCCGGCACCGTGACCGCCGACGGCGAGTGGGCCGTCGAGCACGTCGCCTCGCTCGCCTGCTCGTTCCTGGACGCGGGCCACCCCGTCCGGCTCGTCGCGACGACCCGCGGCAGCCTCGGCGAGACCGCCGGGTTCGTCACGGGTGCGCGGACCGGGCGTGCTGCCCTGCTGGACGCGACGATCGACCTCGCCGGGCACCGCACGGAGGCGGACGCCGACGCCGCGACGACCGCCACGGCCAAGGCCCTGCGGGTCGGCCGGGCGCCCGGCGAGATCACCGTCGCCGTGCTGCGCCCCCAGCCGCCCGCCGTGCTGCGCGAGCTGGCCGCCCTGTCCACCGAGTCCGCCTCGTGCTGGGCGCTCGTGGTGTGCCGCCTGGCGTCGGACGCCGAGGCGACCGTCGCAGCCCTGGGCGCCGCCGGCTGGCGCGTCGCCACCGCGCAGGCGCGGGCGCCCCACGACCGCACCTGGGCCGCGCTCGCGGAGCGTGTCGCATGATCCCGGCCCGCACCCCCGCGACCGCGCGCCTCGCGCTCGCGACGGGGCTCGTCGTCGTCGCCGTCCTCGCCTCGATGCTCGCGCTGCGCAGCGTCGTGGCGCCGCCGTGGCCCGCGGCCGGCGTCCTGGGCGTGCTGCTCGTCGGCGCCGCGCTCGTCGTCACGCGCGGCATCATCGGCGGCCGCCGCGCGCGGGTCGCCGCCGCCGCTCGCGCGGGCGCCACCGTCAGCCGGCTCTCCGCCGACGACGGCGGCACGTCGTCCGCGTGGCCGACGGTCGTCGGCGCCGCGGTCGCGTCCTGGTACCTCCTCGCCCGGTTCGGCGGGCTCGGCGGCACGACCGACTGGATCGTCAGCCCGTCGTCCGTCGGTCACCTCGTCGACCAGCTCGGCCTCGCGGGCGAGATCATCCGTCAGGAGGTCGCCCCCGTCGCGGGGACGCCGCCCATCGCGCTGCTGTGCGTCGGCGGGTCGCTGCTCGTGCTGCTGGTCGCGGACGCGCTCGCCGTCGGCGCGCGCCACCCGCTGCTCGCCTCGGCCGCGGTGCTCGTGCTGTGGTTCCCGCCGCTCGTGCTGACCTACCAGATGCCGTGGACGAGCTTCGCCGTCACCGTCGTCGCGCTGCTGCTGGGGCTCACGCTCGACGGGGCGCCCGGGGGCCGGCGCGCCGTGCGCGACGCCGTCGTCGGCGCGCAGGTGCGGCGCGCGGAGCGGCGCCGGGCGGTCCGCACGACGGCGACCGCCGCGGGCATCACCGCGATCGCGCTCGTCGCCTCCACGGCGGCGGCCGGCGTCGAGGGCGTCGGCGGCGGCTGGACCAGCCTGTTCACCACGGCGTCCAAGGCCGCGCGGCTGGCCGACAACCTCGACATGTACCGGTCGCTGAGCACCCGCTCGGGCGCGACGGTGCTCACCTACACGACGTCGACCGGCTCGGACGTCGGCCCCCTGCGGCTCCTGACGCTCTCCCGGTTCGACGGGCGCAAGTGGGACCACGGACGCCCGCAGGGCGGCGACGGCTTCGGGCCGGACGAGGTCCTGTTCCCCTCCGGCGCCGAGCTCACCGCGGAGCCGACGCGTGTCGAGCTCACCGTCGGGTCGATGCGCGAGAAGGAGCTGCCCGTGGCGGTCGAGCCGCGCTCGATCGCCGACGCCGGCGACGGCTGGCGCTACGTCGCCGACCGTGACGAGGTGGTGGGCGACGACACGACGCAGGAGGGCGACACCTTCACGATGCTCGTCCGCCCGCGCGAGCTGTCGGCCGAGGTCCTGCGCGCGGCTCCCCCGGGCCGCAGCGAGGTCGACGACGCGTTCCTCGACGTCCCGCGGACCGCGCACGCGGACGACATCGCCGCGCTCGCCCGCCAGATCGTCGGGAACGCGGCCACCGACTACGACCGCGCCGTCGCGCTCCAGGCCTACCTGCGCTCGCCGTCGCGCTTCACGTACGACCCGCAGGTCCCGCCGGGCCAGACCGGCGACGCCGTGTGGGACTTCCTCCAGCAGCGTCAGGGCTACTGCGTGCAGTTCGCCACGACGATGATGGTGCTCGCGCGCACGCTCGGGATCCCCGCGCGGTTCGCGATCGGATACCTCCCCGGCACCGGGAGCGGCGACCCGAATACCTTCACGATCACTGGCCGCGACTCCCACGCGTGGCCGGAGCTCTACTTCACCGGCGTCGGCTGGGTGCGGTTCGAGCCGACGCCCGCCGTCCAGACCGGCGCCGTCCCCGCGTACGCGAACCCGCTGCTGGGCGGGCCCGGGCCGACGGTCGCGCCGACGCCGGAGGACGAGCTCCCCCGGCCGGGCGCCACCGGGGCCGCCGCCGCCCCGAGCGCGTCGCCCACGACCGGCACGACAGCCGGTCCGGGCGAGGACGACGTGACGCAGCGCTGGCTCGTCGGCACCGTGGTGCTCCTCGTGCTCGCGGCCGGCGCCGCGGTCCTCCTGCTGCGCCGCCGTGGCGCGCGGCCACCGCGCGACGCCGAGGAGGCGTGGTACCGGGTGGTCGGCGCGCTGACGAGGTCCGGCGTGACGCTGCCGACGGCGACGACGCCGCGGCGGGCGCCCAGCGAGACCGCGACGGCGTGGGAGGAACGCACGGGCGCCGAGCTGCCGTGGCCGGTGCGTGACGGCCTCACGGCCCTCGCCGGCGAGCTCGAGTCCGAGCGCTATGCCGCGCCGGCCGAGGTCGGCGACGAGGAACGGGCCGAGCGTCTCGAGCGGCTCGCGGACCTCACGCGCGCGGTCACGACGGGGCTGGCGACGGCGGGGAAGGCCGCGGGGCGGCACTGACCGCCCGTACCTGTCGGACCTGGACACGCACCGACACGCAGCAGAGCCGCAGCGGCTGCTTGTCGCTGCGGCTCTGACGTTCTCTGTTCTCGCCGTTCCCGGTTCGGGCTCAGGCTCCGCTGCGCCGCGCTCCCGGCGGACGCGTTGGCGCGGGTCCTCAGCGCCCCTGGTCGCGGCGGCGGTCCCAGCGGGCCTCGAGGCGGGACATGAGGCCCGGCCCGCCCGACGCGCCCTTGGTCCTGCCGCCGGCGGGACGGTGGCCCACGCGGCCGTCCGGTCGGACGACGCCCCCGGGTCCGCGCTTGGCGCGCGGCGCGAAGGCGAAGGCCCAGCCGACGGCGCCGAACATCACGGCGAAGCCGACGACTCCCAGCCACACGTTCGAGCTCGCCGCGCCCAGGACGAGCACGAGCAGGCCGACGGCGAGGCCGACCCCGGCGATGACGTAACGCACCACGGGTCGCCGACCCGACGACTGGAGCGTGTTGGCCAGACGGGGATCGTCACTCGTGAGCGCACGCTCCATCTGCTCCAGGACGCGCTGCTCGTACTCGGACAGAGGCATCGAGACCCCCTCGTCTGGTGAAGTTCTTCTTCCCTCCAGGATAGGCCCGCTCTTCGGCAATGGGGTAGTCGAGGCGATCGCGTCGCGCCGCTCACCCCGCCGGAGCGTGCCGCGAGTCGCGCAGCCGGTCGGCGTCCTCGAAGGCGCGCTGGCGCGCGGCGGCCATGCCGCCCGCCCCGAGGCCGATCGCGCTCGACCCGAACCGCTCGCGCACGGCGTCGAGCGCGAGCTCGGCCTCGCGCCGGGCCGACGGCCTCGCGGAGCTTGCCTCGTCCAGCGTGAGCTGCTCCGCGAAGCCGGCCCGGTCCTGGAGGTTCTCGGCGCGCACGCCCACGAGCCGCACGGGCAGGCCCCGCAGGTCGACCGCGGCGAGCAGCTCGCGCGCCACGCGGTACAGGTCGCGGGCGACGTCGGTCGGCCCGTCGAGGGTGCGCGACCGCGTCAGGGTGCGGAAGTCGTTGGTGCGCACCTTGAGCGCGACGGTGCGCGTCACCACGCCCGCCTCGCGGCACCGCCCTGCGACCTGGTCGCACAGCTCGAGGAGGCGCGCCTCGACGGCGACCAGGTCGTCCTGGTCGGAGCCGAAGGTGGTCTCGTTGCCGATGGACCGCTCCCGGTTCGTCGGGACGACGGGCCGGGGGTCGCGGCCCCAGGCGAGGTCGTGCAGGTGGGCCCCGGACACCCGCCCGACGGCCGCCTGGAGCGTCGCCACGTCGGTGTCGGCGAGCTGGGCGACCGTCGTGACACCCCAGCGGGCGAGCACGGCCTCGGTCTTCTCCCCCACACCCCACAGCGCCCCGACGGGCAGGGTGCGCAGGAACGGCACCGACGACTCGTCCGGCACGAGGAGCATCCCGTCGGGCTTGGCGTGCGTGGAGGCGAGCTTGGCCAGGAACTTGTTCTTGGCGATGCCGACCGAGCACGTCACGCCGTGCACCTTCTGGACGTGCGCCCGCAGCCGCGCCCCGATCGCGGTGGGCGGGCCGAGCCGGCGCCGGGCGCCCGAGACGTCGAGGAAGGCCTCGTCGATGCTGATCTGCTCCACGATGGGCGTGATCTCCGCCATCGTCGCCATCACGGAGCGCGAGACGTCCGTGTAGCGCCGGTGGTCGGGCGGGACGATCACCGCCTGCGGGCACAGCCGGACGGCCGAGACCATGGGCATCGCGGACCGGACGCCGAACGCGCGCGCCTCGTACGTGGCCGCGAGGACCACCCCGCGGCCCCGGCCCCCGACGATGACCGGCAGCCCGCGCAGCTCCGGTCGCCGGGCGAGCTCGCACGCCGCGAAGAAGGCGTCCATGTCGACGTGCATGATCGACGTCCGCGACTCGTCGGAGCCCCAGTCGCGGTACGCCGTCGCGGACCGCGGCGCCTTGCTCATGACGCCGCCGTCGCGGCCCAGCGCAGCGGCCGGGAGAACCCGGCGTCCGGGTCGACGAGCATCGCGACCTCGTCGCGGAAGTCCTCGGCGCAGGCGACCAGCTCCGCGGCGCGCGACGGGTCGACGACCTCGCCGTGCCCGGCGTCGACGGCGGCCCGCAGCCGCGCCCCCGCGGCGAAGTACACCGACCAGGCGGCCAGGGCAGGCTCGACCTTGGCGAGCATCTCCCAGACCGTCCGGGCGCCGGACCGCGGGCCGGGGCGGCCGCGCAGCTCGACGACGGCGGCGGCGCTGCGCAGCGCCGCCAGGTGCGCGTGCAGGAACCGGTCGGCCGGGTCGGCGGCGCCGGCCGCCTCGGCGAGCTCGGCGTCCGCCCGCGCGAGGAGGCGCTCGACGGCCGCCGGGACGACGGTGGTCGGGAGGCCCGCGGTGGGTGGCGCTGCGACGGCAGGCAACGCCGTCCGGCGTCGTGCCGTGTGCTTGAGAGTCATCTCGCACCTCCCGTCCGCGGGGTCCTCCCGCATCACCAGTGTCGAACACGTGTTCGAGTCGTGTCAACCGCGGCCGCCGTAGACTCCCGCCATGGCCCGCCGCAGCGTGCGCTCCTCGAAGCGACCCTCATCCTCCGCCGAGCCACCGACACTCCCCGTGGGGCCCGTGCCCATCGACACCGGCACCGCCGAGGTGGTCCCGGACCTCGACCACTCCGGCCGCGTGACGCTGCAGGTCAACGGCGTCCCGAGCTCCTACCTCGACCTCGACGACCCCGGCTTCCTCGCGTTCGAGTACATGCAGCAGATGGACGCCGTCGTCGCCGCGACCACCGACGGGCCGCTGCGCGCCCTCCACCTGGGCGCCGCGGGCTGCGCGCTCGCGCGACGCTGGGACGTGGAGCGACCGGGCTCGCGGCAGCTCGCGATCGACGTCGACGCGCGCCTCGTGACGCTCGTGCGCGCGTGGTTCGACCTGCCGCGCGCCCCGCGGCTGCGCCTGCGCGCCGACGACGCCGCGGCCGCCGTCGCGACCGCTCCCCCGGCGTCGTACGACGTCGTCGTGCGGGACGTGTTCGCGGGGGACGCGACGCCGGAGCACCTCGTGACGCGGCAGGTGGCCGAGCGCGTGGCGGCCGCGCTGCGGCCCGGGGGGCTGTACCTCGTCAACTGCGCGGACCGGCCGCCGCTCGACCGGGCGCGGCGCGAGCTCGCGACGCTCGCCGCCGCCTTCGGCCCGGACGCCGTCGCGAGCGGCCGGCTCGCGCTCGTCGCGGAGCCGGGCATCCTCAAGGGCCGCCGCTACGGCAACCTCGTGCTCGCCGCGGTCCGCCCGCTTCCCGAGGACGCCGCGGACACTGATGACGCCGACAACGCCGCACCCGATCTCGGCGCGCCCGCCCTGGCGCGGGCGCTGCGCGCCCTCCCGGTCCCGGCCCAGGTGCTCACCGCCGACGAGCTGGCCCGGTTCGTGGGTACGGCCCGCCCGTACTGAACGGGACGACCGGGGCCTGCACGGCCGTGGCCCGGTCTCGCAGACGAGACCGGGCCACGAGCCTGGGTAGATCAGAGCGGGACGACCTGCTCCGCCTGAGGGCCCTTGGGACCCTGCGTGATCTCGAACTCGACCCGCTGGGCCTCCTCGAGCGTGCGGTACCCGTTCGACACGATCGCCGAGTAGTGGACGAAGACGTCGGCGCCGCCGCCGTCCTGGGCGATGAACCCGTAGCCCTTCTCAGCGTTGAACCACTTCACAGAACCCTGCGCCATGCTGTTCCTTCGACCTTCCCTGCAGCCTTCAGGCGGACCTGCTGGTGCGCCGTCGGACCAGAGTGTTGCACGTCACAGCCTGGCACGTCACGGATTCTCCACAGACGCGCGGGCGTGTCTCAGTCGTCGTCCTGCTGGGCCAGGTAGCGCTCGAACTCGGCTCCCAGCTCGTCGGCCGTCGGGATCGGGGCCTCCTGGGCGAGCAGGCTCGGGCGGCCCAGGCGGCTGGCGAACCGGTCGTACTGCTCCTCGAGCGCCCGCACGACGGCGAGCACCTCGCCGGACTCGGCGACCTGCTTCTCCACCTCGATCGTGGCGTCGGCGGCGGCCGCTGCCAGCCGCCCCGTGAGCAGGTCCAGCCCGGTCGCCCGCTCGACGTGCTGCAGCGCGACGACGGCGGCCGGCGTGTACTGCGACTGCGCCAGGTAGTGCGGCACGTGCACCACGAAGCCGAGCGCGTCGTGCCCGGCCTCGCCGAGCCGGTACTCGAGCAGCGCGGAGATCGAGGACGGCACCTGGACCGAGCCGAAGAACGACGTGTAGTCCTCCGTGAGCCCGGCGCGCGTCCCGTGCGCGGTGAGCGTGATCGGGCGGGTGTGCGGCACCCCCATGGGGATGCCGTGGAAGCCGATCGTCAGCGAGACGCGGAACCGCTCGACCAGCCCGCGCACCGCGGCGATCACGCGTTCCCACTGCAGGTCCGGCTCGGAGCCGTGCAGCAGCAGGAACCCGGCGCCGTCGGCGTCGCGCACGTGGTCCAGCGCGAGGAACGGCTCGTCGTAGGCCGTCCACCGGTCCGTCTCGAAGGTCATGAGCGACCTCTTGGACCGGTAGTCGAGGAGCTGGTCGACGTCGAAGGTCGCCAGCCGCGTCGTGGCGAGGCTCTGGACCAGGTGCGCCGTCGCGATCTCGCCGGTGCTCCCGGCGTCGACGAACCCGCGCAGCGCGTGCAGCAGCACGGGGCCGCCGGCCTCGGAGGCCGGGCCCTCGGCGGTCAGGATCGGGCCGAGCGTGGCTGCCACGGCCGCCTCGTCGACGGTCACGATGCCCTGCGGGTCGAGCACTCCGGCTCCTCTCGGTCTGGCGGCGCGTCTCGCCGTCGTACCGCGTCAACCCGGACGGGACGCGAATGCTTCCCAGGCCCGCAGGCGCGTCAGCCCCGCAGGCGCGTCAGCGGGCGGGGAGCCGCACCACCGAGACGAAGAAGTCGTCGATCTTGCGGACGACCTCGACGAACTGGTCGAAGTCGACCGGCTTGGTCACGTAGGCGTTCGCGTGCAGCGAGTACGAGGCGACGATGTCGTCCTCGGCGTCCGACGTGGTCAGGACGACGACCGGGATGCGGGCGAGCGCCGGGTCGCCCTTGATCGCGCCGAGCACCTCGTGGCCGTGCATGCGGGGCAGGTTGAGGTCCAGCAGCACCAGGTCCGGCGTGGGGGCGCCCGCGTAGGCGCCCTGCTTGCGCAGGAAGTCGATGGCCGCGACGCCGTCGGGCACCACGTGGAGCTGGTTGGGCACGTGGTGGTCGTCGAGCGCCTCGCGCGTCATGAGGACGTCGCCCGGGTCGTCCTCGACCAGCAGGACCTGCACGACGCCCCGGTCGTCACCGCGTCTCACGATGGCCCCGCCCTCCCGACCCCTCCCGGCACGGCGAGCATCGCCGCAGGTCAGGGCCAACACAGGCCAGACTAACCGATCGACCCCGCCGCCCGGGAGTCGCCTGCGCGGCGTCTCACGCGCCGGTGCGGGAGCGTCCACGCCACGGTCGTCCCGCCGTCGGCGGCGGGCGCCACCCAGGCGCGGCCGCCGTGGTACTCGACGATGCGCTGCACCAGGGCCAGCCCGATGCCCGTGCCCGGATAGACCTCCTTGGGGTGCAGCCGCTGGAAGATCACGAAGACGCGGTCGGCGTACCGCGGGTCGATGCCGATGCCGTTGTCCGTGACGCTCAGGTGCCAGGCGTCGCCCGTGTCGCGGGTCCCCACGTGCACACGCGCCGGGACGTCCGCCCGCCGGAACTTCAGCGCGTTGCCCACGACGTTGGCCAGGACCAGGCGCAGCAGCGTGGGGTCGCCCTGCACGGTGGGCAGCGGGTCGTGCGTGACGGTCGCGTCCGCGGCGTCGACGCGCTCCGCGAGCTCGCCGAGCACCTCGGTCAGCACCTGCTCGAGGTCCACCGCGACGTCGCGGACCTCGGCGCGCCCCACGCGCGAGAAGAGCAGGAGGTCCTGGATGAGCTGCTGCATGCGCTTGGCGCCGTCGACGGCGAAGTCGATGTACTGGTCGGCGTTCTCGTCGAGCCGGCCGCGGTACCGCTTGCCGAGCAGCTGCGTGAAGCTCGCGACCTTGCGCAGCGGCTCCTGGAGGTCGTGCGAGGCCACGTAGGCGAACTGCTCCAGGTCGCGGTTGGACCGCTCCAGCTCGGCCGCCTGGGCGGTGAGCTGCTCGTGCGCCTCGGCCGTCTCCTCGTGCAGCGCGCGGAGCTCTTCCAGCTGCGTGGCCAGCTCCGCGCGCATGTGCTCGACGTCGGCCGCGAGCGCCGCGATCTCGCCCATGCCGACGCGCGGCACGGGCCGGCGCAGGTCGCCCTCGGCGGCCGCGCGCGCGGTGGCGGCCAGGGCGGCCAAGGGGGCGAGCACGTCGCGCTCGAGGGCCTTCCACACGAACGTCCCGAGCAGCACGGCCACGCCGGCGAGCACGGCCAGGACGACGATCAGGAGCCGCAGACCGCCGACGGCGTCGTCGTAGTGGGAGGTCTCGGCGGAGGAGCCCGGGTCCGGCCGGACGCCGTCGAGGAAGGCGTCGGCGCGGACCAGGACGAGCACGGCGACGGCGTAGACGACGGCCAGCAGGACGGCGCTGAGCGTGAGCAGGCGGGCGACGCGGCCGCGCAGCGAGGCGCCGAGCAGCGTGTGGTGGCCGAGCACGGACCGGCGGCGGGCGACGCCGTCGGGCGGCGTCATCGCGCCCACTCGACCGAGTCGGCGAGCGTGGAGGAGCGCTCCCCGGCGACGGCGTCGTCGGCGGTCCAGCCGACCGACAGCACGGCGGCGTCGTCGACGAGCGGGCCACCGTGCAGCTCGCGGACGCGACGCAGGACGCGCTCGACGACGCCGGTGACCTCGTTCGCGAGCTCCGCCTCGAACACGCGGAGCAGCCCCTCGACCCCGAGGCGCGGTACGCCGCGGCGCGGGAGGACGGGCGCGGCGTCGGGCGTGACCTCGGCCTCGACGAGGCCGTCGGTGTACAGCACGACGGAGAACGGGCCCTCGAGCTCGAGCCGCTGCGGCTGCCAGCCGCCCTCGACCGGGATGCCGAGCGCCCGCCCGCGCGCGCTCGGCACTACCGGCGCGCACCGCGCCCCGCCTGCCGGGCCGGTGATGAGCAGGGGTGCCAGGTGGCCCGCGAGGTACACGTCGACCGCGGTGCGGCCGGGCTCGATCACGAGCATGCACAGGGTCACGAAGACGTCGGGGCCCGCGCGCTCGGTCAGCAGCACCCGCTCGAGCAGCGGCAGGATCCGGGCGGCGGGGGTGTCGGTGAGCACGAGCGTGCGCCACGCCGTGCGCAGCGTGGCGCCGAGCGCCGCCTCGTCCGGGCCGTGCCCCGAGACGTCGCCGATGACCGACAGCACGGTGCCGTCCGCCCGCTCGACCGTGTCGAAGAAGTCGCCGCCGAGCAGGCCGTCACGTCCCGGCAGGTAGCCGACCATGACCGACACGTGCTCGTCGGCGACGAGCGGCGTCGGGAGCAGGGCCCGCTCGAGGCGCGCGGTCTCGGCCGCCCGCACCTCGCTGCGGAACAGGGCGCGGCGCTGCGTGACCACGTGGCGGCGCTGGAGGGCGTAGCGCAGGGACCGGCCCAGCAGGGCCGGGTCGGTCTCGCCCTTGACGAGGTAGTCGTCAGCACCCGCGGCGACCGCGCGCACGCCCTGGTCCACGTCGGCGTTGCCCGTCAGGACGACGAGCGCAGGCGGGTCGGCGCGCGCCGCGGCCAGGGCGCGCAGCCGTTCCACGGCGGTGAGGCCGACGGCGTCCGGCAGGCCGAGGTCGATCAGCAGGCACTCGACGTCGTCGCGGGCCAGCTCCGCCTCGGCCTCCTCGACGGAACGCGCCCGGCGCAGGTCGACGTCGATCGCCGCGTCGACGAGGAGCTCCGTGACCAGGAGCGCGTCGCCGTCGTCGTCCTCCACGAGCAGCACCACGGGAACCCCCTGACCCGCCACGCCGCTGACCATGGCAGGGATGGTAGACCGGCGCCCGGACCGCGGGCAGGGTCGCGGGGCGTGTCGCAGCCGGTGGCCCGCGCCCCGCGTGCCCACCCCTCGGCGAGACCGGGTCGTGCCCACCCCTCGGCGAGACCGGGTCGTGCCCACCCCTCGGCGGAACCGGGTCAGGACGGTCCCGCGGACCCTCAGGTTCGGCAATAATGGTCGGCCGACCCGTCCCGACGGGTCGCAGGTCGACGAAGGGCAGGGAGATCCGGTGGCGGGCAGGCAGGACGAGCTGGCGCACGAGCAGTCCGTCGTCGACGATCTCTACGCCCGCCTCGACGAGCTGCGGCGGCGGGCGCGGGGCCGGCTGACGGCGGTGCGACGCGAGGGACCGTCCGGGTCGCCGCAGAACCGCTCCGAGCGCGACGCCTTCGCGACCCTCTACGAGGACCGCGCGGCGCAGCTCGACGCCGTCGAGGACCGGCTGGCGTTCGGCCGCCTCGACCTCGACGACGCGGGCGTCCGCTACGTGGGACGCATCGGCCTGACCGACGACGAGCAGCGCTCGCTCCTGACGGACTGGCGCGCCCCGGCGGCCGAGGCGTTCTACCGCGCGACCGCCCTGCGCCCCGCCGGCGTGCGCCGTCGTCGGCACCTGGTCACGACCGGCCGCAAGGTGACCGGCCTCGAGGACGAGCTCCTCGACCTGTCCGGCGCCGACGACGACGGCGAGCTCGACGCGTCGGCGCTCTCGGGCGAGGGCGCGCTGCTCGCGGCGCTGGCGTCACGCCGCACGGGCCGCATGTCCGACATCGTGGCGACCATCCAGGCCGAGCAGGACCGCATCATCCGCTCCGAGCTCGCCGGCGCCCTCGTGGTGCAGGGCGGGCCGGGCACGGGCAAGACGGCCGTCGCGCTGCACCGCGCCGCGTACCTGCTCTACGCGCACCGCCGCACGCTCGAGAAGTCGGGCGTGCTGCTGGTCGGGCCGTCGCGCTCGTTCCTGCGCTACATCGACCAGGTGCTCCCCTCGCTGGGCGAGACCGGCGTCGTCTCGACGACGCTGGGCGACCTCGTCCCCGGCATCAGCGCCGCGGCCGTCGACGACGGCGTGGCCGCCGAGGTCAAGGGTCGCCTGCTGTGGGCCGACGTCGTCCGCCGTGCCGTGCGCGCCCGCGAGCGCGTCCCCGAGCGTGAGGTGCGCTTCCGCCTCGACGGGCACAGCCTCGTGATCCGCCCGCGCGACGTGCGCGACGCCATCGGGCGTGCCCGCCGCACCCACAAGCCGCACAACGAAGCCCGTGTGGGCTTCGTCCGCGACATGCTGGCCCGGCTGGTCGAGCAGTACCAGCGGGCCGACGGCGGCGACCTGACGCCCGAGGACCGCGCCATCGTCCTCGAGGACCTTCGCTCGCTGCGCGAGGTGCGTGTCGCGCTCAACCTGGCCTGGTTCCCCATCTCGCCCAAGAAGCTCGTCGACGACCTGCTCTCGCGCCCGCACCGCCTCGCGGAGGCCGCCCCGGAGCTCACCGACACCGAGCGCGCCGCGGTGCTGCGCGCGCCCTGGGCGCCGTGGACCGAGTCCGACGTGCCGCTGCTCGACGAGGCCGCAGAGCTGCTCGGTGAGGACGACGCCGTCGCGCGCGCCGAGGCCAAGGCCGAGGCCGCCGAGCGCGCCGAGGCGCTCGCGCACGCCCGGTCGGTGCTCGCCTCGGGCGCCGCGGCCGGGTCGATGATCCAGGTCGACGCCGAGACCCTCGCGGAGCGCTTCGCGACCTCCGGCCCGCGCCTGACGACGGCCGAGCGCGCCGCCGGGGACCGCGCCTGGACGTACGGGCACGTCGTGGTCGACGAGGCGCAGGAGCTCTCCCCCATGGCGTGGCGCATGCTCGCCCGCCGCGTGCCGACGCGGTCGATGACCATCGTCGGCGACGTCGCACAGACGTCCTCGCACGCCGGGGCGCGCTCCTGGGCGACCGCCCTGACACCCGTGCTGGGTGACGGGTGGCGGCTCGAGGAGCTCACCGTGTCCTACCGCACGCCGGCCGAGGTGGCCGACGCCGCGCAGCGCGTCGCCAAGGCGGCAGGCCTGCCGGCGTCGCCGCTCACGGCGGCACGCGAGGTGCCGGGCGCCATCGTCGACGTCCCGGTCGGCTCGCCCGCCGACGTCGCGGCAGCGGTGGCGTCGCACGCCGCGGCCTTGGCCGTCGAGTTCGTCGGGCCGGACGACGCGGGCCGTGTCGCCGTCATCGCGCCGGCGGCGTCCGTGGCGGCGCTGCGGGCGGCGCTCGACGCCGCGCTGCCGGGCGCGCTCGGCACCGCCGAGGCCGAGCGCCTCGCGGCGCAGCGCCTCGAGGACCAGCAGGTCACGGTGCTCGCACCGCGCGAGGTCAAGGGCCTCGAGTACGACGCCGTCGTGCTCGTCGAGCCCGCGGGCGTCGCGCGCGGGGCGGGCGGGTGGTCCGACCTGTACGTCGCGATGACGCGCCCGACGCAGCGCCTCGTCGTCGTGCACACGGAACCGCTGCCGGACGGGTTCTCCGGCTGAGCCGGCGTCGACACGTCCTGAGCCGGAGGTGCGGCGGAGTCCCGCCGGCGTGGTCTGACCATCGCGGCCCGGGGACCGTCCACGGCGAGCCAGGCGTGAGACGAGTTTGTCCGTGGCTCGGCATCGGGCGCACCATGGGGGCGTGCTGCGAGTCCTCCTCCTCGAGAACGTCCACCCTGTCGCCGTCGAGATCCTGCGCAACGCGGGCCTCGAGGTCGAGCTGCGCTCCGGCGCCCTCGACGAGGCCGAGCTGATCGAGGCGCTCGAGGGCGTCCACGTGCTCGGCATCCGGTCCAAGACCAACGTGACCCGCAAGGTCATCGAGTCGTCCCCCGAGCTCCAGGCCGTCGGGACCTTCTCGATCGGCACCAACCAGATCGACCTGGCCGCCGCCGCGTCGCACGGCGTCGCCGTGTTCAACGCGCCGTACTCGAACACCCGCTCGGTGGTCGAGCTCGCGCTGGCCGAGATCATCTCGCTGACCCGCCGCCTGCCCGTGCGCGACAAGGCGCTGCACGACGGCGTCTGGGACAAGACGGCCGACGGCGCGCACGAGGTGCGCGGCCGCACGCTCGGCATCATCGGCTACGGCAACATCGGCTCGCAGCTGTCCGTGCTCGCCGAGAACCTCGGCATGCGCGTCGTGTTCTTCGACGTGCAGGAGCGCCTCTCGCTCGGCAACGCGCACCGCGCGAAGTCGCTCGACGAGCTCCTCGCGATGTCCGACGCCGTCACGATCCACGTGGACGGCCGCCCGGGCAACGCCGGCTTCTTCGGGGCCGACCTGTTCGAGAAGATGAAGCCCGGCGCCATCTTCCTCAACCTGTCGCGCGGCTTCGTCGTCGACGTCGAGGCCCTGCGCGCCCACATCGAGTCGGGCCACATCGCCGGTGCCGCCGTCGACGTGTTCCCCACCGAGCCGAAGAAGCGCGGCGACCACTTCGACTCGCCGCTGCGCGGCCTGCCGAACGTGATCCTGACCCCGCACGTGGGCGGGTCGACCGAGGAGGCGCAGGAGGCGATCGGCGAGTTCGTGGCCGGCAAGCTGCGCGACTACCTCAGCACGGGGTCCACGATGCTCTCGGTGAACCTGCCGAACCTCCAGCTCGCCCCCACGGGCGTGGGCCGCATCATGGTCCTGCACCGCAACGTGCCCGGCGTGCTCGCGGCGATCAACCAGGTGTTCGCGGAGCACGGCGCCAACATCGAGGGCCAGATGCTCGCCACGCGTGGCGACATCGGCTACGTGGTCACGGACATCTCGGACGTCACCCAGCGCGGCTCGTCGGCCAAGCTCATGGAGATGGCGACGACGGTGCGCCTGCGCATCCACGACGCGTTCGACCGTCCCGAGTTCCCCCCGGGGCCGGCCGCCGGCGCCTGACCCCGACATGACACGAGCCCCGCTGCACCGATCTCGGTGCAGCGGGGCTCGTGTCATGTCGCGGCCGTCGGCCCTGCACGCGCCTTGTGTCCTACTCGTGCGGGTCCTACTCGTGCGGGCCCTACTCCTGCGCGCTCTCTGCGTCGTCCGGCACCCGGCCGGCGTGCTCGGCCCGCAGCGACGTGATGGCGGACTCGAAGTCCTCCAGCGACTCGAACGCCTGGTAGACGCTCGCGAAGCGCAGGTACGCGACCTCGTCGAGATCGCGGAGCGGGCCGAGGATCGCCAGCCCGATCTCGTAGGCGTCGATCTCGGCGCTCCCCTGCTGGCGGAGCGTCTCCTCGACCTTCTGCGCCAGGATCGCGAGGTCGTCCTCGCTGACGGGCCGCCCTTGGCACGCCTTGCGGACGCCCGCGACGATCTTGTCGCGTGAGAACGGCTCCGTGGACCCGGAGCGCTTGACCACCGAGAGCGTCGCTGTCTCGAGCGTGGTGAACCGGCGCCCGCAGGACGGGCACTGGCGGCGTCGGCGGATCGACGAGCCGTCGTCGGCCGTGCGGGAGTCGACCACCCGCGAGTCAGGGTGACGGCAGAACGGGCAGTACATGCCCGTGAGACTACCGGGCGCGAGCCATGGCGAGGGGACGTCCGTCCCGGTCAGGCCCGCGGGATGAGGATGGTCTGGCCCACGCGCAGCGCGCCCGAGGCCAGCTCGTTGAGGTCGCGCAGCTCCTCGACGACGTCGCGCACGTCCTGGCCGGGCGCGGCGATCTGCCGCGCGAAGCCCCACAGGGTCTCCCCCGGCGCCACGGTGTGGACGGTGACCTCGAGCGCCGCGCCGGGTTCACCCGCCACCGCGCGACCGCCCAGGCCCGCGAGCGGGAGGGCCACGAGCAGCGAGAGCACGACGAGGACGACGCGGCCGCGACGCGTCAGGCGGAGCCCGCCCAGACCGAGCAGGCCGTGCGGCTCGCTGCGCGCGGCACGGCCGGCGGGCGCACCGAGCACGGCGGGACGAGCACCCAGCACGGCGGGACGAGCGACGACGGCGGCGCGGTCGACCACGGCCGGGCGGACGAGCGTGAGCGTGGGGCTGGCGAGCGTGGCGGCCATGACATCCTCCGTGGTCGATCCCTGGGGACAGAACAGGCGTTCGTTAGAACAGTTGTTCGTTCGAACATCTGTAGCATGCCACGAGCCGCCGACAATGTCGAGACACGCGTCGAACACGTGTTTGATACTACGCCCGATCTGGCCTAGGGTGGGCCTACGACCAGGGAGAACGGTCGCACCACGGCACGGCGCCGGGCGCGGCGGACGACGACGGACGGAGGGGCCATGACGGGTCGCACGACGGGCAACGGCGACGAACCCGGGCTGGCGACGGTGAGCGAGCTCCCGGACCACGCCGGCGGCCCCGGCCTGACCCCGCGGCAGCGCCGGGTCCTCGAGACCATCCGCACGTCGGTCGAGACGCGCGGCTACCCGCCCACGATGCGCGAGATCGGCGAGGTCGTCGGGCTCGCCAGCCCGTCCTCCGTCAAGCACCAGCTCATGACGCTCGAGCGCAAGGGATACCTGCGCCGCGACCCGAACCGCCCCCGCGCGATGGAGGTCGTCGACCCCGGCGGTGCCGCTCCGACGGCGCCCGACGCCGCCGCGCCGGTGACGCCCGAGCCCGCCGTGCGAGCGGTCCCCGGGATCGACAACGAGCAGCTCGCGGCGCCGTCGTACGTCCCGGTCGTCGGGCGCATCGCCGCCGGCGGCCCGATCCTCGCCGAGCAGCTCGTCGAGGACGTCTTCCCGCTCCCCCGGCAGCTGGTCGGCGACGGCGAGCTGTTCCTGCTCAAGGTGCAGGGCGACTCGATGGTCGACGCCGCGATCTGCGACGGCGACTGGGTCGTGGTGCGGCGCCAGCCCGTCGCGGAGAACGGCGAGATCGTCGCCGCGATGATCGACGGCGAGGCGACCGTCAAGACGTTCAAGCGCGACCACGGCCACGTGTGGCTGCTGCCGCAGAACCCGAGCTACGCCCCCATCCCCGGCGACGAGGCCCAGGTCCTCGGGCGCGTCGTCGCGGTGCTGCGCGCTCTCTGAGCCCGCGACCGCCGGCCCCACATCGTCGGCCCCACGTCATCGGCCGCGACGTCATCGGCCGCAGGGCACCAGCAGTGCGTCGGCGGTGCACCGATCGGGTGCACCGCCGACGTCGTCAGGTGTCCCGCACGGCCCCCAGCGGGCCCCGCGGCGTCAGAGCCCGAAGCGCTTCTGCACCGCGCGCATCGAGTCGGCGGAGGCCCTCAGCCCGGCGAGCTCCTCGTCGGAGAGCGGCACGCCGAGCACGCCCGCCACGCCACGCCGGTCGATGACCGACGGCACCGACAGGCACACGTCGCTGATGCCGTAGTAGTCCTCGAGCTTGGACGACACGGTGAGCACCCGGTGCTCGTCCTTGAGCACCGCCTCGATGATGCGCGTCGCCGCGAGCCCGACGGCGTAGTTGGTCGCGCCCTTGCCGGCGATGATCCGGTAGGCCGAGTCGACGACCTCGTGGGCGATGCGCGTGCGGGCCGCCTCGTCGAGCGGGGGCTGCCCCGCGATGCTCTTCCAGTCGAGCAGCGGCACGCCGCCGATCGTGGCCGAGCTCCACAGCGGCAGCTCCGAGTCGCCGTGCTCACCGGCGATGTAGGCGTGCACGTTGCCGACCGCCACGCCGCAGTGCACGGCGAGGGCCGCCCGCAGGCGCGAGGAGTCGAGCACCGTGCCGGAGCCGAAGAGCCGCCCGGCGGGCAGGCCCGAGATCTTCTGCGCCGCGTAGGTCACGATGTCGACCGGGTTGGTCACCATGATGTACACGGCGTTCGGCGCGACCTCGAGCAGGCCCGGCAGGATCCGCTTCGTCAGCCCGATGGTCGCCTCGGCCAGGTCGATGCGCGTCTGTCCCGGCTGTTGCTTCGCCCCCGCGGTGACGACCACGACGTCGGCGTCGCGGCAGACCTCGACGTCGTCGCCGCCCGTGATCTCGGCCGGCGGGATGAACATCATGCCGTGCTGGAGGTCGAGCACCTCCGCCTCGACCTTCTGCTTGTTGACGTCGAGCAGCGCGACGGAGCGGGCGGTGCCGCGCGTCAGGGCGGCGTAGGCGAGCGTCGAACCGACAGCACCCGCCCCGACGATGGCCAGCTTGGTCGTGCCGCGGCGAAGCGGTGCGTTCACGGTGTTCTCCAGGGTCTGTCTCGAGGCGTCGTGGCAGGTAACAGGCTAGGCGGCCGTCCCGGACGTGGCGAGACGGCGTAGCGCCTCGCGCACGATACGCCCGTCCGTCGTCGGCCAGAAGTCGGGCATCGAGCGTGTGAGGAACGTCCCGTACCGGGCGGTCGCCAGCCGGGGGTCCAGGACGGCGACGACGCCACGGTCGGCGTCCGTGCGGATGAGGCGCCCGGCACCCTGGGCGAGGAGCAGCGCCGCGTGCGTGGCGGAGACGGACATGAAGCCGTTGCCGCCCGCCTTCTCGACGGCCCGCGCGCGAGCGGCCTTGACGGGGTCGTCCGGGCGGGGGAACGGGATGCGGTCGATGAGCACGAGCGTGCACGACGACCCGGGCACGTCGACGCCCTGCCACAGCGACAGCGTCCCGAACAGGCACGTGCCCGGGTCCTGCGCGAACTCCCTGACGAGCGTCGGCAGCTGGTCGTCGCCCTGCGCGAGGACGGGCACGTCGAGCCGTTCGCGCATGGCCTCGGCGACGGCGGTCGCCGCACGGCGCGACGAGAACAGCCCCAGCGTGCGGCCGCCGGCGGCCTCGATGAGCCCGGCGATCTCGTCGAGCTGCGCCTCCGTCGCGGGCTCGCGCCCGGGCGCGGGCAGGTGCCGGGCGACGTAGAGGATGCCCTGCCTCGGGTAGTCGAACGGGCTCCCGACGTCGACGCCGTGCCACGCGCCGCCGCCGTCGTCGGGGCGGCCGAGGCCGAGCGAGCCGGCGACGGCGTCGAACCGGCCGCCGAGCGACAGCGTCGCCGAGGTGAAGACGCCGGTCGACTCGGCGAGCAGACCGGCGCGGATGAGCCCGGCGACGTGCAGGGGCGCCGCGTGCAGCCGCGAGACGCCGTCGCCCCAGCCGGAGCCCGGGCCGTCGCCGGGGCGCGCGCACCACAGCACGTCGGACGACGAGTCCTCCGCGGCCATGCGCTCGGCCACCTCGAAGAGCACCAGCACGGCGGACTGCGCCATCTTGGCGCCGCCGTCGAGGGCCTCCTTGGCCTTGGCGGGGTCGGGCTTGAGCTGGGTCAGCAGGTCGCGCGCGGCGTCGCGGACGGCGCCGACGGCCGTGCGCAGCTCGTCGGGCAGGCCGAGCGGGAAGCTGCCCGCGGGCGCCTGCGCGACGAGCGAGCCGAACGCCTGGGCGGCGGCGTCGATCGCGGCGGTCTGGGCGCCGGAGTGCCGGCGCGCGAGCCGCACGGCGTGCTCGATCGACGTGAGGGACAGCTCGACGGTGGCCGAGGACGTGACCCGGTCGGCGAGCTCGTGCGCCTCGTCGACGATGACGACGCCGTGCTCGGGCAGCACGCCCGGGCTGCCCGACGCGGCGATGCCGAGCATGGCGTGGTTGGTGACGACGACGTCGGCCTCGCGGGCGGCCGCCCGCGCACGCTCGGGGAAGCACTCGGCGAGCAGCGGGCACCGCTGCCCGACGCACTCCATCGACGTGACCGACACCTGCCGCCAGGCCCGGTCCGGCACGCCGGGGACGAGCTCGTCGCGGTCGCCCGAGCCCGTCTCGCGCGACCAGGCGTGCAGGCGGCGCACGTGGTCGGCCAGCGTCGTGGCGCCGTCGTCGCGCGTGGCCCGGCTCGCGCCGGCGCCGGCCTCCGCGGGGTGGTCGGCGGCGTCGCCCGGCAGGTCGAAGAGGGTGGCGTCGTCGATCGGGTAGCCGCCGCTCGTCTTGTGGAGGCACAGGTAGTTGTGCCAGCCCTTGAGCAGCGCGATCTTCGGGGCGTGCGGGAGCTCGGGAGTGACGGCCTGCGCGACGAGCGGCAGGTCGCGCGTCATGACCTGCCGCTGGAGCGCGAGCGTCGCCGTCGAGATGATGACGCGCTCCTGGGCCAGCACGGCGTGCCGCACCGCGGGGACCAGGTAGCCGAGCGACTTGCCCGTGCCCGTGCCCGCCTGGACGAGCAGGTGGCGGCCCTGGTCGATCGCCTCGGCCACCTCGAGCGCCATCTGGTGCTGCCCCTGACGCCGCCCGCCGCCGAGCGCACCCACGGCGAGGTCGAGCAGCTCCTCGACACCCGGGACGTCAGCGGGCGCGGCAGCGTCGTCGGGCTCGGAGGTCACCGGACGATCCTCGCACGGCCCGCCGACACGCCCCGCGGGTCAGACGGCGACCCGCTCCAGCTCCGCGGCGAGCGCCTCGTCGACGCGGCCGCGCAGCAGCGTGCCCGTCGCGAGGTGCTCCTCGTGGTCGAGCTCGCCGAACTGGTGCACCCGGTTGACCAGGTCGCCGCGCGAGTAGGGCACCACGAGGTCGATCTCCACGTCGGGGCGCGGCAGCTCGTCGGCGATGAGGGCGCGCAGCTCGGCGATGCCCTCGCCGGAGTGCGCCGAGACCACGACGGTGCGCTTCTCGCGGCGCTGGACGCGCCCGACGACCTCGGGGTCGGCGACGTCGGCCTTGTTGAGCACGACGACCTCGGGGACGTCCTCGATGCCGGGGATCTCGGCGAGCACCTCGCGCACCGCGGCGATCTGCCCCTCGGGGTCGGGGTGGGAGGCGTCGACCACGTGCAGGAGCAGCGCGGCGTCGCCCACCTCCTCGAGCGTGGAGCGGAACGCCTCGACGAGCTGGTGCGGCAGCTGGCGCACGAACCCGACCGTGTCGGCGAGCGTGTAGACGCGGCCGTCGTCGGTCTTGGCGCGGCGCACCGTCGGGTCGAGCGTGGCGAACAGTGCGTTCTCCACGAGCACCCCGGCGTCCGTCAGCGCGTTGAGCAGCGACGACTTGCCGGCGTTGGTGTACCCGGCGATGGCGACGTTCGGGATGGCGTGCCGCTTGCGCTCCAGGCGCTTGGTCGCGCGTGCCGGGGCCATGTCCTTGATCTCGCGGCGCAGCTTGGCCATGCGGTTGCGGATGCGGCGGCGGTCCAGCTCGATCTTCGTCTCGCCGGGGCCGCGCGAGCCCATGCCGGCGCCCTGCCCGCCCACCTGGCCACCGGCCTGGCGGGACATCGAGTCGCCCCAGCCGCGCAGGCGCGGCAGGAGGTACTCGAGCTGGGCGAGCTCGACCTGGGCCTTGCCCTCCCGGGACTTGGCGTGCTGGGCGAAGATGTCGAGGATCAGCGCGGTCCGGTCGACCACCTTGACCTTGACGATGTCCTCCAGCGCGCGGCGCTGGGAGGGCGCCAGCTCGGTGTCGGCGACGACGGTGTCGGCACCGACGGCGCGCACCAGGTCGGCCAGCTCGGCGGCCTTGCCCGAGCCGAGGTAGGTGCCGGGGTCGGGCTTCTGACGGCGCTGGAGCAGGCCGTCGAGCACCTCGGAGCCGGCCGTCTCGGCGAGCGCGGCGAGCTCGCGCAGCGAGACGGACGCCTCGGCCGCGGCGGCCTCGCCGCCGGAGTACTGGCCGATCAGCACGACCTTCTCGAGGCGCAGCTGCCGGTACTCGACCTCGGTGACGTCCTCGAGCTCGGTGGAGAGCCCGGCGACGCGACGCAGCGCGGTGCGCTCCTCGAGGTCGAGCTGGTCGCCGTCGTGCGCGACGTGGACGGTGCCGCCCTCGGTGCGCGCGGTCCCTGCTCGTGCCAGGACCCGGGCGACGACGTCGTTCGCGATGGCCTGGGCGGAACGGTCCGCGGCGGCTGCGTCGTCGTGCTCCGTCGTCGGAGCGTCCCCGTCCTTCGGGGCGACAGGGTCCTGCGGGGGGTGGGTCAAAGCGTGGCCTTTCGGAGGGGGTGCGCCGGTGGTCCGGTGCTTCTCTGCCAACAAGTATCCCTCGCGGGATCGTCCCGGGCGCAGGGCATTTCCGACCGCGCCAGGTCGAGGGGTCGTCGCGCGCCCGCCATAGGATCGACCGGTGACCGACGCTCCCCTGCCTGACGTGCCCGAGCACTACTTCACGGGCGGTCCCGCCACGGACGCGGAGCGCCGCACGATGACGGTGCGCATCGCGGGGCGCGACGTCGAGGTCGAGGTCGCGCCGGGGGTCTTCTCCCCCGGCCGCGTCGACCTGGGCACCCAGGTGCTCCTGCGGGAGGTGCCCACGCCGCCCGCCCGGGGCGACCTGCTGGACCTCGGCTGCGGCTGGGGCCCGCTGACCCTGACCCTCGCGACCGAGTCGCCCGAGGCGACCGTGTGGGCCGTCGACGTCTCGGAGCGGGCGCTCGACCTCACGCGCCGCAACGCCGAGCGGCTCGGCCTGGGCAACGTCCGCGCGTGCCTGCCCGACGACGTCCCCGCCGACGTCGCGTTCGCGGCGATCTGGTCGAACCCGCCGATCCGCGTGGGCAAGGACGTGCTGCACGGCATGCTGCGGCACTGGCTGCCCCGCCTGGCACCGACGTCGGCGGACGGCGAGGGCGCGTGGCTCGTGGTGCAGAAGAACCTGGGCTCCGACTCGCTCGCCCGCTGGATCGAGGCGGAGCTGGACCTGCCGGTCGAGCGCACGAACAGCGCGAAGGGCTACCGGGTCCTGCGCGTCACGCGCTGAGTCACCTGCCTCCCGGGCTGGGTCACCTGCCTCCGGCGAGCCCCGCCGCGACCTCCGCGACGCCGGCCACGACCTCCCGGGTCCGCAGCCAGGTCCGGCGGTCCAGCCGCCCCGACACCCACCGGTAGGCCCGGTACGCGCCCCACTGCCCCAGCAGCACCGGCGTGATGACCGCGAGCAGCGGGAACAGGTACAGCAACGGCACCGGGACGAACGAGTAGAACAGGTCGAGGATCCCGGCCCCCTCGCCGCCGAACACGTACATGTAGTTCGCGCCCGGGTCGGCCACGGCGCGCAGCAGCAGCGTGACCGGCAGGACCGCCAGCCCCAGCCCGACGACGTAGAAGACCGACCGCACGGCGTCGCGCGCCGTCGGGCGGTAGATGCCGAGCGTCGCCATGAGGGCCGGGATCACGAAGTTGAGCCCGTGCGCGACGAAGAACCCCAGCTTGGGGTCCAGCAGGCGCTGCTCGAAGTACATGGGCTGCGCCGAGAACCAGGTGAGGAACCCGGCGAGCGCCCCGGGGAAGAAGCAGATCACCTGGAGCGGGCGCGCGTCCTTGAGCACGGCCGGCAGCACCAGGAACGACACGATCGTGCACAGGTGCAGGGGCAGGTTCTGCCACAGCGGGAAGTGCACGTCCGGGTCGGACAGGTAGGCCAGGTGGAACGACACCGAGGAGAGCAGGTCCACCACGGCCAGCACGGCCAGGCCGCGGCGCCGCCCGGCGAGGTCGCGCCCGCGCAGCAGGTGGTGGGTGCCGACGCCCACGAGGAGCAGGACGACGAGCGTCCCGGTCCAGGCGGGGCCGAAGAGGGTCAGCGTCATCGCGGGCCTGTCTGGTGCGTTCGGCGACGCCGGGACTCCGGCGGTCGGCGCGCAGCCTAGCGCCCGCCGCGCGGCGGGTGCCACGCCCTCCCGGAGGGCGGGGTGCCGGTGGTGCTACAGCGTGGTCTCGCCCGTGAAGACGAGCTCGGCCGGGCCGGCGAGCTCGGCGTGCCCGCCGGGCAGCGCGCGCACGCGCAGCAGCCCCCCGGGGACCTCGACGAACCAGGTGTCGACCGGCGTGCGGCCGCCTGCCGCCGCCCACGTGCGCACCGCGAGCGCCGCCGCGACGGCGCCCGTCCCGCACGACTGCGTCTCCCCCACGCCGCGCTCGTGCACGCGCATGCGGACGCGCCCGACGACGCCGTCGTCCGTCGGCGTCTCGCCCAGGGGCACCACGAGCTCGACGTTGGTGCCGTGGGGCGGCACGGGGGCGACCTGGGGCGCCTGGGTGAGGTCGAGGCCGGCCAGCTCGTCGACGGAGCCGAGCGCGACGACCGTGTGCGGGTTGCCGAGGTCGACCGACAGGGCGGGCCGCGGGGCGGTCCAGCCGCGCACGGCGACGGCGGCGTCGGCCCCCGCGGCCGCGGCGTCGTCGCCGCCGGGCAGGCGCCAGAGGCCCATGTCGACGGCGTACCAGCGCTCGCCGTCGGGGCCGGTGTCCTTGCGGACGCGCCTGACGCCGGCGCGCGTGCCGAGCGCGAGCTCGGTCGCGTCGAGGTCGACGAGCCCGAGCGACTCGGCGAAGGCGGTGAACACGCGCACGCCGTTGCCGCACATCTCGGCGACGGAGCCGTCGGCGTTGCGGTAGTCCATGAACCAGATCGCGGCGGGCTCCTCGGCGAGCACCTGGTCGGCCACGGTCTCGCCGGCGCGGGCGATCGAGGCGGTCGGCGCGAGCCGGATGACGCCGTCGCCGCCGATGCCGCCGCGGCGGTCGGCGAGCACGCGCACGCGCTCGGGCGTGAGCTCGAGGTCGCCGCGCGTGTCGGCGAGGAGGACGAAGTCGTTGTGGGTGCCGTGGCCCTTCGTGAAGCGCGTCGGCTGGCTCGTCATGAGCCCAGACTACGGCGGACGGGCTCCCGGCCGGGCTCCGGCAGGGTGCCGGCGTCGGCCGCCGAGACGACGTCGAGCGCCCGTCCGACCAGGTCAGGGGCGGCGGCGTCGAGCCACCGGACGCGCGGGTCGCGCCCGAACCAGCCCATCTGCTTGCGGGCCAGGCGGCGCGTCCCGGCGGTGATCTCGGCGCGGACGGCGTCGGCGGACGCCTCGCCGCGCAGCAGCGGCAGCACCTCGGCGTAGCCGACCGCGCGGGCGGCCGTCGTGCCGAGCCCGGCGCCCGTGCCGCCCTGCTCTGGGCTCGCGAGGCCGCGGACCTCGTCGACGAGCCCCTCGGCCCACATGCGCTCGACGCGCCCGCCGACGCGGGCGTCGAGCGCCTCGCGGTCGCAGTCCAGGCCGATCTGCACCGCGGGGCGCACGTACTCCTGCCGGGGCAGGTTGGCCGTGAACGGCTGCCCCGTGATGGCGATGACCTCCAGCGCGCGCACGATGCGGCGCGTGTTGTGCGGGCCGATGCTCGCGGCGGCCTGCGGGTCGAGGCGCTCGAGCTCGGCGTGCAGGGCACGCCGCCCCTCGCGCTCGGCCCGCTCCTCGAGGTCGGCCCGCACGGCCGGGTCCGTGCCGGGGAAGTCCATGTGGTCCAGCAGCGCCCGCACGTACAGCCCCGACCCGCCGACGACGACGGCGCGGGCGCCGCGCGCGGCGATCGCGTCGAGGTCCGCGCGGGCCGCCTCCTGGTACCGGGCGACCGAGGCGTCCTCGAGCGGGTCGAGCACGTCGAGCTGGTGGTGGACGACGCCGCGGCGCTCGGTCGCGGGGACCTTCGCCGTGCCGACGTCCATGCCCCGGTAGAGCTGGTAGGCGTCCGCGTTGACGATCTCCGCGGGCGCGCCCGGCACGCCGAGGGCCTGCGCGAGGTCCAGCGCGAGGTCCGACTTCCCGGTGGCGGTGGGGCCCACGACGGCGACGACGATCACGGGACCCACCGTACGTGGGGGGACCGTGTCCGCGGGCGGCCTGTCGGCCGAGTAGCCTGCGACCGTGCACCGAGGCATCCATCGCGGCGACATCGACGCCGACCCGTCCGCGGAACGGCTCTGGACCTCCGCCACCGTCGTCACGGTGGTGCGGACGGTCGTCTCCCTGGCCCTGTGCCTGGCGGCCGCGCGGTCGCAGGACCTGACGCTGCTCGTCGCCGGGCTGGCCGTGTACTGGGTGGGCGACATGCTCGACGGTGCCGTCGCCCGGTGGCGCGGCTGCGAGACGCGGATCGGCGCGGTGGTCGACGTGCTGAGCGACCGGCTCAACGCCGTCGGCTTCTACGTGGGGCTCGTGTGGCTGCGGCCCGAGACAGCGGTGCCCGTCGGGGTGTACCTGTTCGAGTTCCTCGTGGTCGACGCGTTCCTCACGCTCGCGTTCCTCGCCTGGTCGGTGCGCTCGCCGAACTACTTCTACGCCGTCGACCGGCGCATCTGGCTGTGGAACTGGTCCAAGCCGGGCAAGGCCGTGAACTCGGCGGCGTTCGCGGTGCTGCTGCTCGTGACGTCGTCGCCGTGGGTGGGTGCTGTCGTCGCGGTCGCGCTCCTGGTGCTCAAGTGCGTGTCGCTGGGCTGGCTCCTGCGCATCGGGCTGCCGATCCCGGCCGCCCCGGCGGTCGCCGCGGAGCCGGCGGACGCGACGCCGGCGGCATGAGGTGCTCGAGGCGCTGACGACCTTCGGGGTCTCGATCCTGTCGGCCGTGCTGCCGTTCGTGAACCTCGAGGTGTACCTGGGGCTGCTGGCCACCCGCCTCGACGGGGAGGTCGCCGCCGTCGTGACGTGCGCGGTGGTGACGGGCGTCGGCTCCGCCATCGGCAAGCTCGTCTGGTACCTCCTCGCGGCCCGTTCGATGGACACCCCGTGGGTGCGCAAGAAGCTCAGCAAGGAGTCGTGGCAGCGGCGGTTCGACCGCTGGCAGGCCGCTCTCGACGGCAAGCCGTGGCTCGCGGCCGCCGTGCTCCTCGCGGCGTCCGTGGTGGGCGTCCCACCGCTGCTCGTCATGGCGCTGGTCGCGGGCGCGCTGCGCGTGCCGATGTGGGTGTTCCTCCCCACGGTCACGGTCGGCCGCGCGGTGCGCGCGTGGCTGATCCTCGCCGGCGTGGGGTTCGCGCTGGGCTGGTGAGCCGGCGCCCGTGACCCAGGCTGGTGATACAGGGCCGGCAGCTCAGCGGGTGCGGCTGACCGTCACGCGGTAGGCGGGCGGCAGGTGCTCGTGCCGCTGCGGCACGTCGGTCACGTCCGTGGTCCAGTGCCCGACGGCGGTGAGCGCCTCGACGACGGCGTCGACCGCGGGCGCGGGGTGGTCCGCGACGACGAGCAGCGCGTCGTCGCGCAGGTGCCGCAGCCGCTCCACGACGGCCGTGACCTCGGCCGTCGACGCCTCGGGCGACAGCTCGACGACGTCGACCGGGCGGCGCGCGAGATCGGTCCCGGCGTCGGCGAGGGCCAGCAGCGCGACCGACGGGCCTGTGGACGCGAGGCCGTCCCAGGCGGTCGCCGCGTCGTCGAGGGCCGCGAGGATCGGCACCTGCCGGTCGGCGATGCCGGCGGCGCCGAGCGTGGGGCGCAGGCGCCCGGCCCGCGTCGTCGGACCCACGCCGAGGACCTGGACAGGGGCGTCGGCGAGGACGTCGCCGAGCTCACGGACCAGCACGTCGCGGACGACGGCGCGGACGCCCGCGAGGGCGTCGGTGCGGCCGGAGGCGCCCCGGACCAGCAAGGGCGTGGCGGGGACGACGACGACGCGAGGCACACGCCGAGGCTACCGGCGTGCGTCCCCGCGCGGGACGCACGCGGGCTCGCCGCCGGCGCAGCCGGGCGCCGACAGCAGGGCGGCGGCGGTGCCCACCATGTGGCACGCCGCCCGGGCCCGGCCGAGGTGTCTGGACCGGCCGGTATCGTGACGGGGTGAGGTTCTTCGGGTCACGCCGGGTCAGCGGCCGCTCCGGCCGCCCGGCGGCTCAGGTCGACGGCGGGGTCGCCGGGGGCGCGCCCGGCGCGGACCTCGACGAGCAGGAGCTGCGTGACCGCGTGGAGGCGCTGCTCGTGCGGGCCGCGACCGGCCCGCGCACCGCCCCGGGAAGGCCCACCACGACCCCCGACTCGTGCCCGTGCCCCTGTCCCGGGACCGCATCGTCGCGTGGCTGGAGCGGTCCGGGTTCGCCTACTTCGTCGACAACGACGGCGACGTCGGCGGGCTGTGGCACGGGCGCCTGTTCTCGTTCCTCGTGCTGGGCGACCACGACGAGGTGCTCCAGGTGCGCGCCCAGTGGCACCGCGAGGCCACGATCGAGCGGCTCGAGGAGCTGCTGGAGACCTGCAACGCGTGGAACGCCGACCACATCTGGCCGAAGGCGTACACGCGCGTGCGCGACGACGGCAGCGTCGTCGTCTGCGCCGACACGCCCGTGGACATCGAGCCCGGCGCCACCGACGACCAGCTCGACCAGCTGCTCCAGTGCGGCCTGACCACGGCGACGCTGTTCTTCGACAGCCTCGACGAGGAGTACCCCGACCCGCTGCGGGCGGCCCCGTGAGCCGCCCGTCCTGGCCGGGCAGGGCGCTCGACCTGGCGGCGCGTGGGCTCGTGCTGCGCCCGCGCCTGCGCCGCCGCGCCGGGCTCCCGGCGGTCGTCGCCGCCCCGCCGGCCCCCGCTCCCCTGACCACGCAGCGCATCGGCGACGACCTGACGCGCCGGGGCTACCGCTTCCGTCTCGACGACGACGGCGACGTCACGGGCACGTGGGACGGCAACCGGTTCTGGTTCCTGCTGCTGGGCGACCACGAGGAGATCCTCCAGGTGCGCGGCCGGTGGGCCGGGAACGTGCCGCCGCAGACGCGGCTGGCCGTGCTCCAGGCCGTCAACGACTGGAACCGCGAGCGCATCTGGCCCAAGGTCTACGCGCGTGACGAGGACGACGGCCCGGGCCTGTACGCCGAGGTGTCGGTCGACTTCGAGCACGGGGCCACCGACGAGCAGCTCGCGGCGACGGTGTCGTGCGGGCTGGTCACGGCGTCACAGTTCTTCGGCTCGCTCGCGGCGCTGAGCCCTGACGAGGCGGCCTGAGCGGCGGGCCGGGCGCGGCTCGCCGTGCGGCTCAGTCGTGCGGCTCGGTCGTCGAGCCTCGCCGAGGCCGGACGGCCGCGGTGCCGGGTCCCGCCTGACCGCGCGTGGTCAGGCGCGCAGCGTGGGCATACCCAGGACGACCGGCCCCGCCGGGGCGGGCGTGCCGTGCCCGTGGCTGTCCTCGCCGCCGCCCAGGCGGGTGCGCTCCCGCTCCGCCCACGCGTCGCCCGAGCGCGTGCGCCGGACGGCGTAGGCGCCGCCCGAGACGCCGGAGTCGGCGAGCAGGTGGTGCGGCGCGGCGTGCGTGACCTCGACGGTGACGAGGTCACCGGGGCGCGGCAGGCGCGCGTCGAGCTCGGCCACGGGGCGCAGGCGGGCGTCATCGAGCGTCGTCGGCTCCCCGGACGGGCTGCCGGCGGCGACGTCCGCGGGCAGCGCGAAGTGCACGAGGCGGTTGTCGGGGGCGCGGCCGGACAGGCGGTGGGTGGCGCCGTCCTTCTTGCCCTTGCCCTCGATGACGAGGAGCTCGAGCGTGCGGCCCACCTGCCTGGCGGCCTCCTCGGCGCTGACCCGCTCCTGGAGGGCGAGCAGGCGCTCGAACCGCTCCTGGACGACCTCCTTGGGCAGCTGGCCCTCCATGGTCGCGGCGGGCGTGCCGGGGCGCGGCGAGTACTGGAACGTGAACGCCGACGTGAAGCGCGAGGCCTCGACGACGCGCATCGTCTCGGCGAAGTCCTCCTCGGTCTCGCCCGGGAAGCCGACGATGATGTCGGTGGTGATGGCGGCGTCCGGCATGACGGCGCGCACGCGGTCGAGGATCCCGAGGAACCTCTCGGAGCGGTAGGAGCGGCGCATCGCGCGCAGCACGCGGTCCGAGCCGGACTGCAGCGGCATGTGCAGCGACGGCATGACGTTGGGCGTCTCGGCCATGGCGTCGATGACGTCGTCGGTGAAGGCGGCCGGGTGGGGCGACGTGAAGCGCACGCGCTCCAGGCCCGCGATCTGCCCGCACGCGCGCAGCAGCTTGGCGAACGCGCCGCGGTCGCCGAACTCGACCCCGTAGCTGTTGACGTTCTGCCCCAGCAGCGTGACCTCGACGGCGCCGGCGTCGACCAGCGCCTGCACCTCGGCGAGGATCTCGCCCGGGCGGCGGTCGCGCTCCTTGCCGCGCAGGTGCGGCACGATGCAGAACGTGCACGTGTTGTTGCAGCCCACCGAGATGGACACCCAGCCCGCGTAGACGCTCTCGCGGCGCGTGGGCAGCGTGGACGGGAAGACCTGGAGGGACTCCGCGATCTCGACCTCGGCCCGCTCGTTGTGGCGGGCCCGCTCCAGCAGCACGGGTAGCGCGTCGAGGTTGTGCGTGCCGAAGACGACGTCGACGTAGGGCGCCTTGGCGACGATCTCGCCGCGGTCCTTCTGCGCGAGGCAGCCGCCGACGGCGATCTGCATCCCGGGCCGCGCGGCCTTGATGGACGCCAGGTGCCCGAGGTTGCCGTAGAGGCGCGTCGCCGCGTTCTCCCGCACCGCGCACGTGTTGATGACGACGACGTCCGCGGTGTTCGCGGCGTCGTCCTCCTGGGACGCACGGACGTAGCCGGCCTGCTCGAGCATGCCGGCCATGTGCTCGGAGTCGTGGACGTTCATCTGGCAGCCGAGGGTGCGCACGAGGTAGGTGCGCTGCTCGGGTGCGGGCACGCCGGTGGTGGGAACGGTGGTCGTGGACATCGGATCTAGGGTACGGTCCCCAACCCTGGGCACGGAACGCGGCCGACGTCGGCGCAGGTCACGGAGATCGACCTGACCGACGGCAGCGCAAATCGTGACCGAAACGTAGCCGGACAGCGACGTCGGCCCACTGTTCCCCGAAACATGGGGCGGGGATGCTGGTCGTCGGGGACGTATCGACGGAGGGACCGCACGCATGGACGGGACAGGACCGGCGCTGGTCGAGCTGACGGGCGTCAACAAGCACTTCGGCGACCTGCACGTGCTGCGCGACATCGACCTGACGGTGCGCAAGGGCGAGGTGCTCGTCGTCGTCGGGCCGTCCGGCTCGGGAAAGTCGACCCTGTGCCGGGCGATCAACCGGCTGGAGACGATCGACTCCGGCACCATCACGGTCGACGGCGCCCCGCTCCCGGCCGAGGGCAAGGCGCTCGCCCGGCTGCGCGCCGACGTCGGGATGGTCTTCCAGTCGTTCAACCTGTTCGCGCACAAGACCGTGCTCGACAACGTGACGCTCGGGCCCCGCAAGGTGCGCGGGGCGTCCGGCAAGGACGCCGAGCAGGAGGCGCTCACGCTGCTGCGCCGTGTCGGCGTCGAAGACCAGGCGCGCAAGATGCCGGCGCAGCTCTCCGGCGGCCAGCAGCAGCGCGTCGCCATCGCCCGGGCGCTCGCCATGCACCCGAAGGTCATGCTCTTCGACGAGCCGACCTCCGCCCTGGACCCCGAGATGGTCCAGGAGGTGCTCGACGCCATGGTCGCCCTCGCCAAGGAGGGCATGACGATGATCGTCGTCACGCACGAGATGGGGTTCGCCCGCAAGGCCGCCGACCGGGTCGTCTTCATGGCCGACGGGCAGATCGTCGAGGAGGCGGACCCCGACACCTTCTTCACCGCGCCGACGTCGTCGCGGGCGAAGGACTTCCTCTCGAAGATCCTCGTCCACTGAGGATCTCGGCCACTGGGGATCTCGGCCACTGGGGATCCTCGTCCGCCGACCGGCACGACGCACGACCGCAGGACCCGCACGACCGCAGGATCGCAGGACCCGCTGATACCGCGTCCGGGGGGACGCACGACGAAGGGGACATCATGCGCAAGCACCTCACGGGGCTCCTCGCCCTGGCGGCCACCGCCGCACTGACCCTGTCCGCCTGTTCGAGCGGCGACGTCGGAGGCGACGGCAGCACCGACGCCGCCACGGGTGGCACCGGAACCGCCGAGGGCACCATCAAGATCGGCGTGAAGTTCGACCAGCCCGGGCTCGGCTTCCAGGACGGCGACAAGCACACCGGCTTCGACGTCGACGTCGCCACGTACGTCGCCGGGAAGCTCGGGTACGGCCCCGACCAGATCGAGTGGGTCGAGTCGCCGTCCGCGCAGCGCGAGCAGATGCTCCAGACCGGCCAGGTCGACATGATCTTCGCGACCTACTCGATCACCGACGCCCGCAAGGAGGTCGTCAGCTTCGCCGGGCCGTACTTCGTCGCCGGGCAGGACCTCCTGGTCGCCCAGGACAACACCGACATCACCGGGCCCGAGACGCTCGAGGGCAAGAACCTGTGCTCCGTCACCGGCTCCACCTCGGCGCAGAAGATCAAGGACCAGTACCCCGGGGTCAACCTGCTCGAGCGGCCCGGCTACGCCGAGTGCGTGACGGCGCTCGTCGCCGGCCAGGTCGACGCCGTCACCACCGACGACATCATCCTCGCGGGCCTCGCTGCGACCGACGCGAACAAGGGCAAGGTCAAGGTCGTGGGCAACCCGTTCTCGACCGAGCGCTACGGCGTCGGCCTGCCCAAGGACTCCGACCAGTGCGAGGCCATCAACACGGCCATCGGCGAGATGATCTCCGACGGCACGTGGCAGGAGCTGCTCGACAAGAACACCGCGGGCACCGGGTACACGCCGAACGAGGACGAGAACCCGCCGACGCAGGACCCCTGCTCCTGACCGACCCGCTCGACAGGTCCCGGCGGGCTCGACCCTCGCGGTCGAGCCCGCCGGCGCCTCCGCCCTGGTGGTCGCTCCTGCCCGGCCGCCCCGACCGAATGAGGTTCCGTGACGGAGCTCCTCGACCTCCTGCGTCAGTACGACGTGCTGGGCGCGTTCTGGCTCAACATCCAGCTCACCTTCTGGGGTGCCCTGCTCGCGCTCGTGATCGGCACCGTGCTCGCCGTCATGCGGATCTCGCCGCTCGCCTCGCTGCGCTGGGCCGGCACCGTCTACGTCGACATCGTCCGCAACACGCCACTCACCGTCATCATGACGTTCCTCGTCCTGGCGGTGTGGACCCAGCTCGGCGTCTCGCTGTCGACCAACTTCACGCAGAACTTCTTCAACTTCGCCGTCGTGGGCCTCGGGGTCTACCACGCCGCGTTCGTGTGCGAGGCGATCCGCTCCGGCGTCAACACCGTGCCCGTCGGGCAGGCGGAGGCCGCGCGGGCCATCGGGCTGCCGTTCCTCGCGACCGCCCGGATGATCGTGCTGCCGCAGGCGTTCCGCGGGTCCATCGCCCCGCTCGGCAACACGCTCATCGCGCTCCTGAAGAACTCCACGGTGGCCGCCGCGGCCTCCGTCGCGAACGAGACGGCCGGCACGATGAAGACGATGGTGGAGTTCCGCCCCGACTACCTGTGGCCGGTCTTCTTCACCTTCGCGATCGGCTTCGTGATCCTCGTCATCCCCATCGGCCTCGCGACCACCTGGCTGTCGAACAAGCTGGCGGTGAAGCGATGAGCTCCTCCGTCCTCTTCGACGAACCCGGGCCCCGCGGGCGCCGGTCCATGGCGATCGGCAACGTCGTCGGCGGCGTCGTGGTGCTCGGCATCGCCGCCTGGGTGCTCGTGACGCTGGCCGGGAAGGGCCAGCTCGACGGCGGCCTCTGGCGCGCCGCGACGAACACGCGCGCCTGGCAGTTCTACTACCTGCCCGGCCTGCGCAACACCCTCCAGGCCGCGGCCGTCGCCACCGTCGGGGCCGTCGTCTTCGGGATCCTCTTCGGCATGGGGCGCCTGTCCCACCTGCGGGTCGTGCGCTGGCTGAGCTCGGTCGTCGTCGAGTTCTTCCGCGCGGTCCCGGTGCTGCTGATGATGCTGTTCCTCAACAACCTCTTCGGCCGGTTCATGCGTGACCTCGTGGCCGACTCCGCGTACACCGCCGTGGTCGTCGCGCTCGTGCTCTACAACGGCGCGGTCATCGCGGAGCTCGTACGGTCCGGCGTGGTGAACCTCCCGCGCGGGCAGTCCGAGGCCGGGCTGTCCGTGGGGCTCACCCCGGGGCAGACGCTCCGCTCGATCCAGCTCCCCCAGGCGCTCATCGCGATGCTGCCCGCCGTGGTCTCGCAGCTCGTCGTCGTCCTCAAGGACTCGGCGCTCGGGCAGCTCATCGGGTACAAGGACCTGCTGCGCTCCGCGCAGATCCTCTCGTCCGGCGAGAGCAACCCGTTGCAGACCCTGTTCGTCGCGGCCGTGCTGTTCATCGTCGTGAACATCGCCCTGTCGTTCGCGGCGCACCGGCTGTCGCGGCGGCTGTCGTCCCGTACGTCGGGCAGGACGGCGCCCGGGCCCGGGATCGGGAACCCTGTCGCCGCCACGGCGGGCGTCGACGGCTGACGCGCAGCGTGCCGGCCGGGGAGCGGGTTCGGTCGACGCTCGCTCACCGGCCTGGGTCGAGGCCCGCTCCCCGGCCTCGGTCGAAGTCCCCCCGGCGCCGCGGACGCCGGGCCTCACGCCCTTGCGCCGGGTCTCACGCCTTGCGCCCCGACCTCACAGCGAGTCCGCGTCGCAGAGGTCCTCCGTCTCCTCGCCCTCGGCCGCCAGCGCGTCCTTGACGGCCGCGAAGGCAAGGCCAGGGCCGTAGCCCTTGCGCGCGAGGGCGGACGCCGCCCGCCGGACGCGGGCATCGCGGTCGAGGGTGCGCGTGCGGGCGACGAGCTTGCGGGCGAGCCGCGCGGCCGCGTCGCGCTCGTCCTCGTCGTCCACCTGCTCCAGGGCCTCCCCCGCGGTGTCGTCGTCGATGCCGCGGCGACGCAGCTCCATCGCGATCGCCCGGCGGGCCAGCCCGCGCTCGCCGTGCCGGGTCCGCACCACCATCTGCGCGTACTCCGCGTCGTCGACCAGGCCCACCTCGTCGAGGCGGTCGAGGACCGGAGCGACGACGTGCTCCGGGTAGCCCTTGCGGGCGAGGGACTGCTCGAGCTCGTGACGGCTCTTGGGCGCGGCAGTGAGGATGCGCAGCACCGTCTCGCGGGCGAGGTCGACGGCGTCGTCGGACGTGAGCTCGCCCGCCTCGATGCGCTCGGCGACGGTCTTGCGGGTCGCCCTCTCGCGCGGGCGCCGCTCGCCGGCGCCCCCGGGACGGCCGCGAGGGCGGCCGCGACGCTTCCCCGCGCCGCGACCGCCCTCCTCGCCCCATGGGTCTCCTGGCGTCGCTCCGGAGCCCCCCGGGGACCCCGAGGCGGCGTCCATCAGAACGGAGCCTTCTTGCCCTTGGCTGCCGTCGCCTTGGCCGGGGCCGCGTCCGCCGGAGCGTCCGCGGGCGCCGGGGCACCCTCGGCACCCGCGTCGGCCGGGGCGTCGAGGCGGGCGCCGATGCCGAGCTTCTCCTTGATGCGCTTCTCGATCTCGTTGGCGAGGTCCGGGTTGTCGCGCAGGAACTTGCGGGCGTTCTCCTTGCCCTGCCCGAGCTGGTCGCCCTCGTACGTGAACCACGAGCCGCTCTTGCGGACCAGGCCGTGGTCCACGCCCATGTCGATGAGGCCGCCCTCGCGCGAGATGCCCACGCCGTAGAGGATGTCGAACTCGGCCTGCTTGAAGGGCGGGGCCATCTTGTTCTTGACGACCTTGACACGCGTGCGGTTGCCGACGGCGTCGGTGCCCTCCTTGAGGGTCTCGATGCGGCGGATGTCCATGCGCACCGACGCGTAGAACTTCAGCGCCTTGCCACCCGTGGTGGTCTCGGGGCTTCCGAAGAAGACCCCGATCTTCTCGCGCAGCTGGTTGATGAAGATCGCGGTGGTGCCCGAGGCGCTCAGCGCACCGGTGATCTTGCGCAGCGCCTGCGACATGAGGCGGGCCTGGAGACCGACGTGGCTGTCGCCCATCTCGCCCTCGATCTCAGCCTTGGGCACCAGCGCCGCGACGGAGTCGATGACGATGATGTCGAGAGCGCCCGAGCGGATCAGCATGTCCGCGATCTCGAGCGCCTGCTCGCCCGTGTCGGGCTGGGAGACCAGGAGGGCGTCCGTGTCGACGCCGAGCTTCTTGGCGTACTCCGGGTCGAGCGCGTGCTCGGCGTCGATGAACGCCGCGATGCCGCCCGCGCGCTGGGCGCTGGCCACGGCGTGCAGCGCCACGGTCGTCTTGCCGGAGGACTCGGGGCCGTAGACCTCGATGATGCGGCCGCGCGGCAGGCCGCCGATGCCGAGCGCGACGTCGAGCGCGATGGAGCCGGTGGGGATCACCTCGACGGGGGCGCGGGACTCGTCGCCGAGCCGCATGACGGACCCCTTGCCGAAGCTGCGGTCGATCTGGGCGAGCGCGGCCTCGAGGGCCTTGTCGCGGTCTGCCGGTGCGGGCATGTCGTTCACCTTCGTCGTCTGGGCGCGGCGGGCGCGCGGTGCGGGGCGTGTCTGCGAGCTCATCGGTCGAGACCGTAGGCGCAGCCACCGACACGGACGCCTGCTCCGGCCCTCGCTGTGGACGAGGTTCCGAAATCCGTGCCTGGGGGCAGACACTACTCGCACATCTGTTCGAAGGCGACGACACGCCGGGCGTGTCGCGCCCGCCTGCAGAGCCCGTCTGCGTCAGCGCGACGGCGGCGGGGCCTGGCGGCGCACGTCCGCACCCCAGCGCCGGTCGTCCGGCACGTCGAGCGCGTCGCACAGCGCGTGCCACACGTCGCGGGGCGGCAGGCCCGCCTCGAGCGCCTCGACCGACGTCCGGTCGCCGAGCGCGTCCAGCACCTGCTCGCGCGCGAGGGCGCGGCCGTACCCCGGTCCGAAGACCTCGTCGACCAGCTGCCAGAACTCCCGCAGACGCATGATGCAAGCCTGCCATCTCCGGGCACGCCCCCGGGCACCGCGCGCGACGCCGGAGCGCCCCGGGCGTCCGCCGCGCTCCGCCGAGAGAGCGCGCACCGCGCCCGGCGCCCGGCCGGATGTCGGAGGCCAGGGACAGAATGGCGAGGTGAGCAGCCCCCCGGATCGCCCCGGCCCCGAGCCGACGCCCCTGGGCGCCTTCGGCGCCGCGACCCGCGACTGGTTCGCGGGCGCGTTCGAGGGCCCGACGCCGGCCCAGCTCGGAGCGTGGGACGCGATCGGGCAGGGCAAGCACGCCCTCGTCGTCGCGCCGACGGGCTCCGGCAAGACGCTCGCCGCGTTCCTCTGGGCGATCGACCGGCTGCACCACGAGCCCGTCCCGGAGCGGGCTCGCCGCTGTCGCGTCCTGTACGTCTCGCCGCTCAAGGCCCTGGCCGCCGACGTCCAGCGCAACCTGCGCTCCCCCCTCATCGGCATCCGTCAGGCCGCAGCGCGCGCGGGCATCGAGACGCCGCAGATCGACGTCGGGATGCGCACCGGCGACACGCCCGCGAACGAGCGCCGGGCGTTCGCCACGCGCCCGCCGGACGTCCTCGTCACCACGCCCGAGTCGCTCTTCCTCGTGCTGACGAGCCAGGCGCGCGCCGGCCTGCTCGGCGTCGAGACCGTGATCATGGACGAGATCCACGCCGTCGCCGGCACCAAGCGCGGGGCGCACCTCGCGCTGAGCCTGGAACGCCTCGACGCGCTGCTGGTCGCGTCCGGCGCGCGGCCCGCGCAGCGCGTCGGGCTCTCGGCCACCGTGCGCCCCGTCGAGGAGGTCGCGCAGTTCCTCGGCGGCCACCGCGCGCCCGACGACGGCGGTCGCGACGTCGTCGTCGTCCAGCCGGCGTCGGTCAAGCGGTGGGCCATCGACGTCGTCGTCCCCGTGCCGGACCTCGCCGACCTCGACGCCGTCGGCGTCGGCGGTGGCGTCGGCGGCGACGACGACGGCGCGACGACGCCCGGCATCCCCGACCTCACGGGCGACGCGACCTCGCCGCTGCGCAAGGCGTCCGTGTGGCCCCACGTCGAGGAGCGCGTCGTCGACCTCGTCGCGGACCACACCTCGACGCTCGTCTTCACGAACTCGCGGCGCGGGGCCGAGCGGCTCACCAACCGCATGAACGAGCTGTGGGCGCAGCGGCTCGGCGAGGTCGTCGCAGACCCGGGCGTGCTGTGGCCCGCGCAGGCGCCCGGGCAGTCGGGCACCGCAGCCGGGATCGCGCCCGAGGCGCCCGTCATCGCGCGCCCGCACCACGGGTCGATGAGCCGGGCCGAACGCACCCGCACGGAGTCGGAGCTCAAGGAGGGCCGGCTGCCCGCCGTCGTCGCGACGAGCTCGCTCGAGCTCGGCATCGACATGGGCGCCGTCGACCTCGTGGTGCAGGTGGGCTCGCCGCCGTCGGTGGCGAGCGGCCTCCAGCGCATCGGGCGCGCGGGGCACCAGGTCGGGGCCGTGTCGCACGGCGTCGTCTTCCCGATGCACCGCGGCGACCTCGTGCCGGCCACGGTCGTCGCGCAGCGCATGCGCGAGGGCGAGCTCGAGCCGCTGCACGTGCCGCAGAACCCGCTCGACGTGCTCGCGCAGCAGGTGGTCGCGGCGCTCGCACAGGACGAGTGGGACGAGGGCGAGCTGCTGGCGACGTTCCGGCGCGCGCACCCGTTCGCCCACCTGGGCGACGCGACGTGGCACGCGGTGCTGGACATGCTCGCGGGCCGCTACCCCAGCGAGGACTTCGCCGAGCTGCGCGCGCGGATCGTGTGGGACCGCGCGACGGGGCGGCTCACCGCCCGCGCCGGCGCGCTGCGGCTGGCCGCCACGAGCGGCGGCACCATCCCCGACCGCGGCCTGTACGGCGTGTTCATCGCCGGGTCCGAGGACGGGGAGCAGCGGGGCGGCAAGCGCGTCGGCGAGCTCGACGAGGAGATGGTCTACGAGTCGCGCGTCGGCGACACGTTCACGCTCGGCTCCTCGACGTGGCGCATCGAGGACATCACCCCGGACCGCGTGCTCGTCACGCCCGCGCCCGGTCTCCCCGGCCGGCTCCCGTTCTGGAAGGGCGACTCGCAGGGCCGCCCGGTCGAGCTCGGGCGCGCGATGGGCGCGTTCGTCCGCACCACGGACGCCCTGCTCGCCGACGACGCCGCCGCGGGCCGCGCGCGCCTGCGCGAGTCCGGCCTGGACGCGTGGGCGGCCGACAACCTCGCCGCGTACCTCACCGAGCAGCGCACCGCGACGGGCCGCGTGCCCGACGACCGCACGATCGTCGTCGAGCGGTTCCGCGACGAGCTCGGCGACTGGCGCGTGGTGGTGCACTCGCCCTACGGCGCGCGCCTGCACGCGCCGTGGTCGCTGATCCTCGCCGGGCGCCTGCGCGAGCGGCACGGGCTCGACGTCGCCGTCATGCACTCCGACGACGGCATCGTGCTGCGCCTGCCCGACGCCGGCGCGGCCTGGGACGACCTCGGCGCGGCGCCCGCCTGGGCGGGCGGCGGGCTGAACGTCGGCGAGGCGCCGCTGATCACGGCCGAGGACCTGCTCGTCGACCCCGAGGACGTCGTGCGGTCGGTGCGCGACGAGCTCGGCTCGTCGGTGCTGTTCGCTGCCCGGTTCCGGGAGGCGGCCGCGCGGGCGCTCCTGCTGCCGCGGCGTCGTCCCGACCGCCGCCAGCCGCTGTGGCAGCAGCGGCAGCGTGCGGCCCAGCTGCTCCAGGTCGCCTCGCAGTTCCCCGACTTCCCGATGACGCTCGAGGCCGCGCGCGAGTGCCTCCAGGACGACTTCGACGTCGCCGCGCTCACCGCGCTCATGACGGACATCGGCGCGGGCCGCGTGCGCATCGTCGAGGTGAGCACGCAGAGCCCGTCGCCCTTCGCGCAGTCCCTCCTGTTCGGCTACACCGCGCAGTTCCTGTACGACGGCGACGCCCCGCTCGCCGAGCGCCGGGCCGCGGCGCTGTCCCTCGACCCCGACCTGCTCGCGGAGCTGCTCGGCGACCAGGGCGCGACGGCGATCGCCGACCTGCTCGACCCGGCCGCCGTCGAGCGCACCGAGGCGGAGCTCCAGGCGCTCGCCCCGAGCGGCAGGCGAAGGACGCCGAGGGCCTGTGGGACATGCTGCGCCGAACGGGCCCCCACCCGTTCGAGGCGCTGGCGGAGCGCACGCGCGAGGAGGGCCGGGGCGAGGTGGCGGCGTGGCTCGCCGAGCTCGAGCGGGCGCGGCGCGTCATCCGGGTGCGCGTCGCGGGCGCCGAGCAGTGGGCGGTGATCGAGGACTCCGGGCGGCTGCGGGACGCGCTCGGCGTCGCCCTGCCCGTCGGGGTGCCCGAGGCCTTCACGGAGCTCGTGCCCGACCCGCTCGGCGACCTCGTGCGCCGGCACGTGCGCACCCACGGCCCGGTAGCCGCCCCGGACGTCGCGGCTCGCTACGGGCTCGGTGTGGCCGTCGTGCTGCACGCGCTGGCCCGGCTGGAGGCCGTGGGCGTGGTGGTCCGCGGCGCGCTGCGGCCCTCGTCGCTGGGCGGCACGGGCGACGAGTGGTGCGACCCCGAGGTGCTGCGCCTGCTGCGGCGGCGCTCGCTCGCGGCGCTGCGCGCGGAGGTCGAGCCCGTCGAGCCGCAGGCGCTCGGCGTGTTCCTGCCCCGCTGGCAGCAGGTCGGGTCGCCGTCCGCGCCGCGCGGCGTGGACGGCGTGCTGCGGGCCGTCGAGCAGCTCGCGGGCGCGGCCGTGCCCGCGAGCGCCCTGGAGACCCTGGTGCTTCCGGCGCGCGTGCCGGACTACTCCCCCGCGCTGCTGGACGAGCTGACGACGTCGGGCGAGGTGCTGTGGTGCGGGCACGGGCGGCTGCCCGGGTCGGGCGGGGGCGACGGCATGGTGTCGCTGCACCTGGCCGACGGGGCCGCGCTGACGCTGCGGCCGCCGGACCCGGTCGAGCCCGAGGGCCCCCTGGACACGCCGCTGCACCGGGCGGTGCTGGACCTGCTCACGGGGTCGGGCGGGTTCTTCCTGCCCCGCCTCGCGGAGCTCGCGGACGCGTCGACGTCGGCGACCCTCGATGCGCTGTGGGACCTGGTGTGGGCCGGCTGGGTGACCAACGACGGGCTCGGGCCGCTGCGCGAGGCCGTGGGCTCGGGGGCGGGCGGGGCGCACCGCGCGCCCCGGGCTCCGGCGCGGGCACGGCCCGTGCGGCACACGCGGTTCGGGGCGCTGGGCCGCCCGTCCGCCGCGACGGCGGCGGCGTCCGCGGCGGCCGTGGTGCGCACGGGCGGCGGGCGCTGGTCGGCGCTGCCCGCGGTCGAGCAGGACCCGACGGTCCGCGCGCACGCCCTGACGCAGGTGCTCCTGGAGCGGCACGGCGTCCTGACGCGGGCCGTGGCCCCGTCGGAGGGCGCGACGCGCGCGTTCCGGGACGTGTACCGGGTGCTGCGCGAGCTCGAGGAGCGCGGCGCCGTGCGGCGCGGGTACTTCGTCGAAGGCCTGGGCGGGTCGCAGTTCGCGCTGCCCGGCGCGGTGGACCAGCTGCGCACGGACGCCTCCGACCGGTCCCGGGCGCACGAGGGCGACGACGACGCGGTGTTCGACACCGCCCACGCCCGGACGGCACGGGCGCCCGAGGCGCTGCTGCTCGCCGCGACCGACCCGGCGAACCCGTACGGGGCGGCGCTGGCGTGGCCGCGGGCCTCCGAAGGTGCGGCCCGGGTGACCAAGGACGCCGGGACCGGGACCGACGGGTCGGGACGTGCGGCCGTGGCCGGGAGCGGAGCCACGGGGACCGACGTCGCGTCGCCCGACACGAGCAGGACCGAGGGCGCTGCAGCGCACCGGCCGGGACGCAAGGCGGGCGCCGTCGTCGTCCTGGTGGACGGGGACCTCGTGCTCTACGTCGAGCGCGGCGGGCGGACAGTGCTCTCGTTCGGCCCGCCAGGCCCCGGCGGCGGGCGGCGTCTCGGGGCGGCCGCCCGGGAGCTCGCGAGCGGGGCGCGCAGCGGTCGGCTGGGCCGCGTCCTGGTCCAGCGCGTCGACGGCGTCGCGGCGCTCACGGCCGCCCGCGACCGCACGCCGCTCGCCGCGGCCCTGCTGGACGCCGGGTTCGCGGTCACGCCGCGCGGCCTGCGCGTCGCGGGAGGCTGACGCGATGGCCTGGCACCTCCGCCCGGCCGAGCCGGGCACGACACGTGGACGTATATCCAGCACGACACACGGACGTATGTCCGACGGCACGCCGGGCCCGCTGCCTCGGCGCCCGCTCCCGAGCGCGCCGCGACCGCCAGGAGGTGCCCGTGCCCGAGGGTGACGTCCTCAAGCTCACCGCGGAGCGGCTCGGCCTCGCGCTCGGCGGGTCGCCGCTCGTGCGTGCCGAGCTGCGCTGGCCGAGCGTCGCCGCCGCCGACCTGCGCGGCCGCACGCTGCTCGAGTCGGTCGCGTACGGCAAGCACACGCTGCTGCGGTTCGACGACGGCCGCACGCTGCACACCCACCTGCGCATGGACGGGTCATGGACGGTCCGGCGCACCGGCACGCCGGAGGCGGCAGGACGCGCACCGGTGATCCGCGCGGTGCTGGCGACCGAGTCGTGGACGTGCCTGGGCTGGCACCTCGGCATGATGGACCTGGTCCGCACGCACGACGAGGCCACGCTCATCGGGCACCTCGGACCGGACGTGCTCGGCGACGGCTTCGTCGCCCCGCCCGCGGACGGCACGGAACCCGACGACGGCGCCGCCGAGGCCGCCCGTCGCCTCGTCGTCGACCCGGCCCGCCCGCTCTGCGTCGCCCTCCTGGACCAGCGCACGGTCGCGGGCCTCGGCACGATCTGGATGGCGGAGTCGCTCTTCGCCGAGCGCCTGTGGCCGTGGACGCCCGTCGGCGCCCTCCCGCCGACGCGGGTCAGGGCCCTGCTGGTGACGGCGTCGCGGCTGATCACGCACTCGGTGGACGTCGGGCGCCGCCAGGGCCTGGGCGCCGTCCCGTCCCGCGTGCACGGGCGGCACCGCCGTCCGTGCGTGCGCTGCGGCACCGCGATCGCGCTCGGGTCGACGGTCGGTCCGGACAAGCGCCCCGACCAGGGCGCCCTCGAGCGGGTCGTCTACTGGTGCCCGACGTGCCAGGCGCGACCGCCCGCGGCGGCAGCGTGACCGACCAGGCGGCAGCGTGAACGACGACGGGCGCCCCACCTCGAGGTGGGGCGCCCGTCGCGGGAATGTCTGGGTCAGCCGACCGGCGCGAGCTCCGCGCGCTCGCCGCCGCGGCCCAGGAGGCCCGCGACGAAGTCGGCAGGGATGGTGTCGGGGATCGCGAAGCCCTCGGCGATCGCGATGCGGTCGGAGACCTCGCGCAGCACGAGCGACATCGGGAGGTCCAGCGCCTCGCAGATCGAGGCGAGCAGCTCCGACGACGCTTCCTTCTGGCCCCGCTCGACCTCGCTCAGGTAGCCGAGCGAGACACGTGCCGCGGAGGACACCTCGCGAAGGGTGCGACCCTGTCGCTGCCGCGCGTCGCGCAGCACGTCGCCGATCTCACGTCGAAGAACGACCATCTCGCGCCCCCTCTCGTTGCTCGTCCGGTCCGCGTGACCGGAGGTCGACCTACCGTACACTGCACGGCCCGCGTCGGGGCGGGACTGTCGCATCGACGGCCGGCCGGTGGGTCTGGTGGTGATCACGACCTCTCCAACGTCGCCCCTCGGGACCTTGTTCCCTCCCGGGTCCTCCGAGTGACGCCCGTCACAGGTGACCATGCATCGAACCTCCCACGTCCGAGCACCACGCGCCAACCCGTGGCCCGAATCGTGACCAGGGATCACCCGCGGGCGAGGACCTCGAGCGCGAGGGAGAGCACGCCGTCGGCGGCCCCGGCGCGCACGGCGGCCCGGCCGCCCGGGAGGTCCAGCCGCCGCACGGTCGCCCGCTCCGGGGTCGCGACGGCGACATAGACGAGCCCGGGCGCCTTCCCGTCCTGCGGGTCCGGCCCGGCGACGCCGGTGGTCGCGAGCCCGACGTCGGCCCCGGTGGCCCGGCGGACGCCGCCGGCCATGGCGGCCGCGACGTCGGGGTCGACGGCGCCTCGCTCGGCGAGCAGGGCGGCGTCCACGCCGAGCAGCGACGCCTTGAGGTCGGTGGCGTAGGCGACGACGCCGCCGCGCAGCACCGCGGACGCGCCCGGCACGGAGACGAGCGCCGCGACCACGAGCCCGCCCGTGAGCGACTCGGCGACGCCGATCGACCACCCGCGCGCGGCCGCGGCCGCGAGGACGTCGGCCGGCGCAGGCGTCACGACGCGGGTGCGCGGTGCGCGTCGCGGGAGATCTGCCAGCCCTTGTGGGCGTAGTCGACACCCGTAACGACCGTGACGAGGATGGCCGCGGCGAGCACCACCCACGCGATCACCCGGATGAAATCAGGCAGGTGGTCCAGCGGCAGGAGGAACAGCAGGATGGCCGCCAGCTGCAGCGTCGTCTTGAGCTTGCCGCCCCGCGACGCGGGCAGGACGACGTACTTCTTGAGGAAGAGGCGCATCACCGTGATGCCCAGCTCGCGCACCAGCACGACGACGGGTACCCACCACGGCAGCTCGCCGAGCGGCACCCACAGCAGGATGAGCGCGGCGCCCACGAGGGCCTTGTCGGCGATGGGATCGAGGAGCTTTCCCAGGTCAGTGATGAGATTCCGCGACCGGGCGAGGTGCCCGTCGATGCGGTCGCTGAGCGCCGCGACGGCGAAGATGCCGGTCGCGACGAGGCGCCAGGTGATGGTGTGCCCACCCTCGGCGAGCAGCGCCCACGCGAAGAACGGCACGAGCACGATGCGTGCCATCGTCACCAGGTTGGCGGCGTTCCACGGGGAAGGGACTGCGTCGACCACCCGCCCAGCCTAGTTGGTGCCGGGGCGCAACGACTGCCTCGGCGCCCTCGTCCGCACGATGAGCAGGCTCGATGCCCTAGCGTCTCCCTGTGCGCAACCCGGCCTCCCCGCCGAGCGGGCCGACCGAGGGACGGCACCGCTCGCCTCGCCTGCCTCGGCACCGCCTGGTCGTCCCGCTCGTCCTCACCGGCGTCGTCGCCGCGCTGGTCGCCGGCGGGGTCACGGCCCTCAGCCTGCGGCACGGCTCCGACGACGACGCAGCCGCCGCCGTCGTCGTCCCGCCGCCGGACGCCGCCCCGGGGCAGGCGGCCTCCCCGACTCCCCCGCCTCCCCCACAGCCCGCCGTGTTCACGATCGTCGCGGCCGGCGACGTGCTGCTGCACAACGCGGTGACACGCTCCGCGACCCACGACGGCGTCGTCGACTACTCCACCCTGCTCTCCGGGCTCGACCCGTGGGTCCAGGGCGCCGACCTCGCGCTGTGCCACTTCGAGACCCCCGTCGCGCCGCCCGGCCAGGAGGTCACCACGTACCCCGTGTTCGGCGTCCCGTCGCAGATCGTCACCGACCTCCAGGAGCAGGGCTGGGACGGGTGCTCGACGGCGTCGAACCACTCGATCGACCGGGGCTACCCGGGCATCGAGGCGACGCTCGCCGCGTTCGACGCGGCCGGGCTCGGCCACGCCGGCACCGCGCGCAGCCAGGCCGAGTCGGACGCCCCGCAGCTCTATACGCTCGAGCGCGAGGGCCGCACGCTGACGGTCGCGCACCTGTCGATGGCGTACGGGCTCAACGGGTTCACGCTGCCTGCCGACAAGCCGTGGGCCGTCGACCTCGTCGACGTGCCCCGCACCGTCGCCCGGGCCACCGCCGCCCGCGCCGCCGGGGCGGACCTCGTGGTGGTGAGCCTGCACGACGGCACCGAGTACCGCGCCGACCCCATCCCCGACCAGCTCACCGTCACGCAGGCGCTCGCCGACTCCGGCGTCGTCGACCTCGTGCTCGGGCACCACGCGCACGTGCCGCAGCCCGTCGCGCACCTGGCGGGCGGCCCGGAGGGCTCGGGCATGTGGGTGGCGTACGGGCTGGGCAACATGGTGTCGAACCAGAGCGCCGACTGCTGCGTCGCGGCGTCGTCGAACGGGCTGCTGCTCACCGCGACCGTCACCGCCCAGCCGGGCGGGCCGGCGCGCGTGACGGGCGTGGAGTGGACGGGTCTCACCGTGGACCGCGCGGCGGGTCACCGCGTGCGTGCGCTTCCGGACGCGATCGCGGACCCCGGCGCGGGGACGCTGTCCACCGAGGAGCTCGCGGCGCGCGAGCAGCGGGTGACCGACGTCGTCGGGACGGCCGCACCGGAGCGCACGACGCCGCCGACGCCGACGGGCCCGCCGCCGACGGTGGTGGCCCGCGTCGGCTGACGGCCGCCGGGCCCCTGCCCCGGACGACGCGACGGCCTACCGCCAGCCGTTCTCCGGGTCGGTGTCCGCGTCGTCGTGGTAGTCCGTCGCCACCGGCGGGCGGTGCCCGTCGACGCCGTCGGCGTACGGGTCGGGCGCCGCGGCGGGCTCGGCCTGGTCGAACAGCTGCGCGGGCTCGCCGCGCAGCAGCGCGAGCGCCCCGGCGAGGTCGTCGGGCTGCACCAGCACCTCGCGCGCCTTCGAGCCCTCGGACGGGCCGACGATCTCGCGAGACTCCAGCAGGTCCATGAGGCGCCCGGCCTTGGCGAACCCGACGCGCAGCTTGCGCTGCAGCATCGACGTCGAGCCGAATTGGGTGGTCACCACGAGCTCGGCGGCCTGGAGCAGCAGGTCGAGGTCGTCGCCGATGTCGTCGTCGACCTGCTTCTTGGCCGCGGCCGGCGCGGTGACGTCCTGCCGGTACACCGGCTTGAGCTGGGCCTTGACATGCTCGACGACGGCGTGGATCTCGGTCTCCGTGACCCACGCGCCCTGGACGCGCATGGGCTTGGCCGCGCCCATGGGCAGGAACAGGGCGTCGCCCTGCCCGACGAGCTTCTCGGCACCGGGCTGGTCGAGCACGACGCGCGAGTCCGCGAGCGACGACGTCGCGAACGCCAGCCGCGACGGCACGTTGGCCTTGATGAGGCCCGTGACGACGTCGACCGACGGCCGCTGCGTGGCCAGCACCAGGTGGATGCCGGCCGCGCGGGCGAGCTGGGTGATGCGCTGGATCGACGCCTCGACGTCGCGCGGGGCGACCATCATGAGGTCGGCGAGCTCGTCGACCACGACGAGCAGGTACGGGTAGGTGGCGATCTTGCGCTCGGAGCCCGGCAGCGGCTTGACCTTGCCCGCGCGGACGGCGGCGTTGAAGTCGTCGACGTGCTTGAACCCGAACGCGGCGAGGTCGTCGTAGCGCGCGTCCATCTCGCGCACCACCCACTCCAGGGCCTCGGCGGCCTTCTTGGGGCTGGTGATGATGGGCGTGATGAGGTGCGGGATGCCCTCGTAGATCGTCAGCTCGACGCGCTTGGGGTCCACGAGCACCATGCGCACCTGCTCGGGGGTGGAGCGCATCATGATCGAGACGATCATCGAGTTGATGAAGCTCGACTTGCCGGCGCCCGTGGCGCCGGCGACGAGGATGTGCGGCATCTTCGCGAGGTTCGCGACGACGTACCCGCCCTCGACGTCCTTGCCGATGCCCACCACCATGGGGTGCTCGCTGCGGTGCGCGGCCCCCGAGCGCAGCACGTCGCCCAGCACCACCGTCTCGCGGTCGGTGTTGGGGATCTCGATGCCGATGGCCGACTTGCCGGGGATGGGCGCGAGGATGCGCACGTCCGCGCTCGCGACGGCGTACGCGATGTTGTTCGACAGCGACGTGATGCGCTCGATCTTGACCTTGTTGCCGACCTCGACCTCGTACCGCGTGACCGTGGGGCCGCGCGTGAAGCCCGTGACCTGGGCGTCCACCTCGAACTGGTCGAAGACGTGGGTGAGCGCCTCGACGACGCGGTCGTTGGCGGCCGAGCGGGTCTTGTGCGGGGCGCCCTTGACGAGCGCCTCCTCGTCGGGCAGCAGGTAGACGGTGTCGCCGTCGAGCATGGGCTGGATGGGACGGCCGATCGGCGCCGGGGCCGGCGTGGCGGGCTGGGCGACCGCCACGGTGGCCGCAGTCGTGCCCGCAGTCGTGCCCGCGGTCGTGCCCGCCGCGGCGACGGTGGTCAGGATCTCCGTGGCGGGGTTGGCCTTGCCCTTGGGCGCCTTGCCTGCGGCGGGGCCCTTCTCCAGCACCGCGGCCGTCTCGAAGGCCTCGTCGCCCGCGAAGCCGCCGTCGGGCAGGTCGAGGTCGCGCTTCTCGGCGGCCCGCTCGGCGCGCGTCTTGCGCCGTCGCTTCGGCTTGTCGTCCTCGCCGTCGTGGGCGGAGACGCCGTCGGCGAGCTGGAGCCCGTCGACCTCCGCGGCCTCCTCGCGGTGGTTGCCGGTCAGGTGGTCGTACAGGCCGCGCAGCCGCTCGGGGATGCGGTGCACGGGCGTCGCCGTGACGACGAGCAGCCCGAAGAAGGCGAGCAGCAGGAAGATCGGCACGGCGGCGTACGCCGTGAGCCCCGCGACCATGGGGTTCGCCGTGAGGTAGCCCACGATGCCGCCCGCGTCCTTCACGGCCTCGAAACCCTCGCCGGGGCTCGGCGTGCCGGCCGAGATCGCGACGAGCGCACACACCGCGACGACCAGCAGGGTCACGCCGATCCCCACGCGCGAGTTGGACTCCGGCCGCTCCGGGTGCCGCATGACGCGCACGCCCAGCCACAGCAACAGCACGGGCACGGCGACGCCCGCGGCGCCCACCGTCCCGGCGACGACGGCGTGGACCACGTCGCCGAAGACGCCGGGGATGTGCCACCACTCGCGCGCGGCCACCACGATGGCCAGCGCGAGGAGGAAGAAGGCGACGCCGTCGCGGCGGTGCTCGGGTTCCAGGTCTCTCGCTCCTCGGAAGATCGTGCGGACGGCGCCCCCGACGCCGTGCGCGACGCCCAGCCACAGGGCCCGTACGGCCCGGAAGGGCCAGGGTGCCCGCTTCGGGGCGGGACGCTGCGGCGTGCGCCGTGCGGCGGGCTTCGCCGACGGCTTCCCGCTGGTCCGCGCGGCGGCCGGCCTGCCGCCCGCACCGCGGGACGTCGACCGTACCGCGGTGCCCTGCGCCCGCACGACAGCCGTCCGCTGCGCGGCGCGCGACGCCCCGGCCGCACCGGCCCGGCTCGACGCCGCAGGGCGCGGCGCGCCGGCCGATGCCGACCGCGGGGTCGTCGAACGCGATGTCGTCGAACGCGAGGAGGGGGTCCGGCTCGGCATAGTGAACCCACGGTAGCCACGGACGGCGACGCGCACCGGGACCGACACGGCAGCGCACGTCACAGGGCCGAGCCGGCGTGCAAGCATGCGGGGGACGCGTCGAGACGGGCAGGGGTGGTCGCGTGCGGGAGCTGCGGCAGGTCGCGGCCGGCGTCTGGGTCGCGACGGCCGAGATCTGGACGTCCAACACGGTCGTCGTGGTCGACGACGACGGCGCCGCGCTCGTCGTCGACCCCGGCATCACGCCGACGGAGGTCGACGGGCTCGCCGCCGCCGTCGCCGCGCGCGGGTGGCGGGTCGCCGCCGGGCTCGCGACGCACCCGCACTGGGACCACGTGCTGTGGTCGGCCGCGCTCGGGGACGTGCCGCGGTTCGCCACGCCGACGGCGATCGCGGCCCTGGCCGGCGACGTCGAGCGCGGCTGGCAGGAGGCGTCGTCGGCCGCCCCGGGCCATGACCGGGCGCTGTTCGGCGCGCTCACCCCTCTCGGTTCCGCACCCGTCGGTGCCGACGTCCCGCTGGTGCCGCCGGCGCCGCGCGGCTGCCGCGTCGTCGTGCACGAGGCGCACGCGCCCGGGCACCTGGCCCTGGTGACGCGTGGCGTGCTCGTGGCCGGGGACATGCTCTCGGACCAGGAGGTGCCGCTGCTCGACGTCGGCCCGGGCGGCGACCGGGCCCGCGCGCCGCTCGACCCGCTGGGCGGGTACCGTCGGGCGCTCGCCGCGCTCGAGGACGCGGTCGCCCGCTACGACGTCGCGGTGCTGGTGCCGGGGCACGGCGCCGTCGCCGTCGGGCGCGACGCCGTCGCGGCCCGCTTCACCGCGGACCGCGCGTACCTGCACGCGCTCGAGCAGGCGGCCGCGCAGCCGCCGTCGGGCCACGCGGGCTGCGACGTGCCGCGTACGGTGCCCGACGAGCGGCTCGCCGACCGGTGGGTGGCCGGCGAGCACGCGGCGCAGCTGGACTTCCTGCGGGCCCGGCTCACCGGGCGGTAGGCCCCGTCAGGCGAGCAGCCCGACGGCGAGCGTCACCGTGCCGGCGGCGATCATCGCGCCCCCGAGCGGGAACAGCACCTTCCAGCGGTTCGGCGACGTCCGGCCCGGGCCCATCGCCGAGAAGAAGAACCCGCCCGGCAGCAGCACCGCTCCCCACAGCACGCCCGTCGCCGCGAGCCACCGCCAGGCCCCGGCGAGGTCGGTCGCCTGCGTGAGCAGCAGGCACACCAGACCGAGCGTCACGAGGACGCCCGCGTGCGCGTGCCCCGCGCGGAAGAACGCCTTCTGGAAGTCCGTGGCGGCGACCTTGCCGGTCACGACCCGGAACACGAACCCTCCGCCGGACTCGATGCCGACGATGGTCAGCATCACGACGCCCGCGGTGATCCGGGCGGCACCATCGATCTCGATCATCTCGTCCCCCGTGACCTCGCACGTTTGCGAACACTGTTATGAAACATCGTTCCCCAACACCCGTCAAGGCCCTACGATCGGTCCCATGGCACGACCCCGGCTCCATGACGCGGCCCTGCGCACCCGCCTGCTCGAGGTGACGTCGCAGGTCATCTCCTCCGACGGCGAGGCCGCTGTGACCGTGCGCGACGTCGCCGCGCGGGCCGGCACGAGCGCGTCAGCGGTGTACGCGCTCTTCGGGTCGCGCGACGCGCTCGTCGCCGCCGTGAGCGAGGAGGGGTTCCGCCGGTTCGGCGAGCGCCTCGCCGCCGCAGGCCGGACGGACGACGCCGCCGCCGACCTCCTCGCTCTCGGCGTCGCCTACCGCGTCAGCGCGCTCGCCGACCCGCACTTCTACCGGGTCATGTTCGAGCGCGCGGTGCCCCCGGGCGCAGGCGCTCCGCCGGCCGTCGAGCGCCCCACCTTCCTGGCGCTGCGCGACGCCGTGGCGCGCCTGCGCCCCGACGGGGCCACCGACGTCGCGCTCGCCCTGTGGGCGCTCGTCCACGGCCTCGTGAGCCTGGAGCTCGCCGGCCTCGTCCCCGGCGACGGCGGGGCGCGGGCGGCCCGCTACGACGCCACGCTCGCAGCGGCGGGACCTGCGCTCCTCGGTGGTGCGCCCCGCCGGTGACGGGGGGCTCAGCCGATGGACGCGAGGTGCCCCTTCTGCCATGCCGTGACGGCGCGGACGATGCGGACCCAGAGGACGAACGCACCCACGAGCGCCGCGGTGACGAGAGCCTCGAAGGCCGGGAGCGTCGACGGGTCGCGGGATCCCAGCCCCGAGCCGGCGATGACCGACTGGTTGGTCAGCCACATGGCCGCGAGCCAGCAGGCCCACCACCATCCGAGGGTGATCCGCAGCCGCGCGCCGGTCTCGCCCGCGACGTCCCGCACGACCTGGTAGGGGAACCAGAACGACACAACCGGGACGATCCACCCCAGCCAGAGCCACGCCGGCCCCCGAGGCTGGCGCACCATCGGCGCAGCGACCTCGGAGAACGTCCGGCTGCCCTGCAGCCAGAGGCAGACGACGACGTAGGCGGCGATCTGCACCGGGAATGTCAGGAAGCCCACGAAGTCATAGGTGGTGAAGGGAGCGATGGTGCCTGCCGCGTCCGCAGCAGCGAGCCGGTCGGCCGCCTCGAACGACGTTGCGAGGCTCAGAAGCTGCAGCCCGGTCCACACGCCCGCGAGCACAATCACCGCCGTGCCCAGGCCCAGCGGCGCCGACGGCAGCGGCGGGCGCCAGCCCTGGGGACCCCAGGGCGCCGGGGCGGGCGTCGCATACGGCGACGCGTGCCCACCGTAGGCCGGCATCGGGGCGGGCACCGCGGGGCCGGGCGCCGGGACCGGTGCCGGCGGCGGGACGTGCTGAGGCTCGCTCATTCACAACCTCCAGGAGGAACAGTTGCGCCAGGCTAGTGGTGTCGCGGCACCGCAGGCCACGGGCGCTCCTCGCCTGGAGGGCCAGACGGTCGACTTCACCCGCTGGAGGCGCGCACTCTCGCCCGGGTGGCCCACTCCTCGACCTCGCGCAGATGCTCCCGCACCCGGTCGGCCGGCAGGAACGACCCGGTGAACGACGCGGCCGCGAGCGCGGCCCGCTCGCGCGCCCCCATGCCGAAGGTGGCGGTCAGCGCGTCGTCGACGTCGTCCACGTAGCCGCCGAAGTAGGCGGGGTCGTCGGAGTGCACGGACACGTGCAGCCCTGCCTCGACCATGCGCGGCAGCGGGTGCTCGGCGAGCGACGGCACGGCCTGGAGCCGCACGTTCGACAGCGGGCACACCGTGAGCGGCACGCGGTCGCGGGCGAGGCGGGCCACGAGCGCCGGGTCCTCCATGGCCCGGACGCCGTGGTCGACGCGCTCGGCGCCCAGCACGTCGAGCACCTCGACGACGTTCGCGGGCGGTCCCTCCTCGCCCGCGTGCGCGGTGCGGCGCAGACCCGCCGCAGCGGCCCGTGCGAACACGGGCCCGAAGGGCGCGGCGGAGCCGACCTCGGCCGAGTCGAGCCCGACGCCGGCGATCGGTGCGCCCGTCGCGAGCAGCGCGTCGAGGACCGACAGCGCCTCCCCCGCGGGCCGGTCGCGCAGGAACGCGGCGATGAGCAGGGTCGAGACGCCGAAGTCCCGCTCGGACGTCACCAGCACGGAGGTGATCCCGTCCACGACGGTCGCCAGCGGCACGCCGCGCAGCAGGTGCGCCTGCGGGTCGAACATGATCTCCGCGTGCCGCACCCCGGCGGCCGCGGCGCGGCGCAGGTAGGCGCGGGTGAGCTCGGCGAAGTCGTCGGCCGTCCGCAGCACGGCCATGTTCGCGTAGTACAGGTCGAGGAACGACTGCAGGTCGCCGAAGTCGTACGCGGCCCGCAGCGCCGCGACGTCGGCGAACGGGAGCGCGACGCCGTTGCGCTCCGCGAGCGCGAACGCCAGCTCGGGCTCGAGCGTGCCCTCGAGGTGCAGGTGCAGCTCGGCCCGGGGCGGGCGGGCGCCCGCCCCGGGCCGGGGCTCCGTCGTCACCTCAGGCCTCGACCACGACCGGGACGATCATCGGTCGGCGCCGCAGGCGGCGGCTGACCCACTGCCCGATGACGCGGCGCATGACCTGCTGGAGCTGGTACGTGTCCGCCGCACCGGCGCGGATCGCGTCCTCGAGCGCCTTGACGACCTCGGGCTGGATCTCGTCGAACACCGCGTTGTCCTCGGCCATGCCGCGCGCGAGGATCTGCGGGCCGGCGAGCACCTTGCCCGTCGCGGAGTCGATCACGGCGAAGACGGACACGAAGCCCTCCTCGCCGAGGATGCGACGGTCCTTGAGCTCGGCCTCGGTGATCTCGCCGACGGACGACCCGTCCACGTACACGTAGCCGCACGGCACCGCGCCCACGACGGACGCCTTGCCGTCGACGAGGTCGATGACGACGCCGTCCTCGGCGAGCACCACGCGCTCCGGGGGCACACCGGTCCGGACCGCGAGCGCCCCGTTGGCGACGAGGTGGCGCACCTCGCCGTGCACGGGCATGACGTTCTTGGGCTTGAGGATGTTGTAGCAGTACAGGAGCTCGCCGGCGCTGGAGTGCCCGGAGACGTGCACCTTGGCGTTGCCCGAGTGGACGACGCGGGCGCCGAGCCGGGTCAGGCCGTTGATGACGCGGAACACCGAGTTCTCGTTGCCCGGGATGAGCGACGACGCGAGGATCACGGTGTCGCCGTGGCTGATCCGGACCTGGTGGTCGCCGTTGGCCATGCGGCTCAGCGCGGCCATGGGCTCGCCCTGGGAGCCGGTGGACATGTAGACGATTCTGTCGTCGGGCAGGTCGCCGGCCTTCTTGAGGTCGATGAGCACGCCCTCGGGCACGTCGAGGTAGCCGAGCTCGGCGGCGATGGCCATGTTGCGCACCATCGACCGGCCGACCAGCGCGACGCGGCGCCCGTGGTGGTGCGCGGCGTTGAGCACCTGCTGGACGCGGTGCACGTGCGAGGCGAACGAGGCGACGATGATGCGCTTGTCGGCCTGCCCGAACACGCTGTCGAGCACGGGGCCGATCTCGACCTCGGGCGTGACGAACCCGGGCACCTCGGCGTTGGTGGAGTCGACCATGAACAGGTCGACGCCCTTCTCCCCCAGGCGGGCGAAGGCGCGCAGGTCGGTGACGCGGCCGTCGAGCGGCAGCTGGTCCATCTTGAAGTCGCCCGTGTGCAGCACGGTGCCGGCGGCCGTGGTCACGGCGACGGCGAGCGCGTCGGGGATGGAGTGGTTGACGGCGACGAACTCGAGCTCGAACGGGCCGAGCTTCTCCGTCTGGCCCTCCTTGACGGCGAGCGTCACAGGCGAGATGCGGTGCTCCTTGAGCTTCGCCTCGACGAACGCGAGCGTGAGCTGCGAGCCCAGCAGGGGGATGTCCCGGCGCAGGCGCAGCAGGTACGGCACGGCGCCGATGTGGTCCTCGTGCCCGTGCGTCAGCACGACGCCCTCGACGTCGTCGAGCCGGTCCCGGATGTAGTCGAAGTCCGGCAGGATCAGGTCGACGCCGGGCTGGTTGTCCTCGGGGAACAGCACCCCGCAGTCGATGATCAGCAGGCGGCCGGCGTGCTCGAGGACGGCCATGTTGCGGCCGACCTCGCCGAGGCCGCCGAGGGCGACGACGCGCAGGCCGCCCGCAGGCAGGGCAGGGGGCAGGGTCAGCTCGGGGTGCGGGTGGCTCACGTGCTCTCCCGGGTCTCGCGGGTGGACAGGAACAAGGTCAGGCGGAGGCGAGGACGCCCGCGGCCACGAGGCCCGCGCGCACGGCGGCCGCCTCGTCGTCGGAGGCCTCGACGAGCGGGAGCCGCACGGTGCGGCCGCTGACCACGCCGAGCGCCTCGACGGCGGCCTTGGCCATGACGGCCTGGAAGCCGGCGCCGTTGAGCGCGGCGATCGCGGGCAGGGTCGTGCGGAACGCGGCGAGCGCGCCGGCGGTGTCGCCGGCGTCCCAGGCGGCGATCGCGGCGGCGAAGGCGGCGGGCACGGCGTGCGCGGCCACGGAGACGACGCCCGCGCCGCCGTGCGCGAGGAACGGCAGGAGCAGCGCGTCGTCGCCCGAGTACCAGGCCAGGCCGGTGCGCTCGGCCAGGCCGGCGGCCGCGGCGACGTCGCCCGTGGCGTCCTTGGTCGCGACGACGAGCGGGTGCTCGGCGAGGCGCGCGTACGCGTCGGCGGAGATCCGCACGCCGGCGCGGCCGGGGACGTCGTAGAGCATGACGGGCTTGCCGCCCGCGTCGGCCACGGTCTCCATGTGCCGCACCAGGCCCTCCTGCGAGGGGCGCGAGTAGTACGGCGAGACGATGAGGATGCCGTCGGCGCCGGCCTCGGCCGCCTGCGCGGCCATGCGGGCCGCGTGCGCGGTATCGTTCGACCCGGCACCAGCAACGACGACGGCACGGTCGCCGATCGCGTCCACGACCGCCGCGACGAGGTCGGCCTTCTCCGGCGAGTGCGTGGTGGGCGCCTCGCCCGTGGTGCCGTTGAGCACGACGCCGTCGCAGCCCTGGTCGACGAGCCAGGTCGCGAGCGTGCGGGCCGCGTCCAGGTCCACCGCACCGTCGGGGGTCAGGGGCGTCACCATGGCGGTGAGCAGCGCTCCGAAGGGGCGGGTGGGGTGGGACGTCGGTGCCATGGGATCACCGTACCGGCCTGCGCCACCGCGTTCCCTGCGGCGGGCAGGGTGTGGACGGGCGTGGGCGTGCGCGGCCCGTGCGGTGCATGCTCGTTGCATGACGTCGACCCTGTCCCCCGCGCTCGTCTCCCACCTGCCCACCGGCCTGCTGGTCGGCGGGCGCTGGGTCCCCGCGACGGGAGGCCGCACGTTCGAGGTGGTCGACCCCGCCACCGAGGAGGTCCTGTTCGACGTCGCCGACGGCTCGCCCGAGGACGGGCGCCGCGCACTCGCCGCCGCGCACGCCGCCGCCCCCGCCTGGCGGACGACGGCGCCGCGCGAGCGCGGCGAGGTGCTGCGCGCCGCGTACGAGCGCATCGTCGCCCGCACCGACGACGTCGCCGCCCTCATCACCGCCGAGTGCGGCAAGCCGCTCGGCGAGGCCCGCGCCGAGGTGCTCTACGGCGCCGACTTCCTGCGCTGGTACGCCGAGGAGGCCGTGCGGCTGCCGGGCCTCGACCGGCGCGCGCCCGCGGGCACCAACCGTCAGCTCGTGCGCCGGCGCCCCGTCGGACCGGCGCTGCTCATCACGCCGTGGAACTTCCCCATCGCGATGGCCACGCGCAAGATCGGGCCGGCGCTCGCGGCGGGGTGCACCGTCGTCGTCAAGCCGGCGCACCTGGCCCCGCTCACGACGATGCTCGTGGCCGAGGTGCTGCGCTCCGAGCTGGAGGCCCGCGGGCTGCCCGCCGGCGTGGTCAACGTGGTGCCGACGTCGCGGGCCGCCGACGCGACCTCTCCCCTCCTGACCGACCCGCGCCTGCGCAAGCTGTCCTTCACGGGCTCCACCGCGGTGGGCCGCACGCTGCTCGCGCAGGCGGCGGCGCAGGTGCTCGATGTGTCGATGGAACTGGGCGGCAACGCCCCGTTCCTCGTGATGGCCGACGCCGACCTCGACGCGGCGGTCGAGGGCGCGGTCGTCGCGAAGCTGCGCAACGCGGGCCAGTCCTGCGTGGCCGCCAACCGGTTCCTGGTGCACGACTCGCTCGCCCGGGAGTTCGCGCACCGGCTCGCCGCGCGCTTCGACGCCCTGCGCGTGGGGCCCGGCGCGGCGGACGGCACCGACGTCGGGCCGCTCGTCGAGGCCGCCGCCGTCGACAAGGTCGACGAGCTCGTCGTCGACGCCGCCGACGGCGGCGCCCAGGTGCTCGCGGGCGGCACGCGCCCCGAGGGCCGCGGCTTCTTCTACCGCCCGACGGTCCTCCAGGGCGTCACCCCCGACGCGCGCGTCGCGCGCGAGGAGATCTTCGGCCCCGTCGCGCCGGTCGTCGCGTTCGCCGACGACGACGAGGCCGTCACCCTGGCCAACGACACCGAGCACGGCCTGGCCGCCTACGCGTACACGACGTCGCTCGACCGGGCGATGCGGCTGTCGGACGACCTCGAGGCCGGGATGATCGGCATCAACCGCGGCATGGTCTCGGACGCGAGCGCGCCCTTCGGCGGTCTCAAGCAGTCGGGGCTCGGGCGCGAGGGCGGCGAGGCGGGCGTCGAGGAGTACCTGGAGACGGTGTACGTGGCGCTCTGACCGCGTCCCGGGCACCGCGACGGCGCCCGCGGCGCGTGTGGTTTCCTGGCCCGTATGACCCGCGACGCCGCCACCCCGCAGGTGCGGGCCGCCGTCCGGCAGGGGCTGTCCGTGGCGGTCGCCACGGGGCTGTACGGGATCTCGTTCGGGGCGCTGTCGGTCGCGGCCGGCGTGGGCGTGTGGCCCACCATGGCGCTGAGCCTGCTCATGTTCTCCGGCGGGTCGCAGTTCGCGCTCGTCGGCGTGATCGGGGCCGGCGGGTCGCCCGGCGCGGCCGTCGCGACCGCCGCGCTGCTCGGCGTCCGCAACGGGCTCTACGGGGCCGTCGTCACGCCCGTCGTCCGGGCGCGCGGCCTGCGCCGGCTGCTCGCCGCGCAGGTGACGATCGACGAGTCGACGGCCGTCTCCGCCGCCCAGAACGACCGCCGTGCGGCGCGCGTCGGGTTCTGGGTGGCCGGCGTGGGCGTCTTCGTGCTGTGGAACCTCTTCACGCTGCTGGGCGCGCTCGCGGGCGACGCGCTCGGCGACCCGCGCGCCTGGGGCCTCGACGCCGCCGCCGCGGCAGCGTTCCTGGGGCTCGTGTGGCCGCGGCTCGCGCCGCGTCGCGCGCAGCTCGTCGCGGCCGTCGCGGCCGCCGTCTCCGTCGCCCTCGTCCCGTTCGTGCCGCCCGGCGTCCCCGTCATCGGGGCGGCCGCGGCCGCGATCGTCGTCGGCCTCGTGGTGGGTGACGCCGCGCCCGGGCCCGACGACGGGCGGACGCAGCCCGACGACGACGCCAGCCCCGAGCCCGAAGGAGCCACCCGATGACCCCCGGCGTCGTCTGGGCGACCGTGCTGCTCGCCTCCCTCGCCTGCTACGCGCTCAAGCTCGTGGGCCACCTGGTGCCCGAGCACCGGCTCGCGGACCCCCGCGTCGCGCGCCTCACCTCGCTCGTGACGGTGGGGCTGCTCGTCTCGCTCATGGTGGTGCAGACCGTCGCCGACGGGCGGAGCCTCACGGTCGACGCACGCGTGCCCGCGCTGGCCGTCGCGGCGCTCGCCTTCGCGCTGCGCGCCCCGTTCGTCGTCGTGGTGGTGCTGGCGGCGGCCACGGCAGCAGGCCTGCGCGCCCTCGGCTGGGGGTGAGGTGCAGCGGAGGGTGAGGGCCGAGGAACGAGGCACTCGCCCGCAGCGGAGCCTCACCCCCAGCCGACATGGACGCTTCTGGGGGTGAGGTGCAGCGGAGGGTGAGGGCCGAGGAACGAGGCACCCGCCCGCAGCGGAGCCTCACCCCCAGCCGACATGGACGCTTCTGAGGGCGAGGTGCAGCTAGGGTCGCCGCATGGCCCTGTTCACGTCCGCCGACGGTGCGACCGCCGACGTCTCCGTGCGCCCCGCCGTCCCCGGCGACGAGGCCGCGGTGACGCGCGTGCAGACGGCCGCGTGGCGCGTCGCCCCCGCGCTGGGCGACGCCGTCGTGGACCTCGTCGACGACGACGCCGTCCGCGCCCGCTGGGCCGACGCCGTCACCGCCCCTCCCGGTCCCGGGTTCGCGGTGCTCGTCGCCCTCGACGGCCCGCGGCTCGTCGGGTTCGCGGCCGTCGCGCCCGGCCAGCTGCTCACGCTCGAGGTGGACCCCGCCCACCGCCGTCGCGGCCACGGCTCGCGGCTGCTCGCGGCCGCCGTCGACCGGCTGCGCGCCGACGACGCCCGGGAGATCGTCACGTGGGTCATCGAGGGCGACGCCGCGCGCGAGCGGTTCCTGACGCAGTCCGGGCTGGGGCCGGACGGCACGGAGCGGGCGCTCGCCGTCGGCGTGGACGACGACGGGGTGCGCAGCGTCGTCGAGCGGCGCTGGTCGGCCCTGATCTGACGGGCCTGCGCGCCCGGGGCGCCCGTCGCCGGCGCCGCACCTGCCACCGCCGCGCCGCGGGCTGGTTGACTACTCCGGTGACCTCGAGCGACACCTCCCTGTGGCGGACCCTCGCCCAGCTCCGCGGCAACCCGCGCGCCTGCGTGTGGACCGAGCCCCTCTGGGGCCTGTCCATGGCCCTGGTGCTGCCGTACCTGTCGGTGTTCATGCTCGCGACGGGCCTGCACGACGCGCAGATCGGTCTGCTGGCGAGCCTCGGCATGGTGTCGCAGGTGTTCTTCGGGCTGGCGGGCGGCATCATCACCGACCGCCTCGGCCGGCGGGCCACGACGGCGTGGTTCGACGTGCTCGCCTGGGTGATCCCCTGCGTGATCTGGGCGTTCGCGCAGAACTTCTGGTTCTTCCTCGCGGCGTCGCTCGTCAACGGGGCGATGCAGGTGACGCAGAACTCGTGGGACGCCCTCATGGTCGAGGACGCCGAGCGCGGCAAGATCACGCGCATCTACTCGCTCGTGAAGGTCGCCGCGGACTGCTCCGCGCTGTTCGCCCCCATCGCCGCGATCCTCGTGGCCCAGCTGGGCCTCGACCACGCCGTGCGGATCCTCATGGTCAACGCCGCCGTCGTCATGGGCGTCAAGATCGTCTGGCTGTACCTGTGGTCGCACGAGACGCGGCAGGGCAGGATCCGCATGGCCGAGACCCGCGAGCAGAGCGTCTGGCAGCTGTTCGCCGGCTACCGCGGCGTGCTCGGCATGCTCGTGCGGTCGAAGGGCTCGCTGCTGTCCCTCGCGATCATGGCCCTCGCCGCCGCGGTGTTCCTCGTCAACGGCACGTTCTGGCAGGTGGTGGTCAGCCAGCACCTGGGCGTGCCCGACGCCGTGCTGCCGTTCTTCCCGATGGTGCGCTCGGTGCTGTCGATGGTGCTGTTCTTCACGCTGATCCCGCGCCTGACGACGGCGGTGGACCTCAAGCGGCCCACGTTGTGGGGCATGGGCGTGTACCTCGCCGGGCAGCTGCTGCTCGTCGTAGTCCCGACGGCGTCGGGGACCGCGACCGTGCAGACCTACGTGTTCCTGGGGGTGTGCCTGCTGCTCGACGCGTTCGGCGGCGGCATGATGTTCATGCTCTCGGAGTCGCTCGTGGCGCTGCACGTCGACGAGGCGGAGCGCTCGCGCGTCATGGCCCTCCAGCGCACGGTCGTCATGCTGGCGGCGGCCCCGTTCGGCTGGATCTCGGGGTGGCTCTCGGGCATGAACCGCACCTACCCGTTCCTGCTCACGGCCGCGCTGCTCGTCGTCGGGATCGTGCTCACGTGGCGCACCTGGGTGCCGACGCACACCGACGTCGAGGCGGCCCTCGACGCCGTCGAGGGCGCGGCGGAGGCCGCCTGAACGGGATCGGGCCACACGAGAGCACGATGTCACGTGCCCGTCACACGGCGGTGACACGGCCCTAGCACCCCGGCCGCACGATGGGGTGATGGGGACGCCAGTGAGGGCAGCGATCGTGACCGAGTACTTTGCCGCGGCGTCCGACGACGTCGCGGTGCTCGCACTGCTGGAGCCCGACGGGCCGTCCGCGCTCGCGCAAGGCTCGGGCGAGCCCCTCTTCGACACCGTGACCCTGCCGTCGATCGAGCCGTTCGTCATGCTCGGCACGCTGCACCACCTGCTCAGCGGCCGCCCGTACCGCGAGTGCGCGGCGGACCTGCGGCACGGTCAGGTGGTCGGCGGCGGCGAGGAGGGCCCGTGGGTGGTCACGGTGTCCGAGGGCCTGGTGCAGGCGCTGGCCGAGACGACGCGCGGCCGCCTGGCCGACGTCGCCAGCCGGTGGGCGCGCACGCCCGAGCTGCGGCAGCTGGCGCACGAGCACCGCCCCGAACGCCTCACCCCGGCCGTCATCGCGCTCGCCGCGCTGGCGCACCGGGCCCAGGACGTGCGGCACACGCTCTACTGCTGGACGCGGCTGCCCGCCTGAGGGGCCGCGGCCCGGAGGGGCCTCAGTACAGCGCCGCCGCCTTGCGCAGGGCGGCGCGCGCCCGTTTGCGGTCGCCCGAGGCGTCGTACGCGAACGCCAGCCGGTACCAGGCCTGCCAGCTCTCCGGCGCGGCCTCCACGGCGTCGCGGTAGGCGCCGAAGGCGGCGTCCGCCGCGCCGCGGTCGATGCGGCCGCCGGGCGAGCGCGGCAGGTCGTCGACGGGCAGCTCGCCCGCCGCGGCCAGCTGGTCGGCCATGCGCTGCACGCGCGTGGCCAGGCGCAGCTCGGCGGCGATCAGCCCGAGCACGAGGAGCGGCAGCACCAGCACCGCGATGCCGATCCCGATCCCCACGCCGTTGCCCGTGCGGACCAGGCCGATGCCGCGGCTCACCACGACCGACCCGTACAGCGCCAGCAGCAGGAGGACGACGACGAGGCCGACGACACCGCGCGGCAGCCGTCGGCGGGCCGGCTCCCCCGCTCCGCTCACGCCAGGTCCAGCAGGTGCTCGAGCCCGACCGTCAGGCCGGGGCGCCGCACGACCTCGCGCACGGCGAGCAGCACGCCCGGCATGAACGAGACCCGGTCGAAGGAGTCCTGGCGGATGACCAGCTGCTCGCCGGGGTTGCCGAGCAGGACCTCCTCGTGCGCCACGAGGCCGCGCAGCCGGACGGCGTGCACGCGGACGCCGTCGACGTCGGCGCCGCGGGCCTCCCAGCCCTCCTCGGTGGCGTCGGGCATCGGGCCGAGGCCCGCGTCGCGCCGCGCCGCGGCGATCGCCGCGGCCGTGTGCCGGGCGGTGCCCGACGGCGCGTCGACCTTGTTCGGGTGGTGCAGCTCGACCACCTCGGCGGACTCGAAGTACCGGGCGGCCTTGGCGGCGAACTGCATCGCCAGCACGGCGGACAGCCCGAAGTTGGGGGCGATGACGACGCCGAGCCCGCCACCCACGCGCTCCAGGTGCTCCGCGACGCGAGCCTTGGACTCGTCGGTCCACCCGGTCGCGCCGACGACGGCATGCACGCCCGCGTCCAGCAGCGCGTGCACGTTCGCCTCGGTCGCCGACGGGATCGTGAAGTCGATCGCCACCTGGGCGCCCGACTCGCGCACGGCGGTGGCGACGTCGTCGCCCACGTCGACGCGGGCCACGAGCTCCAGGTCCGCGGCGGCCTCGACGGCCGCGCACGTCGTCGAGCCCATGCGGCCGGCGGCGCCGAGCACGGCGACGCGGATGGTGCTGCTCATCAGGTCCTCCAGATAACCGTCGTTGGTCTCCCCGTCGTCCGGCGCGCGGTCGCGGGGCCCAGCGTGAGCGGGTCCCGCGACCACGCGCAGGTGACGAGGGGCGGGTGGTGCGTCAGTCGCCGAACGGGCCGACGCGGACCACCGAGCGCGGGCGCCCCGCGAGGTCCGCGGCGAGGTCGCGCACGTCGTCGGCGGTCACGGCGCGGATACGCTCGAGCGACTCCTCCAGGCTGAGGATCTCCCCGAAGACCAGCTCGGCCTTGCCGAGGCGGCTCATGCGCGAGCCCGAGTCCTCCAGGCCCAGCACGAGCCCGCCCGAGAGCTGCCCGACCGAGCGCGTGAGCTCGGTGGCGGTGATGCCGTCGCTCGCGAGCCGGTCGAGCTCCTCGTGGAGCAGCTTCTCGACGACGTCGACCTTGGCGGGCGCGCAGCCCGCGTAGAGGCCGAACGTGCCGAGGCCGCCGTGGCCGGACGCGAACGAGTACGTCGAGTACGCCAGGCCGCGCTTCTCGCGGATCTCCTGGAACAGGCGCGAGCTCATGCCGCCGCCCAGGACGGCGTTGAGCACGCTCAGCGCGAAGCGGCGGTCGTCGGTCGCGGTCAGGCCCGTGCTGCCCACGATGACGTTGGCCTGCTCGACGGGCCGACGGACCGACAGCGCGATGCCCTCGGTGGGGACGCCCTCGACCTGCTCGGTGGTGGCACGCCGCTCACGGGGCGCGACGGCCTCCTCGAGCGACCAGCCGCCGTGCACGAGGGCCTCGGTCACCTGGCCCACCACCGTGTCGTGGTCGACGCCGCCGGCCGCCGCGACCACGAGGGTCTCGGGGCGGTAGTGCCAGCGGTAGTGCTCCCAGACGGCGTCGCGCGGGACGGCGTTGATGGTGTCGGGCGTGCCCCCGATGGGGCGCCCGAGCGGGTGCGTGCCGAGCACGGCCTGCGAGAACTCCTCGTGCACGACGTCGGACGGGTCGTCGTCGTTCATCGCGAGCTCTTCGAGGATGACGCCGCGCTCGGTCTCGAGCTCGTCGGCGTCGAGGCGCGCGGAGGTGACCATGTCGGAGATGACGTCGATCGCCATCGGGGCATCGGTGTCGAGCACGCGCGCGTAGTAGCACGTGTGCTCCTTGCCGGTGGCGGCGTTGGCCTCGCCGCCGACGGCGTCGAACGCCTCGGCGATGTCCATGGCGGACCGGCGCGCGGTGCCCTTGAAGAGCAGGTGCTCGAGGAAGTGCGTGGAGCCGAAGTGCCCGTCGACCTCGTCACGGGAGCCGACGCCGACCCAGGCGCCCACGGTCGCCGAGCGCTGGCCCGGCATGTGCTCGGTGAGCACGCGGACGCCGCCGGGCAGGACGGAACGACGGATCGTCGCCCCGTCCTGCCCGGCGGTCAGCTCGGCACCCGGCTCGCCTGCGGCGACGAGCGGAAGGTGCCACGTCATGCTCAGGCCTCGGAACCCTCGGCGGCAACCTCGGCCGGAGCCTCGGCGGCGTCGCCGTCCTCGGTCACGGCCACGAGCGACAGCTTGCCGCGCGGGTCGATCTCACCGATCTCGACCTGGACCTTCTGGCCCACGGACAGCACGTCGTCGACGTTCTCGACGCGCTTGCCGCCCACGAGCTTGCGGATCTGCGAGATGTGCAGCAGGCCATCCTTGCCCGGGGAGAGCGAGATGAACGCGCCGAACGACGTCGTCTTGACGACGGTGCCGACGAAGCGCTCGCCCACCTCGGGACGTGCGGGTTCGCGATCGCGTTGATCGCCGCACGCGCGGCCTCCGCGGACGGGCCGTCCGTGGCGCCGATGTAGACCGTGCCGTCGTCCTCGATCGAGATGTCGGCGCCGGTCTCCTCCTGGATCTGGTTGATCATCTTGCCCTTCGGGCCGATGACCTCGCCGATCTTGTCGACCGGGACCTTCACCGTGATGACGCGCGGGGCGTTCGGGGACATCTCGTCCGGGACGTCGATCGCCTCGTTGAGCACGTCGAGGATCGTCACACGGGCCTCGTGAGCCTGGGTCAGCGCGCCGGCCAGCACCGAGGCGGGGATGCCGTCGAGCTTGGTGTCGAGCTGGATGGCCGTGACGAAGTCACGCGTGCCGGCGACCTTGAAGTCCATGTCGCCGAGGGCGTCCTCGGCACCGAGGATGTCGGTCAGCGCGACAAAGCGAAGCTCGGGGCCGTCGGCAGTGTCCACGGTGTCGGAGATGAGGCCCATGGCGATGCCGGCGACCGGGGCCTTGAGCGGCACACCGGCGTTGAGCAGCGACAGGGTCGAGGCGCAGACCGAGCCCATCGACGTCGAACCGTTGGAGCCGAGAGCCTCGGACACCTGGCGGATCGCGTACGGGAACTCCTCGCGCGACGGCAGCACCGGCACGAGAGCACGCTCGGCGAGGGCGCCGTGACCGATCTCGCGGCGCTTCGGCGAGCCGACGCGGCCCGTCTCACCCGTCGAGTAGGGCGGGAAGTTGTAGTTGTGCATGTAGCGCTTGCGCGTGACCGGCCCGAGCGAGTCGATCTGCTGCTCCATGCGCAGCATGTTCAGCGTGGTGACGCCCAGGATCTGGGTCTCGCCGCGCTCGAAGATGGCGGAGCCGTGGACGCGGGGCAGCACCTCGACCTCGGCACCCAGGGTGCGGATGTCGCGCGGGCCGCGGCCGTCGATGCGGATCTGCTCGGTGAGCACGCGGCGGCGCATGAGCTTCTTCTGCACCGAGCGGAAGGCGGCGGAGATCTCCTTCTCGCGGCCCTCGAGCTGGGCACCCAGCTCGGCGAGCAGCTCGGCCTTGATCTCGTCGAGGCGGCCCTCACGGGTCTGCTTGTCGGCAATCTGCAGGGCCTCGGCGGCACGCGTGGCGCCGGCGGCCTCGACGGCCTCGTAGGCGTCCGGCTGGTAGTCCGGGAACAGCGGGAAGTCCTGGACCTCCTTGGATGCCTGGGCGGCGAGCGCGGCCTGGGCCTCGCACAGCGCACGCAGGAACGGCTTGGCGGCCTCGATGCCCTCGGCCACGACCTCCTCGGTCGGCGCCTGGACGCCCTCCTGGATGAGCTTCCAGGCGTCGTCGGTGGCCTCGGCCTCGATCATCGCGATCGCCACATCGACACTGCCGTCGTCGTCCGTCACGACTCGGCCGGCGACGACCATCTCGAAGACGGCGCGCTCCTTGTCCGAGTACTTCGGGAAGGCGACCCACTGGCCGTCGATGAGCGCGATGCGCACACCCGCGACCGGGCCCGAGAAGGGCAGGCCGGAGATCTGCGTGGACAGCGACGCGGCGTTGATCGCGAGGACGTCGTACGCGTCGTCCGGGTGGATCGCCAGGACGGTGACGACGACCTGGACCTCGTTGCGCAGGCCCTTGACGAACAGGGGGCGCAGCGGGCGGTCGATGAGACGGCAGGCGAGAATCGCCTCGGTCGAGGGGCGGCCCTCGCGGCGGAAGAACGAGCCGGGGATGCGGCCCGCGGCGTACATGCGCTCCTCGACGTCCACCGTCAGGGGGAAGAAGTCGAACTGGTCCTTGGGGTGCTTGCCGGCCGTCGTGGCCGACAGGAGCATCGTCTCGCCGTCCAGGTACGCGGCGACGGAGCCGGCGGCCTGGCGGGCCAGGCGGCCCGTCTCGAAGCGGACGGTGCGGGTGCCGAAGCGGCCGTTGTCGATGACGGCTTCGGCGAACTGGATCTCGGGACCCTCCACGGGTGCCCTCCTTCTCTAGCGACGGCGCCGACCCCGGCGGTCTTCGATCGAGGCCCACCGACGAGGCCCGCAGGAGCGGGGCGGTCGGGAGGCCACTACCGAGGACCGGGCGGAGGCCCGGCGCGAGTGATTCGTTCGGGTACTGCAGGGACCATCTCACCATTCCGGCCCGGCCCCTGCGCGAGGGACCGGGCCGGAATGGCGTGATGAGGTTGTCAGCGGCGCAGGCCGAGGCGCTCGATCAGGGAGCGGTAGCGCTCGATGTCGATCTTCTGGAGGTAGCCCAGGAGACGACGGCGCTGGCCGACCAGCAGGAGCAGGCCACGACGCGAGTGGTGGTCGTGCTTGTGGGCCTTCAGGTGCTCCGTCAGGTCCTTGATGCGCTGCGTGAGGAGCGCGATCTGCACCTCCGGCGAGCCGGTGTCACCCTCGTGGGTGGCGTACTCGGTCATGATCGCCTTCTTGGTGGCGGAGTCGAGCGGCATAGGGCTCTCCTTGGTGTCGTTGCGCGGTGCACCGGGGCTGTTCCACCGGGCGCTCTGGATCCGCGGCCGTCATACGGCCCGGTCATCTTACCAGCGCGGACGGGAGGGCCCGACCCGTGTGACGCGGTCCACAGCCGCGGGACGGCGGCCACGGGTCAGCGGCCACGGGTCAGCGCAGGAGCTCCCGCGCCCGGTCGACGTCGTCGTGCATCTGCCGCACGAGCGCGTCGACGCCGTCGAACCTCAGCGTCGGGCGGAGCCGGTCGACGAGCTCGACGACGACCTCCTCGTCGTACAGGTCGAGGTCGTCGCGGTCGAGGACGTACGCCTCGACGCGGCGGTCGACGCCGTCGAACGTGGGGTTCGTGCCCACGGAGACCGCGGCGGGCAGCACCCGGTCGGGGTGGTCCGGCGGGAGCGTGGGGCGCAGCAGACGGCCGGCGTAGACGCCGTCGGCGGGGACCATGCCGCTGATGCGGCCGAGGTTCGCCGTCGGGAAGCCGAGCTGGCGGCCACGGGCGTCACCGTGCACGACGACGCCGCGCAGGCGGTGGGGACGCCCGAGGATCGCCGCGGCGCCCGCGACGTCGCCCTCCGCGAGCAGGAGCCGCCCCGCGGAGCTCGACCAGCGGGCGCTGCCACCCGGCGTCCGCAGGCGGGACACGCCGACGTCATCGACCGCGACGACCTCGAAGCCGTGCTGGCCGCCGAGCTCGACCATCGTCGCGAGCGTGCCGCTGTTGCCCTTGCCGAACCGCACGTCGTGCCCGACGACGATCGTGCGCGCCCGCAGCGCCTCGACCAGGTAGCGCGTCACGAACTCGTCCGGCGTCAGGTCGGCGAGGTCGAGCGTGTACGGGACCACGAGGACGGCGTCCAGGCCCGTCCGCGCCAGCAGGTCGAGCTTGTCGGCGAGGCCCGTCAGGAGCGCGGGCGCGTCCGCGGGCCGGTGCACCTGCGCGGGATGCGGGTCGAACGTGACGGCCACCGCGGCGCGACCGTCGGCGCGGGCCAGGCCCACGACGCGGCCGAGCACGGCCTGGTGCCCGCGGTGCACGCCGTCGAAGTTGCCGATCGTCACGACCGACGACGTGTGCCCGTCCTGCCCCACCCCGGCGGCGAAGGCCTCCGCGGCCTGGCCCAGGTCATGCCACACCTGCACGCGCGTGCTCCTCGGTTCGTGCTTGCTCGCCGACGACTGTCGACGTCGTCCCAGGGTACGCAACGGGCGGCAGGGCCCGGCGAGTCCTGCGCACGAACCCCTGGTGCCTCAGGGGCGCTTCTCGCACCCCACGCCGTCGCTGTTCCCGTCGAGCTTGCCGTGACCGCTGGTGTAGCCAGGGTCGGTCGGCAGGATCGGACGGCCGATGGTCGCCCAGACGTCGGCGCAGTTCGCGTAGGAGGACTTGCCCTCGCCCGAGGAGCCGGATCCCTGCACGGCCGCAGCGTCGTCGGCGGCCTTCCTCTCGGAGGCGGCCTTGTCGGCTGCAGCCTTCTGCGCCGCAGCCTTGTCGGCCGCGGCCTTGTCGGTAGCGGCCTTGCTAGCAGCAGCCTTCTCAGCGGCCGCCTTCTCCGCCGCGGCCTTCTCCGCGGCCGCCTTCTCCGCCGCGGCCCTCTCAGCAGCAGCCTGCTCCGCAGCAGCCTGCTCTGCGGCCGCCTGCTCTGCCGCTCTCTTCTCGGCCACCGCCTTGCCCGCCGCGGCGTTCACGGCCTCGCTCGCGGCGCGCACGTCGTCGCCGGCGCTGCCCAGACCGGCCAGCAGCGCGACCGCGGCGGCGCGTGCCGTCTGCGCCTCCTTCAGGGACATGTCCGTCGTCGGGGGCGCGAGCGGCGTGGCGACGGTCGCCTCTGCCGCGTCGATCGCCGCGAGCAGCGACGCGCGGGCGACGGGATCGGCGTCCCCGCCCTCCTGGTCGGCCGCGGCGTGCGCCTCCGCCAGCGTCGCGCGGAGGTTCTCGGACGCGGTGGTGATCCGCGCCGACGTCGTCTGGGTCTGCTCGACGACGGCGGCGACCGCGGCCGCGTCGTCGCCGCCGAGGGCACTCCCGATGCTCAGCGCGACGACGAGCGCCGCCGTGCCGCCCACCGTCGTCAGGACCTTGTGCCGTCGGAACATGCCGAGAGGCTTGCGTTGCGCCGTTGCGTCTGCCATGGGCAGTTTCCTAGCAGCGGCGCGACCGCCGATCGAGAGCCTGGGCGGCGCCTGAGCGGACTTCACCCGCCGCTGTGCGCAAGGTCACAGCGACCTGCGAGCTCGTCCTGGTCACACCGCCGGGGCGAGCACCAGGACCGGCTTCGCCCAGGGCTGGCCCTGGCGTCGCGTGTCCTCCAGGAGCGCGACGAGGGCGCCGTCCGGTGCCACGGCTGCGACCGTGCCCTGCTGGCCGCTCGGGGCCACCCAGCGGCCGAAGCCCAGGTCACGCGTCTCGTCGTCGGTGAGCTCGCGGACTGGCAGGTCCGCGGCCGCCGCCTGGGCCATCGGGATCGTGGCGAGCGTGCCGTCGGCGTCGGCCTGCGCCTCCATCGCCTCCAGGGTGCGGGCCTGGTCGAGCGTGTGGCCGCCGACCCGCGTGCGGCGCAGGGCCGTGAGGTGCCCGGCGGTGCCGAGCGCGGCGCCCAGGTCGCGCGCGAGGGCGCGCACGTACGTGCCGGACGACACGACGACGGTGACGTCGAGGTCGAGGACGGGCACGCCGTCGGCCTCCGCACGGCGCGCGGCGTGGACCGTGAACTCGCTGACCGTGACGGGCCGGGCCTTGAGCTCGACCTCCTCCCCTGCCCTGACCCGCGCGTACGCGCGCCTGCCGTCGACCTTGATGGCCGAGACCGAGGTGGGGACCTGGAGGATGTCGCCGGTCAGGTCGGCGACCGCGGCGCGGATCTCGTCGCCGACCGGGTCCTGCGACTCCGCGGGAGACGACGCAGCGGGCGCGTCCGACGGCGGACGGGTCACGTCCGACGGCAGGTAGCCCGGGGTCGCCGTGGGCTCGCCCTCGGCGTCGTCCGTCGTCGTTCCGACCCCGAGGCGGATGGTCGCGTCGTACGCCTTGTCGGCGCCGACGACGTACGTGAGCAGCCTGGTGGCCCGCCCGACGCCGACCACGAGCACGCCCGTGGCCATGGGGTCGAGCGTTCCGGCGTGGCCGACCTTCCGGGTGCCCGCCAGCCGGCGGACCCGGCCGACGACGTCGTGCGACGTCCACCCGGCGGGCTTGTCGACGACGACGAACCCGTCGGCGGCAGTGGGACGCCGCGGGGGCCGGGCCCCCGCGGCGTCGTCACGCTGGGCAGGCCGCGACACCTCAGCGCTCGTCGTCGTAGCCGGCGAAGCCGGCCGCGTCGTCGAGCTTCTCGATCACGGCACCCGCGCCAGGCTGGGCGTTCCGCTCGGCGTCGTCGTACCCCGCGAAGCCGGCGGTCTCGTCGAACTGGGGCTCGCTCATGTCCGTTTCCTCCTCTTCGTGCGGTCTGCGGTAGGGGTCCGCATCGCCAGCGTAGGACTTTCCGGCGCGCAGCGAGGCGAGCTCGGCGTCCCGGCGTCGGGCGTCGTCCAGAGCCGCCGTGAGGTGCGCGGACGTCTCCGGGACGGTGTCGAGGTGGAACTCGATGGTCGGCGTGAGGCGGATGCCCGTCTGCTTGCCCACCTCGGAGCGGACCAGGCCCTTGGCGCTCTCGAGCGCGGCGGCCGTGCCGGCGCGCTCCTCGTCGGAGCCGTAGACGGTGTAGAAGACCGACGCCTGCTGGAGGTCGCCCGTCACCCGGACGTCGGTGACGGTGACGAACCCGAGGCGCGGGTCCTTGATCCGGGTGTCGAGCAGCTGCGCGACGATGACCTTGATGCGGTCGGCGAGCCGCTTGGCACGCGGGTTCTCGGCGTTCATGACCGTTCCTTTCTGCGTTATGACGGCGGCGGCCCGGGCGTCCAGAGGACTCCCGGGCCGCCGTCGTAGGTCAGACGTTGTCAGCTGCGCGGCTTCTCGCGCATCTCGAACGTCTCGATGATGTCGCCCTCGGTGATGTCGTTGTACGACCCGAGACCGATACCGCACTCGAAGCCCTCGCGGACCTCGGTGACGTCGTCCTTCTCGCGGCGCAGCGAGTCGATCGTCAGGTTGTCCCCGACGACCTTGCCGCCGCGCATGACGCGCGCCTTCGAGTTCCGTCGGATGGTGCCCGAGCGGATGATCGAACCGGCGATGTTGCCGAACTTCGAGGAACGGAAGACCTGGCGGATCTCCGCGGTCCCGAGCTGGACCTCCTCGAACTCCGGCTTGAGCATGCCCTTGAGCGACGCCTCGACGTCCTCGATCGCCTGGTAGATGACCGAGTAGAACTTGACCTCGACGCCCTCGCGCTCCGCGAGCTGCTCGACGCGCTCACCGAACTTGACATTGAAGCCGATGATCACGGCCGAGTCGACCGTGGCCAGGTTCACGTCGTTCTGCGTGACCGCACCGACGCCGCGGTGGATGACGTTGAGCGACACCTCGTCGCCGACGTCGATCTTGAGCAGCGCGTCCTCCAGGGCCTCGACCGCACCCGCGACGTCACCCTTGAGGATGAGGTTGAGGGTCTCGACCTTGCCCTGCTCGAGAGCCTTGGTGAAGTCCTCGAGGCTGATGCGCTTGCGGCGCTTGGCCAGGAGGGCGGCACGCTCGGCGGCCTCGCGCTTCTCGGCGATCTGACGGGCGGTGCGCTCGTCCGGGGCCACCAGGAACGTGTCACCGGCGCTCGGCACCGACGACAGACCCAGCACCTGGACCGGGCGCGCCGGCTCGGCGGCGGTCACGGACTCGCCGTGCTCGTCGAACATCGCACGCACACGGCCGTGGGCCGTGCCCGCGACGATCGCGTCGCCGACCTCGAGCGTGCCGGACTGCACCAGGACGGTGGCCACGGCACCGCGGCCGCGGTCGAGGTTGGCCTCGATCGCGACACCGCGCGCGTCCTTGTCCGGGTTGGCGCGCAGGTCGAGCGCGGCGTCCGCGGTGAGCAGGACGGCCTCGAGGAGGCTGTCGATGCCGATGCGGTTCTTCGCCGAGACGTCGACGAACATGGTGTCGCCGCCGTACTCCTCGGCCACCAGGTTGTACTCGGTGAGCTGCTGGCGGATCTTCGCCGGGTTCGCCGACTCCTTGTCCACCTTGTTGACCGCGACCACGATCGGCACACCGGCCGCCTGGGCGTGGTTGAGCGCCTCGATGGTCTGCGGCATCACGCCGTCGTCGGCCGCGACCACGAGGATCGCGATGTCCGTGACCTGGGCACCACGGGCACGCATGGCGGTGAACGCCTCGTGACCCGGGGTGTCGATGAACGTGATGGCGCGCTCGACGCCCTCGTGCTCCGTGCGGATCTGGTACGCACCGATGTGCTGCGTGATGCCACCGGCCTCGCCCGCGACGACGTCCGTGCGACGGATGGCGTCGAGGAGCTTGGTCTTGCCGTGGTCGACGTGACCCATGACGGTCACGACCGGCGGACGCGGCTGCAGGTCCTCGTCGCCCTCGGCCTCGAGCTCGGCGTCCAGGTCGATGTCGAAGGCCCCGAGCAGCTCGCGGTCCTCCTCCTCGGCCGAGACCATCTCGATCTTGTAGCCCAGCTCCTCGCCGAGGACGCCGAACGTCGCCTCGTCGAGCGACTGCGTCGCCGTGGCCATCTCACCGAGGTGGAACAGCACCGTGACGAGCGACGCGGGGTTCGCGTCGATCTTGTCGGCGAAGTCGTTCAGGGACGAGCCCTGACGCAGGCGGATCGTGGTCGAGCCGTTGCCGCGCGGGACGGACACGCCGCCCAGCGACGGCGCCTGCATCGCCTCGAACTCCTGGCGCTTCGCACGCTTCGACTTCCGCCCACGGACCGGACGACCGCCTGCACGGCCGAACGCACCCTGCGTGGAACCACGACCGGCACCACCGGGGCGACCGCCGCCGCCACCGGGACGGCCGGCGAAACCGCCGCCGCCACCGGGCGCGCCGCCGGGACCGCCACCACCGGGACGGCCGCCGTAGCCGCCGCCACCGCCGGGACGACCACGACCACCGGCGCCCGCGCCCGCACCGGCCGGGCGGTCGCCCGGACGCGGCATCGAGGTGCGGCCGGGCATCATGCCCGGGTTCGGGCGCGGGCCGCCACCGGGACGCGGCGCCGCGGGACGCGGGCCACCCGGACGGGGACCACCGGGACGGGGACCGCCCGGACGCTCGCCGGCACCGGCCGCAGCCGCGGGAGCGTTGTCGTTGCGGGCTGCGTCACGATCGGGGCGCTGGCCCGGGCGCGGCATCCCCTGGCTGGTCGCGAAGGGGTTGTTGCCCGGACGCGGGGTGCGCTCACCGGCACCGCCGGCACCGGGGCGACCGCCCTGACGGGGCATGCCCTGCGACGAGGCGAACGGGTTGTTGCCCGGGCGCGGGGCGCCGGGGCCGGACGGACGACCGCCACGGTCACCGCTCGGGGCCGCAGCCGGGCGCGGGGCACCCGGGCGAGGCGCGGGCGTGCCCGCGGGACGCGGCTGTGCCGGGCGAGCGGCCGGGGCCTCCTGCGCAGCCGGCGCGGGGGCCGGGGCAGGCGCGGGGGCCGGAGCCGGGGCGGCGGGAGCCGCCGCGGCCGGAGCCGCGGGAGCCGCAGCCTGGGGCGCGGGAGCCGGACGGGCCGGCGTCGGGACGGGAGCGGCCGGAGCCGCAGCCTTCGGCGCAGGAGCAGCAGGCGCCGCCGCGGGCGCAGCGCTGCTCTTGTGCTTCTCGCGCATCATGCGCTCGACCGGTGCCTCCAGCGTCGACGACGCCGACCGGACGAACTCTCCTGCGGACTTCAGATCATCCAGCAGGGCCTTGCTAGTCACGCCGAGCTCCTTGGCAAGCTCGTGCACGCGGACCTTCGCCACATCTCTCCTGTCTCGGCCCTCCCCGGGACAGGGTGGACCGTCGTTAGTACTGAGTACTCATCGCTGGGGACTCATCGGGTGCCCATCGGCTTCGAACCCGCTTCCTTCTCGACGTACACGTGGTGCGGCCGGGGCTCGGGCCCCGGTCGGGAATCGGTCAGCGCTCCAGGCTTTCCCGGACACGCGTCAGGTCCAGCGGGGCGGTCACGCGCAGAGCGCGCGGCACGGCCCGCCGTCGGACGGCGAGGTCCAGGCACGCGGTGGTGGGGTGGACCCAGGCGCCGCGCCCTGGCAGGGCCTTGCGCTCGTCCACCACGACCCGAGGTTCCTCGGGTCCGGCGTCCGGCACGAGGACCAGCCTCAGGAGTGCCGACCGCAGGTCACGCTCCCGGCATCCGACGCACGTGCGCACCGGGCCGGCAGCGGGTGCCGGTGAGGGGGTGCGGGAATGTGCAGGATCCTGGGCGCGCGGCCCGGTCGCCGACAGTCTAGCGCGCACCGGGGACTTCCCGGGCACCGGGACCGACGACGACGACGTCCGGCCCGCCTCCGTCACGAGGCGTCGGCACCCGCCGCGGGTGCCGGGTCGACGGCCTCGTCGGAGCGGATGTCGATCCGCCAGCCGGTGAGCTTCGCGGCCAGGCGGGCGTTCTGCCCTTCCTTGCCGATCGCGAGCGAGAGCTGGTAGTCCGGCACGACGGCGCGTGCGGCGCGCGCGTCCTCGTCGACGACGGTGACCGACGTCACGCGCGCCGGGGAGAGCGCCTCGCCGACGAACCTGGCCGGGTCGTCGTAGTGGTCGATGATGTCGATCTTCTCGCCGTGCAGCTCCGTCATGACGGCCCGCACGCGGGCGCCCATCGGGCCGATGCAGGCGCCCTTGGCCGACAGGCCCTGGACGCGCGAGCGCACGGCGACCTTGGAGCGGTGCCCCGCCTCGCGGGCGATCGCCGTGATCTCGACCGAGCCGTCGGCGATCTCCGGGACCTCGAGCTCGAAGAGCTTGCGGACCAGGCCGGGGTGCGTGCGGCTCAGGGTCACCTGGGCACCCTTCGCGCCGCGGGCGACCTCGACGACGTAGGCGCGCAGGCGCTCGCCGTGCACGTACTCCTCGGTGGGCACCTGCTCGTGCGGCGGCAGCACGGCCTCCGTGCCACCGATGTCGACCATGACGACGCGCGGGTCGCGGCCCTGCTGGATGACGCCCGAGATGACCTCGCCCTCCTTGCCGCGGAACATGCCGAGCACCTGGTCGTCCTCGGCGTCGCGCAGGCGCTGGACGATGACCTGGCGGGCCGTGGCGGTGGCGATGCGGCCGAAGTCGCTCGGCGTGTGCTCGAACTCGGGGCCGAGCTCGACGAGCGGGCGGCCCTCCGGGTCGGACGGGTCCGGGGTGCGGATCTCCTCGCGCGCCCACACCGTCACGTGGCCCGAGCGGCGGTCCACCTCGACGCGCGCCTTGACGTAGGCGTCGGGCGTGCGGTGGTAGGCGGACAGCAGCGCCGACTCGATCGCCTCGACCAGCACGTCCAGGCTGATGTCCCGCTCACGCTCGAGCAGCCTCAGCGTGGTCATGTCGATCTCCATGTCAGCCCTCCTGGGTGCGAGCGTCGCCCGCGTCGTCGTCATCAATCTCAGGGCCGAGGTCGGCGTCGTCGATCCGCTTGAGCTCGACCTCCACGCGCCCGCGGCGCACCGCGGCGACCGGCACGCGCGTGCCGTCGTCGAGCAGGAGCTCGTCGCCGTCCGGGCTCGCGGTCACGTCCTCGAGGCGGCCCGTGGCCTCGCCGCCGTCGGTCAGCGTGAGCGTCACGAGGCGCGTCCGCGCCCGCCTGAAGTGGCGCAGCTCGGTCAACGGCCGGGACGTGCCCGGCGTCGAGACCTCGAGCACGTACACACCGGGCACGACGTCGTCGGCGTCGAGCGCCGCGGAGATCGCGCGCGAGACGGCGTCCAGGGCGTCCGAGCCCAGCGAGCCGACCTCGTCCTCCGGCAGGTCCACCGTCACGCGGACCACCGAGCGCGCCCCGGCGCGGGACACCGTCACAGCCTCGAGGTAGAGCCCCTCGGCGTCGACGGCCGGCGCCACCACGCGGTGCACCGCCTCGGCGGTCGCGGAACCGGGTGAGCTCTTCCGCTCGTCTGGCGCTGCCATCGTCCTGCCTCCCGTCGGCCTGCCGGCTGGTCACTCCGGGTCGGGCGCGACCGGTGTGGTGTTGTGCGACGTCAAGCCTAACGGCCGCGCCCGGTCTCACGACCCGGAACAGCACGTCGCAGGCAGGCTCGGTACGCGACGTGGCACACACTGGGCGGGGGTACCCGGTGGGAGGATCGGGGCGATGGAACGCCAGCCTGCCCCGACCCGCCGCCGGCGACGGCCCCGCGCCCACGCTGCGCTCGTCGCCGCGCTGCTCGTCGGCGTGCTCGCCGGGTGCGGCGTGCGCCTCGAGACGCCCCCGCCCGCGGAGCCCGTCCCGGACGCCCTCGAGCAGGTGCGCCGCACCGCCGTCGCCGACGCCCTGGGCGTCGCGGACCTGGCGACGTCGGCCCAGCAGGCCGAGGGGCTGCCCGAGCCGGTGAGCGCCGAGCTCGCCCGTGTCGCCGCCGACGCGCACGCGCACGTGGACGCGCTGGGCGGACAGTACGAGTCGGGCATCGACCCCGACGACGACGCCGACCTCGATCCGTCGCCGGAGGCTTCCGAGCCGGAACCGCCGGCGACGCCCGCCGAGGTGGTGGGCACGCTGTCCGACGCCGCGGCACGCAACCGCACCGCCGCGACGACGACGTCGGGCGGCGACCTCGCGCGGCTGATCGCGTCCATCGGCGCGTCCCAGGCCGTCTCGGCGACGCGGCTCGCCGCGCTCGCGGCCGTCCCCGGGCCAGACCCGGTCGTCCCGACGATGCCCGCGCCAGGCACCACGACCCAGACGCCCGCCGCCAGCCCGACCCCGTCGCCCGTCGCGACCACCCCGCCCGGCGGCGAGCAGTCGGTGCTGCCCGCGGGCCTGACGGCGTCGGACTTCCGGGCGCTCGTGCTCGCCGAGGACGGCGCCCGCTACGCGCTCGAGGTGCGCGCGGCGCGCACGAGCGGCGACGACCGCGCCCGGCTCCTCGCGCGGTCGCGCGCCCACGGCGAGCGGGCGCAGGCGTGGGCCGAGCTGGGGTCGATCGCGGACACCGCGCAGGACCCGCGCCGCGTGGCGTACGCGATCCCGCGCGCCGACGACGACCCGACGCTCGTGCGCACGCTCGAGACAGGGCTCGGCACGAGCTTCGCGACGCTCGTCGGCACGACCGCGCCCATGACGCGCGGGCTGCTCGTGGACCTGCTCGTCGAGTCGGCGCTCACGCTCGACGCGTGGGGCGCTCCCCCGCTCGCCTTCCCGGGGCTGCCGGAGCAGCTGCCCTGACGCGCCGAGGGCGGCTCCGACCATGGTCGGAGCCGCCCTCGCGCTCTGCCCAGAGCTCTGTCCGGACGGTCAGGCGAGCAGCGCCTCGACCTGGGCCGTGACCGTCGCGACCGCATCCGCGACCGGCAGCTGCTGGGCCTCGCCCGCGCGCGGGCGCACCTCGACGACGCCGTCGGCCAGGCCGCGCCCGACGACGAGGAGCAGCGGCACGCCGAGCAGCTCGGCGTCGGCGAACTTCACGCCCGGGGAGACCTTGGGCCGGTCGTCGTAGATCACCTCGACACCGTTGTCCGCCAGCCCCGCGGCGATGGCGGCCGCGGCGTCGAACACCTCGGTGCCCTTGCCGGTGGCGACGACGTGGACGTGCGCCGGGGCGACGTGCGCGGGCCAGGCGAGGCCCTTCTCGTCGTGGTTGGCCTCCGCGAGCGCGGCCAGGGCGCGCGTGACGCCGATGCCGTAGGAGCCCATGGTGACGGTGACGGCCTTGCCGTTCTCGTCGAGCACCTTGAGGCCAAGCGCCTCGGCGTACTTGCGGCCGAGCTGGAAGATGTGCCCCATCTCGATGCCGCGCGCGAGCTCGAGCGGGCCCGAGCCGTCGGGGCGAGGTCGCCCTCGCGCACCTCGGCGGCCTCGATAGTGCCGTCGGCGGTGAAGTCGCGGCCGGCGACGATGTCGAAGACGTGGCGGCCGGCCTCGTTCGCGCCCGTGATCCAGCGGGTGCCGGGCACGACGCGCGGGTCGAGCAGGTAGGGCACGGCCGACGTCGTCGTGCCGTCCTCCGCCGTGACCTGCGGGCCCTGCGGACCCAGCACGGCCGGGCCGATGTAGCCCTTGACCAGCGCGGGGTGCTTCGCGAAGTCGGCGTCGCCGGCGGGCTCGGCCTCGGCGGGCGAGAGCGCCGCCTCGAGGCGCTTGACGTCGACCTCCCGGTCGCCGGGCACGCCGACGACGAGCAGGCCGCGCGTCCCGTCGGGCTGCGTCACCGCGAGCACCACGTTCTTCAGGGTGTCGGCGGCGGTCCACTCGCGGTCGGGGCGCGGGTGCTTCGCGTTCGCGAGCGCCACGAGCGTGTCGATCGTGGGGGTGTCGGGGGTGTCCTCCACGTGCGCGGCGGGGGCGTCGTCGTACGGGACCGCCTCCGGGACGGGCGTCACGACGGCCTCGACGTTGGCCGCGTAGCCGCCGGCCGAGCGCACGAAGGTGTCCTCGCCGATGGGGCTCGGCGACAGGAACTCCTCCGAGCGCGAGCCGCCCATGGCGCCCGACATCGCCGAGACGATGACGTACTCCAGGCCGAGGCGCTGGAAGATGCGCTCGTACGCGCCGCGGTGCGCGAGGTACGCGGCGTCGAGCCCCGCGTCGGTGTGGTCGAACGAGTACGAGTCCTTCATGACGAACTCGCGGCCGCGGATCAGGCCGGCGCGGGGGCGGGCCTCGTCGCGGTACTTCGTCTGGATCTGGTAGAGCGTCAGCGGCAGGTCCTTGTATGACGAGTACAGGTCCTTGACCAGCAGCGTGAACATCTCCTCGTGCGTCGGCGCGAGGAGGTAGTCGGCCTTCTTCCGGTCCTGGAGGCGGAACAGGTTGGGCCCGTACTCCTCCCAGCGACCGGTGGCCTCGTAGGGCTCGCGCGGCAGCAGCGCCGGGAAGTGGACCTCCTGGGCTCCGATGGCGTCCATCTCCTCGCGCACGATCGCCTCGACCTTGGCGAGCACGCGCAGGCCCAGCGGCAGCCACGTGTAGATGCCCGGGGCGGCGCGGCGGATGTAGCCGGCGCGGACCAGCAGCTTGTGCGACGCGACCTCGGCGTCGGCCGGGTCCTCGCGCAGCGTGCGGACGAAGAGGGAGGACAACCGGAGCAGATCGCTGGACTTGCGATGACGGGCCAGGGCAGACATGCGCCCAGGCTACCGGGACGACGCCGCCCGAACCGACGTCACGCTCCCACGCACAGGCACACGGGCTGATCGTCGGTTCGCGGTCTGATCGTCGGTTGGACTCGACGATCAGACCCCGAACCGACGACCAGAGCGCGGCCCGACGCCGGGCGGCGGGCGGCGGGCGGCGGGCGGTGGGCGGTGGGGTCGGGGAGGATGGGGGGCATGCCTGAGCTGCCCGAGGTCGAAGGGCTCGTCCGGTTTCTTCGCGAGCGGACGCGTGGGCGGACCGTCGTGGCGGCCGACGTCGGGAACATCGCCGCGCTCAAGACGTTCGACCCTCCCCTGGCCGCCCTCGTGGGCGCGACCGTGCGCGGGTGGGCGCGGCACGGCAAGTGGCTGGACATGGAGACGTTCACGTTCGACGACGACGCCGACCCGCACCTGCTCGTCCACCTCTCCCGCGGCGGCTGGCTGCGCTGGTACGACCAGGTCCCCGCGACGACGGTGCGCCCGCGCCTGGGCGGGTCGGCGCGCGGGGCCGTGATCGCGCTGCGGGTGCGGTTCGACGACGACACCGGCTTCGACCTGACCGAGGCGGGCACGCAGAAGCGGCTCGCCGTGCACGTGGTGCGCGACCCGCAGGACGTCCCGCAGGTCGCGAGCCTCGGCCCCGAGCCACTCGACCCCGCGTTCACGGCCGAGACGCTCTCCGGGCTCCTGCACGCCAAGAACCAGCAGGTCAAGGGCCTGCTGCGCGACCAGTACGCCGTCGCGGGCATCGGCAACGCCTACTCCGACGAGATCCTCCACGTCGCGCGCATGTCGCCCTTCAAGCTCACGAAGAGCTTCACGGCCGACGACGTCGAGCGCCTCTACGCGGCCGTCATCGCCACGCTGACCGACGCCGTCGCCGCGGCCGAGGGCAAGCCCGCCAAGGAGCTCAAGGACGCCAAGCGCGCGGGCATGCGCGTGCACGGGCGCACCGGGCAGGCGTGCCCCGTCTGCGGCGACACGGTCCGCGAGGTCTCGTTCGCGGACCGGTCGCTGCAGTACTGCGCCACGTGCCAGACCGAGGGCAAGCCCCTGGCCGACCGGCGGATGTCGCGCCTGCTCAAGTAGTCAGCGCGCGGGCACCACCATCGGGACCGCCCCCGTGACGGGGTACGGCTCCGGCTCGAGCGGCGTGAGGGCGAGGTAGTCGTCCAGGGTGCCGTCCTTCAGGCAGACCTCGATGATCGCCCGGCCCAGCGGGTCGAGGTCGTCGGTGAGGAACTGCTGGAGCTCGGCCTTGAAGAACTCCGTGATGATCCGGGCGCCCGCGTCGTACGCCGCGACGCCCACCTTGGACTGGAGCTCGGGCTGGAGCAGCGACGGGCGGATCTGCTGCCCGTCGAGCTTCATCTCCTTGAGCGCGTACCCGAACAGCGGGCAGCGCGCCGGGGTGAGGCGCTCGCGGCGCAGCGGCCCCTGCCCGCGGCGCGCGAGCCACTCGCGCGTGACCCACTCGGCGGCGAAGCCCACCTTGTACGCGCCGATGTGCTGGTTGGGCGTGAGCACGAACCGGGTGCGCGGCGCGGCGAGGATCTGGCGCAGCAGCAGGTTCGCCGCACCCACCTTGGTGTTGGTCGAGAAGGGCCAGAACGAGCCGACGCCCTCGGCGACCATGCCGCCGTGCGCGATGACGGCCGCCTCGGCGGCCGTCGCGCCGATCGACGGGTTCTTGTCGCCGCGCGGGGTCACGAGGCGCCAGAGCCACGCGAGCGCGGGCGGGATGACGTGCATGAGGCCCATGACGCCGTAGGTCGGGGCCGCAGCGGTGCACGCGGGCATGCGCACGCCGAACGTGCGGACGTCGACCTCCTCCGGCTCGTCGACGATGCCCTTGATCTGGTTGCGCGGGATGATGACGCGCGGGTTCGAGCAGGGCTTGCCGGCGTCGTCGGTGACGTGCTCCCAGGGCAGCGCCGTCGCGCCCACCTTGCCCTCGATGTTGAAGAACACCAGCGGCTCGTCCGGGTGGATGATCGCGCGCTCGAGGTGCGGGTCCTCGCCGTAGCTCGTGAGGTTGTCGACGCGCACGAACCAGCCGTCCTCGGCGTCGGCGATCGTCATCTTGCCGCTGGTGGGGCGCTGCAGCGACGGGTGGCACAGCGTCATGTCGTCCGTGACGGGCTCGAGGCGCGAGGCCTCGGACAGCGTGATGGCGTACGGCTCGTCGGTGACGACGTTGGTGCCGAGCAGGACGCGGCCGTCCTCCTCGCGGCGCAGGTCCTGGCACATCTCGGACTTGCCGCCGCCCGAGGCGCCCTCGTGCATCACGACGGTCTCGTTCTCGTACGGCGTCGTCACGCGGACGGCCGAGGCGTGCGCGGTGATCCAGCCCTCCTGCGTGCCGATGTCGAGCAACGCGGAGAAGACGCCCTTCTTGGCGCTCGGCCCCGGGTACAGGTTGTAGGCCCAGATCTCGTGCAGGGTCTCGGTGCGGTCGTGGACCACCACCTGCTTGCCGTCGAAGTGCGTGTGCCGGAACGGCGGGGCCAGGTAGAGGATCGAGCGCGGGGCGAACGGGCCCAGCTCGTCGAACGTGAAGAAGCCCTGGAGGTCCACCAGCGCCGTGCCGAAGAACCCGCAGTTCTTCGGGATGACGGCCAGGGACGGGCTGCCGAGGCGGGGGCCGCCGGCCTTGAACGGGACGACGATGAGGTCCTGCTCCGCGAGCCATGCGAGCGTGGCCGCCTTGACCGGGGCGAAGGGCCCGTAGTCGGCGGCGAAACGCGGCTTGTCCGAGGGGAGGTCGTCGCCGATGCGCATGCAGTCGGGGTCGCGACGCCGGATGTAGTCCTCGACGTAGTTGACCGAGATGCCGTTGCGGCAGCGGACGACGTCGCCCTCCTTGACGAAGCCGCGGCCCGGCACGTCGAAGCCGATGTCGAAGGTGTCGGCGCCGGCGCCGCCCAGGGAGAGCTCGTAGAGCTCGGCCCGGCTGGCCGGGATCGTGATGCTGCGGGCCGCCTCGAGGCATGCGGCCAGGTACGGGGGAGCGTGAGCTTCCGGAGCACGTCGTCCATTGCCCGATGCAACACTGCCTCGCCGGGTGCACGGGCGACGGTGTCGCGCTCCGATCGGTCACCGACCCAGGCGGCAGTGGAGGTCATACCTCACGACAGCACGGCGAGGTCAGAACAGGACAGTGGCGAAGGTCCCGACCTGTTCGAACCCCACGCGCCGGTACGCGCGCAGCGCCCGCACGTTGAACCCGTTGACGTACAGCGACACCACGGGCGCCACCCGGCGCCGGGCGTCGGCGACGACGGCAGCCATCCCGCCCTCCGACAGCCCCGTGCCGCGCACGGCGGGGTCCACCCACACGCCCTGCACCTGCGCGACGCCCTGCGCGACCGCGCCGAGCTCGGCCTTGAACTCGACGAGCGGGGAGACCCGCCGGTACGGGTCGCCGGGCGTCCCGGCGGCGAGCCGCACGTACGAGCGGCCCTCGGCCACGAGCGAGCGCACGCGCTCCCGGTAGGCGGTGCCTCCCCCGGCGACGGGCGAGTAGCCGACCTCCTCGGTGAACATCGCGACGCACGCGGGCAGCACGATGTTCAGCTCCTCGGGCCGCGAGAGGCGCACGCGCGGGTCGGGCTCGACGTCGGGGTCGCGCGCGATGGCGAGCGACGGCTGGTGCGCGCGGATCTCCCGGGCGCGCGGCCAGTGCCGCTCGAGGCTGGCCCACAGCGCGAGCGCCGCCCCCGACTCCCCCACGATCGACGACGACCGGCGGCCCTGGCCGCGGGCCGTGCGCGCGAACGCCTCGACGGCCTCCGCGGCGTCGTCCCCGAGGGACGCGGGGACGACGGGGACGAGGTTGGCGCCCGCCCAGCAGACCGCCTGCAGCGGCCCGACGGCGGGCCACCCCCACACCTGGCCGCCCGCGGCGGCCAGACCGGCCACGGCCGCGATCTCCAGGCGCGACGACGCGAGCACGGCGGCGACGGGGTCCTGCGCGCAGACGGCGAGCGCCGCGGGCAGGTCGGCGGCGCCGAGCACGCGCGCGAGCCGCACGACCGCCGGTCCGGCGGTGGCGGTGTCAGCGACGACCCGGTCCACGTCGACCTCGCGGTGTCCCGGTCTCAGCCGACCGTCACGAGCGGGCCGGGGCCGTCGCCCTCGGGCACCGGCATCGACTCGGCGATGCGCAGCGCCTCCTCGATGAGCGTCTCGACGATCTCGGACTCGGGGACGGTCTTGATGACCTCGCCCTTGACGAAGATCTGGCCCTTGCCGTTGCCGGAGGCGACGCCGAGGTCGGCCTCGCGGGCCTCGCCCGGACCGTTGACGACGCAGCCCATGACGGCGACGCGCAGCGGCACCTCGAGGCCCTCGAGCCCGGCGGTGACCCGCTCGGCGAGCGTGTACACGTCCACCTGGGCCCGGCCGCACGACGGGCAGGAGACGATCTCGAGCTTGCGCGGGCGCAGGTTGAGGGCCTGGAGGATCTGGTTGCCGACCTTGACCTCCTCGACGGGCGGGGCCGAGAGGGACACGCGGATGGTGTCGCCGATGCCCTTGCTGAGCAGCGCGCCGAACGCCGTGGCGGACTTGATGGTGCCCTGGAAGGCCGGGCCCGCCTCGGTGACGCCGAGGTGCAGCGGCCAGTCGCCGCGCTCGGAGAGCATCTCGTAGGCGCGCACCATGACCACCGGGTCGTTGTGCTTGACCGAGATCTTGAAGTCGTGGAAGTCGTGCTCCTCGAAGAGGGACGCCTCCCACACGGCCGACTCGACGAGGGCCTCCGGGGTGGCCTTGCCGTACTTCGCCAGCAGGCGCGGGTCGAGCGAGCCGGCGTTGACGCCGATGCGCAGCGAGACGCCGGCGTCCTTGGCCGCCTGGGCGATCTGCTTGACCTGGTCGTCGAACTTGCGGATGTTGCCCGGGTTCACGCGGACGGCGGCACAGCCGGCGTCGATCGCGGCGAACACGTACTTGGGCTGGAAGTGGATGTCGGCGATGACGGGGATCTGCGACTTCCGGGCGATGGTCGGCAACGCCTCGGCGTCGTCGGCGCTCGGCACGGCGACGCGCACGATGTCGCAGCCGGCCGCGGTCAGCTCGGCGATCTGCTGGAGCGTGGCGTTGACGTCCGTGGTGGGCGTCGTCGTCATGGACTGGACGCTGATGGGGGCGTCGCCGCCCACCTCGACCTTGCCGACCTTGATCTTGCGCGTGGGGCGGCGGGGGGCGAGGACGGGCGCAGCGCCGGGAGCAGCCGCGGAGGGCATACCGAGATTGATCGCAGTCACCCGCCCAGTATCCCCCTGTCGCGGGGGCTCGCCCGCGCCGTCCGAGCGCTGGTTACCGCGTCGTCAGAAGATCTTCACGGGGTCGACGACGTCGGCCACCATGAGCAGCACGCCCGAGCCGAGCAGCACCACGAACATCACGTAGGCCACCGGCATCATGCGTGCGACGTCGGCGGGGCCGGGCAGCGGGTGCACGCCGCGGAAGCGCGCGACCTGGCGCTTCGCGCCCTCGTAGAGGGCGTTGACGACGTGCCCGCCGTCGAGCGGCAGCAGCGGGATCAGGTTGAACACGAACAGGGCCATGTTCAGCGAGGCGAGCAGGCTGAGCATGATCGCGACCCGGTCGAGCACGGAGGCGTCCATGCCCGCGACGTCGGCGGCGGTGCGGCCCACGCCGATCACGGACATCACGCCGTCCGCGCTGCGCGGGGTGTCGGAGAAGGTCGACTGGGCGGCCTGCCACACCTTCGCCGGGAAGGTGACGACGGCCTCGGCGGTGCCGGTGAACATGCGGCCCACCTCGCCGGGGACCTCCCGCAGCGGCAGCGACTGGCGCGCCAGCGTGGGCGAGAGCCCGAGGAACGCCCCGCTGACGGTCTGGACGTTCCCGTCGGCGTCCGTGACCGGGGTGCCCGCGGCGTCGACGACGGCGCGCTCCGCGTCCACGGGCGTCACGGTGAGCGTGACCTCCTGCCCGGCGCGCTCGACGACGACGGGCACCGCACGGCCCGCCGTGCCGTCGATCGCCTCGAGCAGGGCGCGCCACGTCGTGGTGCTCTGGCCGTCGTAGGACACGACGCGGTCGCCCGGCTGGAGGCCCGCGGCCGTGGCGGGCGCCGGGTCGGCGGCGTCGCAGGGTGCGCCGGTCGCCGTCGGGACGCACGCGCTCACCGACGCGACCGTCGTCGTCTGCTGCGTGAGGCCGATGGCGAAGAACGACGCCGTCATGACGACCGCGAGGAAGAGGTTCATCACCGGGCCGCCGAGCATGACCACGAGCTTCTTGGGCGTCGACAGGTTGTAGAACGCGCGGTGCTCCTCGCCGGGGCGGATCTCCTCGACCGACTGGTCGCGCGTGTCCGCGATGACCTGCGAGAAGAAGCCGCGGCCGGTCCGGCGGGCGCCCGCGGGCGCCGGGGGCATCATGCCGACCATCCGCACGAACCCGCCCAGCGGGAACGCCTTGAGGCCGTACTCCGTCTCGCCCTTCGTCCGCGACCAGAGGGTCGGGCCGAACCCGATCATGTACTGGCTGACGCGCACGCCGAACCTCTTGGCGGGCACCATGTGCCCGACCTCGTGCAGGGCGATGGACAGGGCGACGCCGATGACGACGACCAGGATCCCGACGACGATGCTCACCCGCCCAGCCTAGGCGCCCGGGCTGACCGCCTCCTGGGCGGCGGGCGTGGCGACCTGCGGGGCGTCGCGTGCCGCCCGGTCCGCGTGGCGGCGGTCCAGCGGGGCGACCGCGAGCGTGAGCGCCCCGGCCACCACGAGCGCGGCCACGACCGCCGACCACCCGTTGTCGGCCGGGATGGCGAGCGCCGCCTGCGCCCGCCCCCAGGCCGTGCCCCACGCCGGCCACAGCGCGACGAACGTCGGCGTGACGAGCTCGAACGCGACGAACCCCGCCACCCACGGCACGAACAGCCAGGGCCGCGCGGGCGCCGCGGCGCGCAGGTCGTAGCGGCCGCGGCGCACCACCCAGTGGTCGACGACGAGCACCGCCCCGAGCGGCGTGAACACCGCGCCGATGAGCAGGAGGAACCCCTCGTACGCGTACCCGTCGTCGACCAGGACGCCCAGCGCGGTAGCGACCGCCCCCACGCCGAGCGCGAGCAGGCGGCGGTCGGCGCGCGGTGCGACGTTCTGCAGGCTCACGGCCGTGGAGTAGACGTTCGCGAACGCCTGGTCCACCTCGTCGGCGGCGAGGATCGCCAGGGCGACCGCGCCCGCCGGCACGGCGAGCAGCGCCGCGACCAGGTCGCCGTCGGCCGGGCGGTAGGCGAGCAGGCCGAGCGCCCCGACGCAGAAGAACGCCGCCGAGGCCAGGCCGTACCCGACGCCGACGGCGACGCCGGTGCCCCGCGCGGTGCCGCGCCGCGCGTGCCGGGTGTAGTCCGCGACGAGCGGGATCCAGGACACCGACATCGAGGCCACGAGGTCGACGTTGGTCCACAGCCCGCGCCACCCGCCCGCGCCGACGGGCCCGAGCGGGCGCCGGGCGGCGTCGACGAGGAAGTACGCCGAGCACGCGACGACGACGACGACCGCGGCGCGCCGCAGCAGCGCCGCCGACCCGAGGGGCCGCAGCGCCATCGCGGTGGCGACCACCCCGGCGGCCACGACGAACACCCAGCGCGGCACCTGCGGCCAGACGCCCGAGGCGGCGCGGCCGATGATCCACACCTCGAAGCACGCCCAGCCCAGGCACTGCAGCACGTTGAGCGCGGTGGGCACCCACGACCCGCGGGCGCCGAGCAGGCCGCGGAAGACGACCATGGCCGGCTCGCCGGTGCGGGCGCCGATCGCCGCGACCGCCCCGAGCAGCCCGCACCCGACCAGGGTGCCGACACCGATCGCGACGAACGTCGCGGCGAGCGACGTGGGCACGAAGTAGACGGCGACCACGGGCACCAGCAGGCTGACGCCGAGGCTCGCCCACAGCCCGAGGTGGTCGCGCCCGCGGTGCACGCGCACGGGCGGTCCGTCGAGCGTGACGGGGGCCTCGACGGAGCCCTCGGCGGGTGGTGCCTCGCCGGGGCCGTGGACAGGTTCGCGAACGGGGACGGCAGACGCCATCACGGTCCTCCCTACGCCGGTGTGAGCCGGACAGGTTCGATCGGTCGGCGGCACCCGGCCGCCCTCTCAGCCCGGCGGCCGCTGCGCGGATCCCGGACTCCCGTTGGACGCGGCCCCTGGTCAGGGGCGCAGGCACACCCTAGCCGCGGTTAGGGTGGGCGTCGGCGCGGGGCGCCGGACCTGGACGGTCCGGCTGAGATGCACCCGTCGAACCTGATCTAGGTAGTGCTAGCGAAGGGAACGCTCATGAGCACCGTCATGCCGTCCGTCCTCACCCCCGGCGACGTCGCCGGCGTGGTGACCGCCGTCCGGGCGACCGGCCCGCTCGTCCACTGCATCACGAACACCGTGGTCACGAACGTCACGGCGAACGTGCTGCTCGCCGCGGGCGCGGCGCCCGCGATGGTCGCCACGCCCGTCGAGGCGGGCGGGTTCGCGCGCGTCGCCGACGGGCTGCTGACCAACCTCGGCACCGTCGAGGGCGAGCAGCCCGACGCGATGCGCGTCGCCGCGCACGCGGCGGTCGACGCGGGGACGCCGTGGGTGCTCGACCCCGTCGCGATCGGGGCGCTGCCCCTGCGCACGGCCCTGGCGGCCGAGCTGCTCGCCGTCGGGCCCACGATCGTGCGGGGCAACGCGTCGGAGGTCGCGGCCCTGGCCGGCGGGCAGGGCGGGCGCGGCGTCGACTCGCTGGACACGCCCGACGGCGTGCGCGCCACGGCGCTGCGCCTCGCCCGCGAGTCGGGGGCCGTCGTCGCCGTGAGCGGGGCGGTGGACCTCGTCACCGACGGCGCCCGCGTGGTGCGCGTGCGTTCCGGCCACCCGCTGCTCACGCGCGTGACGGGCGTGGGGTGCTCGCTCGGCGCGCTCGTCGCGGCGTGCGCCGCGGTGACCGACGACCGGCTCCTGGCCGCGACCGCGGCGACCGCGTGGATGTGCGTCGCGGGCGAGCTCGCGGCCGCGACGGCACCCACGACCGGGTCGTTCGCCGTCGCGCTGCTCGACCGGATCGACGACGTCGAGCCCGCCGTCGTCGGCGCGCGCGCCGGGCTCGTGGCCGAGCCCGTGGGGGCGGCGGCATGAGCGCGGACCTGGCCGCGGCGGCCGTGAGACCGGGCGCCTCGCCCGCGGGACCGGGCGTGCGCGGCGCGTTCGACCCGGCCGTCTACCTCGTGACCGACACCGTGCGGTGCGGCGGTCCTGCGGGCGTCCTCGACACGGTGCGTGCCGCCCTCGCGGGCGGCGTCACCGCCGTGCAGCTGCGCGACCCGGGCGCGAGCACGCGCGAGCTCGCGGCGCTGGGCGAGGCACTGCTCGCGGTGCTGCGCCCGGCCGGCGTGCCGCTCGTCGTCGACGACCGGGTCGACGTCGCGCTCGCGATCGGCGCCGACGGCGCGCACGTCGGCCAGCACGACCTCGACCCCGTGGCGGCCCGCCGGCTGCTCGGGCCCGGCCGGCACCTGGGCCTGAGCGTCACGACGCCCGCCGAGGCCGTCGCCGCGGCCGCGCTCCCGGCCGGCACCCTCGACCTGCTGGGCGTCGGGCCCGTGCACGCGACGACGTCGAAGGCGGACGCCCGCCCGGCGATCGGGCTCGACGGGCTCGCCGCCGTCGCCGCGGCCGCCCGCGCGGCGGGCGCGCCGCCCTGCGTCGCCATCGGCGGCCTGCGGGCCGTCGACGTGCCCGCGCTGCGCGCGGCGGGCGCCGTGGGGTCCGCGGTCGTCTCGGCGGTGTGCGGCACGCCCGACCCGCGCGCGGCGACGGCCGCGCTCGCGCACGCGTGGCGGGCACGATGAGCCGGCCCGCCGCGGGCGGCACCGCGGCGGACGGGGCGAATGGCCGGCGCCCCGCCGGGCACCCCGTCGTCGCCCTGACCGTCGCCGGCTCCGACCCCTCGGGCGGCGCCGGGATCCAGGCGGACCTCAAGACGTTCGCGGCGCTCGGCGGCTACGGCTGCGCGGTGCTCACGGGCCTGACGGCCCAGTCGACCGTCGGCGTCACGCGCGTCCACCCCGTGCCGGCCGACATGGTCACGGCCCAGCTCGAGACGCTGCTGGCCGACGTCGCGGTCGACGCCGTGAAGATCGGCATGACGAGCGACGCCGCCGTCGCCGGGGCGGTCGCCGACGCGATCGAGGGGCTGCGCGCCATGGCCGCCCGGGCCGGGGTGGCGGCGCCCGTCGTGGTGCTGGACCCCGTCATGGTCGCGACGTCGGGCGACCGGCTGCTCGCCCGTGAGGCCGAGGCCGTGCTGCGCGAGCGGCTGCTGCCGCTGGCCGACCTCGTCACGCCCAACCTCGCCGAGGCCGCCGTCCTGCTGGGCGCCGACGAGGCCCGCGACGCGGCCGAGGCGGCCGACCAGGCCCGCGCGATCCTCGCGCTCGCGGCCGCGCAGGGTGCACCCGCGCCCGCGGGCGGCCGGTGGGCGCTGGTCAAGGGCGGGCACCTGCCGGCCACCGGGGCGCCCGAGGCGCCCGAGGCGCCCGAGGCGCCCGAGGCGCCCGAGGCGCCCGGCGAGGCTGCCTCCCGCGGCACCGGCGACCACGCGGCCGCCGCCCGCCTCGCCGTCGACCACCTGGCCGGGCCGGGCGGCGTCGTCGTCGCGCTCGCCGGCCCGCACGTCGCGACCCGCAACACGCACGGGACCGGGTGCACGCTCAGCTCGGCGTGCGCGGTGCTGCGCCCGGGCGCCGGCGGGTGGCCTGCGGCGGTCCGGGCGGCCAAGGACTACCTGACGGGCGCGCTGGCCGCCGGCCGGTCGCTGCACGTCGGCGGCACCGGGCTGCTGGGCGTGCCGGGCGCGCCGGGCGCCTGGTCGGGGCACGGCCCCGTCGACCACGGCTGGGCGGCGCGCTGAGCCGAGGCGCCCCTCAGGGGATGCTCGGTCTCAGCGCCGCGCGAGCAGCTCGTCCGCCCGGGCGCGCGCCCACGCCTCGGCGCCCTCGACGTCGGCGAGGATGACGGCGGCGGCCGCGACGCCGTCGTGCTCGCCGAGCACCCGCTCGACCGTGTCGACGATGTCCAGGAACCCGATCCGGCCCGCGAGGAACGCCGCGACGCCCTGCTCGTTGGCGGCGTTGTAGACGGCGGGGTGCGTCGCGGACGCGGCGGCGGCCGCCCGGGCCAGGCCGACGGCCGGGAACGTCGTCTCGTCGAGCGGCTCGAACGTCCAGGCGGTCGCCTGCGTCCAGTCGCACGGCGCGGAGACGGGATCGAGGCGGTCGGGCCAGGACAGGCCGAGCGCGATCGGCAGGCGCATGTCGGGCGGGCTCGCCTGCGCGATGGTGGACCCGTCGACGAACTCCACCATCGAGTGCACGACCGACTGCGGGTGCACGACGACCGTGATCCGCTCGACCGGGACGTCGAAGAGCAGGTGGGCCTCGATGAGCTCGAGGCCCTTGTTCATGAGGCTCGCCGAGTTGACCGTGACGACCGGGCCCATGCTCCACGTGGGGTGCGCGAGCGCCTGGTCGGGCGTGACCGCCTTGATGTCGTCGCGCGACCGACCGCGGAACGGGCCGCCGCTCGCCGTGAGGACCAGCCGTCGCACCTCGGCGTGCGTGCCCGAGCGCAGCGACTGCGCGATGGCGCTGTGCTCGGAGTCGACCGGCACGATCTGGTCCGGACGGCGCTGCGCCGCCTTGACGAGCGCCCCGCCGACGACGAGCGACTCCTTGTTGGCGAGCGCGAGCGTCGACCCCGCCGCGAGCGCCGCGAGCGTGGGCCGCAGCCCTACGGACCCGGTGATGCCGTTGAGGACGACGTCGGCGCCGCGCCCGGCGAGCTGCGTCGCGGCGTCGGGTCCGGCGAGCACCTCGGCCCGGGAGCCCGCGGCGGCGAGCGCCGCGCGCAGCGCGTCGGTCCGGGCGGGGTCGGCGACGCCGACGGCGCGCACGCCGAGCTCGGCGGCCTGCGCGGCGAGCAGGGCGACGTCTCCCCCGCCGGCGCTGAGGGCCTCGACGCGGAAGCGGTCGCGGTGGCGGCGGACGACGTCGATGGCCTGCGTGCCGATGGAACCGGTGGAGCCGAGGAGGGTGACGGAGCGCATGGCAGCCATCTTTCCAGGCGCCGGGAACGTGACGATTTCGTGCGTGTCGGTGCTTGACAACGGCCCGCGCCGATAACTCCCCAGGTCGCGGCCTTGCGTGGCCGTAATTACGTTCCTGTCATGGTCACTTGCGAGTTGCGGTCCCTGAGAGGGCCTCGGCGCCGGATCCTGACCGGCGTCGTCATGCTGCTGACGGCGGGCGCCACCGTGGCGTTCGCCTCCCCTGCCGCTGCCGACGCGAGCGACGGCAGCACGCACACGATCTTCGCCACGCGCGAAGGCCTGGTCGGCCGGACGACGGCGAACGGGCACGTCATCACGGAGAACGACCACTTCGTCGCCCTGCCCTCCACGAGCGCGCTCTCGGCGGACGGGACGGGCGCGTACTCGGTGCGCGTGTGCGCACCCTCGACGGGCCGGTGCGAGTACGCACCCGTGTGGGACGTCGGCCCGTGGAACATCGGCGACGACTACTGGTCCACCACCCGGCACTTCGCGACGGACCTGCCCGTCGGCACGCCCCAGGCGTCCGCGGCGTTCCGGCTCGGGTACGCGGGGGGCCTCGACGGGTTCGGGCGGCAGGTGCTCAACCCGGCCGGCATCGACCTCGCCGACGGCACCTTCCTCCAGGGGCTGCGCCTGACCAGCAACGCGTGGATCAAGGTCACCTACCTGTGGCAGGGCAACGCACCGAAGGGAACCATCGACTCGCCCGTGCAGCCGCTCACGGTCCGCTCCGGGCCCGGCACGGGGTACCGGGCCGTCGGGCTCGCCGCGAACACCGCGCAGGTGCCGCTGACGTGCCACCTGCGGGGGACGACGGTCACGGGGACGCGCGGCACCACGAACCTCTGGTACCGGATCGGACCGCGGAACTGGGTGTCGGACGCGTACGTCATCACCGGGACCGGGGAGCCCGTGGCGCCGCGCTGCTGACAGCCCCCGCTACGCGGCGGACCGCTCCGCCGTCCACTCCAGCGAGTAGCGGAACCACAGCCGGCGTCGCACGCGTGCCCCCGGCAGCACGCGTGCGGCGGCCTGGGCGACGTCCGTGTAGGTCTCGTCCGGGTCGCGCACCGGCATGCCCGCCTCGTTGCGGCCCGCCTCGGCGGGAGCCGCGCGCCGGAACGTCAGGCCCTGCGCCCGCTTGACGAGCCCCATGAGCGGGTTGAGCACCACGGAGACCATGTCGACGACGTAGTCCGCCGTCACGCTCGGCCTGGCCAGGCCGACGACGACGAGGCGCCCGCCGGGGGCGAGCAGCGCGCGGGCGTGCTCGAGGGTCGCCTCGAGACCTCGTTCGTGGGCGAGGTGGTGGAACGAGGCGATCATCGTCAGGCCGCGGACGCCGGCGGCGGGCACGAGGCCGTCGCCGCGCGCCAGGTCGAAGTACGAGGTGCGGGCGATCGTCACGCCGTCGTCGGCGGCGAAGCGCTCTGCGGCGGTGCGGGCCATGAGGTCGTCGGGGTCGATGCCCACCACGCGGCCGCCGCGGGCCCGCAGGGCTGCGACGAGCGTGCCGGCGCCGCAGCCGACGTCGACGACGACGGCCGGGCCCCGCGCCGCCCGGAGGCGGCGCAGGACCCAGCCGTGGAAGTGGTCGTTGTGGCTCCACCACACGTGGGCGTTGACCGCGTCGAAGCCGCGCGCGAGCTGGCGGACCACGACGTGGTGGGGCTTGCGACCTGGGCCGCGGACGATCTGCTGGAAGGCAGTCATGTCCGCGGACGCTACCGGCTCTCAGGCGGCAGCACGAGCCTCCTTGACCCACTTGGTGACCGTGGCGGCGGTGGAGCCGACGGTCGCGGCGACCTCCTTGGCCGGCAGGCCGGCCTCGACCGCCTCCAGGGCGGCGTGGACGGTCGCGGCGCGCAGGGCGTCGGCGAGCTCGTTCATGGCGCCGAGGCGGCGCAGGTGCTCGTCGTGGTTGGCGGCGGGGCCGGCCGACCAGTCCTGGTGCAGGTCGGCGAGGGCCTCGGTGAGGCCCAGGCCGGGCGTGGTCTGGCGGTCGGCCCAGGCGGCGACGGCGGGCGTGAGCTTGGGGGCGGTGGCGGGAGCGGACATCTTTCCTCCTGGTGGTTACGGGGACGTCGCGGTCGAACCTAGCGGCGGGCGGCCGGAGGACGGCCCCCGAGTCCTGAGATGTTCACCAGGTGTTCGCCAAGCGGCGCCGGACGACCCCGGGGAACGACACGAGGGCACCGCGGGAGCGACCCGCGATGCCCTCGTGACGTCTCTCGGGGACGCCGCCGGCGTCACTCGACGCCGAGCAGGACCTCCACGGCCCGCGCGAAGAACGCGTCGACCGGGCCCTCGGCGTAGGCGTCCTCGCCGCGCGCGGCGGCGAACGTCGCCGACCGCAGCTGGGCGGACGTCAGCGGCTCCTGACGGTCGAAGTAGCCGACCAGGCGGTCGCACAGCGCGTCGACATCGTCCTTGTCGTAGCCCTGCTGGCCGCGGTCCGCCGGGGCGAACTTGTCGCCGTCCGGGCGGCCCAGGCGGCCGTACAGCGTGCGGGCGCGCTCGGCGAGGGCGCCCATCCATGCGTCCTGGCCGTGGGCGCCGACGAACTCGGCGCGCTGCCGGGCGACGAACGCCGACTCCAGACGGTCCAGCGCGGCGTCCACCTCGTGCGTGTCATAGCCGCCGCGCACCAGGTCGAAGGTCGCCTGCTGGATCTCGGCGGCCGTCAGGGGCTGGGCCGTGCGGCCCTCGTACGCCTGGCGGGCGTGGTCGAAGAACTCGTCGACCTCGTCCTTCTCGTACCCGGTCTTCAGCACCGACACGGTGCCGAACAGAGAGCTGCTGCTCACTCGTCCTCCTCCTCGGCGGCCAGCTGCCCGCAGGCGCCGTCGATGTCCGAACCCCGGGTGTCCCGAACCGTCGTCGGGATCCCGTGCCCCCGCAGCCTAGCGACGAACTCGGCCTCCACGGCACGGTCCGACGCCGTCCAGATCGACCCGGGGGTCGGGTTGAGCGGGATCGGGTTCACGTGCACCCAGCCCCTGCCGCGGGCGTTGAGCTTCTTGCCCAGCAGGTCGGCACGCCAGGCGTGGTCGTTCATGTCCTTGATGAGCGCGTACTCGATCGACACGCGGCGGCCCGTCGCGTCGAAGTAGGCGCGGGCGGCGTCGAGCGCCTCGTCGACCTTGAACCTCGTGTTGATCGGCACGAGCTCGCTGCGCAGGTCGTCGTCGGGCGCGTGCAGGCTCAGCGCGAGCGTGAGCGGCAGGCCCTCGGCCGCGAGCTTCTTCATGCCCGGCACGAGCCCGACCGTGGAGACGGTGATGTTCCGGGCGCTCATGCCGAAGCCGTCAGGCGCCTCGGCCACGAGCGTGCGGATGCACGCCATGATCGCCTTGTAGTTGATGAGGCCCTCGCCCTCGCCCATGAAGACGAGGTTGTTGAGGCGCGTGGGACCGCCCGGGATCTCGCCCACGGCGAGCGAGCGCATGGCGAGCCGGACCTGCTCCAGCATCTCGGCGGTGGACAGGTTGCGGGTGAAGCCGAGCTGCCCGGTCGCGCAGAACGGGCACGCCATGCCGCAGCCGACCTGGCTCGAGATGCACAGCGTGGAGCGCCGCGGGTAGCGCATGAGCACCGACTCGATCCGGCTGCCGTCGTGCAGGCCCCACAGGGTCTTGACCGTGGTGCCCTTGTCGGCCTTGAGCGTCCGGCGCTGCGTCAGGAGCGTCGGGAAGAGCGCCTCGGAGAGCGCGTCGCGCGCGCCCGCCGGCAGGTCCGTCCAGTCGGCGGGGTCGGCGGTGTAGTGCGCGAAGTAGTGCGTGGCCAGCTGCTTGGCCCGGAACCCCTGCTGTCCCAGCTCCGTGACGGCCGCGACGCGCTCGGCGTGCGTGAGGTCGGCGAAGTGCCGCGGCGCCTTGACGACGCGGCGCGGCGCCATCTGGAGCGCGATCGGCTTGGTCTGGTCTCCTGGACGGACCTCGGTGGTGGCCATGCGGGACTTCCTTACGCTGCGGGACCCGACACGGCCACCGACAGGACGAGGTAGACGAACGGTGCGGTGACGAGGATCGAGTCGACCCGGTCCAGCACGCCCCCGTGCCCGGGGAGGAGCGAACCCATGTCCTTCAAGTCTAGGTCGCGCTTGAGCAGCGACTCCGCCAGGTCGCCCACCGTCGCTGTGACGGCCGTCATGAAGCCCAGCACGAGGCCGAGGACGAGCGACGAGCCCAGCAACGGGTGCCCCCCGTCCGGCAGGAACGGCTTGTCGAGCACGAGGTGGGCGCCGACGACGCCCACGGCCGTCGTCAGGACGACCGAGCCGGCCATGCCCTCCCAGCTCTTCTTGGGGCTGACGGTCGGCGCGAGCGGGTGCTTGCCGAACAGCACGCCGGCGATGTACCCGCCCGTGTCGTTCGCCACCGCGAGCAGGATGAACAGCGCCACGAGCCAGCGGCCGTCGTGCTGCCCGAGCAGCAGCACCACGAACCCGGCCAGGAACGGCACGTACGTCGCCGCGAACGCGGACGCCGCGACGTCGCGCGGGGCGTCCTTGCCGGGCCCGTCGAGGACGCGCCACAGCGCGGCCGCGGCCACCGTGAGCACGTACGACACGAGTAGCGCCTCCGGCCCGCCGACGTGCGCGGACACGGCCATGCCGACGCCGCCGACGACGAGCGGCCAGATCGGGAGCTGGATGCCGCGGCGCTGGAACGCCGCGCGCAGCTCCCACAGGCCCGCGCTGACCGCCACCGCCACGAGGGCGACGAACGGCTCGGCGCGGAACCACAGGGAGGCTCCGACCACGACGAGCAGGAGCACGCCGACGGCGATGGCCGCCGGGAGGTTGCGGCCGGCCCGCGGCGTGCGCTCGGCGGACGCGCGCCTGCTCGCGGGCGGGAGGGGTTCGGGGAGATCGGTCATCAGACCTCGAGCAGCTCGCTCTCCTTGCCCGCGAGAAGGACGTCGACCTGGTCGACGTGCTTCTTCGTCAGGGCCTCGAGCTCCTTCTCCGCGCGCGCGACCTCGTCCTCGCCGGCGTCGCCGTCCTTGACGAGCTTGTCGAGCACGTCCTTGGCCTTGCGGCGCAGGTTGCGGATCGTGATCTTCGCGTCCTCCGCCTTGGTCTTCGCGAGCTTCACGTACTCGCGCCGACGCTCCTCGGTGAGGGCGGGCAGGACGATGCGGATGGCGTTGCCGTCGTTGGACGGGTTGACGCCCAGGTTCGAGTCGCGCAGCGCCTTCTCGATCACGGCCATCGAGCCCTTGTCGAACGGCGAGATGAGCACCGTGCGCGCCTCGGGGATGTTGAACGACGCCAGCTGCTGCAGCGGGGTGGGGGCACCGTAGTAGTCCACGGTGATCTTGCTGAACATCCCGGCATTCGCACGCCCGGTGCGGATGCCGGCGAAGTCCTCCATGGCGACCTCGATCGCCTTGTCCATCTTCTCCTCGGCCTCGAAGAGGGTCTCGTCGATCACGGGGTGCTCCTCAGTCAGTTGGTCGGCTCGTCGGCCGTCATCAGTGTGCCGATCTTCTCGCCCAGCAGCGCGCGCGTCACGTTGCCCGCGCCCTCCAGGCCGAAGACGCGCATGGTCACGTCGTTGTCACGGCACATCGCGATGGCGGTGTTGTCCATGACCTGCAGGTTGTCGCGCAGCGCGTGGTCGTACGTGAGGTGCTCGAAGCGCGTCGCGTCCGGGTTCTTGCGCGGGTCGGAGTCGTAGACGCCGTCGACGCCGTTCTTGCCCATGAGCACCTCGTCGCAGCGCACCTCGAGCGCGCGCTGCACCGACACGGTGTCGGTGGAGAAGTACGGCATGCCTGCCCCGGCGCCGAAGATGACCACGCGGCCCTTCTCGAGGTGGCGGATCGCACGCAGCGGGATGTACGACTCGGCCACCTGGCCCATCGTGATGGCGGTCTGCACGCGCGTCTTGGTGCCGGCCTGCTCGAGGAAGTCCTGGAGGGCCAGGCAGTTCATGACCGTGCCGAGCATGCCCATGTAGTCGGCCCGGGAGCGGTCCATGCCCGCGTGCGAGAGCTCGGCGCCGCGGAAGAAGTTCCCGCCGCCGACGACGACGGCGACCTCGACGCCCTGGCGCACGGCCTCGCTGATCTCGGCGGCGATGCGGCGCACGACGCCGGCGTCGAGGCCCACGGAGCCGCCGCCGAACGCCTCGCCCGACAGCTTCAGCAGGACGCGACGCGGGCCCCCGGTCGTCTCGTTCGTCTTCTTGGTCATCCGCCACCGTCCTGGTCGTCGAGCGCTGCTGGGATCATGCCGCACCCGCGGCCGTCCGGGCCCGGGTGCACGTGCGGCCCGGCGCTACCAGTCGGTAGCGCCGGGCCGCACGGGTGCGTCAGTTGCCGACGCGGAAGCGGACGAAGCCGGTGAGCTGGCCGCCCGTGGCCTCGACGTGCTTGGCGACGGTCACCTTGGTGTCCTTGGCGAGCGGCTGCTCGACCAGGACGTTCTCCTTGAAGAAGCCGTTGAGGCGACCCTCGACGATCTTCGGCAGCGCGGCCTCGGGCTTGCCCTCGGCGATCGACACCTCGCGGGCGATCTCGCGCTCCTTGTCGACGACGTCGGCCGGGACCTCGTCGCGCGTCAGGTACTTCGGGGCCATCGCGGCGATGTGCTGCGCGACGTCCTTGGCAGCGGCCTCGCCCGCCTCGTCCGTGACGACGACGACGCCGATGCTCGGCGGCAGGTCCTTCGCGGTGCGGTGCAGGTAGGTCGTGACCTTCGGGCCCTCGACGCGGGCCACGCGGGCCAGGACGATCTTCTCGCCCAGGGTGCCGGCGGCGGCGGCGATGATGTCGGCGACGGTCTCGCCCGCGACGGGGGCGGCGAGGCCGGCCTCGGCGTCGGCGGCACCCGCGGCGGACACGGCGTCGAGCACCTGGTCGGCCAGCGCGACGAACTTCTCGTTCTTGACGACGAAGTCGGTCTCGGCGTTCAGCTCGATGAGCGTCGCGACCTGACCGGCGGCGACGTCCTCGACCTTGACGGCCACGAGGCCCTCGGAGGTGGCGTTGCCCTCACGCTTGGCGGCCTTGGCCAGGCCGCGCTTGCGGATGAGCTCGACGGCCTTCTGCTGGTCGCCGTCGGCCTCGTCGAGGGCCTTCTTGACGTCGGTCATGCCCGCGCCGGTCAGCGCGCGCAGGTCCTTGATGTCCTGGATGGTGTAGTTCGCCATGGTGCGCTCTCCTGTGTGCTTGAAGGTGCGGCGGCAAGGGAGCGGGCCGGGACCCCCTCAAGGATCCCGACCCGCGTCACCTCACTCGGACTTCTCGGCCTCGGTGCCCTCGGCAGCCTCGACCTCGACGGTCTCGGCGACGGGAGCCTCGACAGCAGCGGCCTCGACCTCGGCGGTCTCGGCGGCGGGCGCCTCGGCGGCGGGCGCCTCGGCGGCGGCAGCCTCGGCGCCGGCCAGGAGCTCGCGCTCCCACTCGGCCAGCGGCTCCGACTCGCCCTCGGCGGCCGCGGTCTTGCCGGAGTGGCGCTGCAGCAGGCCCTCGGCGACGGCGTCGGCGATCACGCGCGTGAGCAGCGTGACGGAGCGGATCGCGTCGTCGTTGCCCGGGATGGCGTAGTCGACGACGTCGGGGTCGCAGTTGGTGTCGAGGATCGCGACGACCGGGATGTTGAGCTTGCGGGCCTCGTCGACGGCGAGGTGCTCCTTGTTCGTGTCGACGATCCACACGGCCGAGGGGACCTTGGCCATGTCGCGGATGCCGCCGAGCGTGCGCGAGAGCTTGTCCTTCTCGCGACGCAGGACGAGGAGCTCCTTCTTCGTCAGGCCGGAGCCGGCGACGTCGTCGAAGTTGATCTCCTCGAGCTCCTTGAGGCGCTGGAGACGCTTGTGCACCGTGGTGAAGTTGGTGAGCATGCCGCCGAGCCAGCGGTGGTTCACGTAGGGCATGCCGACGCGCGCGGCCTGCTCGGCCACGGGCTCCTGGGCCTGCTTCTTGGTGCCGACGAAGAGGATCGAGCCGCCGTGGGCGACCGTCTCCTTGACGAAGTTGTAGGCGTTGTCGATGTAGGTCAGCGACTGCTGAAGGTCGACGATGTAGATGCCGTTGCGCTCGGTGAAGATGAAGCGCTTCATCTTCGGGTTCCAACGGCGGGTCTGGTGCCCGAAGTGGACACCGCTCTCGAGGAGCTGGCGCATGGTCACGACGGCCATGACACGTCCTTTCGCCGCGCGGGCCCGGATCCTCCGGGGCGTCGCGCGCATCGTGCTCGGCCGCAGGCCGAGCGGTACTCGGTTGTCGGTGCCCACCGGGTGGCGGCACCCCTGGCGTCACACCAGCCCGGCACCGTGCCCGCCTCCGGGTGGAGGAGGGCGTGGACCACAGCCGACCTGGTCGCGCTCCGCTCCCTCGGACGAGGTGGGCGGGGCGTGCCGTGACGCGCGAAGTCGACCGGGGCGGGCGCACCTGTCCCCCGCTGCCGGTCGCCCGGCGGGGAGGGTGTGGGTGCGAACGTTCCGATCGCCGCGGGAAGTCTACCTGACCGGGTGCCCGACCGGCGCCTCGGGGGCCGGGGGCCCGTGCGGCGGTCGTCACTGTGCCGGCGGTCGCGCGACGGCGGTCCACAGGGCAGGTCTCGCCGGGGTTGCGCACCGCCCGTGGCCGGCGGCCACGGGCACCGCGCGTCGGCCTGGGAGCGTGGCGTCGTGCCGACTCGTGCGAAGCTCGCCGCCGCCCTGTGGGCGGTCACCCTGGTGCCCGTGCTGGCTCTGCCGTCGACGGCGGGGGCCGTGGGCGTGGGGGGCGCGGGTGCAGGGGGCGCGGGGGCCGTGGGCATGGGCGCAGGCGGCGTGGGCGCAGGACCCGCCGGTGCCTCCGACCGGGGCGCGACGCGACCTGTCGGGCTGTCTGAGGCGGGGATCTCCCCTGCTGGGCCGCTTGAAGTAGGGCTGCCTGAGACAGGGCCGCTTGACGTAGTGCTGCCTGGGACAGGAGCGTCTGAGGCAGGGTCGTCTCTGACGGGCTGGTCGGCGTCGGCGGCGGCGTCGGCATCCGCGGCGGCGTCGGCATCCGCGCCGGCGGGGGCCGACACGCCGCGGTACGTCCCGCCCGCCCCGGGTCAGGTGGCGCGGGGGTTCGAGCCGCCCGAGCACGCGTGGAAAGCAGGGCACCGCGGTGTCGACCTGTGGTCGGCGCGCGGGGCCGTCGTCGTCGCGCCCGGGGCGGGCGTCGTGACTTTCGCGGGGTCGGTCGCGGGCAAGCCGGTCGTCGTCGTGACGCACCCGGACGGGCTGCGGTCGTCGCTGGAACCCGTGCAGGGCACGGTTCCGCGGGGCACGGCGGTGCGTGCCGGGGACCCGGTGGGCGTGCTCGCGGCGGCGCCCGGCGACGACGCCAACCCGGACCACTGCGCGGCCCTCGCACCGCCTACCGGCGCCGACGCGTGCGTGCACTGGGGCGTCCGACGCGGCGAGACGTATCTGGACCCGCTCTCGCTGCTCGGGGTCGCGCCGCCGATCGTGCTGCTGCCGCCGTCCTGAGGGTGGCGCGGCGGCCGGGTGCGTCGTCCGGTGGTCCCAGCGACGAGTGGCCGGTGGCGTCACCGAGCTCGCGTCAGCGCGGCCCGGTCTGCCGAGCGCGGCCGTGGCCGGCGCGCTCAGGCGCGCGGGAACGCCTGGGCGTAGACCTGCCGGAGGCGGTCGGAGTCGACGTGCGTGTAGCGCTGCGTCGTCGCGAGGTTGGCGTGACCCAGCACCTCCTGCACGCTGCGCAGGTCGGAGCCGCCCTGGAGCAGGTGCGTCGCGGCCGAGTGCCGCAGGGCGTGCGGAGCGACGTCGTCGACGCCCGCGCGGGCCGCGAGGCGGTGGACGGCCTCGCGCGCCTGCCGCTGGCCCCAGCGGCCGCCGCGGTCCCCCACGAGCAGGGCGGGGCCCGTGGCGGCGCCGGCGAGCTCCGGCCGGCCCTCGTCGATCCAGGCCGTGAGCGCCCGCGCCGCGGGGACGCCGAACGGGACCACGCGTTCCTTGCCGCCCTTGCCGAGCACGCGCACGAGCCGCTCGCGCACGTCGACGTCGTGGACGTCGACCGCGACGAGCTCGCCGACGCGGATCCCCGAGCCGTAGAGCAGCTCGGCGGCGGCCCAGGCGCGCAGGGCGGCGGGGCGGTCGTCGCCCTCGGCGGCGAGCGCGACGTCGCGCGCGGTGTCGAGCAGGCAGGCGGCCGCGTCGGGCGTGAGGACGGTGGGCAGCGTGCGGGGCACCTTGGGGCTCGCGAGGCGCGTGGACGGGTCGGTCTCGGTGAGGCCCGCGTGGTGCGCCCACCGGAGGAACGCGCGGGCCGCCGCGCCCCGGCGGGCGAGCGTCGCCCGCGCGAGGCCACGGTCCGCCTGGGCGCCGAGCCAGCCGCGCAGCACGGGCAGCTGGACGTCGTCGAGCCCGCGGGCGCCGTGGCGGACGGCGTAGCGCAGCAGCCCTGTGACGTCGGCGAGGTACGCCCGCCGCGTGTGCACCGAGTGGCCCCGCTGCGCGTCCAGGTGCTTGCCGAACCGCGCGACGGCGTCGGCCAGCTCCGCCGGGAGCGGCGGGAGGTCGGCGGTGGGGGCAGCCGCGTCGCGGGGGTGCGACGCGGGGCCCGACGGTGACGGGGCCATGCGTGCCAGTGTGCACGCGGCGGGCGCCTTCCCTGGCGAAGGCGCCCGCCGTGTCGCGGGTCACGCGGGGCAGGCAGGCACGACGCCGGTTCGCGCCCGCCAGGCGCGCCGACGGCGCCCGATCCCGCCCACCGGACCACGCGCCGCGGCGCCCCGTCACCCTCGGCCGGCCGCGACCCGGCGCCACCGACCCCCGTCCGGGCGCACCAGCCCGCGGGACTCCAGCACGCCGAGGGCGCCGAGCACCTCGGGCAGGGAGCGCCCCGCGACCCGGCACAGCACGGCGACGTCGGCCGCGGCCCGGGCGGGCAGCGCGTCGAGCACGGCCCGCTCGGCGTCCCCGAGCCCGTCGGCGGCGCTGCGCAGGCCGACCGGGCGGGGTGCGGCGTCCCGGCCGACCTCCCCGGCGAGCTCGGCGACCTCGGCGGCGTCGGTGACGCACGTCGCGACGCCGTCGCGCAGCAGCTGGTGGCACCCGCCGGACGCCATCGACGTGACCGGCCCCGGCACGGCCCCGACGGGCCGCAGCAGGTCCGCCGCGCGCCGGGCCGTGGACAGGGCGCCGGACCGCCAGGCGGCCTCGACCACCACGGTCGCGCGGGCCATGGCGGCGATGACGCGGTTGCGGGCCAGGAAGCGCTGCTTGAACGGCGTGCTGCCGGGCGGCACCTCCGCGACGACCGCGCCGTTCTCGGTGACGCGGCGCAGCAGCTCGTGGTTGCCCTGCGGGTAGAACCGGTCGACGCCGCCGGCCATCACCGCGACCGTCGACCCGCCGCCGACGAGCGCCCCGCGGTGCGCGACGGCGTCGATCCCGTACGCCCCGCCCGAGACGACGGTGAACCCGCGGTCGACGAGCCCCGCAGCGAGCTGCGCCGTCACGTGCTCCCCGTACGACGTCGACGCGCGGGCGCCGACGAGGGCGACCGAGCGGTGGCACGCGGCGGCGAGGTCGGCGTCGCCGCGCACCCACAGCGCGAAGGGCGCGGCGGTCCCCAGGTCGTCGAGCCCGCGGGGCCACCGGTGGTCGTCGGGCAGCAGCAGCGTGCCGCCGGTGCGCTCGAGCACGGCGAGCTCGCGCCGCGGGTCGAGCCCGTCCAGGCGCGGCGACCAGCGCGCGACCCCGGCCGCGAGCGCCCGCTGGGCGGGGGCCGCGGGCTCCAGCAGGACGGAGCCCTGCTGGTCCACGAGCCACGCCAGCGCTCCCGCTGCGCCCAGGTGCGCCACGAGCGCCCCGGCGGTCTCGTCGCCGGGCTCGGCGAGGCGGCTCCAGGCGGTCGCGGCGAGCGTGGGGTCGTCGGCGTCGAAGGCCAAGGTGGTCATGCGAGCCTCCCGGTGCGCAGCGTCAGGGCGAGGCCGACGTCGGCCTGGGCGGGCTCGTCGCGGCCGCCCAGGTCGGCGATCGTGTAGGCGAGCCGGAGCACGCGGTCGGCGCCGCGCAGCGAGAGCAGGCCGCTGTCGAGGGCGTCGTCGACGGGCCGGAGCACGTCCCACCGGCCGCGGAGCCGGGCGCGCAGCCACGTGCCGGGCACCTGCGCGTTGAGCGTCCAGGGGGTTCCGGCGAGCCGGGCGCGCGTGGCCGCGCGGGCCGCGCGGACGCGGGCGGCCACGACCGCCGTGGACTCCCCCGGCTCGCCGCGCATGCCGTCCTTGCCGACCGCCTGCACCGTGACCTGCAGGTCGACGCGGTCGAGCAGGGGCCCGGACAGCTTGCCGAGGTAGCGCCGGCGGGCCATCGGGGTGCACGTGCAGTCGAGGCCCTTGCCGTCGCCCTTGCCGCACGGGCAGGGGTTGGCGGCGAGCACGAGCTGGAACCGCGCGGGGAAGCGGGCCGCGCCCGCCGCGCGGTGGATGACGAGCTCGCCGTGCTCGAGCGGCTGGCGCAGCGTCTCGAGCACGCGCTGCCCGAACTCGGGTGCTTCGTCCAGGAAGAGCACGCCGCGGTGCGCGCGCGACGCGGCCCCGGGCCGCGGCAGCCCGCTGCCGCCCCCGACGACAGACGCCGCGGTGGCGGTGTGGTGCGGGTCCTCGTAGGGCGGGCGCGTCATGAGCCCGGCCCCCGGGTCGAACGTCCCGGCGACGGAGTGCACGGACGTGACCTCGACGGCCTCCGCCTCGGAGAGGTCGGGCAGGATGCCGGGCAGCCGGGAGGCGAGCATCGTCTTGCCCGCCCCGGGCGGCCCGGTGAACAGCAGGTGGTGCCCGCCCGCCGCGGCGATCTCCAGCGCGAGCCGCGGCACGTCCTGCCCGAGCACGTCGGCCAGGTCCCCCGGCGGCCGTCCCTCGACGCCGGCGCGCGTTGGTCGCACGGGCTCGACGTCGGGCACGAACGGCGGCTCCCCGCCGTGCAGCGCGACGACGTCGGCGAGGGTGGTCGCCCCGCGCACCCGTGCGCCGGGCACGAGCGACGCCTCGGCGACGTCGGCGGTCGGGACGACGACGTCGCCGAAGCCGGCCGCGACCGCCGACGCGACCATCGGCAGGACGCCGCGGACGGGCTGGAGCCGGCCGTCGAGGCCGAGCTCGCCGAGGTGGACGACCCGGTCGAGGCCGGCGGCGGGGATCGCGCCGGCCCCGGCGAGCACGGCGACGGCGATCGCGAGGTCGAAGCTCGAGCCGCGCTTGGGCAGCGAGGCGGGCGAGAGGTTCACGGTGATCTTGCGGTTCGGCCAGTCGATGCGGCTGGAGAGCACGGCGGCCCGTACGCGGTCGCGCGACTCGCTCAGCGCGGTGTCGGGCAGGCCGACCAGCACGAACCCGGGCACCGACCAGGCGAGCTGCGCCTGCACCTCGACCACGTGCCCGGACAGGCCCACGAGGGCGACCGCGGCGGTGGTCCCGAGCGTCATCAGGACACCCCGCGCAGCAGCTCGACCGTGGCCCGTCCGTCGCGCGGCGCGATCACGGCGACGACGTCGATGCGCACGTCGCGGAACCGGGGCCGCAGCTCGCGGCCGTGCTCGGCGAGCCACTGACCCGTCAGGCGCCGCAGGCGCGCGAGCTTGCCGGGCGTGACCGCCTCGGCCGGATGCCCGAAGCGCGTGCTGCTGCGCGTCTTGACCTCGACCGCCACGAGCGTGGTGCCGTCGAGCGCCACCAGGTCCAGCTCGCCCTCCCGCCCCCGCCAGTTGCGCGCGAGCAGGGTGTACCCCTCGTCCATGAGGAGCTGCGCGGCGAGCTGCTCGCCCCGCCGCCCCACGTCGTCCTTCGCCGCCATCGCGACCACCTCCGCGAGGCAGCCTGGCGGCACCGCGGGCGCGCCGGTCCGGAGGGCCGGGCCGGCTGTGCACGGCCGATCGGGTCCACAGGCGGGCGTCGCCCACCTCCCGCGGGAGCGCGGGCGGCGACCGGGTCAGAGGGCCAGGTCGGCCTTCGCGAGCTCCTCGACGTTGACGTCCTTGAACGTCACCACGCGCACCGACTTCACGAACCGGGCGGACCGGTAGACGTCCCACACCCAGGCGTCGCCGAGCCGCAGCTCGAAGTACACCTCGCCCGCCGCGGAGCGCACCTGGAGGTCCACCTGGTTGGCCAGGTAGAACCGGCGCTCGGTCTCCACCACGTACGAGAACAGGCTCACGACGTCGCGGTACTCGCGGTAGAGCGCGAGCTCCATCTCGGTCTCGTAGTTCTCGAGGTCTTCGGCGCTCACGGTGTCATCCTCGCAGGTTCGCCCCGCCGGGCGCGTCGACGGGCACGTCGAGACTCTCGACGACCGCCTCGGCGAACGCCCCGGCGTCGGCGACCGGCTCCCCGCCCTCCGCGACCGAGCGCAGGTTCCACGAGCGCCGGTGCTGCGGCGTCGTGCCGTGCCGGCGCAGCGCCTCGAGGTGGGCGGGAGCCGAGTAGCCCTTGTTCTGGTCCCACGCGTAGGCGGGGTACTGCCGCGCGAGCCGCGTGAGCAGCAGGTCGCGCTCCACCTTGGCCAGCACGCTGGCCGCGGCCACGGACGCGCACTGCAGGTCCGCCTTGACCATGGTCCGCACCGCGGGGTCCGTCTCGGGCGCGCCCGCGACGTCGAGGTCGGTCGCCTCGAACAGGTCCACCTGGGAGCGCGTCAGCCAGTCGTGCGAGCCGTCGAGCAGCACGACGTCGACGTCGCCGCACACGCGGCGCACCTGGGAGAGCGCACGGCGCCCCGCGAGCCGCAGCGCGGCGATGATCCCGTGCGCGTCGATCTCGGCCGGCCCCGCGTGCCCGACCGCCCACGCGACGGGCCACCGCTGGAGGTGCGGCACGAGCGCCTCGCGCGCCGCGGGCGTGAGCAGCTTCGAGTCGGCGACGCCCTTGGGCGCCGTGCGCGTCGCGACGTCGACGACGACGACGCCCACGCTGACGGGCCCGGCGAGCGCGCCGCGGCCCACCTCGTCCATGCCGGCGACCAGCCGGGCCCCCGAGGAGATGAGGGCGCGCTCGGTGCGCAGCGTCGGCGTCCGGCGTCCGGCCGCCGCGGTGGTGCGCGGCGGCGTCGGGCGGCGCACCGAGCCCGTGCGGGCCGCGGGTTCGGCGGTCATGGCGCCGGCACCTGGGCGAACACGTCGCCCGGGTTGCGGTGCCACGTCGCGCGCGAGAAGGGCCACACGGTCGCGAACGCCGTCCCGACGACGTTGTCGACCGGCACGAACCCGCCGCCCGGGTTGCCGAGGTGGGCCCGGGAGTCGGCGGAGTTCTGCCGGTTGTCGCCGAGGACGAACAGCATGCCGTCCGGCACGACGACGTCGAACGCCGTCTCGCTGGGCATCGAGCCGGGCTTGAGGTACGCGGTCTCCGTGATGGCCACCCCGTTGACCTCGATCTTCGCGTCGGGACCGCCCGCGCAGGTCACGTGGTCGCCGGGCACGCCGATGACGCGCTTGATGAGGTGCTCGCCGGAGTCCTGCGGCATGAGGCCGACGATCGTGAGGCCCTCGACGACCGCGTTGCCGAGGGGTCCGTGGTCCGGTGGCACGTACGTCCCGAGCCAGCCGCCCGGGTCCTTGAACACGACGATGTCGCCGCGGTGGATGTCGAGCACGCGCGGCACGAGGCGCGAGACCATGACGCGGTCGCCCTCGACGAGCGTGTCGTGCATCGACGGGCTGGGGATGAAGAACGCCTGGACCAGCAGCGTCTTGATGAGCCACGACAGCACGAGCGCGCTGACCACGATGATCGCGGTCTCGCGCAGCAGTCCCATGCCCGTCGACCCCGCGCCCTTCGACTCCGCCGCGTGCCGGGCGTTGCCCGGGCCGGCCACGTCGTGGGGGGTTCCGTGCCCGTCGGGCTCGGGCAGGGGCTGCGGCTGCGTCACGGGGTCGGATTCTGTCACGGAACCACTCTCGCATCGCCCGCGGCCGGCGGGGCACCCAGACCCGCGCAGGCCGCGCGCGCGGGCGCGCCCGGCTCGGGCGTCACGGGGCGGGTACCTGCGCGAACACGTCGCCCGGGTTGCTGTGCCACGTCATGCGGGTCAGCGGCCACACCGTCGCGAACGCCGTGCCCACCACGTCGTCGACCGGCACGAACCCGCCGCCCGGGGTGCCCTGGTGCGCCCGGGAGTCGGCCGAGTCCTGCCGGTTGTCGCCCATGACCCACAGCTTCCCGTCGGGCACGACGACGTCGAACGGCACCTCGCTGGGCATCGATCCCGGTTCGATGTACGCGGTCTCGGTGATGGGCACGCCGTTGACCAGCACCTTCGCCCCGGGACCGCCCTCGCTGCTCACGTGGTCGCCGGGCAGGCCGATGACGCGCTTGATGAGGTGCTCGCCGGAGTCCTGCGGCATCAGCCCCACCGCGGTGAGCGCGGTGACCATCGCGTCGCCGAGAGGGCCGCGGTCCGGCGTCACGTAGCCCCGGAGCCAGTGGTCCGGGTCCTTGAACACGACGATGTCGCCGCGGTGCAGGTCGAAGACGCGCGGCACGAGGCGCGAGACCATCACGCGGTCCCCCTCGACGAGCGTGTCGTGCATGGACCCGCTCGGGATGAGGAAGGCCTGTACCAGCAGCGTCTTGATGAGCCACGACAGCGCGAGCGCGCTGACCACGATGACCGCCGTCTCGCGCAGCAGGCTGGCCCCCACGCCCCGCCGGCGGCGGGTCTCCCGCGAGCCGGGGCGCCCGGCCGGCGCGGGCCGCGCGTCGGTGGGCGTGGGCTCGGGTCCGGGCTGAGGGTGGGTCACGGGGACGGATTGTGTCACGGTTGCCCAGGTCACGTTCCCGGCGCCGCCGTGGCCCGGGAACACCGACGGGCGGCCCTCCTGGAGGAGGACCGCCCGTCGGTGAGGAGGCGGAACGGGCTCAGCGAGCCGTGTTGTCGCGCTTCTCCTTGATCTTCGCCTTCTTGCCGCGCAGCGCGCGCAGGTAGTAGAGCTTGGCGCGACGCACGTCACCGCGGGTCACGAGCTCGAGCGAGTCGATCGTCGGGGCGTGCAGCGGGAACGTACGCTCCACGCCGACGCCGAAGCTGATCTTGCGGACGGTGAACGTCTCGCGGACGCCGCCACCCGAGCGGCCGATGCAGACGCCCTGGAACGCCTGGACGCGCGAGCGGTTGCCCTCGACGACCTTGACGTTGACCTTGACGGTGTCACCGGCGCGGAAGTCCGGGATGTCGGAGCGCAGCGACGCCGCGTCGACGAAGTCGAGCTTGTGCATGATCGTTCTCCCCGCCTGCCACAGGTCAGGCGCATGTCAGGCCCGCGCAGGGACGCGCGGGTGAGGCTTTGGATGGTGAAGCCGGTGCACACGTCGTCTCCCCTGTGGCAGAGATGTCACGACAACCGCAGAACCGACCGCGGGCGCACCAACGGACAATCTTGCCACAGGGCGCCCCGCGGCACCCAATCAGCCCAGGCAGAGATGGGTCACAGCGCGGCGGCGCGCGCCAGCCCCCCGTCGACGACGGCCCACCCGAGCTCCGCGAGCTTCGCGACGTCGTGCTTGTCGAGCCCCGCGACGTCGAGCGCGGCGATCATGTCCGGCCGCCGCGCGGCCGTGCGCTCGAGCGCCCGGTCGCGGCGCCAGCGCGCGATCTTGGCGTGGTGCCCGCTCAGCAGCACCTCGGGGATCTCGTGCTCGTCCCACACGGGAGGCTTGGTGTACACGGGGTACTCCAGCAGCCCGGCCGCCCCGTGCGACTCCTCGACGAGGGACTCCGGGTTCCCGACGACGCCGGGCAGCAGCCGCCCGACGGCCTCGACCATGACGAGCGTGGCGACCTCGCCGCCGTTGAGCACGTAGTCGCCGATGGACAGCTCGCTCACCCGGCGGCCCGCCGCCCGGTAGTGCTCCGCGACGCGCGCGTCGATGCCCTCGTAGCGCCCGCACGCGAACACCAGGTGCTGCTCGGTCGCCAGCGCCTCGGCGTGCCGCTGCGTGAACACCTCGCCGGACGGCGTCGGGATCACCAGGTGCCCGTCCTCGCCGAGGACGTCGTCCAGGGCGGTCCCCCACACGTCCGGGCGCATGACCATGCCCGCTCCGCCGCCGAACGGGGTGTCGTCCACGGTGCGGTGGCGGTCCGTGGTCCAGTCGCGCAGGTCGTGGACGCGCAGGTCGAGCAGGCCCGCCTGGCGGGCCTTGCCGATGAGCGACAGGTCGAGGGCGGCCAGGTAGTCGGGGAAGACGGTGACGACGTCGACGCGCACTAGTCCTCCCCGCGCGTCTCGTCGGAGACGACGAGGTTCGCGGCGTCGGAGGCGAGCAGGCCGCCCGGCGGGTCGAGGACGACGCGACCGCCCGCGACGTCGACGACGGGCACGATCGCGGTGACGAACGGGACGAGGGTGCGCGCGCCGCTCGTCTCCTTGACCAGCAGCGCGTCGTGCGCGGGCAGGTGCTCGAGCGCCACGACCTCCCCGACGACGGTGCCGTCGAGCAGCTCGACGCGCAGGCCGCGCAGCTCGTGCGGGTACCAGGCGTCCTCCTCGTCGGACGCGTCGGCCTCGACGACGAGCTCGACGCCGCGCAGCGCCTCGGCGGCCGAGCGGTCGGCCACCTCGGCGAACTTCACGAGCCAGCGGTCCTGGTGCAGGCGGCGGCTCAGCACCGTGAGCGGGCCGGCCTCGGGCGGTTCGGTGGCGAGCACCTCGCCCACGGCGAGCCGCGTCTCGGGGTCGTCGGTGCGCACGTCGAGCACGACCTCGCCGCGCAGGGAGTGCGCGCGCCCGATCTTCGCTACCACCAACTGCATGTCAGTGCCTTCCAGAGTGAATGCCGACGGGGCCCGATCCGGTGTGGATCGGGCCCCGTCGGACGGGCTTGCTCAGCGGCGGTCGACGTCGACGACGTCGACGCGGACCGGGCCGTCCGCGGCGAGCGCACCGACGACGGTGCGCAGCGCCTTGGCGGTCCGGCCGCCCCGGCCGATCACTCGGCCCAGGTCGTCCGGGTGCACGCGGACCTCGAGCAGGTCACCGCGGCGCAGCGGCTTCGCGGTCACCTGGACGTCGTCCGGGTTGTCCACGATGCCGCGCACCAGGTGCTCGAGGGCCTCGGCGAGCATCAGGCCTCGGCCTCGGCCTCAGCCGACTCGTCGGCAACCTCGGCGGCCGGAGCGGCAGCCTTGGCCTCGGCGGCCTTGGCCTTGACCTTCTCGGCCTCGGCGGCGACAGCCTCGACGGCCGTGGCGGCGTCGACCTTGTCGCCCTTGGTCCGCAGGGTGCCCTCGGCGCCCGGGAGACCCTTGAACTTCTGCCAGTCACCCGTCACCTTGAGGAGGGCGAGGACCTGCTCGGTCGGCTGCGCGCCGACGCCGAGCCAGTACTGCGCACGCTCCGAGGTGATCTCGATGAGCGAGGGCTCCTCGGTCGGGTGGTACTTGCCGATCTCCTCGATGACGCGGCCATCGCGCTTGGTGCGCGAGTCCGCGACGACGACGCGGTAGTACGGGGCCCGGATCTTGCCGAGGCGCTTGAGGCGAATCTTGACGGCCACTGTTGTGGTCACTCCTGGTTCTGGGATGGGCGACCCTCGGCACCACCCCGTGGGGCCGGGGCGTGGTAGAGGATCTGGACTGGACGATGCGCAGGAGAGAGGGGCCTGGGCACGCCGAGTACCCGGACATTGTGCCAGACGACGGCGCCCGTCCCCAACCGGAGGGCGCGTGAGCCCGCGCACCCCGCGCCCGGGCCGCACGCGCGACCGGCCGTCACCCGCCGTGGAGGGCGCTCCCGGCGACGACCTGCCCGCGCAGCACGACGGCCACGGGGTGCCGCAGCACCCGGACGTCGGCGCGCGGGTCGTCCGGGTAGACGACCAGGTCCGCGCTCGCCCCGTCGTCGACGGCGCCGAACCCGAGCAGGCGCCGCGCCCGCCAGGTTGCGGCGGCGACGACGTCGGCGGCGGGGACGCCGGCCTCCACCAGGAGGGCGCACTCGTCGGCGACGCGGCCGTGGCCCAGCGTGCCGCCGGCGTCGGTGCCCACCAGCAGCGGCACCCCGGCGTCGTGCAGCATGCGGACCTGCGCGAAGCGGCGGGCGTGCATCGCGCGCATGCGGCGCGCGTAGACCGGGTAGCGGGCCTCGGCCTGGTCGGCGATCTCGGCGAACCGCTCGACCTGGAGGAGCGTCGGCGTGACGGGCGTGCCGCGCTCGGCGAGCACCTCGGCCTGCACCGGCGTGATGCCGGTGCCGTGCTCGATGCCGTCGACGCCCGCGGCGAGCAGGTCGTCGACCGTCTCCGTCGCGAACGTGTGGACCGTGACGCGCGCGGCCTCGTCGTGCGCCGCGGCGACGGCCCGCGCGAGCACGTCGCCGGGCCACAGCGGCGTGAGGTCGCCCACCGCGCGGTCGATCCAGTCCCCCACGAGCTTGACCCAGCCGTCGCCCGCGCGGGCCTCGTCGCGCACGGCGGCGGGCAGCGCCGCGACGTCGTCGAGCTCGCGCGCGAAGCCCCGCAGGTAGCGCCGAGGGCGGGCGAGGTGGCGGCCCGCGCGCACGAGCCGCGGCAGGTCGGCGCGCGCCTGGAGCGGGCTCGTGTCGCACGCCGCGCCCGCGTCGCGGACCAGCAGCACGCCCGCGTCGCGGTCCGCGAGCGCCTGCGCGGCGGCCGTGTCGAGGTCGACGGCCCCCTCGGCCCCGAGCCCGACGTGGCAGTGCACGTCGACGAGGCCGGGCACGACGAAGCCCTCGAGGCGCCGCACCGCGCCGACCTGGGGGACTGCCGGGTCAGCTGGATGCGCCCGTCGCGGACGAACAGCTCGCCGGCCTCGCGGTCGTCGTCGAGCAGCACGCGGCCCGTGAGGTGCAGGGGCACGTGCGGGACGGACATGAGCGCAGGCTAGCCCGCGCGCGCACCGTCCCGCCGGGCGGGACGGTGCGCGAGATCCCGGCTCAGCCGAGCAGCTTGTCGAAGCCCTCGGGGAGCTGGAGCGAGGACAGGTCGACGTCGTCCTTCTTCGGGGCGCCGACGCCGAACGCCGAGCCCGCCGGCGCGGCGGGGCCGCCGCCGAGGGCCTTGGTGAGCAGCTCGCGCTCCTGCTGGGCGCGCTTGGCCGGGTTGCCCGACTTGCCCTTGACCTTCTTCTGCGGCGCCTGACGGGCACCCGCGCGCTTGCCCACGCCGGGCATCCCCGGCATCGGCGGCATGCCGGGCATCCCGCCGCCCTTCGCCATCTGGCGCATCATCTTCTGCGCGCCCTCGAAGCGCTCCAGCAGCTGGTTGACGGCCGTCGTCGTCGTGCCGGCACCGCGGGCGATGCGGGCGCGGCGCGAGCCGTTGATGATCTTGGGGTTCTCCCGCTCGCCCGGCGTCATCGAGTGGATGATCGCCTCGATGCGGTCGACCTCGCGCTCGTCGAAGTTCTCGAGCTGCTCACGCATCTGGCCCATGCCGGGCAGCATGCCGAGCATCTTCTTCATCGAGCCGAGCTTCTTCATCTGCTGCATCTGCACCAGGAAGTCGGCCAGCGAGAAGTCCTTGCCCTCGCTGAGCTTGGCGGCCATCTTCTCGGCCTGCTCGGCGTCGAAGGCGCGCTCGGCCTGCTCGATGAGGGTGAGCACGTCGCCCATGTCGAGGATGCGCCCGGCCATGCGGTCCGGGTGGAAGACCTCGAAGTCGGTGAGCTTCTCGCCCGTGGACGCGAACATGATCGGGCGACCGGTCACCTTCGCGACCGACAGGGCCGCGCCGCCGCGCGCGTCGCCGTCGAGCTTGGAGAGCACGACGCCGGTGAAGTCGACGCCCTCGAGGAACGCGCTCGCCGTGGCGACGGCGTCCTGGCCGATCATCGCGTCGATGACGAACAGGACCTCGTCGGGGCTGATCGCGGCGCGGATGTCGGCGGCCTGCTGCATGAGCACCTGGTCGACGCCGAGGCGGCCGGCGGTGTCGACGATGACGACGTCGTGCTGCTTGTCGCGGGCGAACGCGACACCCTGGCGGGCGACGGAGACGGGGTCGCCGATGACCAGGTCGGTCTCGGCACCCTGGTTGCCCGGGTGCGGCGCGAAGACGGGCACGCCCGCGCGCTCGGCCACCACGGAGAGCTGGGTGACGGCGTTGGGGCGCTGGAGGTCGGCGGCCACGAGCACGGGCGTGTGGCCCTGCTGCTTGAGCGCGTGGGCGAGCTTGCCCGCGAGCGTCGTCTTGCCGGCACCCTGGAGGCCCGCGAGCATGATGACCGTCGGCGGCACCTTGGCCAGCTGCAGGGTCCGGGTGGCCCCGCCGAGGATCTCGACGAGCTCCTCGTTGACGATCTTGACGACCTGCTGCGCCGGGTTCAGCGCGCCGGAGACCTCGGCGCCGAGCGCCCGCTCCCGGATCGCGCCGGTGAGCTCGCGCACGACGGGCACGGCGACGTCGGCGTCCAGCAGGGCGCGCCGGATCTCGCGCACGGTGGCGTCGATGTCCGCCTCGGACAGACGCCCCCGGCCGCGGAGGTTCTTGAAGGTCGCGGTGAGCCGGTCCGACAGGGAGTTGAACACCAGGGCGGTCCTTGTGGTCGTGCGGGTGGGAACGGTGACCCAGACTACCGGGCGACGCCGAGCGCGGTCCGCGCACGCTCGGTGAGGTCGTCCACGAGGCGCTCCCGCCACGGCGTCCACCCGTTCTTGGACCCGAGGCTCGACGCGTCCGCCTGCGTCAGCGCCCGCAGCTCGGCGAGCAGGTCGGCGCGGTGGCCGAGGGCGTCGAGCAGCCGCGCCACGGTGGCCGGGTCCTCCGGGTCGGCCTGCGTGGCGAGCATCGCCAGCAGCAGGTGGTGGCGCACGAGCACCACGACGTCGGCGGCCACGGCGTCGTCGACGCCCATACGCGCCAGGATCGCGGGCGCCACGCGCGCACCCTCGACGGAGTGGTCGGGGCTGAGCGCCCCGCGGCGCTTGCCGATGTCGTGCAGGAACGCGGCGAGCAGCAGGACGTCGGACCGCACGCTCGCGGGGTCGGGCAGCGCGCGCCGCACGGCGGACGCCCGCGCGGCCGCCTCGACGAGGTGCCGGTCGACGGTGTGCCGGTGGATCGCGGCCCGCTGCGGCCGGTTCCGCACGCCCGCCCACTCGGGGATCCACTGCGTGACGACGCCGGCGAGGTCGAGCGCCTCCCACACCGGCACCTGCGCCTTGCCCGTGCCCAGGAGCTGGAGGAACGCCTGGCGGGCGGCCTTGGGCCACGGCGCCGGGAGCGGGGCCCCGGCGGCGAGCGAGCCGACCGTCACCGGCGAGAGCACGAGCCCCGTCCGCGCGGCCGTCGCCGCGGCCCGCAGCGCCAGGACCGGGTCCGACGCCGGGTGGGCGTCGATCGCGAGCACCAGCTCGCCGTCGTGCTCCACGAGGCCGTCCCCCACGGAGCGCAGCAGGGGCGGCGTGCGGCGGCCGCGGACGATCAGGGTGCGCGGCGGGCGCGGCGGCTGGAGCGCCTGGCGGGCGCGGCGCACGGTCGAGTCGAGCGCGTACGCGACCTCGCGCCCCGCCTCCGCGAGGGAGGCGAGCAGCTCGTCGGGGTCGTCGTAGCCGGAGCGCTCGGCCACCTCGTCGAGGTCCGCGAGCAGCAGGCGGTTCGTGCGGCGGCGGGTGACCACCTGGAGCGTGTCGCGCACGTCGAGCAGGTGGGTGTACGCGCGGTCGACCGCCCCGTGCGGGCGGTCCGTGAGCCAGGTCGCCGCGAGCGCCTGGAGCAGCACGGCGTCGCGGATGCCGCCGCGCGCCTCCTTGAGGTCCGGCTCGATGAGGTAGGCCAGCTCGCCGGCGCGCTGCGCGCGCTCCTTCGCGGAGCTCAGCAGCTCCGGCAGCCGCCGCCGGGACGCCGCACGCCAGTCGTTGAGGATCGCCGACGCCGCCCGGTGCACGACGACGGCGTCGCCCGCGACGGGCCGCACGTCGAGCCAGCCGGCCGCCGCGGGCAGGTCCTGGGACGCGACCTGCCGGGTCTGGTTGAGGGACCGCACCGCGTGGTCGAGGTCGAGGCCCGAGTCCCACAGCGGGTACCAGAGCCGCTCGGCGACCTGCGCGAGCTCGTCGGGCTTGTGCGTGCGGCCGTCGTGGACGAGCACGAGGTCGACGTCGGACAGCGGGCCGAGGTCGCCGCGGGCCAGGCTGCCGACGGCGGCGAGGGCCAGCCCCTCCGGGGCGACGCCGTCGGTGGCCAGGGCGTACAGGACGCCGAGACGGTCGGTGACGGCCTGGACGAGGGCGGCCCGGCGGGCCACGCCCGAGCGGCCGGGACCCGTGAGGTCCACCGCGAGGGCCGTCAGATCGGCCCGCAGGCCGTGCACCGGGCTGGCCGGGACGGACGGACCCCCGGTGGCTGGGCTTGTCGCGACCACGTTCTCCCGATCTCTTCGGGGTGGTCTCGACAGGCTCAACCACCGGGGCAGGTGTCAGAGTGCGCTGTCGCCGTGCTCGCCGGTGCGGACGCGGGCCACGTCCTCGACGGGGACGACCCACACCTTGCCGTCGCCGATCTTGCCGGTCTGGGCGGCGCCCACGACGACGTCGACGATCGAGGGGGCGTCCTCGTCGGCGACGAGCACCTCGAGTCGGACCTTCGGGACGAGGTCGACCGTGTACTCGGCGCCGCGGTAGACCTCGGTGTGGCCCTTCTGGCGCCCGTAGCCGGAGGCCTCGGAGACCGTCATGCCGCGGACGCCGGCGGCCTCGAGGGCCGACTTCACGTCGTCCAGGCGGTGGGGCTGGATGATGCCCGTGACGAGCTTGCTCATGCGCGGATCTCCTTGTTCTCGCGGTTGAAGACGGTGCCCTGCGTGGCGGTCTCGTACGCCGTCTCGCCGTGCTGCGCGAGGTCGATGCCGCCGACCTCGTGCTCCTCCGGCACGCGCCAGCCGAGCGTGACCTTCAGGACCCAGCCGATCGCGTAGGTGAGGACGAAGCTCCAGACCACGGCGATGAGCGCCACGACGACCTGCGTGAGCAGCTGGGTCACACCGCCACCGTAGAACAGGCCGTCCTGCGAGCCCTCGAAGTAGAACGAGTTGTACACGCCGTTCGTGGCGAACAGGCCGATGAGGATCGTGCCGACGAGGCCACCGACCAGGTGGACGCCCACGACGTCGAGCGAGTCGTCGAAGCCCAGCTTGTACTTCAGGCCCACGGCGAGCGCGCAGAGGATGCCCGCGGCGGCGCCGACGGCGATCGCGCCCCACGTGGTGACGGTGCCCGCGGCCGGGGTGATGGCGACCAGGCCCGCGACGACGCCGGAGGCCGCGCCGAGCGAGGTGGCGTGCCCGTCGCGCAGGCGCTCGGTGCCGAGCCAGGCCAGCATCGCGACGGCCGTGGCGACCAGCGTGTTGACCCACGCGCGGCCGGCGGTGCCGTCGGCGGCGAGCTCCGAGCCGGCGTTGAAGCCGAACCAGCCGAACCACAGCATGCCCGCGCCCAGCATGACGAACGGCAGGTTGTGCGGGCGCATGGGCTCCTTGCCGAAGCCCTTGCGCCTGCCCGTGAGCAGGGCCAGCGCGAGGCCCGCGGCGCCGGCGTTGATGTGGACGACCGTGCCGCCCGCGAAGTCGATCGGCAGCGACAGCGCCTTGGCGAGCCAGCCGTCGGCGCCGAACATGCCGCCGCCCCAGACCCAGTGCGCCAGCGGCGCGTACACGACCGTGACCCAGACGGCGGCGAAGACCATCCAGGTGCCGATCTTCACGCGGTCGGCGATCGCGCCCGAGATGAGGGCGACCGTGATGATCGCGAACGTCGCCTGGAAGGCGACGAAGACCAGTGCGGGGATCCCGAACGAGGCCGTGGGGCCGTCGGCGTCGTCGATCGCCAGGCCGAAGAACGTCCCCGGGTTGCCCAGGAGGCCACCGGCGATGTTCGGGCCGAAGGCCAGCGAGTACCCCCACAGCGCCCACACCAGGCCGCCGATGCCCATCGCCGTGAAGCTCATCATCAGCATGTTCAGGACGCTCTTGCCCCGCACCATGCCGCCGTAGAAGAACGCCAGAGCCGGCGTCATCAGCAGCACGAGGGATGCGGAGGTGAGCAACCAGGCAGTGTTGCCCGTGTCCAGGGTGAAATCCATCCCGATCGCCTCTCTCACGTACCCGGCCCCAGCGGCCGGCTCGTGGACAAACGTCCTCGGTGGTGGTTTCGGACGAGGCGTCGTCCTGTTACGACGACGTGACAGCCTCGGGGAACGGGTAAACGTTGGGTTTCGTCACCCTCGGCGGGCCGAGGCGGGCCCGCTGAGACTCACCCCAGGATGCCGTCCACGAACTGCGCCGCGTCGAACGGGGCCAGGTCGTCGGGGCCCTCGCCGAGACCCACGAGTTTGACCGGGACGCCCAGCTCCCGCTGCACGGCCACGACGATGCCGCCCTTGGCGGTGCCGTCGAGCTTGGTCAGCACGATGCCCGTGACGCCCGCGACCTCGCCGAACACGCGGGCCTGCTGGAGGCCGTTCTGGCCCGTCGTCGCGTCGAGCACGAGCAGCACCTCGGTGAGCGCGGCCTCGCGCGTGATGACGCGGGAGATCTTGCCGAGCTCGTCCATGAGCCCGGCCTTGTTCTGCAGGCGCCCGGCCGTGTCCACGAGGACGACGTCGACGCCGTCGGCCTTGCCCTGCTTGACGGCGTCGAAGGCGACCGCGGCGGGGTCGGCGCCGTCGCGGTCCGCGCGGACCGTGGGGACGCCGACGCGCGAGCCCCACGTCTGGAGCTGGTCGGCGGCGGCGGCGCGGAACGTGTCGGCGGCGCCGAGCACGACGGTGTCGCCGTCGGCGACGAGCACGCGGGCCAGCTTGCCCACCGTCGTCGTCTTGCCCGTGCCGTTGACGCCGACGACGAGGACGACGCCGGGCGTGCCCGGCGCGGTGCCCTGCGTGTGCAGGGTCCGGTCGAGGTCGGGGCCCACGAGGGTGATGAGCTCCTCGCGCAGCATCGTGCGCACGGCGACCGGGTCGCTGACGCCCTCGACGCGCACGCGCGTGCGCAGGGCGTCGATGAGCTCGCCCGCGGGGCCGGCGCCGACGTCGGCGAGCAGGAGGGTCTCCTCGAGCTCGTCCCAGTCGTCCTCGGTGAGGTGGTCGCGCGAGAGGACGGCCAGCAGGCGGGCGCCGAGCGGCGAGCCGGAGCGCGCGAGGCGGTCGCGCAGGCGCACGAGGCGTCCGGCGGTCGGCGCGGGACGCTCCAGCGTCACGGCCGGGGCGGCGGCGGCCTCCGCCGTGTCCGGCGCCGCGGGCTCCGGAGCGGTCTCCGCCGGCCGCGGCGGCTGGACGGTCGTGGGAGGCGGCGTCACCACCGGCGGGAGCTGCTTGCCGCGGCGGGTGCGGGGCACCACGAGGGCGGCGACGGCCCCGAGGACCACGACGACGAGGAGCGGGATGAGCCAGGGCAGGACGTCGGTCACCGGGTCAGTCTCCCAGAGACCGCGCGGGCGTCACTTGGGGGCGCGCACCGTCCCGACGTGGATGTGGCGCGTAGCCGTCTCCCGGGCGCGGTTGAGCACGTCGGCCAGCTGCTCGGCGTCGACGTAGCCCGGCCCCTCCTCCACGCGGTCCGCGAGGAAGGTGTCGAGGTCGGTGTCGACGGGGCGCGCGACGCGCCCACGGTGCCGCAGGCCGGCGCGGAAGCTGCGCCAGAAGGCCACGATCCCGTTGTCGCCCGGCGGGTCGCCCGGGACGCCCTGGCCGCGCTCCATGACGCTGGCGACGACGAAGACCGCCGTTGCCAGCAGAACGGCGGAGACGAGCCAGACGAGCAGGGTGACCATGCCTCCAGTGTCCCGCACGCCCCTGACACAAGCCGGGCGGGGAGGTGGGGATCCTGTGAAATGGGCCGGGCCTTCCGGTGTGGTCAGGCCTCGGGCCGCCCCGTCACGCCTCCGCCGTCTCGCGCATGCGCTGCGAGATGACGGTGGTGATGCCGTCGCCCCGCATCGCGACGCCGTACAGCGCGTCCGCGACCTCCATGGTGCGCTTCTGGTGCGTGATGACGATGAGCTGGGAGTGCGTCTGCAGCTCGCGGAAGATCTCCAGCAGGCGGCCCAGGTTGACGTCGTCGAGCGCCGCCTCGACCTCGTCCATGATGAGGAACGGGCTGGGGCGGGCCTTGAAGATCGACACGAGGAACGCGACGGCGGTCAGGGACCGCTCGCCGCCCGAGAGCAGCGAGAGCCGCTTGACCTTCTTGCCCGCGGGCCGCGCCTCGACGTCGATGCCGGTGGTGAGCAGGTCGGACGGGTCGGTCAGGACCAGGCGCCCCTCGCCGCCGGGGAACAGCGTCGGGAACACCTGCTCGAACATGGCCGCCGTGTCCCGGTACGCCTCGGCGAAGACCTGCTGCACGCGCTCGTCGATGTCCTCGACGATCTGGAGCAGGTCCTGGCGGGACCTCTTGAGGTCGGCGAGCTGCTCCGTGAGGAACGCGTGCCGCTCCTCGAGGGCCGCGAACTCCTCCAGGGCGAGCGGGTTGACCGTGCCGATGCGGGCCAGTGCGCGCTCCGACTGCGCCAGGCGCTTGGCCTGCTCCTCGCGCACGTAGGGCAGCGGCTCGGGGTCGGGGGCGTCCTCGGGCCAGTCCTCGGGCCGCGGCACGGGGACGAGGCGGTGCGGGCCGAACTCCTCGACGAGCGTCTCGACGTCCGTGCCGAGCTCGTCGGCGGCGCGCTGCTCGAGCTGTTCGAGGCGCGCGAGCTGCTGGGCGCGGGCGACCTCGTCGCGGTGCGCGACGTCGGTGAGGTCGCGCAGCTGGCCGGCGAGCCGGTCGGCGTCGGCGCGGACGGCGTCGAGCGCGGCGGCCTGCTCGGTGCGGGCCTGCTCGGCCGCGGCCCGCTCCCCCGCCGCCCGGTCGATCGACCGGGCGAGCGCGGCGAGCGCGACGGCGGCGTCGTCGCGCACCTGCGCGGCGACGCGGGCCTGCGCGGACCGCTCGCGGGCGCGGGCGGCGGCCCGGTCGCGCGCGGCGCGCTCGGTCGCCGCCGCGCTGGCCAAGCCCTGCGCGCGCCCGGCGACGGCGCGGGCGCGCTCCTCGCTCGTGCGCAGCGCGAGGCGGGCGTCGGTCTCGGCGGCCCGGGCCGCGGTGGCCGCCTCCTGGGCGGCGCCACGCGCCTCGGTGGCCGCGGCGACGGCCTCCTCGGACTCCCCGGGCGCGGCCTCCGCGATCTCGAGGCGCTCGGCCAGGCCGGCCAGCTCCGCCTCGTCGGCCGCGCGACGCTCGCTCGCCTGCGCGAGGGTCGCCCGGTGACGGTCCGCCTCGGCGCGCGCGGCCCGCTGCGCGGACCCCAGCGTGCCGAGCTGCTCGGCGACGGCCGCCAGCGCGGCGTCCGACTCGTGCAGCCGGTCGAGCGTCTCGTCGTAGTGCCGCTGGGCGGCATCGAGCCGCTCCCGTGCCCCGACGAGCGCGAACCGGGCGCGCTCGCCGCGCGCGGCGGCGTCGTCGGCCCGAGAGCGGGCCTCGTCGAGCGCCGCCTGCAGGTGCAGCACGCTCGGGGCCGCGGCCGAGCCGCCCGCGGCGCGCACGCCCCCCAGCAGGTCCCCGGTCCGGGTCACGGCGACGACGTCGGGGCGCGCGGCGACGAGCGCCCTCGCCTCGGCGAGGTCGTCGACGACGACGACGCCGGCGAGCAGGGCGCGCAGCGCGGCGGCGGCGGGCCCGCTCGCGGTGACGACGTCGACGGCCCAGCGTCCGACACCCGGCGGCCGGTCGCCGTCCGGCGCAGCCACCCCGGCATCGTGCGCGGAGTCACCGGACCCAGCCCGGACTCCCGTGCGGCTCGCCTCGCTCGCGCTGGGCCTCGCCGGGTCCGCGGCCCCGCCCACGACGAGCGACGCACGGCCCGCGTCGTCGTCGCGGAGCAGGCGCAGGGCGTCGACGGCGGCGTCGAGGTCCGCCACCGCGACGGCGTCGGCGAGCGGGCCGAGGGCCGCCGCGACGGCGTCCTCGTAGCCCGCCTCGATGCCCAGCAGCGCCGCGACCGACCCGAGCACGCCCGGCGGGTCGGCTGCGAGGAGCGCCCCGGCGCCGTCCTTGCGGTCGAGGCTCAGCGCGAGGGCGTCGACGCGGGCCGTCGCCGAGGCGCGGTCCTTGTCGGCCGCGGCCGCCTGGGCGTCCAGGTCCGCGACCTGCGCGTGGGCCGTGTCGACGGCGGTGGCCGCGGCCTCGTGCTCGGCGTCCAGGCCCTCCTCGCCCGCCTCCGCGCCGACCACCTGGGTCTCGAGCGCGGCGAACTCGCGCGTGGCGTCCCGCTCGCGGCGCTCCGCCTCGTCGAGGGCCGCGCGCACCCGGTCGAGCTCGGCGTCGGCGGCCTCCACGCGCGAGCGGCGGGCCGCGACCTGGCCGGCCAGGCGGGCCAGGCCCTCACGGCGGTCGGCGGCGCCGCGGTGCAGCGCGGCGAGGTCCTTCTCGGCGGCGCTCGCGGCGTCCTCCGCCGCGGTGCGCGCCTCGACGGCGGCCGTGAGCGCGGCGCGGGCGAGCTCCACCTCACGGCTCAGCTCCGCCTCCGACGCGCGGGCACGCTCGGCCTGCGCCTCGAGGTCGGCCGGGTCCTGGCCCCGTTGCTCGGGCTCGGCGGTGCCGAGCAGGCGCACGCGCTCCTCGGCGAGGGTCTGCGTGCCGCGCAGCCGCTCGCGCAGGGCGGACAGGGCGTGGAAGGTGTCGGCGGCGCGGGAGGCCGCCGTCGTCGTGCCCGCCGCGGCGACCTCGAGGCGGGCCAGCTCGGCACGCGCGGCGTCGAGCGCCCGCTCGGTCTCCGCCTGCCGCTCGCGCAGCGCGGTCTCGTCGGCGCGCTCCGCCTCGAGCTGGGCGACGAGCTGGGCGAGGTCGTCCGCGAGCAGGCGCGCCTTCGCGTCGCGCAGGTCGACCTGGTACGTCCGGGCCTTGCGGGCGGCCTCGGCCTGCCGGCCCAGCGGGCCGAGCTGGCGGCGCAGCTCCGCGGTCAGGTCGCCCAGGCGCGCGAGGTTCCCGGCCATCTGGTCGAGCTTGCGCAGCGCCTTCTCCTTGCGCTTGCGGTGCTTGAGGACGCCCGCGGCCTCCTCGACGAACCCGCGGCGCTCCTCCGGAGAGGCGCGCAGCACGGCGTCGAGCTGCCCCTGCCCGACGACGACGTGCATCTCGCGGCCGATGCCGGAGTCGCTCAGCAGCTCCTGGATGTCCAGCAGCCGGCAGGAGCTGCCGTTGATCGCGTACTCGGACCCGCCGCTGCGGAACAGCGTGCGGCTGATCGTCACCTCGGTGTAGTCGATCGGCAGCGCACCGTCGGTGTTGTCGATCGTGAGGGACACCTCGGCGCGGCCCAGCGGCGGGCGCCCGGCCGTCCCGGCGAAGATGACGTCCTCCATCTTGCCGCCGCGCAGCGACTTGGCCCCCTGCTCCCCCATGACCCACGCGAGCGCGTCGACCACGTTGGACTTGCCCGACCCGTTGGGCCCGACGACGCACGTGATGCCGGGCTCGAAGCTCAGCGTCGTCGCCGAGGCGAACGACTTGAACCCCCGCAACGTCAGCGTCTTCAGGTGCACCGGTCAACCCTAAGGGCGAAAGCCCGGAAACCCGCGGACCTTGCCGCCCGCCAGAGACGGCGGTGGCCCGGCCGACGTCGTCGACCGGGCCACCGTGCCATCGGGAGGGCCGTCAGAGCCCCGGGAACCAGAGCGCGATCTCGCGGGCGGCCGACTCCGGCGAGTCCGAGCCGTGCACGATGTTCTGCATGACCTTGCTGCCCCACGAGCGGGCGAAGTCGCCGCGGATCGTGCCGGGCGAGGCGAGCGTGCCGTCCGTCGCGCCCGCGAGTGAGCGGAAGCCCTCGATGACGCGCTGGCCCTCGACGACCACCGCGAGGATCGGCCCCGACATCATGAAGTCCACGAGCGGCTGGTAGAAGTCCTTGCCCACGTGCTCGGCGTAGTGCCGGGCCAGCAGGTCCTCCTTGGCGTTGACGAGCTCGACGCCGACCAGCGTGTAGCCCTTCGCCTCGACGCGGCGCAGCACCTCGCCGGCCAGGCCGCGGCGGACGCCGTCGGGCTTCACCAGGACGAGCGTGCGCTCGATGGGGGCGGTCTCAGGCGTCGTCTGCGTCGTCATGACCGAAGACTAACGGGGCCGCCGGGAGTCCCGGCGGCCCCGTCCAGGGTCCGTCCACAGGGCGGCGCGGCATGGCGGCCGCCCCGCCGTCACATGTTCGGCGCGGTCTCCGGGTGGGCGTCGTCGTACGCGCGGCGCTCGCGGTCGACACGCGTTCCGATGCGCAGCGAGGCCACCCACATGGCCACGAACACGACCGCGACCAGGAACATCATCGTCAGGAACAGTCCTGTGGCGATGACGAGCACCTGGGCGATCGTGCCGCCCGCGATGCCGGCCGGGCTCGCCGTCATGCGCGAGAGCACGAGCAGCAGCACGAACAGCACCCCGCCCGCGACCCAGATGGCCGTGGGGCTCGACAGCGTGACCGGGCCCTTCTCGAAGCCGCTGTCACGCAGCCCGTACAGGGCCACGGCAGCGAACGCGACGACGAACGCCTCGAGCTGGAGGGTCATGGACGTGAACTGGACCAGCGCCGACTTCTTCGGCTTGATCCGGTCACCGGGGACGGGCCTGTCCTTGCTCACCGGGCCAGCGTATCCGCGGGCTCGCCCGCCTCGGGCGTCGCGGGCGCCGCGCCCGCGACGTCAGCGGCCTCGTCGTGCCCCGCCGCGGGCGCGGCCACGGCCTCGCCGCGGGCGACCATGCCGGCCTCGTTCGACAGCTTGACCTCGCGCAGGAACAGCGCGAGCACGAACCCGATCAGCACGAGCGGCACGAGGTACCAGAAGGACGGCGCGAGCGCATCGGTGAACGCGTCGACGACGCCCGACCTGACCGGCTCCGGCAGTGCCTGGACGGCCTGCGGCGTGAGGCTGGTGCCGTCGAACCCGGCCCCGCCGCCCGCTCCGCCGCCGAGCCGCGCGGCCAGGTCGGTGAAGTTGTCGGTGAGGCGCGAGGTGAAGATCGTCGTGAAGGCGGCGGTGCCGACGGCGGCGCCGATCTCCCGGAAGAAGTTGTTCGAGCTCGTCGCGGTGCCGAGCTCGTGCGGGTCCACGGAGTTCTGCACGGCCAGCACGATCGTCTGCATGATCAGGCCCATGCCGGCGCCGAGCACGAAGATCATCGCGCCGAACAGCACCATCGACATCTCGCCCGTGATCTGCGTGAGCCACGCGACGCCCGCCGCGGTGATGAGCAGGCCGACGATCGGGTACAGCTTGTAGCGGCCCGTCTTGGTGATCGCGATACCCGACGTGATCGCCGTGGCCATGAGGCCCACCATCATCGGCAGCATGAGCCAGCCGGACTTGGTGACGCCGGCGCCGGTCGACATCTGCAGGAACGTGGGCAGCATCGCCATCGCGGAGAACATGCCCGCGCCCAGCACGAGGCCGATGAGCGTGGTGATGGTGAACGTGGGGTTGCGGAACAGGCGCAGCGGGATGAGCGGCTCCGCCACGCGCAGCTCGGTGACGACGAACGCCGCGACGGCGAGCACCGTGGCGATCACGAGCCCGAGCAGCTGCGGCTCGGCCCAGTCGTACGAGGCGTTGCCGAGCGACTTCCACGAGGTCAGCAGCACGATGCCGGACGTGCCCAGCACCATGAACATGATGCCCAGCCAGTCCACCGGCTTGCCCGCCCGGTGCGTGGGCAGGCGCAGCGCGTACCACGCGATGACCCACGCGGCGACGCCCACGGGCACGTTGACCCAGAACGTCCAGCGCCAGCCGGGGCCGTCGGTGAGCCAGCCGCCCAGCAGCGGCCCGACGACGGCGGAGATGCCGAACAGGGCGCCCATGGGGCCCATGTACTTGCCACGCTCGGAGGCGGGCACGACGTCGGCGATGACGGCCTGCGACAGGATCATGAGACCGCCGCCGCCCAGGCCCTGCACGGCGCGCGCCGCGACGAGCATGCCGAACGAGGGCGCCGTCGCGCCGAGGACCGACCCGACGACGAACAGGCCGACGGCGACGAGGAACGGCCAGCGCCGGCCCCACAGGTCGCCGAACTTGCCGTAGAGCGGCATCACGATCGCGATGGCCAGGATGTAGGCGGTGATGACCCAGCCCTGGTGCTCGACGCCGTTGAGCTCGCCGACGATCGTGGGCATCGCGGTGCCGACGATCGTCTGGTCGAGCGAGGACAGGAACATGGAGGCCATCAGCGCGCCGAAGATCAGCCAGACGGTGCGCGGTGTGAGCACGACCAGGGGCTTGTCGGGCGCCGTGGTGACGGCGTGACTCATGGAGGGGACCTTTCGTGGCAGGGGTGCGGTGGCCGCCGGCGTCGTGGACGGTGGCGGGTCGCGGTTCCGGGAGGCGGGCGGACGCCCGGGGGGCTAGGTCGCGAGCAGCGCTCGCAGCTCGGCGACGGCCGCGGGGAGGTGCGCCGCCGCGTCGCCGGCGTAGCCGTCGCGCTCCCACGCCACGGCCGCCGAGCGCAGCAGCACCACGACGATCATGGCGAGCGTCTCGTCGTCGACGGGGACGGCGTCGGGGTCCACGGCGCGGCGGGCCGCGAAGAGCGCGGTGAGGTCCGCCTTGTACCGCTCCATCCACAGCACCTGACGGTGCAGCAGGCGCGGGTGGGAGCGGGCGATCTCGTGCGCGCACCGGGCGCGGCCCTCGTCGGGCGACACGGACTGGAGCACGGAGGCGACGACCGTCTGGAGGTCGGCCATGAGATGGCCGGTGGGGCCGCCGGCCGCGAACCGGGCGGCGGCGTCGACGTCGATCGTGACGTCCTCCAGGCCGAGCACGGCGTCGTCCTTGGAGTCGAAGTAGTTGAAGAACGTGCGGGCCGAGATGCCGACCCGGGCGCTGATCATCTCGACTGTGACGTCGTCGAGGCCCTGGGCCAGCACGAGCTGCTGGGCGGCGTCGACGATCGCGCCCCGGCGCGCGACCTTCTTGCGCTCGCGCAGACCAGGCTCACGCCGGCCGGGCCGCTCGGACGCGGCCGCGACGGGGATCATCACGCGCCAATTCTGCACTCGGTGCAGAATTTCATCAAATGAACTTTTGGTGACGTGGGCCACCTTTGGCCACCCCGGCGGTCAGGCCTCCCCGAACCCGCCGTCGATGAGTCCGACGACGGCGCGGACGGCCTCCCGCGCCCCCGCCCCGCGTGCGCTGACCTCGAGCTCCTTGCCGCCCGTCGCACCGAGGGCGAGCAGCTGGAGCACGCTCGAGCCGTCGACCCCGCCCACCGAGACGGGCACGCCCAGGTCCGCGATCGCGCGGGCGAGCTGCGCGGCCGGCCGGGCGTGCAGGCCGAGCGGGTTGCGCACCGTCACGTGCTCGGTGACGACGCCGTCGGCGGTGGCCTCGCCCGGCTCAGCGGCAACGGGCGGAGCGGGCGCAGCAGGCGCCGAGGCCGCGAACGTGCCGCCCGCCTCCTGCGCAGCGGCCTGCACGGCGTCGAGCGCGCCGCCCTGCTGGGCCGCCACGGCGGCCGCGACGGCCCCCTCGACGAAGGGTGCGTCCGCCAGCACGACGCGCCCGGACCACGCGTCCTCGATCTCGAGGGCCGACTCGACGGTGAGCACCGCGGAGCCGAGGTCCGCCAGCACCACGACCCCGTCGGCCTCCACGAGGGCCCGCTCCACGGCCCCGGTGACGATGTCGAGCGACGTGCCCAGGCCGCCGTCGAGCGTCCCCGCGGCAGGCAGGAGCGGGACGTCGGGGGCCATCTGCCCCGCGAGCTCGACGGCACCCTGCGCGAGCAGGGCGGAGTGGGAGACGAGCACGAGGGCGACCGTCATCGGGTCACGGCTCCTCGGCCGCCGCGACGGCCGCGGCGAGCAGCAGGGCCGTCGAGCGGGCTCCCGGGTCCTCGTGGCCCGCGGAGCGTTCGCCCAGGTAGGAGGCGCGGCCCTTGGTCGCGACGAGCGGGATGGTGGCCGTGGCGCCGGCGTCGGCCGCCGCGGCCGCGGCCTCCAGCACGGCGAGCGTCGTCGCGCCGTCGGCGCCGGCGGCGGCCTCCGCGGCGGGCTGCCACGCGTCGACCATGGTCTTCTCCCCCGTCGTCGCGTGCCCGCGCGCCGTGATGCCCTCGACGGCCGCCTCGAGCAGGGCGACGACCGCCGGGGCGTCGAGCTCCTCGCGGTCCGTGACCTTCGCCGCGCGCAGGAACGCGGTGCCGTACAGCGGGCCGGCCGCGCCGCCCACGGTGGACATCAGCGTCGTCGCGACGAGCTTGAGCACCGCGCCGACGGTCTCGTCGGCGGCGGCGGGCGTCGCGTCGAGCTTGGCGACCACCGCGCGGAAGCCGCGGTCGAGGTTGTGGCCGTGGTCGCCGTCCCCGATCTGCCGGTCGAGCTCCGTGAGGTCGTCCTTGGCGGCGGCGACCGTCGCGGCGGCCTGCGCGGCCCAGCGTCGCGCCCACGCGGCATCGAGGGTCATGGGATCGAGCTCCTTCACCAGTGCATGGCCGCCGTGTGGACGGGGGCGTCCCACAGCTGCTCGAGCTCGTCGTCCAGCCTCAGGAGGGTGATCGACGCGCCCTGCATCTCGAGGGAGGTCACGTAGTTGCCCACCAGGGAGCGCGCGACGGTCACGCCGCGCTCCTCCAGGAGGGCACGCGCCCGACCATAGACCACGTACAGCTCGGACTGGGGCGTGCCGCCCATCCCGTTCACGAACAGCAGCACGCGCTCGCCGGAGGCGACGTGCAGGTCGTCGGCGACCGGCTCGAGCAGCAGGCGCGTGATCTCGGAGGCCGACGTCATCGCGATGCGCTGCCGCCCCGGCTCGCCGTGGATGCCGATGCCGATCTCGATCTCACCCTCGCCGAGGTCGAAGGACGGCTTGCCGACGTGGGGCACGGTGCACGCGGCGAGCGCCACGCCCATGCTGCGCACGTTGGCCACGACGCGCTCCGCGACCGCCTGGACGCCAGCCAGGTCGTCGCCGCGCGCGGCGGCCGCCCCGGCGATCTTCTCGACCATGACCGTGCCCGCCACGCCGCGGCGCCCGGCCGTGTAGAGGGAGTCCTCGACGGCGACGTCGTCGTTGACCAGCACCGTGGCGACCTGGACGTCCTCGGCCTCGGCGAGCTCGACGGCCGTCTCGAAGTTGAGGACGTCGCCCGTGTAGTTCTTGACGATCGCGAGCACGCCCGCACCGCCGTCGGCGGCCTGGATCGCGGGGGTGATCTGGTCCGGCGTCGGCGACGTGAAGACGGCGCCGGGCACCGCGGCGTCGAGCATGCCCGCGCCGACGAACCCGGCGTGCAGCGGCTCGTGGCCGGACCCGCCGCCCGAGACGAGGCCGACCTTGCCGGCGACCGCGCCGCCCGCACGGCTGACGAAGACGGGCCCGGCGCCGTGCAGGCCGTGCACCTCGACCAGGTCCGCGTGCGCGGCGGCGAACCCGGTCAGGGAGTCGTCGACGGCGTTCTCGGGGTCGTCCAGCAGCTTCTTCATCGGTGTGCTCCTCCCCATGGGCCCGCGTCGGGGCCTCCCCGCCCATTCCACACCTGGTCGGCGGGGTCAGCCACCGCGTCGGGCGCCTCCTCGGGCGCCTCCTCGGCCGCCGCATCGGCCGCCGGTGAGGCGCGGGCCGCCCGGGACGGTCGGCTACGGGCGGCCGAGCAGGATGCGCGCGTCCGCGACCGTGACGACGCTGCCCGTCACCAGCACGCCCGTGCCGACGCCGACGCCCACGGCGTCGTCGCGCTCGGCGAGGTCGGTGGCGACCTGGAGCGCCTCGTCGAGCGACTCGACGACGTGGACCCGGTCCTCGCCGAAGATCTCCTCGGCGATCTCGCGCAGGTCGAGCGGGTCGGCGGAGCGGTCGGAGCTGTTGCGCGTCAGGACCACCTCGGCCAGCACCGGCTCCAGGGTGGCGAGCAGCCCCTCGGCGTCCTTGTCGCCCATGATGCCGACGACGCCGATCAGCCGCGTGAAGTCGAAGACCTCGTCGAGCGTCGCGACCATGGCCTCGGCCCCGTGGGGGTTGTGCGCGACGTCGACCAGGACGGTCGGCGAGGTGCGGACGAGCTCCAGCCGGCCGGGCGAGGTGACGCCCGCGAACCCGGCCTCCACGACGCCGGCGTCGAGCGCGCCGCCGCCGGACAGCAGCGCCTCCACGGCCGCGAGCGCCAGCAGCGCGTTGTGCGCCTGGTGCTCGCCGTGCAGCGGCAGGAAGATCCCGGTGTAGAGGCCGGCGGGCGTGCGCAGGTCGACCACCTGCCCGCCGACGCCGAGCTGGCGGCCGGCGACCTCGAGCTCGTAGCCCTCGCGCAGCAGGTGCGCGCCGACGGCGTCGGCCCGGGCGCGCAGGACGTCGGCGACGACGGGCTCCTGGAGCGACACGACCGCCGTCGCGCCGTCCTTGATGATGCCGGACTTGGTGGTCGCGATCTGCTCGAGCGTGTCGCCGAGCCAGCGCTGGTGGTCCATGCCGACGGGGCTGACGACGGCGACGTCGCCGTCGGCGACGTTGGTCGAGTCCCACGTGCCGCCCATGCCGACCTCGACGACGGCGACGTCGACGGGCGCGTCGGCGAACGCGGCGAACGCCATGACGGTGAGCACCTCGAAGAAGCTCAGGCGCGGCCCGCCGGCCTCCTGCGACTCGCGGTCGACGACGCCGATGTACGGGGCGACGTCCTCCCACACCTCCACGAACCGGGCGGCGCTGACGGGGGCGCCGTCGACCTGGATGCGCTCGGTGACGCTGGTGAGGTGGGGGCTGGTGAACAGGCCGGTGCGCAGGCCGTGCTCGCGCACGAGCGACTCGACCATGCGGGCCGTGGACGTCTTGCCGTTGGTGCCGGTGAGGTGCACGACGCGGTACGCGCGCTGCGGGTCGCCCAGCAGCTCGAGCACGCGGCGGACGCGGTCGAGGGTGGGGTCGATGTCGTGCTCCGGGGCGCGGGACATGATCTCGCGGTACACCTCGCGCAGGGACTCCTGTGCGACGGCCTCCTCGGCGGCGGCCTGCGCGGCCTTGCGGTCGTCCTGCCGGCGGTCGGTGTTTCGGCTGCTCACCGGACCAGGATAGGTGAGGGGCCCGGGCGCCTCAGGACTGGGGGCGCACCAGCCCGTTCTCGTACGCGGCGATGACGAGCTGGGCGCGGTCGTGCGCGTGCAGCTTGGTCATGACGCGGTTGACGTGCGTCTTGGCGGTGTGCGGCGAGATGACGAGGTCGCGCGCGATCTCGGCGTTGGACAGGCCCCGCCCGACGAGGGTCAGGATCTCGACCTCGCGCTCGGTCAGGTCGCCCAGCGCCTCGGGCACCTGCCCCGGGACGGCGTCGGCGGGGCGCACGTACCGGTCGATGAGCGTGCGCGTCGCCGTCGGCGACAGCAGCGCGTCCCCCGCGTGCACGGCCCGCACGGCCGCGACGATCTCGTCCGGGTCCGACCCCTTGCCGAGGAACCCGCTCGCCCCGCGCGCAGCGCGCCGACGATGTAGGCGTCGTCCTCGAACGTCGTCAGCACCAGGACGCGCACGTCCGCGAGCGCCGGGTCGTCGCAGATCTCCCGGGTGGCGGCGATCCCGTCCATGCCGGGCATGCGGACGTCCATGAGGACGACGTCGGGCCGCAGCCGGCGGGCGAGCTCGACGGCGCGCCGCCCGTCGCCGGCCTCGCCGACGACGTCGAGCCCGTCGGCGTGGCCGACGAGGTCGACGACGGCGGAGCGCACGAGCGCCTGGTCGTCCGCGACGAGGACGGAGGTCACGGCTGGTCTCCCGGGGTGTCGGTGGGCAGGTCGACGACGACGCGCCACACGCCGGCGCCGTCGTCGCCCGAGGTCATGGTGCCGCGCACGGACTCGACCCGCTCGGTCATGCCGACGACGCCGAGCCCCGTGCCGACGCTCAGCGGCGCGACGCCGGTGCCGATCCGGTTGGTGACGGTGACGCGCAGGCTCGCGGGCAGGTACTCGAGGAGCAGGTGGGCGCGCGCGTCGGCGCCGTGCTTGTGCGCGTTGGTGAGGGCCTCCTGGACGACGCGCAGCGCGGTGGCGTCGACGGCGCCCGGGAGGTCGCGGGGCTCGCCCTCGACGCGGCGCCGCACCGCGAGCCCGTGGACGCCGAAGTCGCGGACGACGTCGTCGAGCCGGGCGAGGCCCGCGGGTCCGGCGTCGGACGCGGTGGGGTCGCGCAGCGCGGCCATGAGGTCGCCGATCTCGGTGAGGACGTCGCGCGACGACGTCCGGATGACCGCCAGGGAGCGCGCGGCGTCGTCGGGCCGTGTGGCCAGCGCCGACGACGCGGCGCCGGCGTGCAGGTTGATGACGGCGATCTGGTGGCCGACGACGTCGTGCAGGTCGCGGGCGATCGACAGGCGCGCCTCGGCGACCCGGCGGCGGGCGATGGCGTCGCGCGTGGCCTCGGCGCGCTCGGCGCGCTCGCGGGCCTCGGTGAGCTGCTCGCGCTGCGAGCGGGCGGCCTCGCCGAGCGCCGCGCCGAGCAGGACGACGAGGACGTGCTGCGTCTGCCACCGGCCGCCCGCGAAGGCGCACCCGGCGACGGCCAGGGCGACGCCGCTCACGACCAGGGTCGCGGTGCGGCGGGGGAGGTGCTGGACGGCCGTGAACACGGCGACCGCGACCGCGACGACCGTGCTGGCGTCGAACGCGCCGACCGCCGTGGCCGCGACCACCAGGCCGAGCGTCGCGGCCAGCGCGGCGCGCGGGAAGCGGCGCCGGGCGAGGAGCACCAGGACGGCCGCGGCGGCGAAGCCCATCACGCGGCCCGACCAGTGCAGGCCCACCGCGTGGTGGTCGCGCGCCGGGTCGAAGTCCGTGAGGGCGCTGAGCAGCACGGCGGCCGTGGCCATGACGGGCCCGAACCACGGCCAGGTCCAGGGAGGTCGCGTCGACACGGGGGTCAGCGGCGTGGCCCCTCGGCGGCGGATCGCTTCCTTCATGGCGACCAGCATCGCCCATGCCTCCGCGCCCGGCGTCGCACCGGCGCGGTACCCGGCGTACCGCGGACGCGGTACGCGAGTGCCCACGACCGCGGGATTCCCCGAGGCCGCCGTTCCCGGAGAGTGGTGGCCAGACCGCACGCCCCACGGAAGGGACTCCATGTCCGCACCACTGATCTCGGTCAGAGACCTGCACAAGACCTACGGCTCCGGCGCCAACGCGTTCCACGCGCTGCGCGGCATCGACCTCGACATCCACGCCGGGGAGTCGCTCGCGATCGTCGGCAAGTCCGGCTCGGGCAAGTCGACGCTCATGCACCTGCTCGCCCTGCTGGACCGCCCGACCTCGGGGTCGATCACGCTGCACGGCACCGAGACCTCGGGCCTCGGCGAGCGGGAGCTCAACCGGACGCGCAACGCCGAGTTCGGGTTCGTCTTCCAGCAGTTCTTCCTCAACGCGCAGAACTCGGTGATGGACAACGTGACGATGCCGCTGACGATCGCGGGCGTCCCGGCGCGCGAGCGCAAGGCGCGCGGCCTCGCGGCGCTCGCGCAGCTCGGCATCGAGGACAAGGCCGGCAACAAGGCCAACGACCTGTCGGGCGGGCAGAAGCAGCGCGTGGTCATCTCTCGCGCGCTCATCAACCGGCCGTCCGTGATCTTCGCCGACGAGCCGACGGGCAACCTCGACTCGAACACGGGCGCCACGGTCGAGTCGATCCTCTTCGACCTCAACCGCACGCAGGGCATCACGCTCGTCGTCGTCACGCACGACGAGGAGCTGGCCGCGCGCTGCGACCGCGCCGTGACCATCGCCGACGGGCTCATCGTGCCTGCGGGCGACAAGCCCACGACCGGCCAGCCCTCGACCGAGTAGGAGGTGGCCGCGTGAAGGCCCTCGACGTCCTCAAGCGCGCGAACGCCAACGCGTTCCGCTCCAAGCTGCGCACCACCCTGACGGCGCTCGCCATCGTCATCGGCGCGTTCGCCCTCACCCTGACCAACGCGCTCGGCGCGGGCGTGAACTCCTTCATGGCCGACACGGTCGCGACCATCGGCGTCGACAACGTGCTGACGGTCACGCCGCTCGACGAGGACGCGCCCGCGGGCGACGGCCCCGCGGTGTTCGACCCGGACCGCGCGACGATGTCCGGCGGCCCGATGGCCGGCGCCTTGGGCCCGACCCTCGCCCTGACCGCCGCCGACCTCGACACGATCGCCGCGACGCCCGGCGTCCTCGACGTCTCCCCGATGCGCATGGTCGCCCTCGACTTCGTCCAGGCCGACGGCTCCCAGCCGTACCAGGTGTCCCTCGGGATGGCGCTGCCCGGCATGCACGTCGAGCTCGCCGCCGGCTCCAACGTGGACCTCACCGCCCCCGAGCCGCAGGTGATCCTGCCGACGTCCTACGTCACGCCGCTCGGCTTCGCCACTCCCGCCGACGCCGTGGGCGCCACGGTCGACCTCGGGCTCACCGACGCCACCGGCACGATCGTCACGCAGCCGGTGACCGTCGTCGGCATCGCGGAGCCGGGGCTGCTGGGCTCCGCGGGCGCCATCCCCAACCCGGCGCTCACCGACGCGCTCTTCGACCTCTCCCGCGTCGGCCGCGACCCCGGCGCCCCCGTGCTGCACATGGCGGCGTTCGTCACCTACGACCCGGACGCCGGCGAGGAGGCGACCGCCGACCTGCAGGCCGCCCTGGCCGCCGAGGGCTTCGACTCCATGACCGTCGACGACCAGCTCGGCATGTTCACCTCCGTGATCGACACGGTCGTGTTCGTGCTGTCGTCGTTCGCCGTCATCGCGCTCGTCGCGGCGTCCATCGGCATCATCAACACGCTGTTCATGGCGGTGCAGGAGCGCACCCGCGAGGTCGGCCTCATGAAGGCCATGGGGCTGTCGTCGGCCAAGGTGTTCGCCCTGTTCTCCGTCGAGGCGACCGTCATCGGCCTGCTCGGCTCCGCGGTCGGCGTGCTGGTCGCCATGGTCACGGGGCGCATCGTGTCCGACGCGCTCGCGGGCGGCATCCTCGCCGACCTGCCCGGCCTCAACCTGTTCGTGTTCGAGCCGCTGACGGTGCTCGCCGTGGTCGCGGGCGTCATGGCGGTCGCGTTCCTCGCCGGCACGCTGCCCGCCCTGCGGGCGGCCAAGGCGGACCCGATCTCGTCGCTGCGCTACGAGTGACCCGACCCGTCCCGACGACGACGGCGCCCGGCTTCCCCGCGAGGGGGGCCGGGCGCCGTCGTGCGTGCGCGGGTCAGGCGGCCTTGGTGACCGCGATCGTGCGGTCGCCCTCGGCGGCCGTGACCGTCAGCGAGACGGCGAGCGTCTCCGCGCCGATGAGGCCCGCGTGGGCCTCGACGGCGGCGACCCGGTCGGCGGGCACGGCGATGACCAGGTCGATGCGGTCGCCCACCTCGAGGCCGGCGGCCTTGCGGGCGTCCTGGACGTCGCGGACGACGTCGCGGGCGTAGCCCTCGGCCTCGAGCTCCGGGGTGAGCGCGAGGTCCAGGACGGCGAACCCGCCGCCCGGGAGCACGGCCGCCGCGAGCGCCGCCGCGGCGTCGTCCGACGACGAGCCGCCGACCACGGTCGTCAGCTCGTACTCGGTCTCCAGCAGCGGCACCTCGCCGTCGTCGGTGGTGACGACGACGACGCCCGCGGCGTCGCGCGCCCACGCGCCCGCCTTGGCGCCCTTGATGACGGCCTGCACACCGCGGCCCAGGCGCGGGCCGGCGGCACGCGCGTTGACGGCGAGGCGCTCGACGATGCCGAACCGCTCGGCCGTGCCCGCGTCCGCCTGGACCAGCTCGACGTCCTTGACGTTGAGCTCGGTGCGCAGCAGGCCGGCGTAGTCCGCGAGCGCGGCCGGGTCGGACACGGCGACCGTGAGGCGGGCCAGCGGCTGGCGCACGCGCAGCTTGTTGGCCTTGCGCAGGCCCAGCGCCGTCGAGACGACGGCGCGGACCTCGTCCATCGCGGCGACCAGGGCGTCGTCGGCCACGAGGGCCTCGTCGGCGGCGACCGACGGGAAGTCGGCCAGGTGCACCGAGCGTCCGCCGGTCAGGCCGCGCCAGATCTCCTCCGTCAGCAGCGGGGCCAGCGGGGCGGCCACGCGGCACAAGGTCTCCAGGACCGTCGAGAGGGTGTCGAACGCGTCGGCGTCCTCCTGCCAGAAGCGGTCGCGCTGCGTGCGGACGTACCAGTTGGTCAGGACGTCGAGGAAGACGCGCACCGACTCGCAGGCCCCCGCGATGTCGTAGGCGTCGAGCTGCGCCGTCACCGTCTCGACCAGGTCGTGCGTCTTGGCGAGGACGTAGCGGTCGATCGACGGCATGCCCGCGACGCGCTCCGCCGTGACGGGCGCGGCCTGGTAGCCGGCGCCCCCGCCGAGACGCTTGGCGTTGTTGGCGTACAGCGTGAAGAAGTAGTACGTGCTCCACATCGGCAGCAGCACCTGGCGCACCGAGTCGCGGATGCCCTCCTCGGTGACCACGAGGTTGCCGCCGCGCAGGATGGGCGACGACATGAGGAACCAGCGCATGGCGTCGGAGCCGTCACGGTCGAAGACCTCGTTGACGTCCGGGTAGTTGCGCAGCGACTTGGACATCTTGCGGCCGTCGGAGCCCAGCACGATGCCGTGCGAGACGGCCGACTTGAACGCCGGGCGGTCCATGATCGCCGTGGCCAGCACGTGCAGCGTGTAGAACCAGCCGCGGGTCTGGCCGATGTACTCGACGATGAAGTCACCCGGGTAGTGGTTCTCGAACCACTCCTGGTTCTCGAACGGGTAGTGCACCTGCGCGTACGGCATCGAGCCGGAGTCCACCCACACGTCCATGACGTCCTCGACACGGCGCATGGTCGACTTCCCCGTGGGGTCGTCGGGGTTGGGGCGCGTCAGGTCGTCGATGTACGGGCGGTGCAGGTCCGTGACCTCGACGCCGAAGTCCGCCTGGAGCTCGGCGAGCGACCCGTAGACGTCGACGCGCGGGTACTCGGGGTCGTCCGACTTCCACACCGGCACGGGCGAGCCCCAGAACCGGTTGCGGGTGATCGACCAGTCCCGGGCGTTCTCGAGCCACTTGCCGAAGATGCCGTGCTGGATGTGGTCCGGCGTCCAGGCGATCTCCTCGTTGAGCGCGAGCATGCGCTCCTTGACCTGGGTGACGGCCACGAACCACGACGAGACGCCCATGTAGATGAGCGGCTGGCGGCAGCGCCAGCAGTGCGGGTAGGAGTGCGCGTACGACTCGCGGCGCAGCAGCACCGTGCCGGCGGAGACCGCGCCGGTCTCGCCCTCGCCGCGGGTGGCGGCCTTGAGGTGCTCGATGATCAGCAGGTTCGCGTCGAACACCTGCAGTCCGGCGTACTCGACCACCGGGTACTGGAAGCGCCCGTCGGCGCCCACGGGCAGCACGGCGGCGACGCCCTCGCGGTCGCCGACCACCTTGTCGTCCTCGCCGAAGGCGGGAGCGCCGTGCACCAGGCCGGTGCCGTCCGTCGTCGTCACGAAGTCGGCGACGACGACGCGGTGCGCGTTCTCGTGCCCCTCGAAGTACGTGAACGGCGGCTGGTAGGCGGTACCGGCCAGCTCGGCCCCGGTCAGGCGGCCGACGACGGTGGGCGTCTCGTTCCCCTCGTCGGTCAGCTCACGCGCGTACGCCGCGAGGCGCTCGGCGGCGAGCACGTACCGCTGCGTCGTCCCGGTGTAGGCGGACTCGACGACGACGTACTCGACGTCCGGGCCGACCATGACGAGCAGGTTGGACGGGAGCGTCCACGGCGTCGTGGTCCAGATGAGCAGCTTGTCGCCCTCCTGGACCACGCTCCCGGCGGGCGCCGACGCGACCGAGAAGCCGACCGTCACGGCCGGGTCCTGCCGCACCTGGTAGACGTCGTCGTCCATGCGCAGCTCGTGGTTCGACAGCGGCGTCTGGTCGTTCCAGCAGTACGGCAGGATGCGGAAGCCCTCGTAGACCAGGCCCTTGTCCCACAGCTGCTTGAAGCCCCAGATGACGGACTCCATGTAGGTGAGGTCCATCGTCTTGTAGTCGTGGTCGAAGTCGACCCAGCGGGCCTGGCGGGTCACGTAGTCGCGCCACTCGCCCGTGTACTTGAGCACCGACTGGCGGCACGCGGCGTTGAACTTCTCGATGCCGAGCTCGACGATCTCGTCCTTGGTCTTGATGCCGAGCTGGCTCATGGCCTCGAGCTCCGCGGGCAGGCCGTGCGTGTCCCAGCCGAAGCGGCGCTCGACGCGCTTGCCGCGCATCGTCTGGTAGCGCGGCACGACGTCCTTGGCGTAGCCGGTCAGCAGGTGGCCGTAGTGCGGCAGCCCGTTGGCGAAGGGCGGGCCGTCGTAGAACACGAACTCGTTGGAGCCGTTCTCGCCCGCCTCGTTCTTCTCGACCGACGCCTTGAACGTGTCGTCCTGCGCCCAGTATGCGAGGACCTCGCGCTCGAGCGCGGGCAGGTCGGGCGAGGCGGGGATGCCCGTCGCGCCGGAGGCGCGCGATGTGTCCTGTGCGGCGCCGGGCTGTGCGGCGTCGGACGACGGCGTGCGGTGCAGCGGGTAGGCCATGGGACGGGGCTCCTCGAACGGGTCTGTCAGCGGGACGTCTGCGAGGACGACGTGCCGTTGCCGGTCAGGCAACCCGCACACCGCGGTACCACCCCGCTTGCCGTCCCGCCGCCGGGCGCACCCACCAGGGTGCGACGACGCCGGAGCGACCGCTCGTTCGAGGCTGTGACGGGCCCACCCGTCCGGTTCTACTGAGCCCGCGAGGGCCGTTCTTCCGGAGACTCCCCGGTGATAGCCGGATCGACGCCAAGGGCCATCGTACCGGCCGTCGCCGGCTGCGTCCCAGCGCCACCCGGTCGACGCCGCCGGCATGCGCCGCGCGGAACGACGCAGGCACAGCGCGCGCGGCCGCGGCGTCGTCGCCTCATGCCAGCCCCGGCTCTCCGCCCGACGGCCGGACGGACGCCGGCACGTTGCCGTCGACGACGTGCTTCAGCCACGCGCGACGACGCCAGGAGTTGCGCGCGAGGAAGGCCATCGACGCGAACAGCGCCGCGTAGACCACGCACCACCAGGGGTCGAGCGCATAGATCCCATATCCTCGCAGCGACGGGACCAGAAACCACCCGAGCCATCCCACGACGATCGCCGCGAACCGTCCCACGCCTTCGACGACGGGGTACCACGGGCTGCGGATGTCGTCCGCCGCCCACCACCAGTACGCCGCCGGCAGGCGCCGGGCCAGGACGCGGTAGGCCAGCCACCGCCAGAACGGGGGATGTTCCCGCCAGCGGAGCGCCCAGCCCGCCTTCAGCAGGCCGACGATCTCGGCGCGCGGGAGCCGACGAGGCAGCCCTTCGGCTCCGCCGAGCGCGACCTCCTCCAGCACGCCGGTCGCCTCGTCCCCGTGCAGCTCTCGCCAGCGGCGCGGGTAGGCGTTGAGCCAGAAGCGGGCCGACCGTTCGAACGAGTGCCGCGGGGCGACCTGCGGCATCGCGTCCCAGGGCTCGGGTCCACGCGGGCGCCGGCTCATGCCAGTCCCCCGGCAGGGGTGGCCAGGCCGAAGGCGAACCCGCCCGCGAGCCCGCCCTGGGTGCCGTGGGCGGCACGGCGCCGTAGCGCCGCCTGCGCACGGGCGGCGAGCGCGGCGAGCCGCTCGGTCTCCGCCTCGGCGGCGCCTCGTCCGGCGTCGGTGATGCGGTAGTACCGCCGCAGGCGCCCGTCGACGACGGACTCCCCCGCCGGCGCGACGAGGCCCGCGGCGGTGAGCCGGTCGAGGTTGCCGTAGAGCGTGGCCGCGGCAAGCGTGGTGCGCCCGGCCGACAGCTCCTTGACGGCGGTGATGACCGCGTACCCGTGCAGCGGTTCCGGCGTGAGCGCGAGCAGCACCAGGTAGGCCTGCTCGGTCAGCCGGAACGGCGTCCCCGTTCCCATACGTCAGATATATCGCTCACCGATATATGCCGCAAGGGGTGGGTCAGACACCGGTCTTGACGGTCTTCCAGTTGTTGGCCTGGGCGCGGGGGCGGATGACGAGCTCGTCGATGCTCACGTACGCCGGGCGGCTGAGCGTCCACGCGACGGCGTCGGCGATGTCGTCCGCGACGAGCGGCTGGTAGCCCTCGTAGACCGCGGCGGCGCGCTCGGCGTCGCCGTCGAACCGCACCAGGGAGAACTCCTCCGTGGCCACGGCGCCCGGGGCGATCTGCACCACGCGCAACGGCTCGCCGGCGAGCTCCCAGCGCAGCGTCGTCGCGAGCATCCGCTCGGCGTGCTTCGCAGCCGTGTAGCCGGAGCCCCCCTCGTACGTCGCGTAGGCGGCGGTCGAGGTGACGACGACGACGTCGGAGCCGCCCGTCGTCGCGGCGGATGCCCGCAGCAGCGGGAGGACGGCCTGCGTGACGCGCAGCGTGCCCAGCACGTTGACGTCGTACATGCGCTGCCACTGGGCGAGATCGGCGGCCTCGACGCGGTCGAGGCCGAGCGCGCCGCCCGCGTTGTTCACGACGGCGTCGAGCCCGCCGGTCGCCTCGAGGTGCGCGACGAGCGCGGCGACGTCGTCGTCGGACGTGATGTCGAGCGGGTACGCCTCGATCCGGTCGCTGCCGGCCGCGAGCGCCTCCAGGCGCTCGGCGCGGCGTGCCGCGGCGACGACGGACCAGCCGTCGGCGGCGAGCCTGGCCGCGGTGGCAGCCCCGATCCCGGAGGAGGCGCCGGTCACGAGGACGCGGCGGGCGGCAGGGGTGGTCTCGGGGGCGCTGGAGCTCATGGCGAGCAGCCTAGATCGGGCTCGCCGCCGCCGACGCCGGTGACCCTCAGGGTCCGGGGCTCACAGCTCCGGCGAGCCTGACGCGTGCAGCGTCCCCACCAGGAACTGCCACTCCTGGCGGAGCGGCCCCAGCAGGGTGGCGGCACGCACGCCCAGGCCGACCGCCTCGGCACGGCTCACCACGCGCAGGTCCGTGACGGCGTACCGGACGCCGCGGCGGGTGATCGCGAACCGGCCGGCGTGCCGCACGTTCCTGCACCAGTCCGTGTCGGCGCCCCAGGGCAGCGGGATCACGACGAGCACGCCGAGCGAGTCCGGGTCGCGCGCGGCGAAGCCCGTCAGGGGCGCCTGGAACGCCTTGCCGCTCTTCCGGCCGACGTGCTCGAGCACCAGGAACGGCGGCACCTTGCGCGCGAACGCCAGCATGCGCGGGTTGAACCGCCGCGCGCCGCGCTCGATGCGGGGGTTGATGACCATACCGGCCACTGTGCCACCGGCCTCCGGGCGACACCTCCGGTCACGCGGAACCACGTCGGGTCGGGCTCACCTCATCCGCAGCCGGTGCGACGACTCGAAGTGTGGGGCGGGCTCACCGGAGACCCTCGGCGGCCGCTCACACCACGAGGTGCTCCGCCGTGTCGGCCACGCGCTCGTAGCCGATCCGCTCGTACACCTTGGTGGAGGCGGGGTTCGCGCGGTCGGTGAAGAGGCACACGCGGTGCCCGGCGTCGAGCAGCAGCTGCGAGACGTGCGCGACGAGCGCGCCCGCGTATCCCAGCGAGCGGTGCTGCGGCGGCGTGTAGACGGGTCCGATCCGCGCGACGCCGTACGCGGGACCGGCATACGACGTGAGGTGGACGGCCTCGCCGTCCACGTCCCACACCCAGGCGCTGCCCCGCGCGATCCGGGAGACCACCGACGCCGCGGCGCGCTCCCCGGCAGCAGCGGCCTCTTCGGCGGTCCCTGCGGCCGGCACGCGGCCCGCCTGGAGCTCTGCGTCCGCGTGGAACGCGAGCCACCATCGTGTGAGCAGGGGCGCGTCCTCGGGCGTCGCCAGGCGTGCCGATCCCGCCGGCACCGTCGCCGGGAGCACGACGGCCCGCACCTCGTGCAGGCGCGTCTCCATCGGCACGACGACGCGACCCCCGGCGAGCCGTGCGGCACGGTCGGCGACTGCGCGGGCGGCCGGGAGCGTGCCGTTCACCCCACCCACCCGCTCGCCACGCGCGGCAAGAGCGTCGACGAGGGCGGCGGCGGCACCGTCCGGCAGCGCGGCCACGTAGAGCGGGTGCGGCGCAACCGGGGTGGTCCGCATGGCTACGCCCACGACGGCGTCGCCGTCGCGCGCGACGGCGAACCAGTGCGGGGCGTCGGGGACCGCGTCGCCCGCGTCGAGAAGCTCACGTACCCGGTCCGCCTGGGTCGCGACGACGCTCGTGTCGAGGGGGTCGCGGGCGAGGTGCTCTCCCGCGACGTCGAGGAACACGTTCGGGTCGGCGAAGAAGTCCCAGTGCGTCGGCATTCCCGGATGCTGCCACGAGCGGACCGAGCAGTGCGCGGCCCGGGGCGGGTCGGCGTCAGCTCAGCGCGGAGTGCGCCGCGTCGCGCAGGCTGCCGGCGTCCTCGGTGCCCCACTCCCACTGCACGCCGTCGACGTTGATCCACGGGACGTGCCGGACGTCGAGCGAGGACGCCTCGTTGGAGAAGGCGAGCACCTGGGCGCGCAGGTCGGCGTCGCTCTGGACGGCGACCAGGTCGCCCTCGACGCCCACGGCGGCGACGACGTCTGCGAGCTGTCCGTGCGTGAGCTGCGGGCCGCCCTCGCGGACGTCCATGATCGCGACGAGCGTGTCCCAGAAGTGCTGCGGGCTGTGCTCGGCGACGTGCAGCAGCAGCATGGCCGTGCGGGTGGAGTACTCGGACCCGCCCGCGTTGCGGTCGAGCCACGCGACCGGACGCCAGCGCACGTCGAAGCGGTCGTCGCCGGCGAGCTCGAGGATCTCGTCGCCGTGGTCCGTCTCGAACCGCTGGCACCACGGGCACAGGAAGTCGGAGAACACCTCGACGACGACGGCGTCGTGCGTCGGCTCCACGGCCTTGCCCGCACCGTCGATGGCGACGCCCACGGTCGGGTCGACGACGGCGGAGCCGGCGGCAGCGGTCGCGGCGTCGTCGGTGCCCGAGCACGCGGACAGCGCCAGCACGGCGGCCAGGCCGGCGACGGCGGCGAGCTTCTTCACGGTGGTGCGCATGGGGTGTCCTCCAGGGTCCTTGCGGGCCGGACGGTCCCGGGCCGCAAGGGACCGGCACGAGACCGAGCCTCTACGGTCCCCGACGCAGGACGGCGTCACGCCGATCTGACCGCTCAGGCGCCCCTCCCCGGCGCGTCGCGCCAGAATGGCCGCATGACCGCGCTCTGGCTCACCGGTGACCCCGAGACCGACCAGCTCCTCACGGACGACCCGTTCGCACTGCTGATCGGCATGCTCCTGGACCAGCAGTACCCGATGGAGCACGCCTTCGCTGGCCCGCGGAAGATCCGCGACCGGCTCGGCACGCTCGACCCGCACGCGATCGCCGCGGCCGATCCCGACGCGTTCGTGGCGCTGGCCACGACGCCCCCGGCGATCCACCGGTACGGCCGCTCGATGGCCGAGCGGGTGCAGGCGGTCGCCCGCGTCGTCGTCGACGACTACGACGGCGACGTCACGCGCCTCTGGACCGACCCGGGTGCGGGCGGCGGGGCGCCGTCGGGGGCCGAGGTGGTGGCGCGGCTCCACGCGCTGCCCGGGTTCGGGGAGCAGAAGGCGCGCATCTTCCTCGCGCTGCTGGGCAAGCAGCGCGACGTGCGGCCCGAGGGCTGGCGCGAGGCCGCGGGCCACTACGGCGACGAGGGCTCGTTCCGCTCGATCGCCGACGTCACGAGCGCGGACGCGCTCGCCAAGGTGCGCGAGTTCAAGAAGGCCGCGAAGGCGGCCGCCAAGGCCGCCCGCTGAGAGCGGTCAGCCCTTCACCGCGCCCGTGCTGACGTTCATGATCTTCTTCTGGAAGATGAAGAACAGGATCGCCACGGGGATCGTCATGATCATCGCGGCGCCCAGGGTCAGCGGGAACTGCGACCCCTGGCTCAGCGCGCCCGAGGAGAGCTGCGCGACGCCCTTGGTGAGGGTCACGAGGTCGGCGCGCTGCGAGGCAACGATGAAGTGCGTCAGCTCGTTCCAGGAGCCCTGGAACGACAGGATGGTGATGGTGATGACGGCCGGCGCGGCCATGGGCAGCACGATCGACCAGAACATCCGGAACGTGCCCGCGCCGTCGATCCGGGCGGCCTCCTCGACTGCGGGCGGGATCGACTCGAAGAAGTTCTTCATGATGAACACCCCGGCGGCGTCGACCATGAGCGGGAAGATGATGCCCGCCCACGTGTCGTAGATGCCGAACGTGTTGAGCACCAGGAACCGCGGGATGAGCAGCACGACACCCGGCACGGCCATGATGCCGATGATCAGGCCGAATACGAGCCCGCGGCCCTTGAACGGGATGCGCGCCAGCGCGTAGCCGGCGAGCGAGCTGAACAGCACGCGGCCCAGCGTCACCGCGACGGTGACGACGACCGAGTTGCGGAACCAGAGCGGGAAGTCCGAGTTGACGAAGAGCCGTTCGTACGCGGCGGTCGTGAACGTCTCGGGCCACAGCGAGAGCGGGTTGGCGACCGCTTCGGCGTCCGTCTTGAACGACGTCGCGACCGACAGCAGGAACGGGTAGATGTACACGAGCGCGAGCGCGACGAGCACCACGTGGAGCAGGACGGCTCGCGTCGTCCACCTGCGCGTCATGGCTGCTCCTCGGGCGGTTCGGGCGACGCGGACGGCGGCGGGCGTGTCGAGGACGCCGCGGCAACGGCCGCGGTCGGCGTCGTCACCGCACCGGACAGGACGAACCTCTTGCGGCGCGGCACCGTGTCCCGCTCCCGCAGCACGATCCGCTGGAAGAGGGTCATCACCACGATGATGACGAAGAGGATGAACGCGATCGCGGCGCCGTTGCCCCACCGCTGGTTCAGGAACGACGCCTGGTAGGACAGGAACGCCGGGGTCAGCGTCGTCTTGCCAGGCCCGCCCTGCGTGGCCGTGAAGATCTGGTCGAAGACCTGCCAGGTCCCGACCAGGCCCAGGGTGACGACCGTGAAGATCGTCGGGCGCAGCATCGGGACGGTGACGAGGCGCAGCCGCTGCCAGGCGCTCGCGCCGTCCATCATCGCGGCCTCCTCCACCTCGCCCTCGATGTTCTGCAGGGCCGCGATGAACAGCAGCATGAACGTCCCCGACGTCGTGAAGATCGCCATGATGATGAACACGCACATGGCCACGGACGGCCCCGCGAGCCACTGCCACCACGACAGGCCCAGGAACGGGGCGTTCTGCAGCGCCGCGGGCGGCCCGTCGACGCCGAACGCGCCCAGGATGATGTGGATCACCCCACGCGGGTCGGCGAACCAGTTGGGCCCGCTGATGCTGAGGGCGCTCAGGAACCTGTTCACGGCGCCCGACGCCGTGAACAGGAACAGGAACACGACGGTGATGGCCACCGAGCTGGTCACCGACGGGAAGTAGAACGCCGTCCGGAACGCGCTCCGGGCCCGGAGGATCTTCTGGTTGACCATGACGGCCAGCAGCAGCGAGACCACCGTCTGGATCGGCACGACGAGCAGCACGTAGTAGGCGTTGTTGCGCAGCGACGTCGCGAAGTCCCGCTGCGGCAGTCCCCCGCCCGTGAGGATGTTCGCGTAGTTGTCGGCCCCGACGAAGTGGACGCCGCCGGCGAACGGGCTGCCGCGCCCGGTCCAGTCCGAGACGCTCACCCACAACGCCATGATGATCGGGATCAGCATGAAGAGCCCGAGGATCACGAGCGTGGGCGTCACGAAGACCCAGCCGGCTGCGGCGTGCCCGCCTCTGCGGCCAGCCGACCTCCGGGCCCGACGACGGCCGGTCGCCGCCGGGCCCGACGCCGTCGCCGTCACGGGGCGATCGCCGCGAGCGAGCTCTGGACGGACGTGAGGATGGCCTGGGGATCAGCCGTCGTCAGGCCTTCGAGCTGGGCGTTGAAGTCGGTGATGACGTCGGTCCACCCCTCGATCGGCGCCACGCCCTGCGCGTACTCGGCGCCGTCGACGAACGCCTTCTGGTCGGGGTTCTCCTCCGCCCACTGGTCGGCCACGGTGTCGACCGCCGGCATGACGCCGAAGCCGCGTGCGGCCTCCATCTGCTGCTCGTCGCTGGTCAGGAAGTTGGCGAGCCGGACCGCCGCCTCCTTGTGGTCCGAGTCGGCTGCGATGCCGTAGCAGTTCGTGAACTGGAGCGTGCCCTTGCCGCCAGGGCCCTCCGGGAGCGGCACGACCTTGTACTGGACGGTCGGGAAGTCGGCCCGCATCGCGCCGACGATCCAGTTGCCCTCGATCGTCATGGCGGCGCGCTGGCTGCCGAACGCCTCGCCGCCCCAGCCCGAGTCGACCTGCGACGGCTTCGCCGCGACGCCGGACGTGAGCAGGTCCTTGACGTAGGTCAGGGCAGCCAGGTTCTCCGGGGTGTCGACGTCGGCGTGGCCGTCCGCGTCGAGCATGTGCCCGCCGGCCTGGGCCATGAACGCGCCGATGCGCGCCCACTCAGGTCCGAACGAGAGGCCCACCTGCGTGCCGGTGGTGAGCTTCTGTGCCACCGCCTTCAGGTCGTCCCACGTCTTCGGGTAGTCGGCGTCGGTGAGCCCGGCCGCCGTCCACGCGGTCGTGTTGACGACGAGCGCGAGCGTGGAGAAGTCCTTCGGGGCGCAGAAGAACTTGCCGTCGAACGTGAACGTCTGCTTGAGCGTGTCGTGGAACGTCGCGTCGAGCTGGTCGCCGTACGCGTACAGCGAGCCGTTGGACGCCCAGCCCGGGAACTGCTCGGGGCTCACGTAGAAGAGGTCGGGCGGCGAGCCGGCGGCGAACCCCTGGGCGAGCTCCTGCGGCAGGTTCGTGGCGTTGCGCAGGTTCGCCTGGATGCCGGTCTCGTCCGTGAAGGCCTGGAGCAGGCTCGTCATGGTCTGCGTCTCGGCGTCGCCCGAGGAGCCGATGAGGACGGTCAGCGGGCCGTTGTCCGACCCTTCCGTCGCGCCGCCTCCACCCCCGTCGTCGAACCCGCCGCCGCCACCGCACGCGGCGAGCGCGAGGGCTGCCGTCCCGGCGATCGAGGCCGCGACCGCGCGGCCCTTCCAGGTCCGCAGGGACCGGGTGGTACGTCCAGCCATCGTGGGACTCCTTCGGTGAGAGCGGATGCCGTCCGGGAGGTTTCGTCGTCTGATGGATCTACCTGTGACGCTAGTCACAGGGAGCAGTTCGCTCAACAGATGCCGGACACCGCTGCCATTCCGCAACGTCGAGGGAGCCCTGATGACCGCCGAGACCGTCCCGCTCCAGCCCTTGCTGCACGACCTGCAGGTGACGCTCCGTGCGCCGAGCCAGGTGTGGTGCTCACCGGACGGGCAGGTGCACCCGCGCGGCCTGCACGGCGTCTACCACGCCGACGTCCGCGTCCTCAGCGAGGCCGTGGTGCGCGTGGACGGCGCCCTGCCCGAGGCGGTCGCCGCGGGCGGCACGGGCCCCGGCACGTTCGAGGCGTCCGCGGTGCTGCGGTCGATCGACGGCCCCGGCGCCGACCCGACGACGCTGCTGCGCCGACGCCGCACGGTCGCGCCGGGGCAGGTGAGCGAGGAGCTCGAGGTGTCCTGCGGCACCGAGGCGCCCGTGAGCGGCCGCCTCACGGTCCACGTGGCCTCCGACCTGACCCGCACCGAGACCGTCAAGCAGGGGCTCCCGACCACGCCCGTGGCCCCCCAGGCCACCGGCGACGGCGTCCGCTGGTCCGACGACGGCGCCGACGTCGTCGTCACCGCGCCGGGAGCCCAGGTCACCATCGACGACGCCGGTGCGACGCTCGCGTGGGACCTCCAGGCGGCCCCGGGCAGCCCCGTCACGGTGGGCTGGTCGGTCCGGTCGCAGGTCGCGGCCGTCGTGCACGCCCCCGCCGCCCCCGACCCGGAGTGGGCGGTCCCCGCCGTCGAGGCGGACGACCGGCGCCTCGCCGCGCTGGTCACGCGCTCGCTCGCGGACCTCGGCGGGCTGCGCATGAGCGCCGACTTCGCCCCCGACGAGACGTTCCTCGCCGCGGGCGCCCCGTGGTTCTTCACGCTGTTCGGCCGCGACTCGATCTGGGCCGCCCGGCTGCTGCTACCCCTGGGCACCGACCTGGCCCGCGGCACGCTGCGCACGCTCGCCGCCCGGCAGGGCACCAAGGACGACCCGGCGACGGCCGAGCAGCCGGGCAAGATCCTGCACGAGGTGCGCTCCCAGGAGCTCAAGGGCGAGGGCGGCATGTCGCTGCCGCCGCTCTACTACGGCACCGTCGACGCGACCAGCCTGTGGGTGTGCCTGCTCCACGACGCCTGGCGGTGGGGCATGGCGCGCGACGACGTCGAGGCCCTGCTGCCCGCGCTCGACAAGGCGCTGACGTGGATGCGCGACCACGGCGACGCCGACGGCGACGGGTTCCTCGACTACGCCGACGCCACCGGGCACGGCCTGTCGAACCAGGGCTGGAAGGACTCGGGCGACTCCATCCAGTGGAAGGACGGCAGGCTCGCCGAGGGCCCGATCGCCTTGTCCGAGGTGCAGGCCTACGCCCACGAGGCGGCTCTGGGCGGCGCGGACCTGCTCGACGCCCTCGGGCGCCCCGGGTCTCAGGAGTGGCGCGACTGGGCCGCCGCCCTCAAGGCGCGCTTCCGCCAGAAGTTCTGGCTGCACGACGACGACGGCCCGTACGTCGCGATCGCCCTCGACAGGCACGGCGCCGCGGTCGACTCCGTGGCCTCCAACATGGGACACCTGCTCGGCACGGGCATCCTCGACCCCGACGAGGAGCGCGCGGTCGCCCGCCGGCTCGTCTCAGACGACATGTCGTCCGGGTACGGGCTGCGCACCCTGTCGACGACGTCGCAGGGGTACTGGCCGCTCGGGTACCACCGCGGGACGGTCTGGACGCACGACACGGCCATCGCCGTCGTCGGGCTCGCGAAGGCCGGGCTGGGTGCCGAGGCCGGGGTGCTCGCCCGCGGGCTGCTCGAGGCGGCCCCGCACTTCGCGTACCAGCTGCCCGAGCTGTACGGCGGCAACGCCGTCGGCGACGGGCCAGGACCGCTGCCGTACCCGGCCGCGTGCCACCCGCAGGCGTGGTCGGCGGCGTCGGCCGTCGCGATCCTCACGGCAGCGCTCGGCCTCGACCCGCAGCCCGACGGCGGGCTCGCGGCCACGCCCCCGACGCCGTCGGCGATCGGTGCGCTGCGCGTCGACGGGCTGCGCGTCGGCGGGCGGTCGTTCCGCGTGCAGGCCTCGCCCGAGGGGGCGGCGGAGGTCACGGCGTCGGCCTGACGCCTGCCGCGGGCCGACGCCGGCGCGCGGCCGCCGGCCCGCTCAGGCGAAGTCGACGAGGCCCACGAGGTTGCCCTCGCTGTCGCGCACGAACGCCTGCCACTCGTCCTTGCCTGCCGGCCCGAGGGCGGCGTCGTCGTGGTGGAAGATCACGTGCGGCTCCGACTCGACGACGACGCCGTCCGCGGCAAGCTCCGGCAGGCGTGCGCGCAGGCCGGGGAGGTGGACGTAGAGCAGGGACGCGGGCGCGCCGCGCTCCAGCAGGAGCCGGACGCCGTCGAGGTCGAAGAAGACCAGCCCGGGCGGGTCGAACCGTCCCGTGGGGCCGGCGCCGAGCAGGTGCGTCCAGAAGTCGGTGGCACGGTCGAGGTCCTCCGCGCGGAGCGCGACCTGGACGAGGTTCATCGCCTCAGTGTCCGCCGCCGTCGTGCGCGTCGCCTCCGCGTGCGCCGCGTCGGTGCCCGCGGTGTCGGTGCCCGTCACCTCACCGGTGCGCCGGCGGCGTGCCGGGTGCGCGCGCCGACCCGGGACCGTCCGCCCGGTGGACGCGCGACTTGTCAGCGCCCACCCGGCACGGCGACCATGTGCGGTGCCCGGCTCGGAGAGCCGGACCGTCCCGACAGGAGCCGCATGAACCCGACCGCCCCGGTGCCCGTGGTCCCCACGCCGCCGGCAGTCCCGGCGACGCCTGTTCGGGCGACGGCCGTCCCGGTGACGCCGCTCGTCTCGTCGGCGTCTGTCCCGACGGCGGCGTCTGTCCCGGTGGCCGCGCCTGTCCCGGCTCCGCCGGCGGGGGCAGGATCGACCGCACCCGGCGCGGCGGCACCGCAGACCCGTCGCGGCAGCGGCCGGCACTTCGCCGAGGCCCCCGCGACTCCCCCGCAGCCCGCACCGCCGCGCTCCCGACCCTCGGACGAGACGACGATCTTGCCTGCACCGGTGTCGCCCGCCGCAGGCGCGATGCCCGCGCTCGCGAGGCCCACGCCGGCGACGGTGCCCGGGCCGGCTGCGCTGCTTGCCGCGGCCGTGGCGTCCGGCCCGGCATCGACGCCCGCGGCGGCCGCCTCCGCCGCGGCGCCTGCAGCGTCGACCCCGACCCAGGCGCCCGATCCGGTCGCGCTCCCCGCCCCCGTTCCTCTGCCCGCCCCCGTTCCCCCAGCCGCGCTCGCGCCCCTCGCCTTCGACACGTTCGCCCTCGACGACGGGGGCGGCGACGCCGACGGCTCCCGCGTCTCGACGCGCGTCTGGGCGGCCGCGGCCGTCGTCGCGCTGCTGCTGGCGCTCGCGGCGGGCGGTGCGGCGACGGCGCTGTGGCGGCAGAACGCGAGCCTCGCGCGCGAGGTCACGCAGGTGCAGTCGCAGCTCCACGACGTCACCGGCCAGGTCGACGGGCTGGCCGGCGAGGCCGCGTCGGCCGACGGCACCACCGACGACCTCGCCTCGCGGGTCGCCGCGGTCGAGCAGGCCACCCAGCAGCTGTCGCAGCTGGAGGACCTGGCCCAGCGCCTCGGCGCGGTCGAGGCCACGACGCAGGGGCTCGCGAACCGCCCGGTGAGCCCGCCGAGCGGCGACGCCGCGGCCCTGCGCAGCGACCTCGACGCCCTCCGGTCGCAGGTCGCGACCCTGCAGTCGCAGGTCGGCGCGCTGTGCAGCACCGTCTCGAGCAGCCGCCGCGGCTCCGTCTGCTGAGCCCCCGCCCTCGTCCGGCCCGCTCGACGGGCCGGACGGGCGCCGGGCGCCGAGGATGGCCGCATGGCCCACATCGCCGTCCGAGGCTCCGCGTCCCGCACCGTCGCCCCCGAGCGGGGCACCGTCCACCTGGCCGTGACGGTCACGGCGGACGCCCGCGCCGACGCGCTGGCATCCGCGCAGCGGGCGCACGGCACCGTCGTCGCCCTCGCGAAGGACGCGGTGGACGCCGGGACGGCGACGGCGTGGACCGCGCCGGGCGTGCACGCGTGGGCGTTCCAGGACTGGGCCCCCGTGCCCGCCGGACGCGGCGCACCCGGCCAGTCCGAGCCGGTGACACGGTTCCGGGCGGGCGGTGACGTGCAGGTGACGTTCGCCGCCGCGGACGGCATCGCCGAGCTGGTCGCCGCCCTCGGCGACGTCGAGCACGTGGACGTGCAGCGCGTCGAGTGGGACCTCACGGCCGAGACGCGCGCCGCCCTGCTGCGCGAGCTGCGCACGGAGGCGTCGCGCGACGCCGTCGCGCGTGGCACCGACTACGCCGAGGCGCTCGGGCTGGGCGAGCCACGGGTCCTCGGCCTGTACGAGGAGGGTCTGCACCCCGGCCTCGGCGGGCCGGGCGAGGCACCCGCGCCGCGCCTGCTCGCCAAGGCGATGACCGCCGACGCCGGGGGCGGCGGCTTCGAGCTCCGCCCGCGCGACATCGAGATCACCGCGGCCGTGACGGCCGAGCTCGACGCCCCGGACTGACGCGCTGGAGGACCGTCAGAGGACCGTCAGACGACGCCGGTGACGCCCAGCAGGGAGCCCAGCCCGAACGTCACCGCGAGCGCCAGCGCCCCGCCGACCACGACGCGGGTGGTGGACCGCAGCCAGGGCGACTCACCGATCCGCGCGGCCGTCCACCCGGCGGCCGCGAGCGCGCCGAGCACGACGACGAAGGTCACGAAGACCTTCCACGGCTGCGGCACGAGCAGCACGGAGAGCAGCGGCAGGATGCCGCCCGCGGTGAACGCGGCGGCGGACGCGAAGGCCGCGTGCCAGGGCGAGACGACGTCCTCGGGGGCGAGCTCGAGCTCGCCGCGCGCGATGTACGCCCGCTCGGAGTCGCGCTGCGAGGACACCGAGACGTACTCCCCCAGCGCCATGGAGATGGCACCGCCGACGAGGGCCGCGAGGCCTGCGGTGAGCAGCGCCGCGTGGCCCGCCGACGCCGCGGCGACGCCGACGACGACGGCCGCCACGGACACGATCCCGTCGTTGGCGCCGAGCACGCCGGCGCGGAGCCAGTTGAGGCGTTGGGCCAGGCTGGGCGGGTGTTCGACGTTCCGCAGGACGGTCATACCCCACAGAAACCACGGTTCTGACGCCACGTCCAGCAAGCGAAGGCTTCCCTGACCTGCCCCGACGCGTCCCGAGAGGCCATCAGCCCGGCAGTTCGTCGTCAGGCCGTGCGCCCGGGGGAACGGTCTGACGACGAACTGCCGGGCTGACGCGCAGGCGCCGCGGCCGCGGGTCAGGGCGCAGGCGGCCGGCCCCCGGCGGCGTCGGCGTAGCCGCGCGTGTACGCCTCCGTGGTGCCCTCGCGGAACAGGTCGCTCTCGCTCGCGCGCACCAGGGTGCGGGCGCCGCCGCCGTCGGGCGTCCAGCCGGACGGGACGTGCTCGCCGAGGCCGCGCACCACGGCGACGGGCCGCCCCGCCGCCTTGCCGCGCACGAGCTCGGACGCCGCGGCGATCTCGTCGACGACAGCCGTGACGGTCACGTGCAGCGGCCGCCCGTGCGCGTCGACGCCGCCGCGCAGGTCGTCGACGACGGCGACGCCCGCGGCGCCGATCGCGATGTCGACGAGCGCGTCGCGCCACGCCCGCCCGGCGGTGTCGGTGACGACGACGCCGAGCCTGTCGATGCCGAACCGTGCCCGCAGCGCGTCCCGCAGCCGGGCCGCGGAGGCGTCGGGGTCGACGGGCAGCAGCAGCACGGTGCCGTCGGGCGTGTTCGACGCGTCGACGCCGGCGGCCGCCATGACGAGCCCGAGCCGGTTCTCGACGATGCGCAGCGGCGGCCCGTCGGGGCGCTCCCGCGTGGCGACGACGCGCACGGTCTCGTCGGTGATGGCCTGCTCACGGTCGGCGGCGGCGAGCACGCGCCCCTCGGCCTTGGACACGATCTTGGACGTCACGACGACGACGTCGCCCTCGGCCAGGACGTCGCCGTCGTGCAGGTCGCCGTCGTTCAGGTCGCCGCAGCTCATGTCACCGTCCAGCAGGTCGCCGACGACGACGGCGAGGTCGTCGCCGGGGCGGACCTCGCCGAGCCCGTCGGGTGCCCAGACCTCGAACCGCCGGCTCACCGGTGGAGCTTCGGGAGCACGTCGCGGCCGAAGACCTCGATCCACTCCTTCTGGTTGCGTCCCACGTTGTGCAGGTAGACGCGGTCGAAGCCGAGGTCCACGTACTTCTGGATGGCCGCGCGGTGCTTGTCGGGGTCGGCGCTGATGACCATGCGGCCCTCGAAGTCCTCGGGGCGCACCAGCTTGGCCATCTGGGCGAAGTCGTGCGGCGAGCGGATGTCGGCCTTGGGGAACCTCATGCCGCCGTTGGGCCACTCGGTCATCGCGTTGGTGAGGGCCTCCTCGTCGGTCTCGGCCCAGCTCATGTGCACCTGGAGCACCTTGGGCATGCCCTCGGGGTCGCGGCCGGACTCGCGCACGCCTTCCTCGAACTTGCCGAACAGCATGGAGATCTTCTCCAGGGGCGCGCCCACGGTGATGATGCCGTCGGCGTACTTGCCCGTGCGCTTGGCGTTGATGGGGCCGGCGGTGGCCACGAGGATCTCCGGCGGCACCTCGGGCATGGTCCACAGCCGGGTCGACTCGAGCGTGTAGAACTGCCCGGAGTGCTTGACGTCCTTGCCCTCGATGCCGGACCGGAACAGCTTCTTGATGATCTCGATGGCCTCGAACATGCGGTTGCTGCGCTCGGCCGCCTCGGGCCAGTAGCCGCCGATGACGTGCTCGTTGAGCGCCTCGCCCGAGCCGAGACCCAGCCAGTGGCGGCCCGGGTACATGGCGGCGAGCGTCGCGGAGGCCTGGGCCACCATCGCGGGGTGCCACCGGAACGTCGGGGCGGTGACGCCGGGGCCGAGGTCGCCGCGCGTGCGCTCCCCCAGGGCCGTGAGCACGTTCCACACGAACGCCGCCTGCCCCTGCTGCGGCACCCACGGCTGGTAGTGGTCGGCGGCCATGACGCCGGAGAACCCGTGCTGCTCGGCGAGCACGGACAGCTCGACGATCTCGGTGGGGTGGAACTGCTCGAGCATGGCGGCATAGCCGATGGTCAGACCCATGATCCGACCATAGCCGGACCGTTCGGGCCGTGGGGACGGTCGTCGCCCGCCGCGAACCTGCGGCCGGGCGCGGACGGACCCGGCTCAGGCCGCGCCGCTCAGCCCGCGCCGGGGGGCCGCTTCAGGGAGAACCCGAACAGCGTGGTCTCGGGCGCGGGGAGCTCGTCGTACCCCGGCTCGACCCGGGGGAACCCTGCGGCTGGGAGCGGGCCGACCCACACGCGCCGCACGCCGCCGTCGCGGTAGACGCACCCCTCGGCCTGCACGGTCGCCTTCCCTGCCGCGGCCACCTGCGCGGCGAGGACCTCGCGGTGCGACGGCGGGACGAACCCGACGTGCCGGTTGCGCCACAGCACCACGACCCGCCCGTCCGCGCCCGGCGCGAACCGCAGGTCCGCGGAGACGGGCTCCGAGCCGCGCTCCCCTGGCTGCAGCGCAGCCCGGATCGACACCTGGAGCGCCGGCGCCTCGGTCGCGACGAACCCGTCACGAAGCTCGGCGACCACCCGGGGACGAAGCACCTTCACCCCGCGATCCTGGCACACGGCACCCCGGCCGCCGTGATCGGGACGTGCGTGCGGGATCGGAACGTGCGCTGCGATGCACGGTCCGATCCCGAAGCCACGTTCCGACGAGCAGCGGGGCCGGCCCGGCGCCGCCCGCCGCGCCGTCAGTCCAGCGGGTGGAGGATCCGGTGCAGGAACTGCCGCGTCCGTTCCTCGCGCGGGTTGGTGAACAGGTCCCGCGGCGCCCCGCGCTCGGCGACGACGCCGCCGTCGAGGAACAGCACCTCGTCCGCCACGGCGCGGGCGAAGGACAGCTCGTGGGTCACCACGACCATCGTCCAGCCCTCCTCGGCGAGCTCCTTCATGACGCCCAGCACCTCGCCCACGAGCTCGGGGTCGAGGGCCGACGTCGGCTCGTCGAACAGCAGCAGGTCGGGCCCGAGCGCGAGCGCGCGCACGATGCCGACGCGCTGCTGCTGCCCACCCGACAGCTCGCGCGGGTACGCGTCGCGCTTGTCCGCCAGCCCGACCCGGCCGAGCAGCTCCAGGCCGCGCGCCTCGGCCTGCGCCCGCGGCACGCGGCGCACCTGCACGGGCCCCTCGGTGACGTTCTGGAGCACGGTCAGGTGCGGGAACAGGTTGTGGTGCTGGAACACCATCGCGGAGCGGTCGCGCAGCGCGAGCCGCTGCTCCTTGGGCACCGTGGCCGCGAAGTCGATCGACGGCCCGCCGTCGAGCTCCAGCGTGCCGGCCTCGGGCGTCGCCAGGCCGTTGAGCGAGCGCAGCATCGTCGTCTTGCCGGAGCCGGAGGGGCCGATGAGCGCGATCACCTGGCCGCGGCGGACGTCGAGGTCGACGCCGCGCAGCACCTGGTGGTCGCCGAAGGCCTTGCGGATCCCGCGGGCGCGGAGCAGGGGGGCGTCAGACATAGCGCTCCAGCCTCTTCTCGAGGCGGTCCTGGCCGAACGACAGGACCGTGCAGATGAGCCAGTACACGAGCGCGACCTCGAGGTACAGGAGCATGAACTGGCTCGTCGCGGCGGCGATCACCTGCGCCTGCCGGAACGCGTCGGACACCAGGATCAGCGAGGCGAGCGACGTGTCCTTGACCAGCGAGATGAAGGTGTTGGACAGCGGTGGCACCGACACGCGCGCCGCCTGCGGCAGCACGACGCGGCGCAGCGTCGTCGTGCGCCGCATGCCGATCGTGTACGCGGCCTCCCACTGGCCCTGCGGGATCGAGAGGATCGCGGCGCGGATCACCTCGGCGGCGTAGCCCCCGACGTTGAGCGAGAACGCGACGATGGCGCTCGGCCAGGGGTCGATGACGACGCCGACGGACGGCAGGCCGTAGAAGATCACGAAGAGCTGCACGAGCAGCGGCGTGCCGCGGATGACGGACACGTACGCGCGCCCCAGCCACGAGAGCACGGGGTGCGTCGACAGGCGCAGCAGCGCGACGCCGAGGGCGATGACGAGCCCGATGGCGAACGACGCGAGGGCCAGCGGGATCGTGCCCACCAGACCACCGCGGAGGATCGGCCAGAACGAGCTCGTGAACAGGTCCCAGTCCACGAGGGTCACCAAACCACGTCAGCGCTGGTCGGGCCCGCCGAACGGGCCCGACCGGCGCAGCGAGGTCACTTCGAGACGTCGTCGCCGAAGTACTTCTGGGACAGCTCGGTGAGCGTGCCGTCCGCGGCAAGGTCGGCGAGGGCGCCGTCGACCTTCTCCTGGAGCGCGGTCTTCTTCTGGGTGAAGACGAACGCGGACTTCGAGGTGTCGTCGGTCTGCACCGCGACCGCCAGGCCGGACTGGCCGTTCTCCTTGACGTAGTCGAGGTAGGTCAGCTCGTCGTTGATCGTGGCGTCGACGCGCTTCTGCTGGAGCAGGGCGACGGCCTGGGCCCAGCCCTCGACGGGCTCCACCTTGGCGCCGGAGTCCGTCGCCAGCTTGTACCAGTTGCTGGTCAGCGACTGGGCGGTGGTCTTGTCCTTGAGGTCCGCGAAGGACGTCACCGACGTGTCGCCGTCACGCACCACGACCACGCCGTGGGAGATCGTGTACGGCTGGCTGAACAGGTACTTGGCCTGGCGCTCGGCGGTGATGGAGACCTGGTTGGCGATGGTGTCGAAGCGGCCCGCGTCGAGGCCCGCGAAGATCGCGTCCCACTGCGTCTCCTTGAACTCGACCTTGAGGCCGAGCTTCTCGCCGACGGCCTGGGCCACCTCGACGTCGTAGCCGGTCAGGTCGCCGGCACCGCCGTCGTGGAAGCTGAACGGGCGGTAGGTGCCCTCGGTCGCGACGGTCAGCGTGCCCGCCTTGACCAGGCCGAGGCCGTCGCCCGACGCGCTCGAGTCGGCGTCGGCGCCCGAGGAGCACGCGCCGAGCGCCAGGACGAGCGAGGCGGCGACGGCGGTGACGAGGGCGCGGGGACGGCGCATGGTGGGGCTCCTCCAGGGTGCGGGGGTGGTTCGGGGTGCTGCCAGCGTGCGGCACGTCCTATCGAAACTGCAAATGGTTCCGATCGATTCCCTCGATGAGTTGCGTCACGCCGGACTCGGTTCCGTGCGGCGGGCCCGCATCTGGGACAATGGCGGACCATGAGCGACTTCACCCCCGACGCCCCCGCCACGACCCCCTCTCCTGCCGCCGGTGCGCAGGCAGACGTCGTCCGCGCGGTGGTCCGGGAGGTACCGGACCGGGTCTCGCTCGAGGGCCTGGAGACCAAGCTCGGCGAGCGCTGGGAGGCCGACGGCACGTACGCGTTCGACCGTTCCAAGACGCGCGAGCAGGTCTACTCGATCGACACGCCTCCCCCGACGGCGTCGGGCTCGCTGCACGTCGGCCACGTGTTCTCGTACACGCACACCGACATCCTCGCGCGCTACCAGCGCATGCGCGGGCTCGAGGTGTTCTACCCGATGGGCTGGGACGACAACGGCCTGCCCACCGAGCGCCGCGTGCAGAACTACTACGGCGTGCGCGTGGACATCTCGCTGCCCTACGACCCGGACTTCGTGCCGCCGCACCAGGGCACCGATGGCAAAGCCGTCAAGCCCGCCGACCAGGTGCCCGTGTCGCGCCAGAACTTCATCGAGCTGTGCCTGCGCCTGACCGCCGAGGACGAGAAGGCGTTCGAGGGCGTCTGGCGCTACCTCGGCCTGTCGGTCGACTGGGCGCAGACGTACCAGACCATCGGCGCGACCTCGCGGGCCGCCGCCCAGCGTGCGTTCGTGCGCAACCTCGCGCGCGGCGAGGCCTACCAGGCCGAGGCCCCCGGCCTGTGGGACGTGACGTTCCAGACGGCGGTGGCCCAGGCCGAGCTCGAGGCGCGCGACTACCCTGGCTTCTTCCACAAGGTCGCGTTCCACGCGCCGGACGGCACGCCGATCCACATCGAGACGACGCGCCCCGAGCTCATCCCCGCCGTCGTCGCGCTCATCGCGCACCCCGACGACGAGCGCTACCAGCACCTGTTCGGCACGACCGTGACGTCGCCGCTGTTCGGCGTCGAGGTCCCCGTGCTCGCGCACCCCGCCGCCGAGCCGGACAAGGGCGCCGGCATCGCCATGTGCTGCACCTTCGGTGACCTCACCGACGTCCAGTGGTGGCGCGAGCTCCAGCTGCCGGTGCGCTCGATCATCCAGCGCGACGGCCGCCTGTCCCGCGAGACGCCGGAGTGGATCGCCGACGGCCCCGGCGCCGCGCTGTACGCGGACGGCCTCGCGGGCAAGACGACGTTCTCCGCCCGCAAGGCCGTCGTCGACGCCCTGCGCGAGTCGGGCGACCTCGCCGCCGAGCCCGTCGCCACGCAGCGCAAGACGAACTTCTACGAGAAGGGCGACAAGCCCCTCGAGATCGTCACCAGCCGCCAGTGGTACATCCGCAACGGCGGCCGCGACGTGCCCGGCCGGGACCTCAAGGCCGAGCTGCTGGGCCGCGGCAAGGAGCTCGACTTCCACCCGGACTTCATGCGCGTCCGCTACGAGAACTGGGTCAACGGCCTCAACGGCGACTGGCTCATCTCGCGCCAGCGGTTCTTCGGCGTGGCCATCCCGCTCTGGTACCCCGTGCTCGAGTCCGGCGACGTCGACTACGGCCACCCGATCGTGCCTGACGAGGCCTCGCTGCCCGTCGACCCGACCGCCGAGGCCCCGCGGGCTACACCGAGGAGCAGCGCGGCGTGCCCGGCGGGTTCGTCGGCGACCAGGACATCATGGACACCTGGGCGACGTCGTCCCTGACCCCGCTCATCGTGGCCGGCTGGGAGCGCGACAACGACCTGTTCGAGCGCATCTACCCGATGGACCTGCGCCCGCAGGGCCAGGACATCATCCGCACCTGGCTGTTCTCGACCGTGGTGCGCTCGCACCTCGAGTGCGGCGGCCTGCCCTGGGCCAACGCGTCCATCAGCGGCTGGATCCTCGACCCCGACCGCAAGAAGATGTCGAAGTCGAAGGGCAACGTCGTCACGCCGCTGGGCCTGCTCGAGCAGCACGGCTCCGACGCGGTGCGGTACTGGGCGGCCTCGGCCCGCCTCGGCACCGACGCGGCGTTCGACGAGGGCCAGATGAAGATCGGTCGCCGCCTGGCCATCAAGGTGCTCAACGCCTCGAAGTTCGTGCTCGACTTCGGCGGCGCCGGCGAGATCGTCCTCGACCCCGCGGCCGTGACCGTCGAGCTCGACCGCGCGATGCTCGCGGGCCTGGCCGCCGTCGTCGACGCGGCCACCGAGGCGCTCGAGGCGTACGACCACACGCGCGCGCTCGAGGTCACCGAGACGTTCTTCTGGACGTTCTGCGACGACTACCTCGAGCTCGTCAAGGACCGCGCCTACGGCGCCGGCGCCGCGTCGTCGGAGGTCTCGGCCGGGACGACGTCGGCGCGCACCGCGCTCGCGCTCGCCCTCGACACGATGCTGCGCCTGCTCGCGCCGGTGCTGCCGTACGCGACCGAGGAGGTCTGGTCGTGGTGGCGCGAGGGCTCGGTGCACCGCGCCGCCTGGCCGGTGTCGGCCCCGCTGCGTGCCGCCGCGGGCGACGCCGACCCGGTGCAGCTCGCCGCCGCGGGCGACGCCCTGGCCGCGCTGCGCAAGATCAAGTCCGAGGCCAAGGTGTCGCCCAAGACGCCGATCCTCTCCGTGACGCTCGCCGTCCCGGCCGGCGCCCTCGCGGGCGTGCGCTCGGCGCTCGACGACGTCCGCGGCGCCGGCCGTGTCGAGGGCCCCTCCGAGCTCGTCGAGGCCGCCGACGGCCAGGGCGACCCCGACGTCCAGGGCGGCATCGTCGTGCTCGCCTCGCAGCTCGGCGAGCCCCCGGTCAAGACGCCGCGCGCCTGACGCAAGACGCCGCGCGTCTGACACCGGCGCGCGCGGCGCGGCCCGGCTCCCCTCACGGGGGCCGGGCCGCGCTGCGTCCTCAGGTCACCGCAGCAGGTCCGCGTCGCGGCTCATCGTCGCCGCGACCTCCTGCGGCGTGCTGCCGTCGTGCCAGCGCAGCGTCGCCCCGACCCCGTCGATGAGCTCGGCGGCGCCCTCCGGGCACACGCACAGCCCGGCGTCCTGCCCCACGGCCGCGCGCACCAGCGCGATCGCCGCCGGCAGCTCCTCGAGGCCCTCGGTGTACCCGGCGTCCTCGAGCGTCGCACGCGACGTCGCGATCGCCAGCGGGTCCGGGCCGATCCACAGGGTCCGCCCGCTCAGCGGGCCCCGCGCACCGTCCGCGCCGACGACGAGCGCGCCGTCGTACCCCACGTCCTCGCTCAGCACGAGCGCCTTGACCTGCCCGCGCGACAGCACCGCGACGACGTCCTCGACGCCGCTCACCGCACCCTGCTCGCGGCCCTGCCCCTGCCGCAGCTCGGACAGCACCACCTCGCGGCGGCGCTCGCGGTAGGAGTCGAGCGCCTCGTCGAGGTTCTCGGCGAACGCGCCCTCGTGGACACCCGCCCCGCGGCCGCCGCCGGCCACCTCGACGGTGAGCTCGGAGACGGGGCGCACGAGCGACCCGCGCACGCCGCGCACCGTGCGGGCGTCGCCGTAGAGCAGCACGATCTCGGGCTTCGCGGCCGTCACGGCCTTGTCGACCTCCTTGGCGATCGCCTCGGAGTTGCGGGCCAGCGAGTCCTCGGCGCGCGCCTCGGCGGACGAGCCGCCGCGGTCTCCGCCGCCGGCGCCGCCGGTCCCGCCCGACCCGGCTCCGCGGGAGCCACCCACGTCCACCTTCGAGACGTCGTCGTGCGGGGCCTCGAAGGTGCGCGGGGCGTCCCAGCCCCCGGGCCGGTCAGCGTCAGGTCGGCGCCCGTGCGGTCGACGGCCACCTTGAGCGCGGTGACCTCCTCGTCGGCAGCGAGCGCGGCCTGCAGCAGCGCGGGCACGGGGTGCCAGACGCCGGTTGCCACCGTCGGCGCCGTGCGCAGGGCCTTGTCCACCAGCACGCCGTCGGCGTCGGCGATGACGACGCGCCCGTGTGCGCCCGGCTTGCGCGTGGGCCGCAGCACGGCGTCCTCGACGGCGTCCAGGACGCCGTCGGGCGCGCCCTGCGCGGCGAGCGTGCGACGCACAGCCTTCCAGCGGCCCTCGACGTCCCTGTCGCCGGCTTCCGCGGAGCGGGTCGCGTCGAGGTACACCGTCGCGAACGGCCCAGGGCGGCCGATGAGGGGCTTGATCCAGTCGGTCTTCATGTCAGCTCTTGCGCCTCCCGGTCTCGGCTGTCTACCAAGGGTGCGACGCGACGCGGCGCAGCGCACCCCCAGGGCCCGGGCCCCGGCGCTACGAGCTGCCTACCCCCTTCAAGCGAACGTGTCGAGCGCCGGGACGTCGCCCTCGAGGTGGCCCGCGGCGTACTCCGCCGCGATGCGCTCGTGGTGGCGGATCACCTCGGCGACGATGAACGCGCGGAACCCCTCGGCGAACTCCGGGTCCAGCCCCGCCTCCGTCGCCATCGCGGTCAGGCGGTCGATCTGCTGGCGGTCACGGGCCGGGTCGGCGGGAGGCAGGCCGCCGACGGCCTTGAGGTGGCCCACGCGCTCGGTCATCTTGAACCGCTCGGCGAGCAGATGGACCAAGGCTGCGTCAATGTTGTCAATACTGCGTCGCAAACCCAGGATCTCGTCGGGCACCGCGGGTGGGGTCATGTGACCGATCCTATGCGGGCCGAAGGCGCCGGGTGGGCGGAGGGTCCGGTAGCGTCGCGGCAGGTCCGACACTGGGTCAGACCTGGACAGACGGAGACGATGACCGTGAACCTCGCGACGACGCCCGCTCTGGTGGACGTCCCGGAAACGACCAGCATCAGCTCGATGCTCGCCGACCGTGTCGCCCGCACCGGCGACGGGCCCCTGCTCGAACGCCGCGAGACGCCGCAGGCCCCCTGGGTCCCCGTGAGCGCGAACGCCTTCGCCGCCGACGTCATGTCGGTGGCCCGCGGCCTCCTGGCCCGCGGCGTCGAGGTGGGCGACCGTGTCGCCATCATGTCGCGCACCCGCTACGAGTGGACGCTCGTCGACTATGCGGTCTGGGCCGTCGGCGGCGTCCCCGTCCCCGTCTACGAGACCTCCTCCCCCGACCAGGTCGAGTGGATCCTGTCCGACGCCGGGTGCCGCTTCGCCGTCGTCGAGACGGCCGCGCACGCCGGGATCGTCGACGCCGTCCGCGCGTCGGTCGCGGAGCTCGAGGACGTGCTCGTCATCGACGCCGGCGCCCTGGAGGCGCTGCGCGCCGCGGGCGAGGCCGTCGCCGCGCAGGACGTCACCGCCCGCAGCACCGCCACCCGGGCGAGCGACCTCGCGACGATCATCTACACCTCCGGGTCGACGGGCCGCCCCAAGGGTGCCGAGCTCACGCACGGCAACTTCGCGCACGTCTCGCGCAACGCGGCCGAGGTGCTGCCCGAGGTCATCGACCACGACGGCGCCCGCACCCTGCTGTTCCTGCCGATCGCGCACGTCTTCGCGCGCCTCATCCAGGTCGCCGTCCTCTCGGCCAACACCGTGCTGGGCCACGCGCCGGACGTGAAGAACCTCGTGGCCGACCTCGGCTCCTTCAAGCCCACCTTCCTGCTCGCCGTCCCCCGCGTCTTCGAGAAGGTGTACAACTCGGCCGAGCAGAAGGCCTCGGCCTCGCCGCTCAAGCGGAAGATCTTCTACTGGGCCGCCCGCACCTCCATCGCGACGTCGCGCGCGCGGGAGGCCGGCCCGGTCCCGCCCGCGCTCGCCCTCCAGCACAAGCTCGCCGACCGGCTCGTGCTCTCGAAGCTGCGCGAGGCCATGGGCGGCGCCGTCGTCCACGCCGTGTCCGGCGGGGCCCCGCTCGGTGAGCGTCTGGGCCACTTCTTCCGCGGCGTCGGCGTGACGGTCCTCGAGGGCTACGGCCTGACGGAGACGACGGCGCCCGCCGCCGTGAACCTGCCGCGCTCGGTCGCGATCGGCACGGTCGGCCCGCCGCTGCCGGGCACGTCCGTCCAGATCGACGACGACGGCGAGATCCTGCTCAAGGGACCGCACATCTTCCGCGGCTACCGCAACCAGCCGGAGCTCACGGCCGAGGTGCTCGTGGACGGCTGGTTCCACACGGGCGACCTGGGCACGCTCGACTCGCACGGCCGGCTGCGCATCACGGGCCGCAAGAAGGAGATCATCGTGACCGCCGGCGGCAAGAACGTCGCCCCGGCGCTGCTCGAGGACCGCCTGCGCTCGCACCCGCTGGTCTCGCAGGTCGTCGTCGTCGGCGACCAGCGCCCGTTCATCGGCGCGCTCGTGACCCTGGACCCGGAGATGCTGCCCGGCTGGCTCGCCACGCACGGCCTGCCGAACATGCCGGTCTCGGAGGCGCGCGTCCACCCCGACGTGCTCGCCGCCCTCGACCGGGCCGTGACCCGCGCCAACGAGGCCGTCTCGCGCGCCGAGTCGATCCGCAAGTTCCACGTGCTGGAGAACGACTTCACCGAGGCGAACGGCTACCTCACGCCGTCCCTGAAGGTGAAGCGCGCACTGGTCATCAAGGACTTCGCGTCGGTCGTCGACGGGCTCTACGCGGGGGCCCCGACCACCGCCGCCTGACCCCCGTGCGAGAGGGCCCCGACACCTTCGGGTGTCGGGGCCCTCTCGCGTCGGCCGAGGTCAGGCGCTCTTCTCGCGGGGCGGCCGCTGCCGTACCGGGGCGTTCACGCGCGGGATGAGCGTGGGGTTGACG